>NZ_CP158281.1:0-611575 GCF_040256645.1 Brevibacterium sp. CBA3109 | reverse complement strand
GGTCCGCCCCGGGAGGCGCCGGCAGATGATTCGGGCGGAGTCCCTGGCTGCTGTCTCGTTCATGTTGTGTCCTTTGCCCAGTGGTGGTGAGAGTCGAATCGGCCTGAGCGCCATAGCTTGGGTGGTCTGTCGTACGGTCAGTCCGTGGCGATGAAGAGGTTCTTCGTCTCCGTGAACGAATCCATCGCGTGGGGGCCGAGTTCGCGGCCGATGCCGGAGCGTTTGAACCCACCGAACGGAGTCGAATAGCGCACCGCGGAATGGGAGTTCAGCGACAACGCCCCCGAGTCGACCCCGCGAGCAACCCGCAGTCCCCGGCCGACGTCGCGGGTCCAGATCGATCCTGACAGGCCGTAGGGCGAGTCGTTGGCCATGGTGATCGCCTCCGCTTCGTCGCTGAAGCGCTGCACGGTCACGACGGGCCCGAACACCTCGTCGGTGACGATGCGATCACGTGGCGTTTTCGGGAGCACGACAGTCGGCGCCATCCAGTAGCCAGCACCGCTGGGGGCACTGCCGGTGAACGCGATGTCGACGCCTTCGAGGAATCCGGCCACACTCTCGTGGTGGCCGCGCGAGATGAGTGGGCCCATCTCTGCCTCCTCGAGGCTGGGGTCGGTGACGACAACTCCGGACACCGCAGGTTCGAGAAGTTCCATGAAGCGCTCGAAGACAGAGTCGTGGACGAGGATGCGTGAGCGGGCGCAGCAGTCCTGGCCGGCATTGTCGAAGACTCCATAGGGCGCGGTGGCCGCGGCGAGCTCAAGGTCCGCGTCGCCGAAGACGATGTTCGCGGACTTCCCGCCCAGCTCCAGCGTCGTCCGCTTCATCGTCTTGGCCGCGTCGGCCATGATCGTCTCGCCCACCGCGGTGGATCCGGTGAACACGATCTTCGCGACCCGTGGATCCTCGGTGAAGGTCTGGCCGACGACGGACCCCTTGCCGGGAATGACTTGGAAGACATCGGCAGGAATCCCCGCCTGCAGAGCCAGTTCGCCGAGGCGGATCGCCGTCAGCGGGGTCAGCTCGGCGGGTTTGAGGACCACAGTGTTGCCCGCGGCGAGCGCGGGCGCGAAACCCCATCCGGCGATCGGCATGGGAAAGTTCCACGGCACGATGATTCCGACGACCCCGAGCGGTTCGTTGAACGTGATGTTCACTCCACCTGCCACGGGAATCTGATCGCCGAGGTGGCGCTCGACTCCACCGGCGAAGTAGTTGAGGACGTCGCGGACATTTCCGGCCTCGCCCCGGGCGTTGGAGATCGTGTGCCCGGCCTCGGCGACCTCGAGCGCGGCGAGGTTCTCACTATCCTCATCGACGGCGCGGGCGAAGGCGCGCAGCAGTTCCGCGCGTTCAGCCGGGTCCGTTGCCCGCCACCGGCCGAAGGCGTCTGCTGCCCGGCCGATCGCATCCTTCGTCGATTCGGCGCTGTGTGCATCGACCGAGGTGATGAGTGCCTCGGTCGCAGGGTTGATCACTTCGGTCATCGGTGGGCCTCCGTTGGCGTCTGTAGTGTCGTGGTTGTCCTTGTCTTTGCGCGGCAGGCGGCGGCCTCGACGAGGCCGGTGAACAGGCGCAGATCCTCAAGGGTCTCCTCCGGGTGCCACTGCACCGCGAGCATCGAACCGTCTGGAGTCTCGAGGGCCTCGATGCAGCCGTCGTCGGAGCGTGCGCTCACGATCAGTCCAGCGCCGAGGTTGTCGATGGCCTGGTGATGGTGGCACCTGACCGTGGCCCCGGTTCCGATCAGGCCGGCCACGGCGGTATCAGGTGTCGTCGCCACCTCCACCTCGGCGAATTCGTCCTTCTTCTCAGCCGCGTGGGCACCGTAGCCATCGAGGTCGGGCAGGTGCTGATGCAGGGTTCCACCGTGGACGGTGTTGACGATCTGGGCGCCGCGGCAGATCGCGAACACCGGCACATTCGCGGTGCGGGCGTGCCGGTACAGGGTGGTCTCGAAGGAGTCGCGACGCACGTTGGGAACCTGGGTGCGGGGGTGGGCCCGCGCTTCGTAGAGTCCGGGGTCGACGTCGTCGCCGCCGGTGAGGATGAGGCCGTCGAGTTCGGCCACCTCGCTCAGAGCCCAGGGGTCTTCAGGGGGCAGGAGGACGGCGCGGCCGCCGGCTCGGGTCACGGCGGTGACGTAGACGCTGGGCAGGAACGCCGCGTCCCGGTCCCAGACTCCGAACTGGCCGCGGCCATAATAGGTGGGCAGCCCGATGAGCGGGCGGCGCGTCGGCGGGTCGAGGTCTGCTCGTACCGGGGTCGGGTCAGAGTCGCTCAAAACCACGCCGGACCTCCCAATCGGTGACTGCGGCGTCGAAAGCCGCCATCTCGACTTCACCGGCATGGGTGTAGTGGTTCACGACCTCGTCGCCGAAGGCATGGCGGGCGATATCGGAGGATTCGAAGGCGGCGACAGCGTCGTGGAGGCGGCGCGGAATGCTCGGCGCGTCCTGGGTGTAGGCGTTGCCGGCGAGGGCTTCGGGCAGTTCGAGTTCGTTCTCGATTCCGTGGATTCCGGCTGCGATGAGGGCTGCGCTCGCAAGGTAGGGGTTGGCGTCTGCGCCGGGAACGCGCTGTTCGAAGCGCAGGGCGGGTCCGTGACCGACGATGCGCACGGCACAGGTTCGGTTGTCCCATCCCCAACCCACCGCAGTGGGGGCGAAGGAGCCGTCGGCGAAGCGCTTGTAGGAATTGATGTTCGGGGCATAAAGGTAGGTGAAGTCGTGCTGGGTGGCAACGACACCGGCGACGAAGTGCTTCATCGTCTCTGACATTTGCGTGCCGTGGCCGGTAGGGAAGACCGGAGTGCCTGCGGTGTCGCACAGGCTCATGTGGATGTGGCAGGAGCTGCCTTCGCGGTCGTTGGGTTTGGCCATGAAGGTCACCGACTTGCCCTCTTGGTCTGCGATCTCCTTCGCACCGAGCTTGTAGACGACGTGGTTGTCGCAGGTGGCGAGCATGTCGGTGTAGCGGAAGCCGACCTCAAGCTGACCGAGGTTGCATTCGCCCTTCGCGCTTTCGGTGTAGAGTCCGGCGCCGTCCATCTCGTTGCGCAGTCTGCGCAGATAGCCTTCGACCTGGCCGGTGCCGAAGAGGGAGTAGTCGATGTTGTAGGTGCTGGCGGCTTCGAGGTTGCGGTAGTCGCCTGCCATCGCCTCGCGGTAGCCGGTGTTGTAGAGGGCGAATTCGAGTTCTGTGGCACCGATGGGGCTATAGCCCAGTTTCTCGAGTCGCTCCAGTTGGGCCTTGAGGACCTGTCGTGGGGAGACGCTCAGCGGTGAGCCGTCGACGAAGGCCAGATCGCATTGGACCATCACGGTCGCCGGGTGCCAGGGGATGCGGCGCAGGGTCGAATAGTCGGGGACGAACATGAGGTCGCCGTAGCCGCGTTCCCAGGAGGTGAGTTCGTACCCGTCGATGGTGTTCATCTCGACGTCGGTGGCCATCATGTAGTTGCAGCCTTCGGTGCCGCTGTCCAACACTTCGTCGAGGAAGAAGCGGCCCGTGATCCTCTTGCCTTGGAGTCGGCCCTGTATGTCTGCAGCGGCGACGAGTACCGTGTCGACGCTGCCGGCGGCGATGTCTGCCTGCAGCTGCTCCAGGGTCATATCTGATGAAGTCACGTTCATGATTCCTCTTCTCGGTAGCCCAACTCGACGATGTGTTCGCATCCTTGCGACGGGCTGCATCCCTGCGGTGGTCACGCATCGTTGCGGGGGTGGTGCTGTGCGGCAGTAGCGGCTTGCGACGGTTCAGGAAGACTCTCTCACTTAAGGTATGCCACCGAACCATTTACGCGCAATAGCTGGGCCAAAATTGTCGACAACGTAGGTTTGTCGTCTGAACAAATACCTATTGACAAACCATTTGCACGGTGACAAGCTCAACGTCAGAACAGAGTTGTGAACTGCATCACGCACTATTTTCGTGACTTCCGCACCCATTCCACAATCGCGTTCCAGACGGACGCGCACGCGTCAGTCTCGATGTCCGCGCCTGGCCAACAGCCGGATTCCGACGATGCCGACCGGTCAGCGACGACCGGTCAGCGACGACCGGTCCAGACCACAGGAATGGGCCATAGGGGGTTCGGCCCGACGATCCGAGCCGGCCAGACAGCCAGCCAGCCGGCCGGCCGGCCAGCGGAAGCAATCATTTCGAGAAGAACGGTGTTCTCCATGAGCAATGAATCCTCTCCACCCAACGATCCGGCATCCGGGCCGACGCCGCACGATGGCACAAACGATCACGACGCTGCCGCCCCGGCCCTCAGCGCTGACGAGGCCAGTCTTGCCGAACTCGGGTACAAGCAGGAGCTCAAACGCGGCATGTCGGGCTTCGGCAACTTCGCGGTCTCCTTCTCCATCATCTCGATCCTCGCCGGCTGCATCACCTCCTACAGCATTGCGCTCGGATCGGGCGGCCCGGCCGCGATCACAATCGGGTGGCCGCTGGTCGGCATCTTCGTCCTCTGCGTGGCACTGGCCATGGCTGAAGTCTGTTCAAAGTACCCGACGGCGGGTGGGCTGTACTTCTGGGCCGGCCGCCTGGCCAAACGCAACAAGCGGCATTGGGCCTGGTACGTGGGATGGTTCAACTTCCTCGGCGAGGTGGCCGTGACTGCAGCCATCGACTTCGGCGCGGCGACGACCATGATGGCCTTCGCGGCACTGACCTTCGGAGTCGTGCCCACGGCCCTCAACACGTTCCTGCTGTTCCTCGTCATCATCACCCTGCATGGTCTGCTCAACACCTTCGGCGTCAACCTGGTCAATCTGCTCTCCGGCGTCTCCGCCTGGTGGCACATCGTCGGTGTGCTCGTCATCGTCACTGCCCTGTGGATCATGCCCACGAAGCATCAGTCGTTCAGCTGGACCATGACGGCCTGGCACAACGAAACCGGGTTCACGTTCATGCCGTTCGTCTTCCTCATGGGTCTGCTCATGGCCCAGTACACGTACACCGGCTATGACGCCTCGGCACACGTGGCCGAGGAGACCAAGAACGCTTCGACCGCCGCACCCAAGGGCATCGTCATGAGCGTGGTCATCTCGATCATCGGTGGTTGGATCCTGCTGTATTCGATCACGGCCGCGATCCAGGACGGTTCCGAGGCTGGACTGACCGCGCTCAATGCCACGGCAACGGGTCTGCCGCCGGCACAGGTGTTCCTCGACGCCCTGAACAACCCGACGATGGCGAAGTTCCTGCTCTTCATCGTCTGCGGCGCCCAGTTCTTCTGCGGCATGGCGTCGGTGACGGCGAACTCGCGGATGAGTTACGCATTCTCCCGCGACGATGCGATCCCCGGCTCCAAGCATTGGAAGAAGGTCAATCCACGCACCGGCACACCCACGAACTCGATCTGGCTGTGCATCGTGCTGTCCTCGATTCTGACCGTGCCGGCGCTGTTCAATGAGACCGCTTACCTGGCGGTGACGAGTGTAGCGGTGATCGGGCTCTACATCGCCTATGTTGCGCCCGTTCTGCTGCGGCGGCTCCGGGGCGATGACTTCAAGGCCGGCCCTTGGAATTTGGGGCGCTGGAGCGCAGTCATCGGGTGGATCGCTGTCGTCTGGGTGATCTTCATCTGCATCCTGTTCGTGCTGCCGCCCACGCTGCCGATCACCATCTCGACCTTCAACTACTCCCCCATCGCTGTGCTCGCAGTCCTCGTCCTCAGCATCGTGCTCTGGTACGCCCGAGGCAAGAAGCACTTCATGCAGCACCTCGACAAGGAGCAGCTGGCCACCGACGAGAAGAAGCTCCTCGACGAGATCGATGACTAAACGGTCCTGGCCCACGGCTGGTCGGCTCTCAATCAATGCTGAGTTCGAAATTGTCGGCGCCAGTGACGACTTTTTCGACCTCAGCGTTGATCGACGCAAGGAGACCTAGCCAGATGAGCGCTCTCTCCGCCCGCTGGCGGGAGACACAGCGCGCACTCCGGCCGCCCACCGTAGCTGGAGCCGCAGACGAAAACGACCCGGGTGCCTCAACTTGAGGCACCCGGGTCGTCAACATGTCTGGCCGCTAGCGGCCGGGTGAGGGCATCAGCTTCGCACCGATGCTCACACCACCCGACTCACTCCGACTTCCGGATCACGCTGTCTCGGACTTGTACTTGTCCTCGATTGCGCGGCCGACCTCGTCATCGATGTTGCGCCAGTACTGGAAGACGTTGGAGAGCACGGGCTCTTCCACGCCGTCCTTCAATGCACCGACGACGGTTTCGATGAGGCCCTGGCGCTCCTCTTCAGAGTAGACCTCGCGAATCAGAGTGTGTGCCTGGCCGAAGTCATCGTCCTCCGCGTGGAGCGTGGCGGCGCTGCGAACGAGCTCACCATCGGATTCCCACCGTGCCTCAACCGGAGTCTCCGCGGCCTGGTACGGACGGCCGTAGGAGTTGGGTGCATAGTTCGGAGCATCACCTGAGTGGTGGTACTCCATCTGACCTTCCTTGTCATAGGAATTGGTCTTCGTAACGGGTGCGTTGACCGGCAGCTGGTTGAAGTTCGTGCCGATGCGGTTCCGCTGTGCGTCTGGGTAGGAGAATACGCGGCCCATGAGCATCTTGTCGGGCGAGATTCCGGTGCCCGGCACGGTGTTCGAGGGGCTGAATGCAGCCTGCTCGATCTGGGCGAAATGGTTCGACGGGTTCTTGTTGAGCGTGAACTTCCCGATCTCCATGAGCGGGTAGTCCTTCTTCGACCAGGTCTTGGTGAGGTCGAAGGGGTTGAAGCGGTAGGTCTTGGCCTCTTCGTAGGGCATGATCTGGACGCTGACGGTCCAGGACGGGTAGTCGCCGCGCTCGATCGCGTCGAACAGGTCGCGACGGTGGACGTCTCCGTCCTCGCCTGCGAGCTGGCCGGCTTCCTCGTTCGTCATGTTCTCCACACCCTGATCGGTGTGGAAGTGGTACTGGACCCAGAAGCGTTCGCCGGCGTCATTGGCCCACATGTAGGTGTGTGAGGAGTATCCGTTCATGTTCCGCCAGGTCTTGGGCAGACCACGCGGTCCCATGAGGTAGGTGACCTGGTGTGCCGATTCGGGCGAGAGCGACCAGAAGTCCCACTGCATGTTGTTGCTGCGCAGGCCTGAATCAGGGGTGCGCTTCTGCGAGTGGATGAAGTCGGGGAACTTCATGGGATCACGGACGAAGAACACGGGGGTGTTGTTGCCCACCATGTCGAAGTTTCCGTCTTCGGTGTAGAACTTGAGCGCGAATCCACGCACGTCACGCCAGGAATCAGGTGAGCCCAGCTCACCGGCGACGGTGGAGAACCGTGCGAGCATCGGGGTCTTGGTGCCCTTCTGCAGGAACTTAGCCCGGGTGTAGGCGGAGACGTCTGCAGTGATCTCCAGTTCACCGAAGGCACCGGAGCCCTTGGCGTGGGGACTGCGCTCGGGAACGCGTTCGCGGTCGAACCGAGCCAGCTTCTCGACGAGTTCAACGTCGTGGAGGAGGAGAGGGCCGTCTGCTCCGACGCTCAGCGAATGCGCGTCGGACTCTCGCGGCTTACCTGCCTCGGTCGTCGAGGGCTTCGTGCCGTCGAATCCTGGGTGTTCATGATCAGCGTGTTTCGTCATTGCTTCTCCTTCAACCGATTGGGCGACGGGGAGTCATTCTTCCCGGTCCACTTCATCCATCATAGGACGAACATTGCTCGTCTGCGTCCGATGAGGCGGAGGGCCGATCACGGCTCCCGTGATATCGAGTTCCTGGCAGCGTGCAGAAGACTGTCGCAACCGATTTTCACGCTAACCAGTTTCCTTATCTGGTACAAGCAAGGCCACCCTCCTCAATATTCCGGCCCCTCATCCTTCGGCTGTCGCGGCACTTGAACCGCCTGCCGAGCTCGAGCCGGAGCTTCCGGAGTCAGAGCTTCCCGCGCTGCCCTGCGAGCCGGAACCCGAACTTCCACCCGAGGACGTTGCTCCCCCGCCCGAGGCATCCGCCCCGGAGCTGCTGGATCCGCTCGAATCGCTGCCGGCTCCGGCAGTATCGTCACCGGTGGCTGCGGATGAGCTGGCATCAGTGCCCTGGTCAGTGCCCGTCTGATCGGCAGTCGAGGAGGCCGTCGAGCTGCCCTCGTTCGCCGAGGTGGACTGCCCTTCGCTCGTCGTCGAACCCTCGTTTCCGCTTCCCTGATTCGGGTTCTGGCCGGGTTGGGAATCTGCCCCGGATGAGCCGGATTCGGAGGTGCCGCCACCGTCTTGTGAGCTTCCGGAGTCATCCCCGGTGCCGGAGTTTCCGGACACGGATCGTGAGATCTGCGAGGTCCCGGGCGAGATGTCGGCATCGGTGAATGATTCGGCCATGACCACGGCACCCAGTCCGATTCCGAATGTCGCCACCCCGATAGCCACCGGGTAGAGGACTCGTTTGCGGCGCAGCTTCTGCCACCACGATTTGGGTTCGTCGCTGGATCCCTCGGTGTCGGCGGATGACGTGGCATCGGACGACCTGGCATCGGATGACGTGGCGTCGAGGCTCGTGTCTGCGGCTGCCTCGTCGTGCAGGCTCCCGAAGGTTCCAGCGACCCGGGAAGGTCCTGACGCTTGGAACGTTGCAACCGCGGCGGATCTCTGCGTTTTGACACCGAGTGACGTCGCCTTGACGGCCGGAGCCAGCTTTGTGCCGACTTCCTTGATCTTCTCTTTGCCCTTGTCGAGGCTGCTGGTATAGAGCGTCACTGCGAGTCCGGTGATGATGCTCGCGACCCCTGCACCGACGACCGTTCCGGCGACACCCAGTTGTCCGCCGATGACCGAAGAGGTGGCCGCGGCTGCGGCACCGGCGAGGAGCTGAGTCGCGGAGACCCTGCTTTCGCTCTTCGTCTTCTTCTCGGCTTTGTCATTCGTGTCGGTGTCCAGCGGTGCCGATTCACCGAGATCAGCAGTGTCGTTCACCACCGTCGTGTTCGCCTGCAGCATCCGAGTCGCCGACCCCTGCGATTCTTCGCGGCGGATCGGATTCGGCGGCAACACCGGTGTCGTCACGTGCGGGGTCGGCGGCGGCGTCGACTGGGTGTTTCTGACGTGTGTGGCTGAGTGTGCGGCTGCGAGTTCTTCGGTGATCAGAGGCAGGGTCTGAGACGCCTGCACGATCGTTTCAAAGTCGCCGTCTCGCGATGCTGATCTGTCGTGACCGGACGCTGCGCCGTCCTGCCCGTTCAGTCTGCCTGACTCATTCTGATTCGACCCCAAAGTTCCTCCGATGACTGGTCCCTGAGTCCAGTATCGGCCGTCGATGTACGGAGTTCCTGACTCACCCCCTCGGAAGCTGAGACAACGCTGTGAGCAGGCAACGTCCCCATGATGGCTGACCTGCGATGATGCCGTTCCATGTGACGCACGGGACAAGCGCTTCGCAGGATATTGGCAGGTCCGGATTCGGCGCCTGCGACGGCCCCTGCCTCAGTGCAGAATGGCCACGCCGAGGTGGTCCGGAAGTACATCCGATTTCTCGAGTTCCAGCAGCTGGAATCTCGGTTGTCCGGGACCCGAATCCAACGTCACTGCAAACAGCCCGGAGCCGGTGAATCGAGTCGACATCTCCAACGCACGTGGACCTGAGCTGGCCCCGTCATCGATCTCGACCATGAGGTTGAGTGCGAAGCACGGAGAGCCCAGTTCGACGAGCGAGACGTTCTGTTCCCCACGGAACCTCTGGGGTTCGTCTTGGGCGACGAAGTGCAGCTGTCCATCAATCTCAAGGCCGACCTCGGCGCCGATGGGAAGAAACGTACGTGCCAGGCCCGGCAACGGGGAGAACGCAGCCGGGCGGTCCAGACGCGCGATGCTCAGGCGCCACCGCCGAAGGCTCGGGGTCAGGGCCTGGGAATCTGTGAGTGAGACGAGCTCGGTCGTCTCCCCCGCACCGTTGGCCCACGGAACCGGTTCGAGGTCGCCGAATGAGGTGATCACGTGCATGTGATCACTGTAGCCCCGGTCAGAAGCTCAGTTCAGAACGATGCAGAACGGGTGACCTGCCGGGTCCAGGAAGACACGGAAGCTCTCACCCGGCTGTTCGGCTGCCTTTCCTGCACCGAGTTTGACCACGGCCGCCTCGGCGACATCAAGGTCATCGACGACGACGTCGAGGTGCATCTGCTGCGGGTGGGCCTGGCTCGGCCAGCTGGGTGCGTGGTAGTCCTCGACCTGTTGGAAGCAGATCGGCGGCCAGGAATCGGATGTGATCTCTGCCCAGGTGCCGTCGTCATCGACTCTGACCTGCCAGTCGAGGAGTTCACCGTAGAACTCCGCGAGTTCGCGTGCGTCAGGAGCGTCGAGAACGACGACGGGCTGCTTTGCGATTGCCATGCGAGCAGTCTACGCGCCGCCGGTGACACGGTGAAGAGCTCAGATGCTGGGCTGGTGCTAGTCTCGAAGCACCACAGGGGAGCGCCGCGACAACGGCGCTGAGAGTGCGCAAGCAGACCCTTCGAACCTGATCCGGTGAGCACCGGCGGAGGAAGTGAGAAATGACAACGATGAACGATGTTCCACAGCAGACCAGCACCAGTATTCGTCTGAATCCAGGCGGGCCGGTGGCGAAGTTGAGTGCGGCGACTGCCCCCACCTGGGATGCCGCGGTCGGGCACAGGTTCGTGGCGGAACTGTTCGCCGGGACCGTCGAGGATTCTGTGATGAAGAAGTACCTGGTCCAGGACTATCAGTTCTTCGAATCGTTCCTGTCGATGCTCGGGGCCTGCGTCGCCCACGCCGATGACATCGCCCCCAAACTCCGGTTTTCCAAACAGCTCGGATTCCTCGAAGCCGATGAGAACTCCTACTTTCTTCGTGCCTTCGCCGAGGTAGGTGTTCCCGCCGTTGAATACGAGGCTCCGGTGCTGACTGATCCGACCGCACGGTTCCGCAACATCATGGATGAGGCGGTCGCTTCTGCCTCTTACCCGGACCTGCTCGTCGTGCTCGTCATCGCCGAATGGCTCTACCTCGATTGGGGCGAACGCGAGGACCCGATGCCCCGTCGCCACGTTCACACCGGGTGGATCGACCTGCACCGTGGTGAGGACTTCCGGGCCTGGGTGCAGTTCCTCGTCGACGAACTCGAGAGGGCGTTTCCCATCGGCGACGATGCTGAGTCCCTCGCGAACAGGGACCGGTTGACCCAACTATGGCAGAGGACAGTCGGCGTGGAGTTGGCGTTCTTCGATGAGGCGTATGTGCCCGGCTGAGGATGGCACATGATGAGCACCCGCCGTTCGGTTCTGCGACAGTTGCTTGCACAGATCCGCGAGATCAACTCTGGCGGGCGAGGCCTCATTGCCATCGACGGACTCGACGGTGCTGGCAAAACCGTCCTTGCCGAAGAGCTTGTCCAGCTGGCGGCCCAGGACGGGCTCCGGCCCGTTGCGTCACTGAGCATCGACGGATTCCACCACCCACGTTCGGTTCGGTACGCGCAGGGTCGTGGACCTGAGTCATTCTACCGTGACTCCTACGACTACACGGCGTTCAAGCGGTCTGTTGTGACTGCGTTCAAGCAGGGACTGCCGGTTGTTCCAGCCGTCTGGGATGTTGTTGCCGATGCCAGTGTCGAGGGCGCACATTTCAGCCTCGAATTGTCACAGGACTGCGTCCTCCTCGTGGATGGCATCTTTCTCCATCGGCCAGAACTCCGCGAAGTGTGGGACGCCAGCGTCTGGGTGCAGGTACCTTTCGCAGTCTCTGTTCCGCGCGGGAACGAACGCTTCCCCGGGCAGTACGATCCTGACCCCGAGGCGGAATCCAATCATCGCTATGTCGGCGGACAGCGGCTCTATTTCGCACAATGCTCGCCGTGGGAGACTGCGACGTGGATTCTCGACAACGAAGATCTGGCACACCCCACCTTGCGGCCCCCTCCCGAGAAGGCCGCCGATAGATCAGTGTCCGAAAACTAGAAAGACGCCCACGGCACACCACCTGCCTCACACGGGAGCATGCCGATTGTGCTGGACGATCTTCGCGACGACCGCACCCACGGCGCAGCCGACTGCGACGAGGAACGGCACACCGACAACCACCACTTCGACGATCATGATGAACGGGTGTTGGAACATGTTCGCCAAGATATTCACCGCAGCGAATGTCACCATGCTGATGGCGAGGAAGAGCCCGGCTGTCTTCACCAGTCGAACCGGCAGTGTCCCCGGACGGTCACGGACGTTCGATGTACTCATCGCCGATCACCTTCGATCCTGATCACTGTAGACGCCGTCTGCGCCACTTGCGATGTGCTTTGAGGCTACGCCTGAAAGCTTGGCATGCCATGGGGATAACTGGGATGTTCGATGCATGAGAGAGCTGCCTCCTCTGCACCTAGACTGAGTCCATGAGCAATCCCCAGGTAGATGTCGCTGTCGTCGGTTCCGGACCCAACGGCTTGGCCGCAGCAGTGACCATGGCTCGGGCCGGTCTCTCGGTCCAGGTCTTCGAGGCCCAATCCTCCGTCGGTGGTGGCGCACGCACCCTCGATCTCGGGCTGGCTCCCGGGATCACTCACGACATCTGCTCGGCCGTACACCCGCTGGCGATCTCGAGCCCCTTCTTCGTCGACTTCGATCTGCGTTCCCGGGGCCTTGAGTTCACCACCCCGGAAGTCTCCTACGCTCAGCCCCTCGACGATCAGCCCGCCGCGCTGGCATTCCATGATCTCGAGGCAACGGTCGACCACCTCGGCGCGGCCGGACCCGAGTGGCGACGCTTCTTCGCCCCACTCCTCGAACGTGTCGATGATGCGATCTGGTTGTCCCTGGGCGACAAACGCTCAATCCCGGAGACCCTGCGCGATGTCCCCGGTATCGCCAACGTGGTGAAGTTCGGGATGCGCCTGCTGTCCCAGGCGAGCCCGGCCTGGAACATTCCGCTCTCACATGAGACGTCCCAGTCCCTGTTCACCGGCGTCGCCGCACACGCGATCGGCGGCCTGCCGAGCATGGGCACGGCAGCTACGGCCACCATGCTCGCGACCGTCGCCCACGCCGGTGGCTGGCCGTCCCCTGTCGGTGGTTCGCAGGCGATCATCGACGCCATGGTCGCCGACCTCGAGGCCCATGGCGGATCGGTGACCACGAATGCGCGCATCGATCACGTCTCCGATATGCCCTCAGCCCGCGCATACCTGCTCGACACCTCGGCGCTGAATGCCGCACAGATCTTCTCCGGCCTCATCCCGGCCCGCGTCGACAAGTCGCTGCGCAGCTTCAAGCAGGGCAATGCCGCGGCCAAGGTCGACTTCGTCCTCAACGGGCCTGTGCCCTGGGCTGATCCCAACATCAACCGTGCCGGCACCATCCACGTCGGCGGAACCCGGACGCAGATGGCCGCCGCCGAGGCAGACGTCCTTGCCGGACGCATGCCGGCCCACCCAGTCTGCCTGGTCTCCGACCCGACCGTGTTCGATCCCTCGCGTGAGGTCAACGGATTGCGCCCACTGTGGACCTACGCTCATGTGCCCTTCGACTGTCCGCTCGATCCGACCGAATACATCATCGAACAGATCGAGCGCTTCGCCCCCGGCTTCCGCGACACAATCGTGTCCTACAACTCGATCCCCGCTTCGGAGATGGCCGGACACAACCAGAACCTCATCGGCGGCGACATCGCCACCGGGCTCGTCTCCTTCTACCGGATGATGGCCCGACCGCGAACCAGCTGGGACAATTACAGCCTCGGCGTCCCCGGCGCCTATCTGTGTTCGGCCGCGACCCCACCGGCGCCCGGAGTCCACGGCATGAACGGCTGGTTCGCGGCCCGGCGGGCGTTGAAGACGCAGTTCGGCATCACCGAGGCGCCGAGTCTGGCCCCCTGAGAACCTGTCGGCGCCGGCGCGAACGCATCCGCCACACTCCGTTGGCTACGGCCACCGCCACGACAACGAGGCCTGCCCCAAGCGCCTGATCCACGGTGAGCGTCTCGCCGAGGATCAATGCCGCAAGCACGAGGGCGAGCACGGGTTGGATGAGCAGCAGACTCGCTGTCATCGACGGCACCAATCGGACGCTTCCCCTGTTGATGAACAGCCACGCCACCACCTGCCCCAGAAGGGCCAAGGCGATGAGGAACATCCACGAGTTCGGACCGATCCCGGTGAGGTGGATGCCGCCGGTGAACTGGGCGACGATTGCCGCGGTCACCGCCGCCGAGGCGGTCGCCCAGGCCAGGGGCTGAATTGTTCCCTCGGCCTTACGTCTTGTTCCCCGGCGGGTGAGAAACATGTACACCCCGTATCCGATCCCGGCGATAAGGGCCAGACTGGTGCCGAGAACGGCGTTCTCGCCAACCTCGGCGAAAGACACGATCCCGCCCACCAGTCCGACGCCGATGAGCATCAGCGGCAGGGAGATGAGGAAGCGTGCGCTCACACGCTCACGGTCGATGACCAGGGCGAGCAGAGGCAGCACGATGACCTGGACGTTGACGAGCACAGTGGCGACACCCGCACCCACCAGGTAGATCGAGGCCGTCCACGCAATGTAGTCGATGCCCAGTGCCACCCCGGCCGCGATCGCCCAGAGGACCCCCGCCCGGGAGAGCCCGCCTCGGCGTCGGCGCTCAAACAGAGCCAGGGGCACGAGGGCGATGACTGCGATCGCGCACCGCAGCACGGCCGTCGTCGCCGCATCCACGCCTGCAAGTTTGACCAGGATCGCCGAGATCGACAGGCACAGAGCACCGGCAAGCACCACCATCGCGGCGAGCGCGGTCGATGGGTTCGGCTCCGGAACGACCCTGGGTGCGACGGTCATATGTTGACCGTAAGCCCGCGGGTCCGATTTGGCACCACCTCCGGGGCATGTCGCTGCAGCCTCAGGCCGCCGCGGTGACGATCAGATCGTGATTCTCGTTCAGATGTGTTCGTTGAGGATCGCGCCCAACCGGGTCAGGGCATCGACCATCTCCTCATCCGACTGGCCCGAGTAGCTGAACCGGGCGAAGTTGCTGCGCTGCTCGGTCGGGAAGAATGATACCCCGGGCACGTAGGCAACCCGCGCTTCGGGCAGAGCATGATCGGCCATGAAGACGGTCGCGTCGAAGCCTTCGGGGAAGGTCACCCAGGTGAAGAGTCCGCCTTCGGGTTTGGTCACGGCCACCTCGGCGGGGAAATGCTCGGCCATGGTCGAGAGCATGAGGTCACGTTTGGCGAGGTAGACGCCACGCATCGATGAGAGGTGGGCGTCGATGTCGTAGGTCTCGAGGAACCGTGTCACCGCAGTCATATTCAGGGTGGACGACTGAGTGTCGGCGGCGAGCTTGAGCAGGCTGAGCTTGTCGAGGATCTCCGGTGCCGCACTCACCCATCCCAGGCGCACTCCGGGGGCGAGGATCTTCGAGAAGCTGCCGAGGTGGATGACCCGGTCCTCGGTGTCCAGTGAGGCCAGGGTGGGCTGTGCTTCGCCTTCGAAGCGCAGCTCGCGGTAGGGCGAGTCCTCGAGGATGAGCACATCGAATTCGTTGGCCAATTCGATGATGCGCTTGCGGCGCTCGAGGCTGAGGCTGACACCGGTCGGGTTCTGGAAGTCGGGGATGACGTAGATGAACTTGACGTTATCTGTCCCCCGCAGCGTTGCTTCGAGGGCGTCGACATCCATGCCGTCGGAGTCCATCTCGACGGCCGCGTACTCGGGTTGGCAGGGGTTGAACGCGATGAGGGCACCGAGGAAGGTCGGATTCTCCGTCACGATGACATCGCCCGGGTTGATGAGCAGTTTTGCCACCAGATCGAGCCCCTGCTGGGCGCCATGAAGGATGAGAACATCATCGGCATCCGTCGCCGCACCCGCAGCCGACATGCGTGTGGCGATCTGCGCGCGCAGACCTGGCAGCCCCGCCGAGGCGGTGTACTGCAGAGCGGTTGCACTGTCCGTAGTCAGGACCTCGGTGTAGATCCGCTGAAGCTCGACTGCCGGGAATAGTGATGCATCCGGGTACCCACCGCCGAAGGAGGTGATGGACGGATCGTCGCCGTATTTGAGCAGCTCACGGATGGCAGACGGCTGGACGCGAGCAATGCGATCGGCGAACTTCGATGACACTGTTTCTCCTTTGAAGACTCAGCCATGAGCACTTGCGACATGACAGGTGCTGACGGTGCGGACACCACCGGTGATCCGCTGAGCATACAGCCGAATCATGGTGCCCGGGTGCGGTGTCCGTGGAGCACCGCCGGAGTCGATATTCACAGCGCTCAGATCATCGTTCGACGCGTCCCCGCGGGGACGTTTCTGCTCGCCGCCTTCACTGTGTCGGCGTCCGCCGCCACGCGTCTGCATCGTTGTCGTAGACCCACTCGACCACTTCGGTGACAGTGTCGACGACGTCATTGAGCCAGAACGTCATATCCGGGTGCCAACCCGCCATGAGGCTCACGGTGGCATCATCGGTGTTCCCGATCGTGGGCAGGGACGGTGAAGTTTCCACGAGGCTGTGATCGCCGACTTCTACGACGGAGCCTGCGGTGCGCAGATAACCGGCCAAGCTCACGTGCACCCCGTCGAATTCCTCGGCCACTCGTGGCCAGTCGGGAATCACCCACCGGCCCTTGCGCCCGGTCGTCTCTGACCACACATAACGGCGTTGAGCAGTGACGTCGAGCGGAAAACGCCGGCACAGCTGCGCCCAGTCCTCGGGCCAGCAGATCTCAGCGATGTGGGCTTCCGGGCGCAGTCGCAGGCGGCAGGCCCGCGCGCGTTCGAGACCGAAATCGTCTTCGACGAGTTCAACCCCGATCGGGGTCTGGTCCGGCCAGGTTGATGTTGAGGTCCAGAGCCCTTTGGGCGGGGTCGACCGCCATTCGCCGCTGACCTCGTCATTGGGGTCTTTGACCAAGTCGTGACGGTACTCGGTTTCCGTAGTGAGGACATGGCCGAGCCACGCATCGAAGCCCCATGGCAGTCTGTCCCCGTCCCCATCCGCAGGTGAGAACAGATCGGCAAGCGAGATCGCAGGTCGGCTCTCTGCTTGGTCGATAGGACCTGTCGGGTGCGTGAAAACGGCCGGCAGACCGCCGCGATGTTCCTCATCGTCCCAGGCCAGCGCCCATTGGTTCTCCGTGTCGAGGGGGCGGGACCACGCGTCGAGCAGACCGGTGCCGATGAGCTCCTCTGCGAAGGGTCGCAGGGCCTCACACACCTCGGGTCCAGCGGCGATGTGATCAGCCCCGTGCGGAGGCTGCCAGTACATGGCACCTCCGATCACTTCGGCCATCGTGTGCTCGAGCTCGGCCTGGCTCGGTTTGGACGGTGTGACGAATCGCAGCTTCTCGGCGACGTCGCCGGCCGTCACGGCACCGGGTGCCGGTTCCGAGTCACCTTCACCGAGGTACATCGCCACCGCGGCCCCCTGCGCTTTGTCGGCAAGATAGCCGGCGATGAAGACAGCGTTGCGAAACTCGTCCAAGGCACGCGCCGACGCTGTGAGGGGCTGGCCTTCGTCGTCGAATTCGTCCTCACGCCCGCTCAGGGCCAGTCCGAACACGAGCGAGCGTCCCCGCGGGGACGCCAAGAGATCCTCAGCAGTGAGGGGCCGGTGATGCGTCGAAGTCATGGGCACAACATTAGCTCGGTGTCAGGGGCGGCGCCCTCACCGCGTCCCCGCGGGGACGTCGGCCACATCTTCGACGTCGGTGGGCACCACCTCGGCGAGTATCTTCGGCCCCTTCGCAGCGCGCATTCCTGCTCCGAGGACGCCGATGATGACGAGGACGGCTCCGCACATCTCCCCCAGAGACACCGTCTCGCCGAGGACGAACCAGGCCGCACTCATTCCGACGATGGGAACGAGCATTGAGAACGGGGCGACCACTCCAGCGGGGTTGCGCGACATCAGCCACGACCAGATGCCCGAGCCGAGGATCGTGGCGATGATGACCGTGTAGGCGAGGCCGGCGAGGCCCAGCCATCCGGTGGGAGTCATGAGCGTCGTCAGCGACTGCCCGATGGTTGCCGGCCCTTCGATGAGCAGCGCGAGAAGGAGCATCGGCACTGGTGGAACCACCGACATCCACATCGTGAACTTCACGGGCTCGACCGAGTGGGCCTGACGGTTGCAGATGTTGCCGATCGCCCACCCGAAGGCACCGGCGAGCGTGAGCAGGAACGGCAGGAGGCTCGCGCTCGAATCCAGCCTCTGCCAGCCCACGACGCCGAGTCCGGCCATGGCAACGAGCAGGAATGCCATCTGTGATCCGCGTACCCGCTCGCGCAGGAATGTCATGCCCAAGAGCACCGTGAACGGCCCCGAGGCCTGGAGCACAAGTGAGGCCAGACCTGCAGGCATCCCTGCCGCCATCGCCCAATAGAGGAACAGAAACTGCAGGAGCCCGAACCCGAGCCCGTAGCCCACGATCCAGCGGAACTTCACGTCCGGTTTCGGCACGAAGAGCAGAGCCGGAAGTGCCAGCACGGCGAAGCGCAGTGCGACAAGGAAGAAGGGTGGGAACTGTTCGAGCGAAAAATCGATCGCCAGGAAGTTCAGCCCCCACATCACAGCCACCGAGACGGCGAGCAGGCAGTGTTTGAATGACATGCTTCTATTCTCGAGTCGCCAAACACTTAACACAATCGAAATATTCTACACATACCTTGTAGTTGGACTTCACTCTTGTAGCATTGGCCCATGGACCCCAGGCATCTAGAGCTGCTGCGCCGGCTCGACGAACTAGGCAGCGTCACCGCCGTGGCCAGGGCGACGTATCGCACGCCCTCGGCGATATCGCAGCAGCTCAAACAAGCCGCACGGGAACTCGGCCACACTCTCGTCGAGGCCGAGGGCCGCGGACTGAAGCTGACCACGGCAGGCAGGCTGCTTGCCGCAGGAGGCAAGGACGTGGCCTCAGCGCTTGCCCGCGTGAAAGCGGATTGGGAGGACTACCTCGGCGATCCCTCCGGTGAGGTTCGGATTGCCGGGCTGCCCAGTGCGCTGACCTACCTTGTGCCCTCTGCGCTGCGACAGCTGCGGGAGACGAGCCCGAAGATCATCCTGCGCACCGTCGACATGGATCTGGCCGAGCACGAATTCGCGGGTCTGACCTCCGACGTCGACATCGCCATCGCCCACAGCCTGATCTCCGAACGACCGGCTGGGACCGAAGGGCTGAGGGTCGAATCATTGGCCAGGGAACGCATCGACGTGGCCGTGGCTGACTCACATCCGCTGGCGCACAGGGGCGAGCTGACGCCTGAGGACCTCGTCGATGCTCAGTGGATCGGCGTGCCCCACGGGTTCCCATTCGCCACGATCATGTCCTCGATCGAACACGTCACAGGACGTGAGCTCGAGGTCACTCAGCACATTCGGGACAACCGGCTTATCGAGGCGATCGTGGCCTCGAGTCACCAGGTCGCCCTGCTGCCGCGATTCACGACCCCGGAGGATGCCGGGGTCACACTCGTCCCCCTGACCGGAGTCGCGACCACGCGTTGGGTCGTGGCGGTCATGGCCCCCGATACGGCCGAGCGCGCCGCGATCAAACGTGTGCTCGACGCCCTGCGCCGGGACACTTAGCGGGTCGCGGCGAACTACTCAGCAAGTCGCGGCGAAGCGCTTCGGAACCAACTTCTCCAAGGGCAGGAACGCCGCCCAGCAGATCACCGTCGGCAGGAAGTGGATGCCCAGGGCGATATAGGTCATGAGGTGGAAGAGCATGAAGACGATGACGGCACCATAGAGCCATCTGCCCTTGAGGAACAGTACGATCGGCGAGAGGAACTCGAAGACCAACGTCGCCCACTGCCCGGCGATGAGCAGGCCCGGCATCTCGAGGAACGGCTTCGACCATTCGGCACCACGGCGCATGAGCGCCCAGATGATCACGGCTCCGTTGGCCCAGTGGGTGATGTTGCCCGAGGCGATCCACTTCATCACCACAGAGTAGAAGTAGGTGAGAACGACGGAGATCTGCACGACCCGCAATGCCCATCCTGCCTTCGCCGAGGTGGTTCCCACGTCTTGGAATCGTGCGAGACCGACCGTCGGCAGCACCACGACGGCGACGACGAGTGCCATGTGGTCGTGGGCGACGTAGCCGTAGCCCTGCGTGTAGAACATCCACAACCCGAAGGTGATGGCGACGAGCCAGCCGCTGAGGCGCTGGAGGATTCCAGCTGCTGCCATCAGTGAGAAGACGATGATCGCGGCAAGCAGGATCTGTGCGGCGAGGACGCTGACCGGAGGGATGTGGAGGAATCTGGCCAACCACAGCGGCTGATAGAGGTCAGGGGTCCATCCGTGTGGGATGACATCGGCGGAGATGGTCAGCACGTCGACGATGACGAAGAGGTAGATGAAGACGCGGAAGACCGCGACCCGGGCCAAAGAGATCTGGGGCGTGAACCAGGCGATGAGCGGATTGCCGGCCTTCACCTCGGCGGTGGTGGGCTTGTTCACTGCACCTCCCAGGTCGCCAGGATCTTGTGTTCGGGTTCGCCGACGCTGCGGCCGTTGTCCAACTGGGTCACGGTGCGGCAGAGGATCATCGCCTCCGGTTTCGGCTCGTCGGGATGGAGGCGCTCAAAGGAGTCGGCCAGGGTCTGCAGGAGTTCGGGGTGGCTGATGACCCGATCGAGCTGGGACTCGATGTCACCGCGTTCGATTCCCACTGTCGCCGTGTTGAAGCCGAGCCTGCGTGGTTCGTCCTCGCCGGGGAACTGTGCTTCGATGCACGTCGAGTTCACCGTCCCGTTGAGGTCCTTGGCGGTGGCGTACTGCGTGAGTGACCCGAGCGGGAAGAAGTCATTGGTGTTGAGGAACTGTCCGCAGGTGAGGACGATCAGCGCGATCGCGGTCGCTGCGAGGCGCCAGACGATCGACCACGTCGTCATCGGCCTCGGCTTCGTCGCAGACTCGGCCGCAGACTCCGACGGCGGTTTCCTCTTCGTCAGAAGTCGACGCTTCTTCTCATCCATGCGCTGTGTGGTTCATTCTCTCGACGCCGCGGGTACGCAGACCATCGTAGCCGCCTGCCTCCCCCAACTACCTAGCGGCGGTCCAGCAACCTCGCGCGGGGTGCCTGGGCCGCCGTCAGGTAGTTGGAAGGGCTCAGGAACTGCGAGCGTAGAGATTGAGCTGTTCCCACATCGCCGCGTACTTCTGGAAGGATGCGACCGCTGTTTCTGGATCGTCGTTGCTCAGTGCGGTCACCCACGAATCGACGAGCTCCGGTGCCTCGTTGGGCCAGAGCACATCGCTCATCCCACCCAGGTCGAGTTCGAGCACGGAGTTCATGTCGAAGCCGTCGACCCACTGCGCCAAAATCGATGTCTGCTCGACCATGTCGACGACCTTGGACTTGTCTGCCACGGTCTCCGCAGCCCATTCCATTCTCGCCGAGGCGGCCAGGATGTCCGTACGAATGAGGACTCTGAGACCGGCATCGGTTTCGTTCGTGATGATCTGGTCTTCGCTGAGGGAGAAGAACAGCCACCATGACGGCGGCACATCCCATGCCGAGACTCGGGTGAAGACCCGGGTGTCCTTGGCGTCCTGGAGCCACTCGGCGCGCCGACTGGCTGCACGCCTGCGCACCGACTTCGGAGCGATGATGTCCAGCGTCGCCTTCGAGGTGTGCTCGCTCAATGCTTCGAGCGCTTCCCACCCGCGAATGTCCTCCTGGGCGGGGCAGCACCGATCGACTCCGTCCGAAGTCTGAGACGCCGGAAGGAAGATCGGGGTGTTGCGAAACGATTCAGCCACAGGGCTCGGTGGCAGTGAGATCAAGCGCTGGTCGGCGTCATCGGAGACCTCCTCCTCGACCCGAGCACGGTTGTCTTCCACCTGCTCGTCTTGCAATGCGGAATGAACCACGATGGGTTCGAAGATGCGCAGAGTGACAACATAATCGCGACTGTAGGCCATGGGTTCAGCCTATCCAAGGTCGGGCCTCAAAATGGAACTTCCCACTGCGAACAGGTAGGATTTAAGCGCATAGCAGAGATCTAGTCCGGGGCGCTTCGCCCCACATGACGACGGAGGGGGTCACGCCAGTGGGTCGCGGCCGCGCAAAGGCAAAGCAGATCAAGGTAGCCCGGAAGCTGAAATACTACAGCCCGGACACCGACCTGAATAGACTCCAGCAGGAACTGGGTTCCGAGTCGCAGGCGTCCGGTTCGTCAGATCCGTACGACAACGAGCCGGACTATTCGGATTACGCCGACAAGTACAACGTCGACGATGAAGAAGACGACTATACACAGCGCGAATCTTGACCGATCAGCACTGATGTGATCGATGTTCGGGCACCTGAGCATCGGATTCGCTCAAGCAGGAAGGCGGAGGCTACGGCCTCCGCCTTCTGCGTTGCCCGGTTGCTGCGTTGCCTGGTTGCTGCGTTGCCTGGTGGCTGCAGGGACTGTTCAGCCGAAGGGGTTTCGCCCTGAGTGTGTTCTGCCCTACAGCCTGCGGCATCCCATACCCGTAGCTCCAGCTCCTACAGCTGCTTGGCCATCACACCCCGGCAGTTCCACCGACAACCTCAGCAACGAGACGTTTTGGAGCCGAGGGGACGCTTTAGAGCTTCCGGGACGATCCGCAAGCCAACGGGAGCCGAGGCGAAGCGCGTGTACCGCGAAGCGCGTCGGCCGGCACGAAGTCCGCTCACGCCACGCCCACGCTCACGCCACGCCCTCAGCCGAGGATTGCGGCTCCGCCGTCGACGCCCTTGGCGCCTTGGACATAGTCGAGTTCCGAAGCCAGTGAACCGTCGTCGACGCTGACATCGCCGAGCACCCATGAGCCGGGGCAGGCTGCGAGCACGCTGTCGACGGACGCAGCAGAGGACACGAGGACCATGCCGACGCCGAGATTCCAGGTCCGTTCACGGTCTTCCTGTGGGACTCCGCCCAGATCGCCGAGGGTGGAGAAGACCGGAGGGATCTCCCACGACGCCCGCGACATCTTCGCCACGAGGCCCTTCGGCAGCACGCGCGCCACATTGGCAGACAGTCCCCCGCCGGTGACGTGCGAGACCGCATGCACGGCATCGGGCAGAGCAGAGAACAGGGCGTTGAGTTCAGCGGTGTAGACGTGGGTGGGGACGAGGAGCTCTTCCCCCAGAGTGCGACCGAATTCCGGCACGTTGCGATCCAGTCCCCAGCCCGCCTCGGCGATGATGTGTCTGACCAGGGAGTACCCGTTCGAGTGGATGCCAGAAGATGGCAACCCGATGAGCACGTCACCGGCGGCCACCTTCTCAGGTCCCAGCAGTTTGGACGCTTCGACGACACCGGTCGCGGCACCCGCGACATCGTAGTCGTCGACTCCGAGCAGGCCCGGGTGTTCGGCGGTCTCCCCGCCGACCAGTGCGACATCGGCGCTGGCGCACGCCTCGGCGATGCCGCGCACGATGTCGGCGATGCGTTCGGCCACGACCTTGCCGCAGGCGATGTAGTCGGTCATGAACAGAGGCTTGGCACCGCACACGATGATGTCATCGACGACCATGCCCACCAGGTCGTATCCAATGGTGTCGTGCTTGTCGAGAGCCTGCGCGATCGCGACCTTCGTGCCCACGCCATCGGTGGACGAGGCCAGCAGCGGACGGTCGAAGTCCTTGAACACTGAGACGTCGAAGAGTCCGGCGAAACCGCCCACCTCGCCGACGACATTCGCGTTGTGGGTGGCTGCAACTGCGGACTTCATCAGTTCGACGGCGCGGTCACCGGCCTCGACGTCGACGCCGGCAGCGGCATAGGTGGTGGACTTAGCTGGATCGGTGCTCAACTCAACATCCTTTGTCGGCGGGGGTGTTGTTGACAGGAATCGGGTAAACGCCTGAGAAGCAGGCGGTGCACAGTTGGCTGCGCTCCTGCTGGGTGGCTTCGATCATCCCATCGAGGGAGATGTATCCCAGGGAGTCGGCGCCGAGGTTGTCACGGATCTCGTCCATATTCAGGCCGTTGGCAATGAGCTCGGCCCGGGTCGCGAAGTCGATGCCGTAGAAGCAGGGCCACTTGACCGGTGGCGAGGAGATGCGCACATGGATCTCCTTCGCTCCGGCTTCGCGCAGCATCCGGACGAGGGCACGCTGAGTGTTTCCGCGCACGATCGAGTCATCGACGACGACGAGCCGTTTGCCTTCGATGTTCTCGCGCAGCGGATTGAGTTTGAGTCGGATGCCGCGCTGTCGCAGGGTGTCCGAGGGCTGGATGAATGTGCGGCCGACATAGGCGTTCTTCATCAGCCCCTGACCGAAGGGGATGCCGGATCGTTCGGCATAGCCGACGGCGGCCGGCGTTCCCGATTCCGGGGTGGCGATGACGAGATCGGCATCGACGGGAAACTCGTCGGCCAGCTGGCGGCCCATCTGGGTTCTGGCTGCATGCACGGTCTTGCCGTTGAGCACACTGTCTGGCCGGGCCAGATACACGTATTCGAAGACGCAGCGGGCCTGGTCCTGTTCGGCGAATCGGAAGGAGCGCAGACCGTCTTCGTCGATGGCGATGAGTTCGCCCGGTTCGACATCGCGCACGAAGGAGGCGCCCACGATGTCAAGCGCCGCGGTCTCAGAGGCCACGACCCAGCCGTTCTCCATTCGCCCCAGCGACAGCGGCCTGACCCCGTGGCGATCACGTGCAGCGTAGAGGGTGTTCTCGTCCATGAAGGCCAGTGAGAACGCACCTTCGACCTTGGGCAGGAGGTTCAGTGCCGCCTCGGTGAGGTTCTCGCCCTCTTCGGTGGCGAAGAGTTCTGTGACCAGGGAAGTGTCATTGGAGGAGTCGCGGAAGGGCCGAGTTCGGGTGACCTTCTTCGTCGCGTCCTTGACGACTTTGTCGGCATCGTCGCGACGACCGTCGGCCAGAGCCTCGAGCTCGTCGAAGTTCGTCAGGTTGCCGTTGTGCGCCAACGCCACGGTGCCGAACGGCGTGGGGCCCAGCGTGGGCTGTGCGTTCTCGAATGACGGCGAACCGGTCGTCGAGTAGCGCGTGTGCCCGAGTGCGATGTGGCCCTGCAGAAGTTCGAGATCGCGTTCGTGGAAGACCTGTGAGACCAGGCCCATGTCGCGGTAGATCAGGATCTGCTTGCCATTGCTGGCAGCGATGCCCGCGGACTCCTGTCCGCGGTGCTGCAGAGCATAGAGCCCGAAGTAGGTGAGTTTGGCGATCTCCTCGCCTGGTGCCCAGACTCCGAATACTCCACAAGCATCCTGAGGTCCGCGGTCCAGGGGGTCGATTTCGTGCGTTAGTTGCCCGTCTCCTCTTGCCACATGAAGGATTCTCTCACATCGGTGAGCCCCACTTCACAAGTTGATCAGACTCCGGTACTCGAGGATCCGTTCCGGGGCTCGTCGTCAGCGCTGTCGTTGTCGGAGCGATTGCCTCCGAGGGTCTCCCCTGCCGAGGTGTCGTCCGAGGTGACACTGGCGTCGGGATCTTCGCCGTTGGCTTCGGCGATACGACGACGCGCGATCTCCTTGGGATCGTCGACCATGTCGATCTCCGCGTCGACGCGGTACTTGCGTGCCTTCCTCCGACCCAGCCAGTCCAGGATCACCGCCAGAAGCCCGCCGAGGAACAATCCGCCCACGGCGAGGATGAGAAGGAGCAGTCCCGCTCCCTTGGCCACGGTGTAACCGGTGGGCATCGCTTCGGGATCGACGAGGAGCGTGAGTACACCCGCGACGAGGACACCGAGGATCGCACCGAGTCCCATGAATACCGAGTACTTGGGGCTGCGACGAACGGCGACGTCGATCTGGTCCTTCATGATCTCCTCGAGCAACGGTGTCGGTGGCGGGCCCATAGTGCCCGCACATCAAGTCGCGGACAGTCTAGTCGAGAACTCTTCCGCCGACTCCCAGGCAGTTATCCGGGCAATCCCATAAGATGGAGACAAGCACAGTACGGCTTCTCACATAGGGGTGGACATGTCCCATACGATCATCGTCGGAGTCGACGGCTCCGCCAACAGCCAAGGCGCACTGCAGTGGGCGATCAGACATGCGCAGCTGACCGCTTCTGAGATTCGCCTCGTGGCGGCGTACACCGTTCCCGGTGTCAATATGACCCAAGCGGACATCGTCTACCCGACCGATTTCGACACAGCAATCAAGAGGTCGGTGCAGAAACTCGTCGATGACAGCGCCCGAACCGTCACCGACGCCTCGGTGCCGGTGTCGACGGTGGTCTCTCCCGGGGATGCCTCTGGAGCGCTGGTCGACAACTCGAAGAACGCCGATCTCGCCGTCATCGGCGCCCGCGGTCGTGGTGGTTTCGCCGGCCGCCTGCTGGGGTCTGTGGCCCTGGCGATGCCCGCGCACGCTCATTGCCCCACCGTGGTCATCCCCAGCACGTGGCCCCAACGCCCGATGCCCGAGAGGCCCCTGTTGATCGACCCGCCTGTACGCTCCTCCGGCGCGCGGACGGCCACCGCCGGATCCGGCGACAGCGGCACCGACTTCAGCGGTGAGGTCGTCGCCGCGATCGATCCTTTCGAGACCGACGGCCCGGTCCTGCGCGACGCCGCCGTGCAGGCTCGGATCTATGGTCGGCCCCTGCACCTGGTCGGCATCACGGCCGCCCACGTGCTCTCGCCGGAATGGATGCCCAGCGAAGTACACCTTGTGAAGATGTACGACGAAGCCGTGACCTCGCTGGAAGAAGCCGTGAAGTCCCTCAGGGAAGAGTTCCCCGAGGTTGACGTTCGCTGGTCGATCTTCGATGCCCCCGCCACCGAGGTGCTCATCAGTGCCACCTACAGCGCCGAACTCATGGTCATCGGTTCCCGCGGTCGCGGCGGTTTCGTGTCAACAATCCTCGGGTCGACCTCCCAGGCCGTACTCTCACACTCTGTGTGCCCCACACGAGTGGTGCGCGTACTCCGCCGAAAGCCGGCGAAGAGGCGCTGACAACGTCCCTGCCGTGACGCTGGGGCGCTGGCTGCTGGCGCGTTGAGGCGCAGCACCATCCTCCTGACCGCTGGCATCAGCCTCACCCCAGCGCGATGAGACCGATGCCGGCGACGACGACCACCGCGCCGGTCAGCTTCATGCCGATGTTCTTCTCCCCGAAGAACCACCAGGCCAGCAGCGTGCCGACGATGATCGAGGTCTCTCGCACAGGAGCCACGAGGGACACCGGTGCCTGCTGCATTGCGAAGAGGACGAGCAGGTACGCCAACGGGGACAGGATGGCCACGGTGACCAGGGCTGGCTTGTGCTCGGCCAGGATCGATGTGACGTCCCCGCGACGCCCCGCACCGCCGGGGAGCGCCACGATGCCCAAGGCCATGATGACTGCGACACAGGCCTCGGAAACAGCGAAGTAGAGCAGCGGTGAGTCGGTGATGTGGTTGACGGCGAAGTCATCCCACAAGGTGTAGGAGGCGATGAAGGTTCCGATCAGCGCGCCCCAAGCCAGACCGCGCCCTATGCCGTGGCTATGAGAGCCGTGGCTGTTTGCCCTGAAGCCTGCACCTCGCGGACGCACCGTCACGACCGCGATGCCGGCAAGGACGATGAAGGCGCCGATGCTCTCCGGTGGGGTGGGCCGCTCACCCAGGAACAGCACCGCGATGATGATCGTGATGATCGGACCGACCCCGCGCGCCGTGGGATAGACGACGCCCAGCGGAGCATGGTCGTAGCCGGATTGCAGGGCCACCGAGTATGCGATGTGGAAGCTTGCGCTGAGCACTGCGGCACTGAGGAGTCCCAGGCTGAACTCGTGTGTTCCGGAGACCAGCAGCCAGACCGCGATCGGGGCCAGGAGGATCGCCGACAGCCCGTGATAGGCCAGCACGAAGGCATAGCCCTTACCGGAGACGGACTTCGCAGCAATGTTCCACAGGGCATGGGCCACCGAGGCGAACAGCACCAGTCCGAGGACTGCAGGAGTCATCGACGACCGCGATCTGCCGGTTTCACAGCGTCACGATTTCACAGCTTCACGACGACGGTCTTCGTCTGCGTGTACTCGTCGAAGGCTTCGATGGACTTCTCGCGGCCATAGCCGGACTTCTTGAATCCGCCGAAGGGCAGTTCCACTCCCCCGCCGGCACCGTAGGTGTTGACGAAGATCTGCCCGGCCTCCACCTCGGCGGCGACCCGATGAGCTCGGGAGATGTTCTGTGTCCACAGGGCCGAGACCAAGCCGTAGTCGGTGCCGTTTGCCAGGGAGATCGCTTCTTCTTCGTCGCCGAAGGTCATGGCCACGACGACGGGGCCGAAGACCTCCTCCTGCGCGATCCTCGAGCCCGGGGACACATTGTCGACAAGCGTCGGAGTGATGAAGGCGCCACCGACGAGGTCCTCGGCGAGGCCCTCGGGCCTGGTCCCGCCGGTGACGATCTGGGCGTTGCCGATGTCGGAGAGGAACCCTTCGACGCGGGACTGCTGCTTCGTCGAGATCAGGGGCCCGAGCATGGGGTCGTCGATGCCGTAGCCGATGGTCACCTTCTCCATCGCGGCCGCCATCTTCTCGACCACCTCGGCGTGGACGTCCTGGGCGACGATGAGTCGGGAACCGGCCGAACAGGTCTGGCCGGCGTTCTGGATGACCGAACGGACCAGGGACGGGATGGCTGCGTCGACATCGGCATCGGAGAAGACGATGTTCGCGGATTTTCCGCCCAGTTCGAGCACCGTCGGGATGACCCGATCGGCTGCGGCGTGAGCGATCTGCGAGCCGACCTGAGTCGAGCCCACGAAGCCCAGATGCGCGATGCCCGGGTGGGCTGCCAATGCCGCGCCCGCCTCACTGCCCTTGCCTGTGACCACGTTGAATGCGCCGGCGGGAAAGCCCACGGAATGGATGAGTTCGGCCAGGCGAACCGTGGAGCGCGGCGTTTCGTCGGCGGGTTTGGCCACGGCGGCGTTGCCGGTGGCCAGCGAGGTCGCGGCTGCGCGGCCGATGAGCTGGAGCGGGTAGTTCCAGGCCACGATGTGCCCGGTCACGCCGTAGGGTTCACGGCGGGTGTAGACGTGCATGTCCTCGGCCATGGGGATCGAGCGCCCGTAGTAGGACTCGATGGTGTGACCGTAGAACTCGAAGTAGCGGGCGCAGACGTCGACGTCGGCGTAGGCCTGGGTCAGGGGTTTGCCGGTGTCCTCGGATTCGAGGGCGGCCATCTCATCACGGTTGGCCCGGATCACCTCGGCGGTGGTGACTAACAGTTTCGAACGCTGCTCGGTGCTCGAGCGCTTCCACTCCTGCTGCGCCCGGGCCGCAGCCTTGACCGCACGGTCGACCTCGTCGGCTCCGCCGCGGGACACATCGCCGAGGTGCTCGCCCGTGGCCGGGTCGACGTTGGCGTAGGTGGTCAGCGAGGGGACATGGCGTCCACCGATGAATGAGGTGGTCTGGGTGATCTGGGCGTTCATCGCCGGCCTTCCAATTCTGCCGATGTGTACAAAGGGACGAAGTCGCTGATGTCCGCGCGCGTGCCCGAAGCGTCAACCGAGCCTTCGGCGAGCGCGGCGGAGAATTCGGTCTGACCGGTCACGATCTCCAACCACACCTGCGCCGAGGTTTCGACGACGTTGGGCGGTGTTCCGCGGGTGTGCCTGGGTCCGGGAATGCACTGGGTGACTCCGAACGGCGGGACGCGGACCTCGACGCTGTTGCCCTCAGCACGCGACGCCAGTTCCTCGAGAGTGAATCTCACCGCAGTGGCCAGGGTCGGCCGATCTGCCGGTGCCGCGTCGGCGTCCGAATGCGCCACCCACATCTCAAGGGCGTTGCGCCCCTCATCGGGGTCAATCCTTCTGCGAATCGCCATCAGTGACTCTCCCTCTTGCCTGATCCTCGCTACATCTTCACCCACGATGACCCGACCGACAACTGCCGTCCGCCCCTCGGAATCGATGCCGCCGGTGACGGGTCCGGTGATCGCCGCACTGACCTCGTCGAGGAGTTCGTCGTCGACGTCTGGCAGGGCTCCGGCCTTCTGCAACAGAGTCAGGGCCACGAGACCCGTCGCCCGTGACGAACCGTCGAGGCATTTCAGCGCGACCGAGTATCCGGATTTCGTGGCCATGACGATGACGCCTTCGGCCCCGCCCTTGGCGAAGACACCGAGGCGGTCGATGACCGTTGTGTTCGGTTTGCCGTGGCCTTCGATCGCCCAGGGTTCGGCGAAGACAGCATCCATCAGTGTGCGGGCCTCGCTCGCATAAGAGGCATAGGGCTCAGCCGCCGAGGCGGTCATCGGGTTCGCGTCTGCTGTGGCAGGATCTGCACTGCCCAGCCGCACCACGCGGCCGATCGCCCGCGCCAGACCGACCAGGCTGAGTGCGAAGACGGGGGCACCGCAGCCGTCTGTGCCCACTGCGGCCGGGCTCTCGCTGGCAAAGGCCTCGACCACTTCGGCGACCTTGGCCTGCACCGGATGAGTGGGCTGAAGGTAATTCGTGGTGTTCGCGCCGATAGCCGTGGCGGCCATGAGGAACGCCGCATGCTTGCCGGAGCAGTTGAAGTACAGGGGCGACTTCGGGTCACCTGTGCCGGCTTCCTGCAGGCTCCGGCGGAAGGCCCCGTCGGCGGGGTGCGCGGACGGGCATTGCAGGTCATCAGGGCTCAGCCCGACGGAACCGAGCATCCCGGCAACCGCCTCGGCATGGCCGGCCTCGCATGCGTGGGAGGCGGTGGCCAGCGCCGCCCACGTGCCGCTGACATCGGCGCCGAGATTCATTGCGGCAATGGCTTGGAGGGGTTTGAGGCTCGACCGGGTGAACCCGGGAACCTCGGGAGCACCCAGGCTGATCAGGGGAGATCCCTCTGGATCGAGGACGACGGCGGAACCGATATGGCGGGATTCTACGAATCCGCTGCGAACGACTGCGGCCAACTCGACGGCCCCGGCGGAAGTGAAAGTGGAAGGAGTCACGCACTCAAGCCTACGACCTTATAGGCTGGTGGGGTGAAGGTTCTTGTCATCGGTTCGGGCTCCCGCGAACACGCCCTCGTCCTTGCTCTCAGTCGCGACCCCCAGGTCGACGCCGTCATCGCCGCACCCGGCAACCCGGGAATTGCAGCGATCGCGCACACCGAAGCCGTCGATATGAACGACTCCGTCGCAGTCACCGCACTGGCGGAGACACTCGACGTCGACCTCGTGGTCATCGGCCCCGAGGCACCACTGGTCGCCGGGGTCGCCGACGCCCTGCGTGAGTCCTCTTTCCCGGTCTTCGGCCCCAGCTCCGAGGCCGCGATCCTCGAAGGCTCGAAGGCGTTTGCCAAGGAGGTCATGGAGTCCGCGAATGTGCCCACCGCACGCGCCGTGGTCGCCTATACCCCCGACGAGGCGGCCGTCGCCCTCGACGACTTCGGCGCCCCCTACGTGGTCAAAGCCGATGGCCTGGCAGCCGGCAAGGGAGTCGTCGTGACCTCGGAACGCGCCGAGGCTCTGACCCATGCCAGCTCCTGCCTCGAGGTCTCCGACCGGGTCGTCATCGAGGACTATCTCGACGGCCCTGAGGTCTCCCTCTTCGTCCTCTGCGACGGCCAGCACACTCTGCCGCTGGCTCCCGCCCAGGACTTCAAACGCATCGGCGATGGTGATACAGGACCCAACACCGGCGGCATGGGTGCCTACTCGCCGCTGCCCTGGCTCCCGGCCGGCACAGTCGACGACATCATCACCACCGTCGCCCAGCCGGTCGTCGATGAGATGACCCGCCGCGGCACCCCGTTCGTCGGTCTCCTCTACTGCGGACTCGCCCTGACCTCGAAGGGCATGCGGGTCGTTGAGTTCAACGTCCGCTTCGGCGATCCCGAAACCCAATCCGTGCTCTCCCGCCTGCGCAGCCCGCTGGGTCAGACCATGCTCGCCGCCGCCGAGGGGCGCCTCGACGAGGTCGGCGAACTCGACTGGGATCCGCGCACCTCGGTGACCGTGGTCATGGCCGCCGAGAACTACCCGAACACTCCGCGCACCGGCGACATCATCCGTGGCCTCAACACGGCCGATGGGCTCGAAGACGTCCACATCCTCCATGCCGGAACCGCCCGCGCCACAGACACGGGCGCCGGGTTCGCCCCTGAGGACATTGTCATCTCCGAGGACGTCGCTGAGACCGGAGACATCGTCACCGCCGGCGGACGTGTGCTCTCCGTCGTCTCGCTGGGCAACGACCTCGACGAGGCACGGGCCAAGGCCTATGCCGCTGTGGACGAGGTCAGGTGGGACGGCGAACAGCACCGCACCGACATCGCCGAGGTGGCCGCCCGCGGGCAGGTCGCCGTGGCCGATATCTACCCGGCACCCGCAGAGGCACCGGCCTCGGCTGGGCTCGACTCCACGGCTGCCGAACTTCCGGGCTGGAGGCACGTGTACTCGGGCAAGGTCCGCGACCTCTACATTCCCGACACAGCCGCCGATGCGGCTTCGGCGAAGCAGCTGCTCATGGTCGCCTCGGATCGCATCTCCGCCTATGACTGGGTTCTCGACTCCGAGATCCCGGACAAGGGCAAGGTTCTGACCGGGCTGAGCCTGTGGTGGTTCGACCAGCTGTCGGAGATCATCGGCAACCATGTCATCAGCTCCACCGTTCCCGAGGCTGTGGCCGGTCGCGGTCTCATCGTCAAGAACCTGTCGATGCTGCCCATCGAATGCGTGGCCCGCGGCTACCTCACCGGTTCGGGAATGGCCGACTACAAGGCCACCGGCTCCGTGTGCGGAATCCAGTTGCCGGCAGGTCTCATCGAAGCAGACCGCCTGGAGCCCGCGATCTTCACACCCGCGACCAAGGCCGATCTGGGCGACCACGATGAGAACGTCAGCTTCGCGCAGATCTCGGAGACCATCGGCGTCGAAGCGGCTGAGAAGGCCCGCGACCTGACGATCGAGATCTATCAGCGCGCCGAGGCGATCGCGCGTGAGCGCGGCATCATCCTCGCCGACACGAAGTTCGAGTTCGGGACGCTGCCCGACGGCACGATGGTCCTCGGCGACGAAGTGCTCACTCCGGACTCATCACGCTTCTGGGACGCCGGGAGTTATGAGGCAGGCACGGCGCAGGAGAGCTTCGACAAGCAGTTCGTCCGCGACTGGCTGACCACGGAGTCCGGTTGGGACAAGTCCTCGGACACTCCCCCGCCGGCACTGCCCGCCGAGGTGGTTGAGAAGACCCGTGCCCGCTACATCGAGGCCTTCGAGAAGCTCACCGGCGAGCAGTTCCCCGGCTGAGAGCCCAGCACTTCGCCGATACATCGCCGCCCCGCCGAGACACGCACGCCAACTGCGCGTCTCGGTGGGGCGGGCGTGTTTCGGCGAAAGGCGCCACTGGGCCAATGACGCCCGCGTCAAACCAGACCGATCCACGGAATACGCAAGTATCGGCACTGTTTCAGCACGCCTCGTACTTATTCCAATAGTTTTCTCCACTCACAGCCATCTCACGCAACGGAATCGGTGGAATCTGCCCAGTGGTTCCGCTAAGGTGTGATGAACAGTGACCGGCGACACATCTGGTCGCCCGAAACCACACACTGACGTGCAACTCGGTTGGAAGTGACACTATGCATTACTGGAATGGCAGCTATCACGAAGGCCGCGGCGCCCCCTTCACACTCGTCAATCCCGCCACGGGTGAGAGAACCGGTGAGTACACGCTCGCGAACGCCGCCGACGTCAACGAAGCGGTCGCCTCGGCGAAGGCCGCCTATCCAGCCTTCAAGGCGCTGACTCCCGGAGAACGGGCAGAGCTGATGCTCGGACTGGCAACGCAGCTCGAGGCCCGCGCCGAGGAGCTTGCCGAACTCGAATCCCAGCAGACCGGCAAGTCCATTCGCCTGGCCCAGGGGTTCGATGTGCCCGGCTCGATCGACAATGCGAAGTTCTTCGCCGGGGCCGCGCGGCAGCTCACAGGACTGGCGGCCGGTACCTACTGGGAGAAGTCGACGTCGATGACCAGGCGTGAGCCCCTCGGCGTCGTCGGCTCGATCGCCCCATGGAACTACCCGCTGCAGATGGCCGCGTGGAAGATCTTCCCAGCCGTCGCCGCCGGCAACACGATCGTGCTCAAGACCTCGGAGATGACTCCCGGGACCTCACTCATCCTCGCCGAGGCTGCCACCGCCGCAGGCTTCGCCCCCGGTGTCATCAACGTCATCGCCGGTGACGGTCAAGGCGCCGGTGAAGCGCTCATCACCCACCCGGATGTCGTCATGTCCTCGTTCACAGGCTCGACCAAGGTGGGCCGGCGCATCATGGAACTCGCCGCCGCGAAGGGCTCTCGCATCCATCTCGAACTCGGCGGCAAGGCCCCGCTCGTGGTCTTCGACGACGCCGACATCGAAGCCGCAGCCCGCGGCGCCGTGGCCGGGTCACTCATCAACTCCGGCCAGGACTGCACCGCGGCGACTCGGGCCATCGTCGCCCGCGAGCACTTCGAGGCCTTCACCAATCGGGTCACCGAACTCATGGACGGCGTCCGCGTCGGCAACCCGTCCGAGCCCGCCACGGACATGGGTTCCCTCATCTCCCTGACTCACCGCTCACGAGTCTCCGACATGGTCGACCGCGCCCGTGAAGCCGGGGCCACAATCCACTGCGGCGGGCAGGTCCCGACGACGAACCACCTCGGCGAAGCTCTGCCCGGGGACACGGACTCGACGGCGTACTACGCGCCCACGCTGATCAGCGGAATCGACACCGACGCCGAGGTATGGCGCGAGGAGATCTTCGGTCCTGTCCTCGTCGCGATCGCCTTCGACACCGACGACGAAGCCATCGAACTGGCCAACGACACCCGCTACGGGCTGGCGGCGAGCGCCTGGACGACGACCACGAACCGGACGATGCGTGCCGCGGCCGACATCGAGGCCGGATGCGTGTGGATCAACGAGCACATCCCGATCGTCTCCGACATGCCTCACGGCGGGTACAAGGCCTCCGGCTTCGGCAAGGACATGAGCCAGTATTCATTCGATGAGTACACGCAGGTCAAGCATGTCTTCATCGACCAGCACGAGGACCCGCACCACGAATGGCAGGACACCATCTTCACGTCCTGACACATCGCGAGGGGCCGTCGAGTCACCAGCTCGGGCACGAACCGATAACAGCTCACCCGAAACCCTGTGGCCCGATATCCCGGTGCACATGCAATGACATCCTGGCCAGTGCGTCTGACGCGCTTGCCTCACCTTCGACAAGGAAGTCGGGAGGAACATGAACCTCGATATTCTCGACGTCAGCATCTTCGACGGTCACTCCATCCTGCCTGCGAATCGCATCAGCATCCGCGATGGAATCATCACCGAGATCGGCACCGGCGTGGCCGCAGACCCTGCCGAAGACACCATCTTGGCCACGGGGAAGCTGATCACGCCCGGATTCGTCGACGCCCATGTGCACACGACGTTCGGCGGGCAGGAGTCTCTGGCCTGCGATCTCAGCCGAACACAGGGCCTTGAGGCCTCGCTCGAGGTGATCGGCGACTATGTGGCCGCAACCGCCGCTGGCGCCTGGGTGACCGGAGGCGGGTGGTCGATGGCCGACTTCCCCGGCGGTGCACCGTCCGCTGCGATTCTCGACGAGCTGAGTCCGGACAGGCCCATCATCTTACTCAGCGCAGACCACCATTCAGCCTGGGTGAATTCGAAGGCCATGGACCTCGCCGGCCTCGATGCCTCCACGCCTGCCCCACCCGGGGGCGTGATCGAGCGGGACGAAGCAGGAGCACCGACCGGGTGCCTGCACGAATCCGCCATGGATCTCGTCTCCGCCCACGTCCCGGCCGCCACCGATGCTAACATCCGCGCCGGTCTCCTCGCCGGACAGTCCTACCTCCATGGCTTCGGCATCACCGCCTGGATGGACGCCATCGTCGGCGACTACTCCGGCCACCGCTCCCCCTTCGACGCCTATGTCGAAGCCGAGGACACCGGCGAGCTGTCCGCCGAGGTGGTCGGCAGCCTGTGGTGGCCCCGTGACGTCGACGACATCGACGCCCAAGTCGCAGCCCTGCTCGAGCAGCGGCGCACCCACGGGGACTTCCGCACCACCTCGGTGAAGTTCATGCTCGACGGCATCGTCGAATCCCGGACTGCCGCGATGAGTGCTGAGTACAGCTGTCCCTGCGGCGGGTTCGGCACCAGCTACTTCACCCGCGAACACCTCCACCGATCCTTCGCCGCCCTCGACGCGGCAGGCTTCGACATCCACTGCCATGCGATCGGGGATGCCGCCAACAAGGCGGCCCTCGACGCCTTCGACGCCATCGGAACCGGCCCAAGCGACTCCGAGGTCAAGGGCAGAGAACGACGGCATCACATCGCCCACGTGCAGGTCGTCGATCCCGTCGACATTCCCCGCTTCGCTCAGCTCGGGATCACCGCGAACCTGCAGGCCCTGTGGGCCTGTCACGACCAGCAGCTGCTCGACCTCAATCTTCCCTACCTCGGCGCCGAACGCTCCCGCTGGCTCTACCCGTTCAAGTCCTTCGCCGATGCGGGCACGCACCTGGCGATGGGGTCGGATTGGCCGGTGTCGACACCGAACCCGTGGGAGGCCATCCATGTGGCCGTCAACCGTTCGCATCCCGATGCCGGCGACCCTGCACCACTCCTGCCCGAACAGGCCATCGACCTGTCGACCGCGCTCAGCGCCTACACCTCCGGTTCCGCGCACCTGCTGCGCTCGAAGACCAACGGAACCATCCGCACCGGCCAGATCGCGAACCTCGCGCTGGCCAGCGCGAACCCCTTCGACATCACCCCACAGAGGCTCGCCGAGGTGCACAACGAGCTGACGATCGCCGGTGGCCGCATCGTCCACGACGTCACCACCGCAGAGCCCACCACCACCACCGCAGAGCCCGTTGCAGACACACACGCTGAAAGGCAATCATGACCACGACAGCCACTGCCGAAACAACGGCGCCCACCCAGCTCGAACACCTGGAGATTCAGGGAGTGAAGAAGGTATTCGGGGACAACACCGCGATCGAGAGGCTCGATCTGTCGGTGCGCAAGGGTGAGTTCCTGTCACTGCTGGGCCCCTCGGGCTGCGGCAAGACGACCCTGCTGCGCATGATCGCTGGGTTCGAGGTCCCGACCGACGGCGCAATCCTGCTTTCCGGCAAGGACATCGTCAGCCTTCCCCCGCACCGGCGTCCGGTCAACACGGTGTTCCAGTCCTACCTGTTGTTCCCGCATATGAACATCGCCGACAACATCGCCTACGGGCTCAAGCAGTCCAAGACTCCGAAAGCGGAGATCGCCGATCGCGTTCGTGAGGTCCTCGCGCTCGTTCAGATGGAGGACTTCGCCGGTCGCAAACCTGAACAGCTCTCGGGCGGTCAGCAGCAGCGCATCGCTCTGGCCAGAGCTCTGGTCAACCGTCCGCAGGTTCTCCTCCTCGACGAGCCGATGTCTGCCCTCGACCGGAAGCTGCGGGAGGAGATGCAGCTCGAGCTCAAACGCCTCCACACGAAGCTTGGGACGACATTCGTCTTCGTCACCCACGACCAGGACGAGGCACTGGCCATGAGTGACCGCATCGTCGTCATGTACAACGGCGTGATCCAGCAGATCGGCTCCGGCGAGGACATCTACGCCAACCCCGTCAACGGGTTCGTCGCCGGGTTCATCGGAAAACAGAACTTCGTCCCCGCCGAGGTGACCGCAATCGAGGGCGGCACAGCACAGCTGCGGACGGCGAACGCTGTCATGGAAACGCCCTCGACCGATCTTCGACCCGCCTCGGCGGCGGGGACTGCAGGGACCCTGTCGGTCGGTGACAAGGTGCAGGTTGCCATCCGCCCCGAGCGGATGCACGTAGCTCCGGCTGGTCAGGCTCGGCCGGCCACGAACTCCGCCCTGGGGCGCATCATGTCGGTGTCCTTCCTCGGTGACGTCATCCAATACATGATCGTCTCCGGCGACAACGACGAGCTTCTGGCCCGTGTGCCCGCGGCCGGCAATGAGATCCTCACCGCCGGCGCCGAGGTGGACCTGAGCTGGGATGCCGAGGCCGTGGATGTCTACGGGTATGAGGGCGGTGCCTGAGATGGCGAACAAGATTCCCGATGTGCACTTCCTGGCACCCCGGGTCAAGACCTCGCGGCTGACCAGGCGAGCGCTGCTGGCCGGATTCGGCGTCGCGGGCTTAGGTGCACTCAGTGCCTGTGGACGGAACACGAAGATGGCGGCCTCACCCGCCACGGATGGAAAGCTCGAATCGAAGCTCAACCTGTACTCCTGGGGTGACTACGACAGTCCTGACCTCATCCAGGCCTTCAAGTCCAAGTACGACGTACTCGTCCAAGTCGACTCCTATGGATCGAATGAGGAGCTGGTCGCAAAACTCTCCACTTCGCGCGGCACTTCAGGCTATGACGTAGTCGTCCCGACAGGTGCGAACATTCCGCAGATGCTCGAACACGATCTGCTCCAAGAGCTCGACCTCGATCTGATCCCGAATTTCAAGCACATGGATCCGAACTTCACGAACCAATACTTCGACCCCGACAACAAGTACTCGGTCTGCAAGGCATGGGGCACCACCGGGTTCGTCTACGACACGACGAAGATCACCCACACGATGAAGAGCTGGCAGGACTTCATCGATACCGCGCAGAAGGAGGCAGCAGGGACCACGTCGCTGCTCGAGGACCCGTGGGAGGTCAGCGCGATCGCGCTGTCCGCACTGGGCTACAGTCTCAACACCCAGGATGATAAGGAGCTCGAAGAGGCGAGGACAATCGTCATCGACCAGCTGGCTCCGAATACGAAGGCCTATATCGGCAATGTCGCCACGGGCATGATCCAGGGCAGCTTCACCCTGCTGCAGGCCTTCAACGGTGACGCTCGCCAAGGTCTGTCCGAAGTCTCCAATCCCGAGGACTGGAAGTTCGTGTTCCCGACGCCCTCGGCGAACCTGTGGACGGACTGCTGGGCCATCGCCACCGGCGCACCGCACCCGGATTCTGCACACGCGTTCATCAACCAGATGATCTCGCCGGAAACGGCGGTCGAGCAGCTCGACTACATCGGATACCCGATCGGCACGAAGGGACTGGCCGAACAGGCGAAGAAGGCCGACCTCGATGAGCAGGACCTCATCTTTCCGTCGCAGAAAGTCCTCGACCGTCTCGAACCCAGCAAGCAGACCCCGGCCGATCAGATCCGCACGAAGATCTTCGCCGATGCGCAAGCAAGGAGCGGAGCATGAGCACCCAAGCAGCTCGACCAGCACCACAGACCACACCAGCGGCAAAGAAGCCGAGCCAAAGGGTGAAGAAGCCGCGCGGCATGTCGACAGGCATCTTCGGCGCCTCGGCCCTGTCATTCCCGACCTGGGCCTACGCACTGTTCTTCTTCCTCATCCCGGTAGCACTCGTCATCTTCTACAGCTTCGGCTACAAACCCGACGAGTTCACTGCCATCGCCACGGACCAGCTGTCCTTCGACCGTTACCCGGAGGCGATGTCAACGAGCTTCGTCTCGACGTTCTTCGCGACGCTGCGCATCTCGATCCTCGGCACGATTCTGTGCCTGATCATTGCGCTGCCCTTCGCCTATTGGCTGGCCATCAAGGTCTCGCCGGCCCGGAGGTCATTGGCCTTGGCTCTGGTCATGGTTCCGTTCTGGACGAACTTCCTGGTCCGCACACTGGGGTGGCAGATCATGCTCTCGCCTGACGGATTCCTCTCGAACTGGATGCAGGGATTGGGGCTCCTCGACGGTCCGATTGATATTCTCTACACGCGTTCGGCAGTGCAGATCGGTGTCGTCTACAACTACCTGCCGCTCATGATCCTTCCGCTCTTCGTCGCCATCGACGCGTCGGGGAAGAAGCTGCGCGAAGCCAGCTACGACCTCGGCGCAGGTAAGGTGAAGACCTTCCTCAAAGTGACGCTGCCAATGGCGATGCCGGGCGTCGTTTCGGGTTGTCTGCTCGTGTTCATCCCACTCAACGGCGACTACGTCACAGCCACAGTCCTCGGTGGGGCGAGCGGGTCGATGGTCGGCCAGCTCATCGCCAACCAATTCAATACGGCTCAGAACTGGGCGGTCGGTGCGGCCATGGCCGTGATCCTCATCCTCTCGACCCTGGTGGTCGTCGGTGTCGGCTTCGGCCTGCTCAAACTGGGGCAGGCGATCACAGCGAAACTCAACAGCGTGCCGCTGAAAGACGGGAGGGCCTGAAATGTCGAAGAAGAACACTTTCGCACGCCGAACGCCGACGGACATCGGCCTGCACGTCTGGGGAATCCTGGTATTCGCCTATCTGTTCATTCCGATCGCGGTGATCATCGCCTACTCGTTCAACAACGGCAAGGTGCTCGCAAACTTCCGCGGCTTCGGTCTGCAGGCCTACATCAGCGGAATGAACAACGACATCATCATCTCCTCGATCGTCACGAGCCTCCAGGCCGCGGTGGGCACAGCGATCGTCTCGACGATCTTCGGCACCCTCGGCGGTGTTGCCCTGGCCCGAGCCCCGAAGGGCGCGTGGTGGGCAGTGGGACTGACAGTGGTCCTCGGGCTGACACTGGTCACTCCTGAGATCGTCGACGGCATCTCGTTCCTGCCGTGGTTCGTCACGGTCGGCGTCGATTGGGGCATCAGCCCGCTCAACAATGGTTTGGTCAGGCTCATCATCGCGCACGCGATGTTCTCCATGGCAATCGTGACATTCATCGTCAGGGCCAGACTGGCTGGCATCGACACTCAGCTCGAAGATGCCGCCGCTGACCTGGGCGCTACTCCGTGGAATCGGTTCAAGGACATCACCCTGCCGATCGCTGCCCCAGGCATCCTCGCCGGTGCGCTGATGTCGTTCACGGTCAGCCTCGACAACACGATCCTCTCGAGCTTCGTGCAGCAGCCTGGATACACCCCGTGGCCGGTCTACATCTTCTCCGCTGTCCGCGTGGCCCTGCGCCCCGAGGTCGCGGCGATGTCGACGGTGATGTTCCTCCTGACTCTGTTGGCTCTGGCCTTCGTGGGCTTCGTGCTGCGCAAGGCGGGTGGAAGTTCGACGGAGATCATCAAGACGATGGCAGGATGATCCCTTGCCCCGTCCTCGACACCGAGGCGGGCCCAGCCACCGCACCCCGCAATCCTGAAATGACTGCCGCAAGGCAGAATAATGACTGCCGCAAGGCAGGACCCGAATGTTGTCAGGCCGCAGACGAATGGGGTCAGACAGAAGGAGAATAGACATGGACGTCAATGCCGCATTGGCCGACGCCTCCACCGTGCCGTTCTGGCTCGATTCCGAGCAGCGCACGAAGCCCCTGCCACCGTTGTCCCACGACCTTGAGGCCGACCTCGTCATTGTCGGGGGTGGCTTCACGGGATTGTGGACGGCACTGCAGGCCAAGGAGCGTGACCCTAAGCGCCACGTTGTCCTGGTTGAGGCGAACTCGATCGGGTGGGCCGCTTCTGGCCGCAATGGCGGGTTCTGCGCAGCCAGCCTGACCCACGGCTATGACAATGGCGAGTCTCATCTGCCGAAGGAGAACGAACGTCTGGCGCAGCTGGGGCGCGAGAACCTCGCTGCGATCGGGGAGGCAGTGACCAGGTACGGGATGGACGTCGAGTTCGAACGCACCGGTGAACTCGATGTGGCCACAGAGGACTACCAGGTCCCTGAGTTGCGGGAGGCACACGACCCAGAGGCCGGTTTCATCTTCTACAACCAGGAGGAACTGGCTCAGATCGTGAAGTCCCCGACCTACAAGGGTGCCCTCTGGGACTCTCGTGAGGTCGTCATGGTCAACCCCGCCAAACTGTGTTGGGAGTTGCTCCGGGTCATTCGTGAGCTCGGTGTCGAGGTCTTCGAGGGCACGAAGGTCACCGATGTCAGTGACCGGAAGTCCACCGTCCAGGTCACGACCTCTTCGCAGGTCGACGGCCAGGACGGCGGCCAGGACGCCGAGGACTCGGCGACGATCTCGGCGAAGCGCGTCGCCTTGGCGACGAACGTCTTCCCCTCGCTGCTCAAACGGGCCAGTCTGCACACGGTCCCGGTCTACGACTACGCCCTGATGACCGAACCGCTGGATGATGAGCAGCTTGAGTCCATCGGATGGGGCGGGCGGCAAGGCATCGGCGACTGCGCGAACCGGTTCCACTACTACCGGCTCTCAGCCGACAATCGGATCCTCTTCGGAGGATGGGATGCCGTCTACCACTACGGTCGGCAGGTGTCGTGGAAGTACGACCAGCGACCGGAGACCTTCGAGACCCTGGCCGAACATTTCTACGAGACCTTCCCCCAGCTGGCCGACCTGAAGTTCAGCCACAAATGGGGTGGACCGATCGACACCTGCTCGCGGTTCTTCTCCTTCTTCACCACGGCCTACGGCAAGAAGGTCGCAATGGCCGCCGGGTTCACCGGACTGGGTGTGGGCGCTTCGCGCTTCGCGGGCACCGTCATGCTCGATCTGCTGTCTGGGCAGGACACCGAGCTGACGCAGCTGGAGATGGTGCGCAGAATGCCTCTGCCCTTCCCGCCCGAGCCGGTGGCTTGGCTGGGCATCCAGATGACGACGAACGCACTCATCAAGGCCGACGGCAACGAGGGCCGGCGAGGTCCACTGCTCAAGGCACTCGATGCTGTGGGCATGGGCTTCGACTCCTGACACTGCCGGTGACGTCCGCAGCTCGGACCGAAGGCGGGGGCGCCTTCCGCGCTTGATAGACTTTCAGCGAGCGCGGGAGGAACTCCCGAACACTTTCTTGAAGGAGCAGAACACGCATGGCACGTGTCGTCGTTGAGGTGATGCCCAAACCCGAGATTCTTGACCCTCAGGGTAAGGCGATCTCCGGTGGAATGTCCCGACTCGGCTTCACCGGATTCGGTGAGGTCCGACAGGGAAAGCGCTTCGAACTCGAAGTCGACGGTGAAGTCACCGAGGAGGTTCTCGCACAGGCTCGTGAGGCCGCGGAGAAGCTTCTGTCCAACCCAGTCATCGAGAACGTTGTGGCCGTTCGCGCCGTCGAGGAAGCCTGATGACGGCTGTCATCACGGATCCCACCACCGCCGAGGCGAGTGCCGAGTCCGGAGTCTCGATCGGTGTCGTGACATTCCCCGGGACCCTCGATGATCGGGATGCCGCCCGTGCGGTTCGCTTAGCGGGAGCCCAACCAGTCAACCTGTGGCACGCCGACTCCACCCTTGCAGGTGTGGACGCTGTGATTCTGCCCGGCGGGTTCTCCTACGGTGACTACCTGCGCTGCGGTGCGATCGCGGGCTTCGCTCCGATCATGGAGTCCGTCGTCTCCGCCGCCAACGCTGGTATGCCGGTCCTGGGCATCTGCAACGGGTTCCAGATCCTCTGCGAATCACACCTGCTGCCCGGTGCCCTCATCCGCAATGACCACCAGCATTTCATCTGCCGTGACCAGGAACTGGTTGTGGAGAATACGACTACTGCCTGGACCGGTGATTATGCACAGGGACAGACCATTCGCATTCCGCTGAAGAACGGTGAGGGCGGGTTCGTCGCCACCGACGAGGTCCTCGACGAGCTCGAAGGCTCCGGTCGTGTGGTCTTTCGCTACCAGGGACTCAACCCCAATGGTTCTCTGCGCAACATCGCCGGTATCACGAACGAGGCCGGAAACGTCGTGGGCCTTATGCCCCACCCCGAACACGCCGTCGAGGCCGGGTTCGGACCCGAAGACGGTGGCGGCATCGACGGTCAGGGATTCTTCTCCTCGGCGGTGCGCACCCTAGTCAACGGGCGCTGATTCAGACAATAGTTCGCATCCTGGCACTTCGACTTCATGTCGCAGTGCCAGGGTGCGATTACTATCTGGAGTCATGTGGTTCGCGCCGTCGGGCCGGGAATGTTCACCAACCCGACGGGTCACCCATCATGACCCCAGCTGTGCACGGCGCCGGGCGAAGATGATCGTCGCTGCGCCGGCCAGTATGAGAGCCGCTCCCGCTCCGAGACCGGTGAGTTCGGCACCGGTTCGCGGCATCGAACCGGCATCGCCGGAATCGTCTGGTCCCGGATCAGAACCACCCGAGGCGCCGCCACCGGAAGTCACCACGAACTCGCCGTTCATGGCGTGCTCCATGCAGACCGTGATCACCTTGTAGGTGCCGGCATAAGCTTCGGGTCTGCTGTCGATGCCGTAGACCTGGACCGACGCGGCACCGTTCTCGTTCGCCTCCGCCGTCTGTTCGTAGAGCTTCTCACTGGGTTCGAACCCCCAGACTTCGAACTGGACGTCGCTGCCCGGCTGGCATTCTGTGACGGTGATCGTGACCCCTTTGTCCCGCTTGATGAAGTCCTCACCAGAGATCTTCTGCGGGTTGATGGAGAGTTTCGGGTCGACGATGCTGTTGTCAGCGGTGACCGTGAAGGTTGTCTCCATGCTCGTATCTCCACACGAGGCCATCACGAGGAACTCGCCGCCCCATCCCGGGCCGCCGTCTCTCTCGGGGACGAAGTTGGCATATCCGGCTGCATCCTCACCGGCTTTCTGCGTTTCTTCCCAGATGGTGGTGTCAGGGTCATGCTTCGTGCTCACCCTGAATGTCACATCGTCATCGATGACGCAGTTGACGAGCGTGATGCTGACTCCGTCCTTGAGGAACTCCTGCACGCCCTGAGTCTTGGGCGAAACGGTGAGAAATGAATTCGAATCCTCGCCTTCGGTGTCGGTCACGGTGAAGGTCGTCTCCGCGCCTTTGTCTCCACAGGAGGCTGTAACGACGAAATCACCGATCCAACCGCTTCTGCCCGTGTCGGGGCTGAATGTGGTGAGTCCGGCAGCATCTTCACCAGCCGCCCTCTGCGTGTCCTCCCAGATGACTGTGTCTGAGTCGCCCTTGCCGGTGATGCGGAAATTGACCTCGTCATCAATCGCGCAGTTCGCGAGAATGATCTCGACACCGTCGTTCATGAAGTCGTCCAGGTTCTGAGTCTCCGGCGAGACCGTGAGGTCGGCATCCTCGTCATCGGCAGCGACGACCTCGACGCTGCTGCTGAAGGTCTTCGACTCCTCTCCTTCTCGTTTGACGGTGACCCTGACTTCGAGGGTGTCACCGGTTTTGAGCTCGGTGTTGCCGAGGATCGTCCCGGTGAAGGCACCATCGCTGACGACAGTCGTCGACGTGGCCTCGCCAGGTTCGGTGGTGACGACATCCCCGGCTTTGAGGGAGTCGACGGTGTACCGGATCCCCTGGCTGGGGTCACCGATCTCTTCAGCGGTCATCTCCGTCTTCTCGAGAGAGAAGCCGGCATCGATCGCCTCGGATTCCTCTGCGCCGTCGCTGGCGCCGTCTTCGCCCGCGCCTTCCTCATCGGCGTCAGGAGAGGCCGTCTCGTCTGCGGGCGGGCCGGGTGCGTCGGGATCGGCGGCACCGTCGCTCGCGGGCTCTGCGCCTTCCTGTGCAGCCAATACCTCGGTTGTGGTCAATGTGTTCGCGGCGGCCGGACCGAGTCCGATGGTGGAGACTGCCAAGGCGATGCTTGCTGCGAGTGCCAGCAGTTTCATGATGATCCTTCCAGAGGGCCCTGGTGGCTGCCGTGTGCCGGTGTGGAAATGACCTTACGTTCGTAGTGAGTGGGTGGCGACTTTTGGTCTTTTAGTTCATGACGGAAATGTGAGTGGGATATTCCAGAATGTTTATCTCTTTGAGACATCGTCCTGGCACTGGAAGCGACCGGTCATGCCCATTCAGGTGCCCACTGCCCCAGCCACCACGTCTTTCTCTCCCGGCACAGCACCGGGGAGCGTGTGAGAGCAGAGACGAGGCCATGTCACGATTGGGCAGATACGGTCGTATGCGGCCTAAAATCGTTACCCTTGATGGGAATGATTTCGGCCCCCGCAGCCGAAGCTGCGGGAGCCGATTCTCCAGTTGCGACCACGTCATCAGTCGCAGCTGGGTCAGGAGTCCGTGGCTGTGTCCTCGCTGAGCACGCTCACAGCCTGCCCACGATCGTTGCGTCTTCCTTCAGCAGACTCAGCGTCCTCAACGTCATCTGCATCGGTGTGATCCTCGATGACGATTCCGATCTCGGTCTCTGACTCAGCGAGCACCTCGGCGGTGAATTGCTCCTCCGCATCCTCCCCACGGAACTGTGACATGTAGAGGCGGTAGTACGCGCCTTCTGTGTTCAGCAGCTCCTCGTGGTTGCCCTGTTCGACGATGGCTCCGTCTTCCATCACCAGGATGGTGTGGGCATCACGGATCGTGGACAGGCGGTGTGCGATGACGAACGATGTTCTGTCCGTGCGCAGAGCGGCCATGGCCTGTTGGACGAGGACCTCGGTACGGGTGTCGACCGAGGAGGTCGCCTCGTCGAGGATGAGCAGTGACGGATCGGCGAGGAAAGCTCGCGCAATCGTGATCAGCTGGCGTTCACCGGCAGAGACGCTGCCACCGTCGGAGTCGATGACCGTGTCGTATCCGTCGGGGAGCTGTCGCACGAAGCGATCGACCATGGTTGCCTGGGCCGCAACCATGACCTCCTCGTCTGTGGCATCGAGTCTGCCGTAGCGGATGTTCTCTCGGATGGTGCCTTCGAACAGCCAGGCATCCTGGAGCACCATGCCGACGTGGGATCGCAGGTCTGCTCGAGTCAGATTCTGGGTGTCGGTGCCGTCGAGGAAGATGTGGCCACCGGTGATCTCGTAGAAGCGCATCACCAGGTTGACCAAGGTGGTCTTGCCTGCCCCGGTCGGTCCGACGATGGCCACGGTGTGGCCGGGCTCGGCGGTGAAGGAGACCTTCTCGATGAGCGGAGTGTACTCGGTATAGCGGAAGCTGACCTCACAGAACTCGACCCGGCCCGGAGTACGCTTGGGCAGCGACTCCTGTGCGTCATCGGGTTCTTCCTCCTCGGCATCAAGCAGTTCGAAGGTCCTTTCGGCCGAGGCGACACCGGACTGCAGCATGTTCGCCACTCCGGCCATCTCCGAGATCGGCTGCGAGAATTCGCGGGAGTACTGGATGAAAGCGGTTGCGTCGCCCAGGGTCATCTGCCCCGAAGCCACCTTCAAGCCGCCTGCGACGGCGATGAGGACGTAGCTGAGGTAGGACACGAACTGCATGGCGGGCATGATCATGCCCGACACGAACTGTGCACCTGCCGAAGCCTGGTACAGGGACTCGTTGCGGCGGTCGAACTCTTCGAGCATGACCTCGTCGCGGCCGAAGGCGCGGACCACGTCGAGACCGGAGAACGACTCTTCGACATGCCCGTTGACCTCACCGGTGTGCTTCCACTGTGCCTTGAACATCCTCTGCGACCGGGTGCCGATGACACCGGCGATGAGCGCCGAGAGTGGGAGTGCGATGAAGGCCAGCAGCGCCAACTGCCAGGACACGATGAACATCATCACGCCGATGCCCACAATGGTCAGTGCGGACTGGACGAGCTGAGAGAAGGCCTGCTGCAGTGCCTGCTGGATGTTGTCGACATCGTTGGTCACGCGAGACATCACATCTCCGCGCTGCCTGGTGTCGAAATACCGCAGCGGAAGCCTGTTGATGGTGCGCTCGATGTCTTCGCGGAGTCGGTAGACGACTCGCATGACGAGGGCGTTAAGAATGTAGCCCTGCGCCCACATGAGCATCGAGGCTACGAGGTACATGAGGAGCACGATGATGATGATTTGGCCCAGTGCGGTGAAGTCGACGCCTTGCCCGGGAACAACGTCGGCGGTGGCCAGCATATTGGCGAAGTCGTCTCTGCCTTCAGCACGAGCACCGGCGATGATGTCCTCGATGCTCGCACCAGCGGGCATCTGTGACCCGATGACACCGGAATAGACGATGTCCATCGCCTTGCCCAGCACCTTCGGCGCAATGACGGTGAGAATGACCGACCCGATGACAAGGAGAACGACATTGATGAGCCCGAGCTTCTCCGTTGCCATCAGTCCGAACAGTCGTTTGACCGAGGGCCAGAAATGCTTCGCCTTCTTAGCAGGCGTGTCGCTGAACATATCCCCATCGTCGCCCTGGGACAGGTATTCCTCGTCAGTGGTCTGCGTCGTATCGGGGTCAGCGGCTGTCGTTGCCGCCGAGGTGCTTGACGTGGTTGACTCGCTGGATTCCTTGCTCGTCATGTCAGTTCACCCCTTCCGCGGCCAGCTGGGATTCGACGATCTCCTGGTAGGTCTCATTGGCACCCACGAGTTCCTCGTGCGTTCCCCGGCCGACGATCCTGCCTTCGTCGAGGACGATGATCTGGTCGGCATCTCGAATCGTCGAGACTCGCTGAGCCACGACCACGACCGTCGAATCGCCGGTCGTGTTGTCTAGGGCGCTGCGCAGACGGGCGTCCGTGGCCACATCGAGAGCAGAGAACGAATCGTCGAAGACGAAGATCTTCGGCGCAGCCGCCAACGCTCTGGCGATGCAGAGTCTCTGTCTCTGCCCACCCGAGTAGTTCGTGCCTCCCTGGGCGACTCCCTCCTCAAGCTGATTGGTCTTGTCTGCCACGAAGTCTGCGGCCTGAGCGGTCGTCAGTGCCTCCCACAGATCAGCGTCATCGGCGAATTCGTTTCCGAAACGCAGATTGGAGGCAATCGTGCCCGAGAACAGATACGGCTTCTGCGGCACCAGGCCCACCAGCTGTGCCAGCTGATGTCTGTTGAAGGCGCTGACGGGCACTCCGTCGATGAGCACATCCCCCGACTGCGGGTCGAGCAGACGCGGGATGAGATTGACGATGGTGGATTTGCCGGCGCCGGTGGCACCGATGATCGCAGTCGTCGTGCCGGGCTGCGCGGTGAAGCTGAGGTTCTCGAGGACGGGAACCTCCGCCCCGGGATAGCCGAAGGTGACCTTGCGGAACTCGAGCTCACCTCGGCGAGGGAGTTCATCGACGCCCTTCGGAATGACCAAGGACGTGGTTGAGTCGAGGACCTCGGAGATGCGTTCGGCACAGACGACTGCGCGGGGAATCATCATCATCATGAACACACCCATCATCACGGCCACGAGAATCTGCAGGAGGTACTGCAGGAATGCGGTCAGCGACCCGACTTCCATCTGACCTGCGTCAACACGGTGGCCGCCGAACCAGAGCACGGCGGCGGTGGCGAGGTGGAGGATCATCATGATCGCGGGGAACATGAGCACGAAGAGGTTGCCGACCTTGACTGAGGTCTGGGTCAGGGCCCGGTTGGCGTCGGCATAGCGATCGGTCTCGAATGGTTCGCGCACGAATGCGCGGATAACCCTGATGCCGGTGATCTGTTCGCGGAGGACTCCGTTGATATCATCCACCTGTCCCTGCATCCGCCGAAACAGCGGCATGAGCAGGTAGACGAGGATGCCGACGACGATGAACAGCAACGGCACGGCCACCCACACCAGCCAGGAGAGTCCCACGTCCTCGCGCAGTGCCATGATGATTCCGCCGATGCACATGATCGGCGTGGAGACCATGAAGTTCAAGGTCATGAGCACCAGCATCTGGACCTGCTGGACATCGTTGGTGTTGCGGGTGATGAGGGTGGCGCTGCCGAATCTGCCCACTTCGAGTGTCGAGAGCTCGTCAACTTTGCTGTAGATGGCACGCCGCAGGTCCCGCCCGACACCCATGCCGGTGCGGGCGCCGAAGAAGATGGCGGTGACGGCAGTGACGACCTGGACGAGGCAGACGATGAGCATTGTCATCCCGGTCGACCAGATGAAGTCAGTATCGCCTTTGGCGACTCCCTGGTCGATGATCTGCGCGTTCAGGCTCGGCAGGAACAGTGCCGCAATGGTTGCGGCCAGCTGCAGGACGACAACCAAAGCGATGTAGAGCCGATAGGATCGAGCGTATTTCAGGGACAGGCGTAATAGAGCCACGGTGGACGTCCAGAAAGGTTAGTTGTTCGCGAAAAGACGTTGAGATATTCGAAAGCGCAACAGACTATCTTACATTCATTTCCCTCTCGAACAATAGGTCTAGCCAGTCTCCCATCTGTCTGCAGTCCACCATGCGCCACTGACACGGCCGGGCAGAACCCGCTCCGACCTCGGCGGTGGCTCCGCGTGCCTCCTCGCTAATCGGACGGACACCTCTAGTCTTGAAATCATGAGCACAACTTTGCAGGACCTCGTCAATCGCGCCGTCTTCTTCTCCACAGAGATGCAGACGCACTTCGGCGCACTCATCGCCGATGCCGAATGGGAGGTCGACTTCACCTCCGACCCGCATCTGACCTTCACCTCTGCTGAGGGGACCGTCCTGCGTGGTCGCCCCCACCTGCTCGGCTCGGAGTCGAACGCTCAGAGCACCTGGCTGTGGGGTTGGGAGAACATCAACGAGTTCCCCGAGACCGTCGTCGGTCTCGCCCACGACGTCCGCAAGTTCGGTGCCGCCGAGGACGTTGCCGAGTTCATCACAGAAGAGCTCCCACTCGATGAGGAGCTGGCGCTGCGTCTGACGCTGGCGGCGAAGGAGGTGACCGGGAAGTGGGCTCACTACCCTGCCGCGGCTGGTGCCGGTACGACTGTCTGGCTGCTCGTTGACGCCCCGGAGCTCGCCCTCCCCGAACCTCAGGTCAAGACCACCGTGCGGGCCCTCATGCAGGGCCTGACGCAGACGACGGTGACCGATCATCGCGCCGCGCTTGAGTCCTATGTGACCAAGCGCGGCATTCCCACCGCAGAACTGGCCGAGGACGGCCTGCGTCTGCTCTTCGCAGATGGTTCGGCTGATCTGTCATTTGACGAAGAACGCCGAATCTCCAACTGCGAGATGGGTGCGCCTCTTGAAGGTGAGGCTGCGAAGCAGTACGCACAGGCCACAGGAACAGCCGCCCCTGCGGCAGAGACTGCCGATTCTGTCGGCACCCAGGTCCCCGCTGCTGCGACGACCCAACCGCCTGCTTCCAAGACGAGCCCAGTGGCCGAGCCGGCGCCTTCTGCACAAGCGGGCACTGAGGATGAAAATGCCGCTGCCACGGACGCTGCCGCCTCGGCATCGACCGATGCGACCACATCACAGTCACCGGAAGAGTCCACCGCCGAGGTGAGCGCTGCCGACGCCGCTGAGAATTCCTCGGCTCATTCCACGTCTGAGGCCCATCCCGAGCAGCCGCCCGTTGACGAGCCAGAACCCGCGTCCGCCTCTGCGGCTGAGTCCCAGGACAGTGACCGCGTGCCGAAGGAGACCGAAACCACGCCGGAGGAGCCGAAGAAGAAGAAGGGCCTGTTCTCGAAGCTCTTCGGGCGCTGATCCCGGCCTCAGGCCTAAGAAGGTCGTCCGGAACGACGAGTCGCCTCCGTTCAGGAGTACCTGTCCGCGGGCCGAACGGGCGTCGTGTGGTCGGCCTCTGGCGGGAGGGGATTGGCTCCAGCCCCCTCGGTGATGGTGAGAACTACGGTGCTCCCCGTGTTGATACCGAGGTGGGCACGGCGTTCGTCGGCATCGGCTCCGGTGAGTGCTCGCCGCGCTCCGGCCAGAGCAGCCGCACCACACGGACCCGCTGCAATGCCAAGTACGAGCAGACGCCTGGCCGCATCGATCGCGTCACGGTCGCTGACCGCCACTCCTGCGTCAAGTCCGTTCTTCACCAACGGCCAGGCCAATGACGACGGTGTGGGGCAGTTGAGTCCGGACATGATCGTTGTCGACGCCTCGACGGTGACGGCTCGACCCGCGGTGAGACTGGGGATCATGCAGGAAGCGGTCTCGGGCTCGACGGAGACGACAGCAGTACCGGGGCACGTGGTTTCGCTCCGATAGTGGGCGAGGGCGCCCTGCAGCAGTGACCCGACGCCAGTCGGCACGAACACCAGGTCAGGTTGCGAGTGATCCCGCTCCCGCAGCTGCGCGTCGATCTCCTTGAACAGTGTCAGGTATCCGTCGACGATCCATTGCGGGACCTCTTCGTAGCCGTCCCACGCAGTGTCCTGGACGAGGACATCCCCGGATTGCTCCGTAGCGCGAGCCGATTCGGCCACCGCCTCGTCATAGTCCCCAGCCACCTCGACGATCCGTGCGCCCTCTTCCTTGATCGCGACTACAGCGGATGGGTGGATGCCTCCAACCGGGATATAGATCGTTGCGGCTCGTCCAGCGAGTCTGGCGAATCGGGCGACCGCGCGACCATGATTTCCGTCCGTGGCTGTGACGACCGCCGCCTTCGCAGGGGCGGGCGACCCGACCGTCGGGGGCAGCACCTGCCTGCTCGTGTGCGCTCGGAGAGCTCTGTGCACGGCCCAGGAAGCCCCGAGCGCCTTGAACGCCGGCAGACCAAGCCGTGTCGATTCGTCTTTGACGAAGACATGCCCGACGCCGAGTTCGTCGGCCAGGTCGGGAAGCTCGACGAGTGCCGTCGGAGCGTATGCGTCGAGCGAACGATGGAAATCGTAGGCGTCGTCGGCCGTCTCTGCCACGGTCCACGTCGAATCTCGAGCATTGGCAAACCAATCCGGGGTCATCAGTGAGTGTTCTTCGCGAGTCATGAAGGAGTCCTGTCTGGGAGGGCTGAGCGCACCAGGCTCGAAAAGACGGCGATGCCCGCCTCGAGGATGGCGTCGTTGAAGTCATAGATGCTGCTGTGCAGAGGAGTGGCGCCATCGCCCTCGGCCGAGATGATTCCAGTGCCGAGGAATCCGAAACAGGCGGGAACCTCGCGCGCATACGCGGCAAAGTCCTCGCTGGCTGTGATGGGCTGGCAGTCGGCGTTCACTCGGTCCTCACCAAGCGCCGAGGCGGCCGCCACAGCAAACTCGGCCACGCAATCCGGGTCATTGACTGTGGGACGGAATACGCGGCTGTAGGACACGGTGGCGCCGGCTCTGTGGGCGGAGCCGATGCCGCCAGCGATCTCGTGGATGCGCTGTTCGACGAGTCGGCTGTTCTCCTCGGTGAAGGTACGCACGTCGCCTTTGATCGTCACAGTGCTCGGAATTGCATTTCGTGCCCCATCGGTGACGAGCTCCGTGCAGGAGACAACGACAGCGTGAAGCGGGTCGGTCGAACGAGACACGATCGACTGCAGGGCAAGGACAAGCTCGGCGCCGATGATCATCGGATCGATGACCAGATGCGGCGCTGAGGCATGGCCGCCACGACCGACGATGTTGATCTCGAAGTTGTCCTCAGCCGCCATGATGGGACCCGACCGCACATGGAACTCACCTTCCGGGATGCCCGGTATGTTGTGGAGCCCGTAGACGGCCTCGACGGGGAAGCGGGCGAAGAGATCGTCCGCGATCATCGCTTCGGCGCCCGTGCCCGGCTCCTCCGCGGGCTGGAAGAACATGTGGACTGTGCCATCGAAGCCGGGGCTCGCAGACAATGTCGCGGCAGTTCCCATAAGCATGGCCATATGCCCGTCGTGTCCGCAGGCATGCATCGCCCCCAGGTTGTCAGACGCGTAGTCGAGTCCTGTTGCCTCTGTGATCGCCAGACCGTCCATGTCCGCGCGCAGTGCGATCGAGCGGGGGCTGAACCCTCTGCTCATTGTGGCGACCACACCGGTACCGCCGATGCCGCGGGTGACTGTCCACCCCAGTGACGTACAGATACGGGCGATGTACTCGCCGGCCTGATCAACGGCGAAGCCGATGCCAGGATGCTGGTGCAAGTACCTTCGCGCTTCGTGCGCGAGCGTCACAGGATGATGAGTCATATCCTCATCATCGGACACCATGCGAATGTGTACAACGTGGATGGAACAAACCCTGTGTTCGTCCGGCTCGACGCGCATAAAGATTGCGCCCCGGGCCCAGCTGCCGCAAACTGTTGACATGGACACCGCCTTGGACACCATCGACCTCGAGATTCTCGACATTCTGCAGCACGATGCTCGACTGGCCCAGTCCGCCTTAGGTACCAGAGTTGGGCTTTCGACGGCGGCAGTGAATCGTCGAATGCGGCGATTGACCGACTCTGGCGTCATCACGGGAAGCGCTGTCACCGTGGCTCCGGAGAAGCTCGGTCGTCCAGTGACTGTCATCGTCCACATTGCGGTGGAAAGCGAACAGCTCGACATACTCGACGAAGTCCGATCCTCGTTCGTCGACTGTCGGCAGGTTCAGCAGTGCTACTACGTGGCAGGAGAATGGGACTTCGTCCTCATCCTCATGGTCAGAGACATGCAGGAGTATACGGAACTGACACGACAGCTGTTCTTCGCCAACGACAACGTGCGACGCTTCAGCACCCACGTCGTCATGGATCGCGCCAAAGCCACCCTCACCGTGCCCACACGCTGAACACCCGACAACGCGGGCCGCTCACATGGGCGGTTGCTGTGGGTGAATAGCAAAAAGGAGGGGGAGTGTTCGCTGAACCAAATCAGCGAGCACTCCCCCTCCCAAAGAATATTGCGGCAGTCACTTACTCTCCCACAACCACCAAGTTGCAGTACCATCAGCGCGAATGGGCTTAGCTACCGGGATCGGAACGGTTAACCGGGCGTTTCCCCACCACTATCACCACCGCAAAACCAACAAACCAACTACCACCCCAAGAACACACAGTCCTCAAAGAGTCAGTAGCGGTCCAAGAACCGTACAGCGAACGCGAACACCACACATAACGTGACTCATCACAAAGAACGTCTCGTGAAACCCTACAAATGTTACTCACACACACCAACCACAATAAAGGATTGTATGAGTGATCGGCGTATTAGTACCAGTCAACTCCACACCTCACGATGCTTCCATACCCGGCCTATCAAACCCATAATCTATAGGACACCTCACCCCCAACAAGTGGGGTTGGAAATCTCATCTCGAAGCAGGCTTCCCGCTTAGATGCTTTCAGCGGTTATCCTTCCCGAACGTAGCCAACCAGCCATGCACCTGGCGGTACAACTGGCACACCAGAGGTTCGTCCGTCCCGGTCCTCTCGTACTAAGGACAGGCCTCCACAAATTTCCTACGCACGCAGCGGATAGGGACCGAACTGTCTCACGACGTTCTAAACCCAGCTCGCGTACCGCTTTAATGGGCGAACAGCCCAACCCTTGGGACCGACTACAGCCCCAGGATGCGACGAGCCGACATCGAGGTGCCAAACCATGCCGTCGATATGGACTCTTGGGCAAGATCAGCCTGTTATCCCCGAGGTACCTTTTATCCGTTGAGCGACCACGCTTCCACAAGCCATGGCCGGGTCACTAGTCCCAGCTTTCGCTCCTGCTCGACACGTCCGTCTCACAGTCAAGCTCCCTTGTGCACTTACACTCGACACCTGATTGCCAACCAGGCTGAGGGAACCTTTGGGCGCCTCCGTTACTCTTTAGGAGGCAACCGCCCCAGTTAAACTACCCATCAGGCACTGTCCCTGAACCCGATCAGGGTCCGAAGTTAAGAAATCCAGTATAGTCAGAGTGGTATTTCACTTGACGACTCCACCCCCACTAGCGTGAAGGTCTCACAGTCTCCCACCTATCCTACACAAACCACACCGAATCCCAATACCAAACTATAGTGAAGGTCTCGGGGTCTTTCCGTCCTGCTGCGCGTAACGAGCATCTTTACTCGTAATGCAATTTCGCCGAGTTCGTGGTTGAGACAGCAGAGAAGTCGTTACGCCATTCGTGCAGGTCGGAACTTACCCGACAAGGAATTTCGCTACCTTAGGATGGTTATAGTTACCACCGCCGTTTACTGGGGCTTAAATTCTCCGCTTCACCCCCCTCAAGGGGTTAACGAGTCCTCTTAACCTTCCAGCACCGGGCAGGCGTCAGTCCGTATACATCGACTTACATCTTCGCACGGACCTGTGTTTTTAATAAACAGTCGCTTCTCTCTGGCCTCTGCGACCACCACCAGCACATCACCAAGCAAGTTGGCTTCACCGGGATGGTCCCCCTTCTCCCGAAGTTACGGGGGCATTTTGCCGAGTTCCTTAACCACGATTCTCTCGATCACCTTAGTATTCTCTACCTGACCACCTGTGTCGGTTATAGGGTACGGGCAACACACAACCTCACGCCGATGCTTTTCTCGGCAGCATAGGATCACCAGATCACCCCACCAAAATGGGGCGCCCATCAGCTCTCACACTCAATGTGGGGACGGATTTACCTACCCCCACGTGCTACGACCTTAGACCACGACTACCATCGCGTGGCCTGGCTACCTTCCTGCGTCACACCTCGCGCTTACCGACTCCACACTCAGGTCCCACACCACACACCAACCAGACATCCGAAGACATCACGGGCATGTGACATGGTTAGTATCACGTGTTTTGGTATTGACGGTTATGCGTCGGTACCAGAATATCGACTGGTTGTCCATCGACTACGCCTGTCGGCCTCGCCTTAGGTCCCGACTTACCCAGGGCGGATTAGCCTAGCCCTGGAACCCTTGGTCATCCGGTGGACGGGTTTCTCACCCGTCTTTCGCTACTCATGCCTGCATTCTCACTCGTACCGGCTCCACCACTCGTTCACACGGCGACTTCACTGCCAGCACGACGCTCCCCTACCCAACACCCCACCATTACGGCTTATTGGGATGCTGCCACAACTTCGGCGGTGTACTTAGCCCCGCTACATTATCGGCGCTCAATCACTTGACCAGTGAGCTATTACGCACTCTTTTAAGGATGGCTGCTTCTAAGCCAACCTCCTGGTTGTCTTCGCAACTGAACATCCTTTCCCACTTAGCACACGCTTAGGGGCCTTAGTTGATGGTCTGGGCTGTTTCCCTCTCGACAATGAAGCTTATCCCCCACTGTCTCACTGCCACGCTGAACCTTACCGGCATTCGGAGTTTAGTTGACGTCAGTAACCCGGTGGGGCCCATCAGCCATCCAGTAGCTCTACCTCCGGCAAGAACCACGCAACGCTGCACCTAAATGCATTTCGGGGAGAACCAGCTATCACAGAGTTTGATTGGCCTTTCACCCCTAACCACAGGTCATCCCCTCCATTTTCAACTGAAGTGGGTGCGGGCCTCCACGCGCTCTTACACACGCTTCACCCTGCCCATGGCTAGATCACTCCGCTTCGGGTCTAGGACACGCGACTGAAACGCCCTATTCGGACTCGCTTTCGCTACGACTACCCCACAACGGGTTAACCTCGCCACGCACCGCTAACTCGCAGGCTCATTCTTCAAAAGGCACGCCATCACCCCAACAAGGAGGCTCTGACGGATTGTAAGCACATGGTTTCAGGTACTATTTCACTCCCCTCCCGGGGTACTTTTCACCATTCCCTCACGGTACTATCCGCTATCGGTCATCAGGAAGTATTTAGCCTTACCAGGTGGTCCTGGCAGATTCACACGACATTCCACGAGTACCGTGCTACTCGGGTATATGCACAACGTTGGGGCCACATGTTTCGTCTACGGGACTCTCACCCACTCCGGTACTGTTTCCCACCAGCTTCGACTACACGCAGCACACATCAACGTTCCGGTCATGCTGGACCGAACACGCATACCCCACAACACCAAGCCAGCAACACCAGCACGTTTGACACTGACAAGGTTTAGGCTCTTCCAGTTTCGCTCGCCACTACTCCCGGAATCATATTTTATTTTCTCTTCCTACGGGTACTGAGATGTTTCACTTCCCCGCGTTCCCCCCACACACCCTATATATTCAGATGCGGGTCACCACACTCTCATGTGGCGGGGTTTCCCCATTCGGACACCCTCGGATCACAGCCCGTTTATCGGCTCCCCGAGGCTTATCGCAGATTTCCACGTCCTTCATCGGCTCCTGATGCCAAGGCATCCACCATGCGCTCTTACACACTCATACCAACCACAATGAAGTCAGTCGATAATTGTGTGCGCGAAAAAAACACTTTCGGATTTCACAAGAAAAATCACATTACATAAACAACACACACAAGTGTGTTGTTGATGCTCGCGTCCACTATACGATTCTCAAACCACTACCAAACACCACCCACACCCACACTGCTACAGCAGTATGACCATGACCTGGGTCGGTCCGTTAGATTGAAACCACCACACCACAACCACCACACCCTCAAAAGAGTGCGCATCGTTGTGGGGCCTGTGATTCCAGGACCCAATAACGTACTTGTTCTAGCCCACCACACAACCCCCGCGAACACGGAACATACCGTGACCACGCAGGTCGGATGAGCGAAAATAGCAATGTTCCACCCTTGAGCTGCCCAACCAGACACACAATCGGTGTCTGTTGTCGGGGTTCTTATGTGTGCTCCTTAGAAAGGAGGTGATCCAGCCGCACCTTCCGGTACGGCTACCTTGTTACGACTTAGTCCCAATTGCCAGTCCCACCTTAGACGGCCCCCTCCACAAGGGTTGGGCCACCGGCTTCGGGTGTTACCGACTTTCGTGACTTGACGGGCGGTGTGTACAAGGCCCGGGAACGTATTCACCGCAGCGTTGCTGATCTGCGATTACTAGCGACTCCGACTTCACGTAGTCGAATTGCAGACTACGATCCGAACTGAGACTGGCTTTAAGGGATTCGCTAAAACCTCGCGGTCTCGCATCTCTCTGTACCAGCCATTGTAGCATGCGTGAAGCCCAAGACATAAAGGGCATGATGATTTGACGTCATCCCCACCTTCCTCCGAGTTGACCCCGGCAGTCTCCTATGAGTTCCCACCATTACGTGCTGGCAACATAGAACGAGGGTTGCGCTCGTTGCGGGACTTAACCCAACATCTCACGACACGAGCTGACGACAACCATGCACCACCTGTACACCAACCTCAAAGAGGAAAACCTGTTTCCAGGCCGGTCTGGTGTATGTCAAGCCTTGGTAAGGTTCTTCGCGTTGCATCGAATTAATCCGCATGCTCCGCCGCTTGTGCGGGCCCCCGTCAATTCCTTTGAGTTTTAGCCTTGCGACCGTACTCCCCAGGCGGGGCACTTAATGCGTTAGCTACGGCGCGGAGAACGTGGAATGTCCCCCACACCTAGTGCCCAACGTTTACGGCATGGACTACCAGGGTATCTAATCCTGTTCGCTCCCCATGCTTTCGCTCCTCAGTGTCAGTTACAGCCCAGAGTCCCGCCTTCGCCACCGGTGTTCCTCCTGATATCTGCGCATTTCACCGCTACACCAGGAATTCCAGACTCCCCTACTGCACTCTAGTCAGCCCGTACCCACTGCACGCGCAACGTTAAGCGTTGCGTTTCCACAGCAGACGTGACCAACCACCTACGAGCTCTTTACGCCCAATAATTCCGGACAACGCTTGTACCCTACGTATTACCGCGGCTGCTGGCACGTAGTTAGCCGGTACTTCTTCTGCAGGTACCGTCACCACCCGAAGGTGGCTTCTTCCCTGCTGAAAGCGGTTTACAACCCGAAGGCCGTCATCCCGCACGCTGCGTCGCTGCATCAGGGTTTCCCCCATTGTGCAATATTCCCCACTGCTGCCTCCCGTAGGAGTCTGGGCCGTGTCTCAGTCCCAGTGTGGCCGGTCGCCCTCTCAGGCCGGCTACCCGTCGTCGTCTTGGTGAGCCATTACCTCACCAACAAACTGATAGGCCGCGAGCCCATCCCCAACCGAAAAAACTTTCCACTCCAACTCATGCGAGTCGGAGTCATATTCGGTATTAGACCCAGTTTCCCGGGCTTATCCCGAAGTCGGGGGCAGGTTACTCACGTGTTACTCACCCGTTCGCCACTCATCCACCCCAGCAAGCTGGGGCTTCAGCGTTCGACTTGCATGTGTTAAGCACGCAGCCAGCGTTCGTCCTGAGCCAGGATCAAACTCTCCATAAAAAAATTATGTTGCGTTTATAACCCCGGCAAGACAGTCAAGCAACGATCACGGGGTGATCGCAGTTGACCTAAAAATTTCATACCCACACACAACAAAGTGCCCATTCCCGGCGAGGGGAACGAACACTGGTGTCTGGACATGTGATTGTCTTACCAGAAAAAATGTTTCTGGCATCACTATCTGTTCAAACAAATACGCTATTGGATTCTCAAACCACACACACTCACCCGTCACCGAACCCACCACGAAGGCAAGGCCCGTACACCAGGGGTGTCAGTTTCAATTATGTTGCTGCTACCCACATTCTCGTGTGACCCAACCAAACTGTGTTTGTGCTGGTCACACCCGGTGAAAACTGTTCGAGAAGAACTCGTTTTCTGCGGGGCAACGAGATACAACTCTAGACCAGGCCAGGACTGCCACGCAACTCGAAATCCGATCTCGCACGGTGACGCCCACCACACCTGGCGCGACTGAGTGAGTTGGGAGTATGCAGATCCCCGCCAGTGCGCGGTTTTGCAGGTGTTACCGTCGCTTCATGACTGCAGAAAATTGGTCTCCTCAGCCCGACGACGACTCGTCGCCGATGGCTGTCATCGCCGGAGCCTCCGGTTTCATCGGCGGATCACTCCTCGCTCCTCTCCAGTCGTGGGGTTACCGGGTGCGCACCATTGGCCGGGCCTCCTCCTCGGGCTCACATGTCTCCTGGGACGATCTCGAAGGGATCGCTGCCGTAGTCGATGGCGCCGATCTGCTCATCAACCTCGCTGGCCGCAGCGTGGGGTGCCGATACAACGATCGCAACCGGCAGGACGTCTGGGACTCCCGAGTCACGACGACTCGGACATTGAACGATGCGGTCAGGGCCGCCTCGGCGCCTCCGCGTTTGTGGATCAACTCGAGCACGGCCACCGTCTACCGCTATGCCATGGACCGGCCGCAGACCGAGGACGATGGAGACCTCGGCGAGGGCTTCTCCGTTGACGTGGCCAAGGGCTGGGAACGGGAGTTCTTCCGTGGCGATCTGCCCAAGACCAGACGAGTGGCGATGCGTTTGGCGATCGTGCTCGGGGATGGTGCCGCGCTGAACATGCTCGCGACCGCAGCCAGGTTCGGGGCCGGCGGACCTCAGCTGGAGGGGCGGTGGTTCGGCCACACTCGGTACCGCGGAATCGGGCCCGATGCTTCAGGCCCCCGTGTCTGGCACGGGCATCGACTCAGTCATGGCAGGCAGCGGTTCAGCTGGGTCCATATCGACGATGTTGTGCGTGCGATCCGATTCATCGATGCGCATGAGGAGATGACCGGACCCATCAACGTCTCGAGCCCCGGCGTCTCGGACAACACCAGACTGATGGCGTCCCTGCGACGTGGCGTACGGATGCCGATCGGTATTCCGGCACCACGTTGGCTGCTGGAGATCGGGATGTTCGTCCTCCGGCAGGAGTCGGAGCTGGTGCTCAAGAGCAGGTGGGTGCTGCCCAAGCGCCTGGAACAAGCAGGGTTCGAGTTCAAATGGACAGATATCAGGGCGGCGACGAAGAGTCTCCTGCGCTGACGATCCGAGCAGCCAGATTCCCCGCCCGGCCGACCGGACGGCCCAGCTGAGCCACTCACTGCACGACGCAGGTCAGCCGGCGGCTGCCTCGGCGGGGATCCCTGCGTGCACACAATCGGGGCAGTAGGGCTGACGATTCTTCTCCGTGCAGTCCTCACAGCGCAGATACTGCAGTCGGCAGTCCAGGTTGGCGCAGTTGACGAAGTTCGGGGTCGCCTTCTCGCACGAGACGCAGTGACCGATCGATTCGGCTCCATCGCCGAACTCCACGTGCATGCGTTTGTCGAAGACATAGAGGGAACCATCCCAGTACCCCGTGTTGCCGAAGGTCTCGCCGTAGCGGACGATTCCGCCGTCAAGCTGGTAGACCTCTTCGAAGCCACGGTTCTTCATCAGCACGGACAGGACCTCGCAGCGGATGCCGCCGGTGCAGTAGGTCACGACCGGTTTGCCCTTGAGATCGTCGTACTTCCCCGATTCGATCTCGGCGAGGAAGTCCTTGGTGGTGTCCGTTTCGGGCACGATCGCATCACGGAACTTTCCGATCTGGGCCTCCATCGCATTGCGTCCGTCGAAGAAGACGACGTCATCGCCGCGTTCGTCGAGGAGTTTGTGCAGGGCTCCGGGCTTGAGGTGCTCACCGCCGCCTTCGACTCCGGTCTCGGTCACCGTGATCTCATCGTCGGTGCCGAAGGTCACGAGCTCGGGCCGGACCTTGACGCTCAGCCGTGGGAAATCGTCACCTTCGCCATTTGACCATTTGATGTCGGCCTTCCTGAATGGCTCGTAGGATCGCGTCGCCCGCACATACTGTTTGACGTCGAAGATGTCACCGCCGATGGTGGCGTTGATGCCGTCCTTCGACACGATCACGCGCCCCGTGAGCCCGAGGCTGTCGGCCAGCGTGTGCTGCCACAGTTTGACCGCCTCGGGATCTGCCAAGGGGGTGAATACGTAGAACAAGACGATCTTGGGAGTTGCCATGGCACATATTCTAATTGCCGAATATGCCCGATGAAATCGGCGGTTCCGGCCGCCTATGAGACCGGCTTCCGCTCCTCACCCACAGCACGGCTAAGATTGACTGTGATGCCGTGTCGTATGAAAGGGCCGTTAAGAGGACATGTCGAGTAACCTCAACTCTGCGAATTCCACGCAGGTCGAATCCCAGCAGAGCGATCCCGCTCAGGCCACTTCCAGACAAGTCAAGGAGACCGTCGAGTTCGCCGCTGCGAATCCCGACGTCGATCAGCCCTATGCCGACCTCGGCCTCAAGGCCGACGAATACGCGCAGATCCGCGAGATCTTGGGACGTCGCCCCACCTCGGCGGAGTTGGCGATGTATTCGGTCATGTGGTCAGAACACTGCTCCTACAAGTCATCGAAGGTCCACCTGTCGAAGTTCGGTGACCGGGTCACCGAAGACATGAAGAAGCACCTGCTCGTGGGCATCGGTGAGAACGCCGGCGTCGTCGACATCGGCCACGGATGGGCTGTGACCTTCAAGGTCGAGTCCCACAATCACCCCAGCTACGTCGAACCCCACCAGGGTGCAGCCACCGGTGTGGGCGGAATCGTGCGCGACATCATCTCGATGGGCGCCCGCCCCGTGGCCGTGATGGATCAGCTGCGCTTCGGTGCCATCGACCACCCCGACACCTCACGTGTGCTCCACGGAGTCGTCTCCGGAATCAGCAACTACGGCAACTCACTCGGCCTGCCCAATATCGGCGGAGAGACCGTCTTCGACTCCGTGTACCAGGGAAACCCCCTGGTCAACGCCCTCGCTGTCGGCGTCATGCGGCACGAGGACATTCGTCTGGCCAATGCGTCCGGCAAGGGCAACAAGGTCATCCTCTTCGGCGCCCGCACCGGTGGCGACGGGATCGGCGGGGCCTCGATCCTCGCCTCGGAATCCTTCGACGATACGAAGCCGTCGAAGCGCCCGGCCGTCCAGGTGGGCGACCCCTTCGCGGAGAAGGTCCTCATCGAATGCTGCCTTGAACTCTTCCACGCAGGCGTGGTCGAAGGTATCCAGGACCTCGGAGCCGCCGGCATCAGCTGCGCCACCTCGGAACTGGCCTCGAACGGTGACGGTGGCATGCACATCGCCCTCGACGACGTGCTGCTGCGCGATGAGACTCTGACCCCTGAGGAGATCCTCATGTCGGAGTCGCAGGAGCGGATGATGGCCGTCGTCACGCCTGAACGCCTGGATGATTTCCTGGCGATTGTGGGCAAATGGGACGTCGAGACATCCGTGCTCGGCGAGGTCACCGACTCCGAACGCCTCATCATCGAATGGCACGGCGACGTCATCGTCGATGTGCCGCCTCGCTCTGTCGCCCACGACGGCCCCGTCTATGAACGTCCGATGACCGAACCTTCCTGGACCGCCGAGGTGGCAGCGAACACCGTGGAAGCCGCTGGCCTGGTCAAGCCCGACGGTGACGAGGCGCTGCGCGCAACCATGCTGCAGCTCGCCGGTGCACCGAATCTGGCCTCGAAGGACTGGATCACCTCGCAGTACGACAAGTACGTGCAGGGCAACACCGCCCAGGCGTTCCCCGACGATGCCGGAGTCATCCGCGTCGACGAGGAGTCCGGGCTCGGCGTCGCCATCGCCACCGACGCCAACGGTCGCTACTGCTACCTCGACCCGGCCCGTGGCGCACAACTGGCGCTGGCCGAGGCCTACCGCAACGTCACCACTGCCGGGGCCATCCCCCGCGCAGTCACCGACTGCCTCAACTTCGGCTCCCCAGAGGACCCGGAGATCATGTGGCAGTTCGCGGCTGCCGTCGAGGGCCTCGCCGAGGCGTGCCAGGACATGGGCATTCCCGTCACCGGCGGCAACGTCTCCCTGTACAACCAGACCGGTGGCGTGGCCATCCACCCGACCCCGGTCGTCGGTGTCCTCGGCGTCTTCGATGACGTCACCAGGGCCACCCCGAGCGGCTGGAAGGAACCGGGCCAGACCATCTACCTGCTCGGCACGACCGCAGCCGAACTCGACGGTTCGGCGTGGGCCGATGTGACTGCCGGCCACCTCGGCGGAGTGCCACCGCAGTACAAGCCGGGCACGGAGAAGGAACTGGGTGAGATCCTCATCAACTCCTCGCGAGACGGCATGATCGATGCCGCGCACGACTTGTCCGAGGGCGGTCTGTCCCAGGCGCTGATCGAATCCTGCCTGCGCTTCGGCACCGGGGCCCGCATCTGGCTCGACGAGGTCTGCGAACGCGACGACATCGATGTGTTCACCGCACTGTTCTCCGAATCCACGGCCCGTACGATCGTGGCCGTGCCCAGGTCCGAAGAGGTCCGATTCAAGGACATGTGCACCGCCAGGCACTTCCCGTTCATCCGCATCGGCATGACCGACACCGGCGATGAGGCTCCGGTCCTCGAGGTCGTCGATCACTTCACGATCGGTCTGGACGAGCTGCGCGAAACCCATGAGGGGACGCTGCCGAAGCACTTCGGCTGAGCGTTTCACAGCAACGAAGGGGCCACCAGCCCTCGGATCAGCCGGTTGTCCACGGCTCGTTCGAAGGCCGGCGGCCCCTTCGGCGTTGGTGGCCCACACTCGATAGTCTGCCGAGCAGGTGCAGAAGGCCAAGGCCGCCGAAGGTCACTCCCAGCAATACAAGCTGTGTGAGGACCAGCGACGTTGTGAATGAGGAACCGAGCGAGTTCAATGCCCATTCGACGAAGGCCACGACGAGTCCTGTGAGCATCGCATAGCCGGCGGCGACCAGGTGGGTCCACCCGGCTCTGTTGCACGCGAGGTTCCAGGCTATGAGCACTCCGGCCAGCACGAGGCCGCCGTGGAAGGTCCAGATGATGCTCTGGATGGTTATGGCCAGGTCATAGCTGCCGACGCTGCCGATAACACGATTCACGATGACCGGCATCAGGTGCGGCAGGGCGAATGCGTAGATGCTGATGCAGAGGAACAGTCCCATCCCGAACAGTCGCATCGGCATCGGACTGGCTTTCACGATGAGCAGCGCGACGATGCCGAGGATGAGTTCGAGGAACGCAACCACGACCCTCATGATTGGATACAGGGTGAAGAGTTCGGGTGACACCCCGTCGATCAGCATCGGCATAATCACCAGTTCCGGCAAGGAGCCGATGGCCAGAGCGGACCAGAACAGGATTCGCGCCGTCCACCCGGGTCCAGCCCTCCACCCGGGTCCAACCGGTGTCGGCACAGAGACCGGAGGCGCCCACGCAGACGATTCGCCGGACCAGTTCGGCGAGTACGGGGCACCTCCTGGCCCAGCCTGCTGACTCATATCATCACTGTAGGTGTGTGAGGGCGAGGACCGCATTCTTTTCATCAGGTGAAAACGGCTGCACATGTCCCACCATGACAATCCTCTCGCGGGCGGGCCCGCTGATGTGATTGCCTGAGGAGAACAATTCGGCGCAACAACCAGAGGAGTCACCTATGGCCACGATCCGCACCTCACACGCAGGATCATTACCCCGCACCCCCGAGCTCATCACGGCCAACAAGGTCAAACAGACTCAGAACACCGCTCGCCTCGCCGGCGAAGAGGTCTCGGACGAGCAGACGCAGGAGTTCGACGAACTCCTCGCCGCCAGCGTCACCGACCTCGTCAAGCGCCAGAAGGATCTGGGCATCTCAATCCCCAATGACGGGGAGTACGGCCACTCGATGGCCGCGGACTTCGACTACGGCGCCTGGTGGCACTACTCTTTCGCCCGCACCGGTGGGCTCGAACTCGACGACGTCGACAAGTGGGATGCCCCGGCGGTCCGCTCAGAACCCGGCAACACGGTCCTGACCAGCTTCGGCGACCGCCGCGACCGCAACCTCTTTCCCGGCGTCTACGGCGATGCCAATGCCGGCACGGACACCGGTGACCAGCCTCAGTTCCCCAAGGCCACGAGCGCCATCAGCTACGTGGGCCAGGCCCAGGTCGCCAGCGACATCGCCAATCTCAAGTCCGGTCTCGCGGCCGCCGGCTACGGCGAGCGCGACGGGTACATCAACGCACTGTCGCCCGGCTCGGCCTCCCGCATCGCCAATGAGTACTACACAAGCGATGAGGAGTTCATCTGGGCCTGGGCCGATGTGCTGCGCGAGGAATACCTCGCCATCACGAAGGCCGGTCTGACCGTCCAGATCGACGATCCTTCCCTGGCCGAGAACTTCGACCAGATCAACCCGGAACCGTCCTTCGCCGACTACCGCTCATTCATCCAGGTCCGCATCGATGCACTCAACCACGCCCTGCGCGGCATCGACCCGGCGCAGGTTCGCGTCCACACCTGCTGGGGCTCCTGGCACGGACCACATGTGACAGACCTGCCGTTCAAAGAGATCGTCGATCAGGTGCTCACTCTCAATGCTGCCGGCATCACCTTCGAGGCCGCCAACGTCCGCCACGAACATGAATGGCGGATCTGGGAGGACACAAAGCTGCCTGCGGGCAAGTACATCATCCCGGGCATCGTCTCTCACTCCACGAATGTCGTTGAGCATCCCGAGCTCGTTGCCGATCGCATCGAGCGCTTCGCGAAGCTCGTCGGTCCCGACAATGTTGTCGCTTCGACCGACTGTGGTCTGGGTGGACGCGTCCACCCGGAGATCGCCGTCGCGAAGCTGCAGTCACTGACCGCCGGCGCGCAGATCGCCTCGAAGCGGTTCTGAGCTCAGATCCCATCTGAGCCCATTCACCCACGTCACGCTCCGCCGCCGAGTTCCTCTTCGAGGCAGGCGGTCAGTGTGGGGTGGGCGAACTGGTAGCCGGTCTCTTCCAGCTTCTCCGGAAGCACCTTCTGATCGGCCAGAGCCAGCTCCTTGGCTCCGTCGCGTCCGAGCACCAGTTCGGTGACGAAGCCTGGCGTCGGAACTCGGGCCGGGCGATGCAGGTGAGCGGCGAGCGCCTCGGCGAACTCGGCCTGCGAGACCATATCCGGAGCCACCGCATTCACGGGCCCGCGAACGTAGTCGGTGAGCACCGCGTGCACATATGCTCTGGCCACATCGTCGAGAGAGACCCAGGCCAAACCCTGCTCGCCGCTTCCCAGTCGGCCCCCTGCACCGGCCAGGAAGAGAGGCGCCTGGAGTTTGAGGAATCCGCCCAGAGAGGTCAGCACGACTCCGGTGCGGATCGAGACCCGACGAATACCGGCGTCCTCGACACGGGCTGCAGCGTCTTCCCACTCTTGGCACACCTCGGCCAGGAAACCGTCGCCGGCGGGTGCGGATTCGTCCACTGGCACCTCGGCCTCCGAGCCGTAGATTCCCACCGCAGAGGCGCACACGAAGACCTCCGGGCGCTTCGCCTCGGGGAGGCCGCACATCGTCTCCGCGAGCAGCGAAGTCGAATTGATCCGGGAAGACCGGATCTCCTCCTTCGCCTTCTTCGTGAATCTCGTGGCGATGGATTTGCCGCCGAGGTGGACGACCGCGTCCGCCCAGGCAAGGTCACGTGGGTTGATGATTCCCAGGTCTGGGTTCCAGTGCACTTCGTAGGGCAGCTTCGGTGTGCGTCTCACGAGCACTCGCACGAAGTGACCTGCGGTCGAGAACAGGGCGGCGACCTGCTGCCCGATCAGTCCGCTGGCTCCGGCGATGAGGATTCGCTTCCCCTTCTTCCTGGTCATCAGCGGTGCGTTCATGTGTTCGAGGAACTCAATGTCCATGAGCATGCGCTGGCGTCTGGCTTCGAAGGTGGCCTCGAGGTTGTGAATGAGGCTGCGATCGATCGAATCAAAGCCCGCCGGAGCCATCGAGAACTCGATGTGATCGTCGATCTTCGTCCCTCCGGCGACCGAGGAGAACTCGTGCGTGTGCTTCCACTGGCTCAGTGGGCCCTTCTTGAGTTCATCGACGAACGAGAACCGGGAGGGTCCTTCGGAATGCACCGAGCTGAATGGTCGCCGGACGAGACCGTAGCTGCCGGGCAGACTCGTTTTCATCTTGGCTACTGATCCAGGTGATAGTGGAGGGTAGCTCTCTGCAACTATCTCCTGGGCCCAATGCGGCGACAGTCGCGTCAGGGCTCCGGGTTGTGCATGCCACAGGAATGTTGTCTCGGCGGCAAGCGGTACTTCAGATGTCCAGTCAAATTCGGTCATGACATCCCTCCTACCCAAGATCCTCCCACCCGAGCCTGAGAGTACAGCCGACAACTCGCCCAATGCCGGGAGAATTATCCCCGCCGAGGCGAGCCACCCGCGTCCGATGTCGTCGAAAGCAGACCGCACTGTCGGGAGCAGGCCGCACAGCATCGTCCTTGGACGCTGGGGTCGGCTCCCGACGGGTGGGTTCAGCGCGAGCGCGGACGTCGGCTCAGGCGCGGGCGTGCGCGCAACGGGGTGCCCCCGCTCAGGCAGTGGTGTCGGGGATCTTCCCGAACCTGAACGCAGCCCAGAAGTCTCCGCGGACGTAGCCGTTCTCTGGTTCCGGATCAAAGTCCCAGTGCCGGATGGTGCCGACCTTGAGCGCATCGGCGACGAGCTGGCGGCTCGACTGGCTGCCCAGCACGTGCTCCTCAAGATGGTCGAGATCGTAACGCGAGTCGAGCTCGGCTCGCATCGTGGCCACGAGCTCCGCATATGCGGCGTCACCGGCACGGTTGACCAGCTCGTCCGGATCTGATTCGAGGTCGAAGAGCAGCTCCGGATCTCCTGGGCAGATCGTCAGCTTGTACTGTCCGCGGATGAGCGTGACCTGGGGTCGGTACGTGCCTTCGGCGAAGTACTCGATGATGACATCACGATCGGCAGGCTCTTTCTCTCCCGCGGCTTCCCGCCGAGCGGACTCGAACAGGGAGAGACCGGTCGCATCAGGGTCCGAGAATCCTGCCAGCTCCAGCAGGGTCGGCATCAGGTCGACGAGGCTGACGGGGTTGGCGTACCGACCCGGCGTGACCGCCTCGGCGGGGCCGTTGATGATGATCGGGACACGGGAGGACTGCTCGTACGGCGACATCTTGTACCACAGTCCCTTCTCCCCCAGCATGTCTCCGTGGTCGCTGGTGACGATGATAACCGTGTTGTCGGCAAGGTCGAGTTCGCGCAGACGCTGGCGAACCTTGCCGATGTGGTCGTCGATATAGCTCACAGCCGCATAGTAGGCCCGGCGCGCCCGACGGATGTCCTCGGTTCCCGGTTCCCGCTTATCGAGCCCGCTCATCGTGCGCAGACGGTGGCTGTGCGGATCCTCGGCGATGTCGGGCACCTCGGGGTGGGCTGGGTCCGGGATGTCCACCTCGGCGAACCTATCCCAGTTCTCCCGCGGCGGCTCGTACGGGTCGTGCGGGTGGATGAACGAGGTGACCATGAGGAACGGCTGGTTCACACCGGCAGCTTGGTTGGCGCGCACCCGTGAGTTGAGGTGACGCAGGGTCCGAAAGATCACCTCATCGTCGAAGTCCTGCTGGACGTTCGCCTTCGCGGCACCGGCCGTGAAGACGGGATCAGCCTCGTGGTACCACTGGAGTTTCTGATCGAGGGGACGCTGCCAGTCGGGGACCATGTCGAGGTCGGCCGGGTAGACGTCGGTGGTCAGGCGCTCTTCGAAGCCGTGATGCTGATCGGGGCCGATGAAATGCATCCGTCCGATGAGCGCGGTGTGGTAGCCGAGCTTGCGCAGACGGTGAGCGAAGGTCGGCACCGAGGCGGCGAAGTCATCGCCGTTGTCGAGGCAGTCGATGTCGGAGGGCATCCGCCCGGTCATCATCGATGCCCGCGACGGTGAGCACAGCGGGGTGTTGCAGTAGGCGCGATCGAAGACCGCTCCGTCCGCGGCCAGGGAGTCCATGTTCGGGGTGAGTGCGGCGGTGTCTCCGTAGGCCCCCAGCGCCTGTGCGGCCATCTGGTCGGCCTGGATCACTACGATGTTCGGCGGTTGCATATGCTGGTCACGTCCTTTCTCAGAAACGTATGGTCTGCTTGTGAAAGCATGATCTGCGAAGTCAGCTGCGTTGAAGACCTGCGCAGGTGTGTAGATTCTTGTGAACTGATTCTCAGATGTGGATTGAAGGTGGCGACATTGGCCTCATGCTGCGGCCCGGCACGGAACTCGCCCGTCGGAGCGAGCCAGAGCGACCCGCGGCCCGCCGAGGTGGATGTTGCGGAAGAAGAATCCCCCGCCGAGGTGCGAATGCCGGGCCGGGAATCGACCACCGTGCCCGCTCCCGATCGGCAGCTGCTGACCGAGCTCGCTGCTCTGGCCCCGCAAGACCTGGCGATGATCGGTCTGCACGGCGGCACGTTCCTTATGGGAAGCGAGGATCAGCTGGCCTATCCCGAGGATGGAGAAGGGCCGGTCCGTGAGGTCGGCGTCGACGGCTTCGCGATCGGTGCCACGACAGTGACCGTCGCGGAGTTCGCCGCGTTCGTTGCGGCGACAGGCCATCGCACTGATGCCGATACTCATGGGGACTCCTTGGTCTTCACTGGCCAGTTGGCCGAAGGTCTGCGTCAGACCTCCCCTGCTGTGCAGGCTACTCCCTGGTGGCGCCAGGTCACCGGCGCCACCTGGTTCCAGCCCGCCGGACTCGGCTCGACCGGAGCGCCAGGGACGACGGGCGTGTCCGGGACGGCTCTCGAACAGTGGGCCACGCATCCGGTCACCCACGTCTCCCGCACCGATGCCGAGGCGTACGCGCAGTGGGTCGGTGCCCGACTGCCGACCGAGACCGAGTGGGAGTTCGCCTCCCGCGGTGGCCTCGAGCAGCAGCCCTACCCGTGGAGCTCGGTGCGTGAGCCGAACGGCGAAGCCCGAATGAACACCTTCACGGGTGCCTTCCCCAACGGACCGACAAAGCCGGTGGGCACCGTCCCCGCCGACTCGTTTCCCCCCAACGGGTACGGTCTGCACAATACGACCGGCAACGTGTGGGAGTGGACGAGCGGCGGCTTCAGTGCCCACGACCGTCGCGGTATCCTGCGCGGCGGCTCATACATGTGTCACGACTCGTATTGCCGGAGGTATCGCACCTCGGCCCGAACAGCCGCGACACCGGACACTTCACTTGGACACACTGGATTCCGGCTGGCCCTCGACCTCTGAGTCCGCCGCGGCGGCTTCGGTCTCCGGGTCTCCATCCTCAGGGGTCCACCCATCGGCCCACTCACCGGTCTCGTAGTCGAAGCCGACCGGTTCGCCGTCCTCATCGGTGCGCTGGTACCAGTCGGTATAGTCCCCGTGTTCGGAGTCGATACCGCCGTTGGCGCCGTCGCCCGGTTCGGTCTGTACGACCTGGAAGGCGAAGTCGTCACCAAAGCGGTCGGCGCCGGAGACCACAGCATTTTCCACGGCATTCTGCGCGTACTTGCGCCGCAGCGCCAGCGGATCGGTGCGCAGCTCCTTGAACCACGCGACGATGATGAAGAGCATGATGATCGCAAACGGCACGGCCGTGACGATGACAAGCTGCTGCAGCCCTTGCAATGCACTGGCATTGCCGAGCAGCAGCATGACCACCGCGATCCCGGACATGACGAGGCCCCAGAACACGACGACCCACTTCTTCGGTTCCTGATCGCCGCGACTGGTGAGCATTCCCATGACCACGGACGCCGAGTCGGCGGAGGTGATGAAGAAGATCGCGAGGACGACGATCGCGACGAACGGCAGCCATTCGACGAAGGGCAGATTGTCGATGAGGGCGAAGAACACCTCGGGAGCCGCCATGCTGTCGGTGAACCCGGCAGCTCCCTCGCGGTACATCCAGATCGACGTTCCACCCATGATTCCGTAGGCGACGAAGAGCAGAGTCGAGGGGATGAAGATCGTGCCGAGGATGAACTGGCGGATGCTGCGTCCGCGGGAGATGCGGGCGATGAAGGTACCGACGAACGGCGACCAGGAGATCCACCAAGCCCAGTAGTAGACCGTCCACACGGACTGGAACTCCTGTGTCTCGGCACCCCAGGACAGGGACTTGCCCATCATGTCGAACATCGTCCCCAGGTATTCCATGAGCGCCGAGGGCAGGAGATTGAGCAGGAACAGGGTCGGGCCGAGGAAGAGCACGAGTGCCACAATTCCCACGGTGAGGACGATGTTGATGCTTGAGAGGTAGCGGATGCCCTTTGAGACACCGGAGACCGCGGAGATGACGAACCCGACGGTGAGGACGCAGATGATGACAACGAGCATATTGTTCGTCATCGGTCCCGCTCCGGACACGATGCTCACACCGGTGCCGATCTGCATCGCTGCGATGCCCAGTGCCGCGGCCGTGCCGAACAGGGTCGCAACGATCGCGAAGATGTCGACGAGTTTGCCGGCGAAGCCATCTGTCTGGCGTTCGCCGAACAGGGTCTGGAAGATCGAGGACAGCAGCAGCGAACGCCCGCGACGGTAGGCAGCGTAGGCGATGGCACCGCCGACCAGGGCGTACATCGCCCAGGCGTGGAAGCCCCAATGATAGTAGGTCTGGGCCATCGCACCGTGGAGAGCCTCGGTGGATTCCGGGTCGTTCGTCATCGGCGGGGGGCTGATGAAGTAGGTCAGCGGCTCCGATGGGCCGAAGAAGAGGACACCGATTCCGATGCCGGCGGCGAAGAGCATCGCCACCCACGAGAAGGTGCTGAACTCGGCTTTCTCACCGTCCTTGCCCAAGGGAATCTTTCCATAGGGCGAGAACGCGAGAATGAGCAGGGCCACAAGGATGATGATGGCGACGAGGTTGAAGAACCACCCGACATTCATCGTCGACCAGTTGTAGGCGGAGGTCGCGACCGTGGAGACGTTGTCGGGGTTGACGATGCCCCAGATGACGAACGCGACCGTGAGCGTACCGGCGACGGCGAAGATGATCTTGTCCAGGGAATAGCGGCGACGCTGTTCATCAATGGCGATGCCCGGGACGAGGATCGGGTGGGTGTTGTGCGGGTACTGGGTGTTATTCGGCTCGTCCTCGCTGGGATGCCGGGGACGACGGTAGTCGAGTTTGCCCAAGCTCTTGCCGGTTTCCCGGCTCACTCGCTTGGCATCAGCCTTCAGCTTTTCGCGTGAGGCCCTGCGCTCGGGGCGCAGAGAGCCCGAACCGTCGGAGCCCAGCGTCGGCGCGGTCGTTGCCGCCGCATCGGCGTCGACTCCGGTGGTGTTATGGGCGGTGGTGTTGTGGGAGGTGGTGTTGTGGGAGGTGGTGTTGTGGGAGGTGGTTCCGGACTGGCCTGAGCCGAAATTCTCAGAACTGGGTGTGGAGTCATCGGACATGCAGCGATGGCCCTTTCTCAATCGTCGAAGAAACGGATGATCGAAAGTTGCCAGCGTGGTCTAAGGCTCTGAACCGCACCACCCGATCGCCGCACCGTCCCAGGAATCATTGGCGAAGCCGGCTGTGGGATGTGGAGCAGTTCGAGTCGCAAAAAGGGGTCGAGCACAGTGGTCTGCCCCGAAAGTCCCGATTTTTGCCATAGTTTCGGACCTTAACAGCTTCCTGTGAGCTTCTCAAAGGAATTCTGTCAGTTGCCGGCGTCTTGTCCGGAGACGCCGGCTCTCGATCGCATGGACGGCACAGCCTTGGCCGACCCATGCGAATCGGTCAGTTGAGCAGTGCCCTATCGCCCAGTGTTGCTCCCTTGAGCTTGGAGAATTCGCCCAACAGCGTCTTCACCGTCAGCGACTTCTTCTCCTCGGCCGAGGCCTGGTAGATGATCTCGCCTTCATGCATCATGATGAGTCGGTTGCCCAGAGCGATCGCCTGTTCCATGTTGTGCGTGACCATGAGCGTGGTCAGTCCGTCATTCGACACGATCTTCTTCGTCAGGTCCGTCACAAGCGCCGCTCGCTGCGGGTCGAGAGCCGCTGTGTGCTCGTCGAGGAGCAGGATGCGAGGCTGGGTGAATCCTGCCATGAGCAGGCTCAGAGCCTGGCGCTGTCCGCCGGAGAGCAGTCCGACCTTGGTCTTGAGGCGGTTCTCGAGACCCAGTTCCAAGGTGGCGAGTTCGTCTCTGAACAGATCGCGTCGCGCCGAGGTGGTTCCTCGTCCCAGCCCACGTGACTTGCCGCGTTTGAGCGCCAGGGACAGGTTCTGTTCGATCGTGAGGTCAGGAGCGGTGCCTGCCATCGGGTCCTGGAACACCCGGCCCAGGTATTTGGCCCGTTTGTATTCGGGCATCCGGGAGACCTCGGCACCATCGATGGTGATCGATCCGGAGTCGATGGGTAGTCGGCCCGAGATCGTATTGAGCAGGGTCGACTTTCCTGCCCCGTTCGATCCGATCACGGTGACGAAGTCGGATTCTTTGAGTTCGAGGGACAGCGTCTGCAGTGCTTTGCGTTCGTTGACGGTGCCGGGGAAGAAGGTCTTCGAGATTGTGTCGATCTTGAGCATGTGCCTCAGCCTTCCTTCGTCTTCGACGATGCTGTCGGTCCGGCAGCGCTCGTTGACGCCCTAGCGGGGGCGTCGGTGGTGCCATCCGGAACGTCGGTGGTGCCCGCGGGGACCTGGGCGCCCGGCTCGTTGGCGGGATCGTCCGTCGTGCCGACAGCAGCCTTGGCCGAGGCGCGGTTGCCGCGTGATCTCAGCGACGGTATTCGCTTGAGGAATCCCCACCTGGGCAGCAGCAGTGCGACCACGACGAGCAGCGCGGTGGTCAGCTTCATGTCGTTGGTGTCGAGGCCGGCGCGCAGCGCCAGGAAGATGATGAGGCGGTAGATGACAGAGCCCATGAGTGCGCCGAGGCTGGCCATGAAGATGTTGCGGGAGCCGAACACTGCCTGGCCCAAGATGACTGAGGCGAGGCCGACGAGGATGAGGCCGATGCCCATGCTGATATCGGAGAATCCCTGGTATTGGGCTACGAGGGCTCCGCAGAGTGCGACGAAGCCGTTGGACAGGGCCAGGGTCAGCATCGTCGTGTTATCGGTGTTGACGCCGAGGCTGCGGATCATCTGCCTGTTGTTGCCGTTGGCCTGGATCGCCAGTCCCAGGTCGGTGGTGAGGAACCAGTCGATGGCGAATTTCAGAATCAGGGTGAAGACGAGGAGCACCCCAATTGAGATCCAGGTGCCCAGCCACATGTTCTCCCGCAGCGGAGTGAACACGGTCTCTTCTCGCAGGAGCGGGAGGTTCGCCTTGCCCATGATCCTCAGGTTGATCGACCACAGTCCGATCATTGTCAGGATGCCGGCGAGCAGACCGTCGATGCCGCCCTTGGTGTGGAGGAGGCCGGTGATATAGCCGGCGATGAATCCTGCGAAGATGGCCGCCACAGTCGCCAGGAAGGGGTTGACCCCGGCGATGATCAGGGATGCTGCGGTGGCACCACCCGTGGTGAAGCTTCCGTCGACGGTGAGGTCGGGGAAGTTGAGAACCTTGAAGGTCAGATAGACCCCGAGCGCCATCGCTGCGTAGATGAGCCCGAGTTCCAGTGCTCCGAACATGTGTTTCCGATCATGTGGTGGTGTGTCGAAGGGGCCCGTGGTCGCCGACGGGATTGCCGGCGACCATCGTGCTCACGGGGTGATTCTGTGCCGGCGAGTCATTTGATGACGTTGTCGGCTTCGTCGATGATGTCCTGGGGAATTTCGACGCCCTGAGCTTTGGCGGCCTTCGGGTTGACGACGAGCTCAAGGTTGGAGCTGGTCTCGACGGGCATATCGGCCGGCTTCTTGCCGTCCTGGAGGATCTGCAGCGCCATTTTGCCGGTCTGCTCGCCCAGCTTCGTGTAGTCGATGCCACGGGTGATTGCAGCACCCTGTTCGACCTGGCCTGCTTCCGAACCGACGAGGAGGGCCTTGTTCTTCTCCGCTGCCTGGACCATGGTGGTGACGGCGGAGACGACGTTGTTGTCGGTTGGCACGTAGTAGGCGTCGACCTTGCCGAGGGAGTTCACTGCCTGCGCCAGTTCACTGGAGTTGGCGATCGTGGCTTCCTTGATCTCGATGCCCATGTCCTTCGCGGCCTTCTTCGCGAGATCCACCTGCACCTGCGAGTTGACTTCGCCGGAGCTGTAGACGATGCCGACGGTCTTCGCATCAGGCTTGAGGTCCTTGACGAGCTGGAGCTGATCGGCGACCGGGTTGAGGTCGGAAGTGCCGGTGACGTTGGCCCCAGGCGCATCATTTGACGCCACAAGGCCTGCTTCTTCGGCATCGGTGACGGCGGTGAAGAGTACAGGAATGTCAGTGATTGCCTGTGCGGCTGCCTGTGCCGCGGGGGTGGCCACCGCGAGGGCGAGGTCGAGGTCCTTGTTGGCGAATGTCTGCGCGATGGAGGTGGCGTTGGCCTGTTCGCCCTGGGCATTCTGTTCGTCCCATTCGACGGTGACATCGGCATCTTCGAAGGACTTCTTGAAACCTTCGCTGGCCGCGTCGAGCGCCGGGTGCTGAACCAACTGGGAGATGCCGATCGAGTACGACTCGCCGCCTTCGCCCTCACCGCTGGCGCTGTCTCCACCCGAACATGCTGAGACCGCAATAACCGAACTCACTGCCACAATCGCTGTGGCCAGATGCTTGAGACGCATTCTTCTCCCCTTTGAATAATCGGTTCAACTGCGCGGAACCGAAACGAATTCTGGTGCTGTTCCCGGCCGGACACGTCGGTGGGTGCCCCCGTGGAACTGCAGACGAACCACACCCGACCGCGGCTCAGACCATTCTGATTCCGCAGACAGGCGGGGTGCGCCTGTGATGTGTTCCACTCTATTGGGCGCCACTGACACGCTTGAACAAAACAGGGCATTGAAGACAATCGTCCCAGTATTGTTATCTGCCGCGACAAACGTCCCCCGCAGCCCCTCTTGCGACACCCATGTGTCTCACCGAGGTGTGCCCGTCGTGACGTCCTCAGGAATGCTGGGGTGACGCCTCGGTGATGTTGTTCTGACGATCTCGGGGATGCCGTGGGGACGCCGCAGCCGCGGTCAGGCGTCGATCTCGACGTCGGCTCGTCCCAGCACGTCGAGTATCCAGGCGAAGTCGAACGCCGTTTCCTTCCACGAGTCATAGCGGCCAGAAGCACCTCCGTGCCCGGCGACCATCTCGGTCTTCAGCAGCACGTCGGCACCGACCTCGCGCAGGCGAGCCACCCATTTGGCTGGTTCGACGTAGAGGACTCGGGTGTCGTTGAGCGAGGTCACGGCCAAGATCTTCGGATGATCCACCTCGGCGACGTTCTCGTAAGGCGAGTAGGAGCGCATGTACTCGTACACGTGCTCATCGTGGAGAGGATCACCCCATTCCTCCCACTCGATGACGGTGAGCGGGAGTTCGGGCATGAGGATCGAGGTCAGCGCATCGACGAAGGGGACATGTGCGCTGACCCCGGCGAACAGATCCGGGGCCATGTTCGTCACTGCGCCCATGAGCAGCCCCCCGGCCGATCCCCCGGTAGCCACGAGCTTCTCCGGACTCGTCCAACCTTCGGTCACAAGGTGGCGCCCGGCGGCGATGAAGTCCGTGAACGTGTTCTTCTTCGCCGAGGTCTTTCCCTGGTCGTACCAGTGTCGGCCCATCTCACCACCGCCGCGCACGTGCGCGATGGCGAAGACGACTCCCCGGTCGAGCAGGGAGAGCCGGGACACGGAGAAGAACGGGTCCATGCTCATCTCGTAGGAACCATATCCGTAGAGGACCATGGGTGCGGGTTCGGTGTCGACGAGGTCGGTGCGGTAGACCAATGAGATCGGGATCTGAGTCCCGTCCTCGGCACTGGCCCAGACGAGGGATTCGTCGTAGTTGCCGAGGTCGACGGAGCCGAGAACGGGCTGACGCTTGAGGACCGTGTCAGTGCCGTCTGCCACGCTGTGCTGATAGATCACGGCGGGCGTGGACATGGAGGTGAAGAGCAGTCGGATGCTCGTCTGTGTGAATTCGGGATTGCCGGCAAAGCCCAGGGTTCCGGTCTCTCGAGAGAAAGGAAGCTCCTGCAACGGTCCGTAGGGCGATGCCGCACCCTGGTCTCGAGTCTCCAGTTCGACGATGCCGACTCGTGCGAATCCGCCGCGGCGGTAGCTGATGACGATGAAGTCCGCGAAGGCGTCGACGTCTTCGATGCGCAGTCCCTCGACGTCATCAAGGAGCGAACGGCCGGCGGAGCGCGGATCTGCGATGGTCTCAGGTTCGTCGACGGCATCAACAGGTTCACTGGCGGTTCCGGCGGGATCGGCGACGGGAACGTCGATGATGTCGAAGTCGTCGCGCTCCTGGTTGTGGGTGATGAGGAAACGATCCTCACCAGCGATGACCGCGTGCTCGACCGAGTATTCGACCCCATCAATACGGGGCCAGACCACCTGCGGTGCTGCCTCAAGGTCCTCGGACTCCAGCGACCAGAAGCCGGTGGTGGTCTTCGACCCGGTGACGACGAACATGTATTTGCCGGAGCGGGAGAATCCCGAGCCGACGAAGAAGCGCTCGTCGGGTTCGTGGAAGATGCACACATCATCGCTGCTGTCGGTGCCCACCGAATGGCGCCAGACCTTTTCCGGCCGCCAGGCGTCATCGACAGTGGTGTAGAAGACGAAGCGTCCAGTGGGGTCGATCGAGGCGCCGGCGAAGGTACCGTCGACCGTGTCGGGCAGGTCCTCTCCTGTGCTCAGGTCACGCAGCCGGAGCGTGTAACGCTCGTCGCCGGAGTTGTCGACGCCGACGAGCAGGTACCTGCCGTCGTCGGTGAGTGAGAAGCTGCCGAGGGAGAAGAACTCCTGTCCTTCGGCGGCGATGTTCGAGTCGAAGATGACTTCTTCACCGGGCAGCGGTTCGTCGCCGACCTCGGGTGGTGTCCAGTCATCGGCGTCGGCAATCGGTGCGCGCACACTGATCCCGTAGTCGAGCCCCGCTTTCGTCCGTGAGAAGTACCAGTAGTTCCCGCGCCTGGTCGGCACGGACATATCGGTTTCCTTGATGCGGGTCTTGATCTCGGTGAAGATCGATTCGCGCAGGGGTTCGAGGGCGGTCGTCTGGGCGTGCGTCCATTCGTTCTCGGCTTCGAGATGAGCGATGACGTCCGGGGACTCCTTGTCGCGCATCCATTCGTAGTCATCGACGAAGGTGTGGCCGTGGTGCGTCCGCTCGTGGGGAACCTTCTTGGCCACAGGGGCAGTGGTGTCATTCATAGCCCCAGCCTAGCTACCTCAGTGCCGTCGCCGCTGACACCGCAGCTGCCGGCGCCGCCGAAACCGCCGTCAGCCGAAATGAGCAGAACGCACACAACGTGAAATATGAGCAGAACGCGATCAGTGCGCACAAGCGCGAAATGTGACGCGCATCAACCTAGGCTATGACGAGCCTCACATGTAGTTCACAACAGCAATGAAAGCTTGGTCAATGACGAACCAATCCTCCTCAGACACTGGCGCAGATCCTCGGCCCGGACCTCCACATCCGAGTCGGCGCATGTTCGGCCGCATCGCCTATGGTGCCGTCGCTGTGGCCGCCATCGGTACGGCTACTGGATTCTCCATCAAGTCCGCCGCTGCCAAGGGTGACCTCTCCTCCAACCTCACGCTCATCGCACCCGCCGGTGCCGGTGGCGGATGGGACGGATTCGCGCGAGAGACCCAGCAGGCCATGCGCGCGATCAAGGTCGCCAACAATGCCCAGGTCGTCAACATCCCCGGTGCCGGCGGCACCATCGGCCTCGGCAAGTTCTCGACTATGGATGGCCGTGCCGACACCCTTCTCGCCACCGGCACCGCGATGGTCGGCGGCATCGCACTCAACAAGTCGCCCGTCGGATTCGACGACACAACCCTGCTCGCCCGGGTCGCCGAGGACTACGACGTGCTCATCGCCGCCGCAGACTCCCCCTACAACACCATTGACGATGTCATCGGCAAGTGGAAGAAGGATCCCGAAGGATTCGTCTGGACAGGTGGTTCAGCAGGTTCTGTCGATCACCTCACGATCGCCCAATTGGCGCTGCTCGGCGGCATCCCCGCCTCCGGCATCACCTACATCCCGAAGTCCGGTGGCGGCGAAGCGATCCAAACACTGCTCTCGGGGACGACGGACTTCGCATCCTGTGGCTTCAACGAGGTCTCCGACCAGATCGAAGCCGGACGCGTCAAAGCCCTCGGCGTGGCCTCGCCACAACGCATCGCCGGATTCGACGAGGTTCCCACGATGACCGAACAGGGCTACAAGGTGACGCTGACCAACTGGCGCGGCTTCCTCGGTGCGCCGGGCATCAGCGAAGACGAGACTGCACAGCTTGTCGACATTCTCCAGCAGACTCGTGACAGCGCGGAATGGGCCGATGCCGTCGACCGCAACAAATGGACAGACGTGTGGCTGACCGGTGATGAACTCACCGAGTTCGTCAAAGAGGACACCTCCCGGATCGAGAAGCTGTTGAAGGAGTTGGGACTGTGAGCACTAAGACGTCACCGAAGACGAAAACCAGGACGGACCACCTCGGCGCCGGAACCTGGTGGCAGGGACGATCAGGTCTGCTGATTCCACTCATCATGGGCGCATTCTCCACCTATCTGCTCATCGGCATCCTCACGATGCAGGTGCCCGCGGACACGGATCCGCCCGGTCCCCAATTCTTCCCGATGATCATCATGCTCGTCGGCTACTCGCTGACGCTCCTGCTGGTCATCGCCTATATCCGCAACCCCGAACCCGTCGACGCCGACGACGAGGTCCCAGCTGAAACAGCTGAGGACAAGGCGTTCTCCACCCCAATCACCTCGGCGGTCTCGGCTTCGCGCCTCTCCCCACACGAGGAGGATGAACCGAGCTCCGACCGCAAGGCCCTCGCCGAGGCACGGGTGGCCGATTCTCGCCACCGCACCCATTCGGACTTCGTGTCCCTGGCCTGGGGTGCGGGCGGTTTCGCCGCCTTCGCCGGCATCCTCGAGTTCGCCGGCTGGATCATCGCCGCGGCACTTCTGTTCTGGTGTGTGGCCAGGTCGATGGGTTCGAAGAAGCCCCTGTTCGACCTGACCCTGGCACTGACCTTCTCGTCTCTGGTCTACATCGCGTTCGCGGTAATGCTGGGGCTCAACCTTCCCTCGGGAATCTTAGGAGGTGGTCTCTGATATGGACGCTCTGATGTCTCTCTTCGAAGGCTTCACCCATGCAGTGACGCCGATGAACCTGTTATGGGTCATCCTCGGCTGCTTCCTCGGCACCGCCGTCGGCGTGCTGCCGGGCCTGGGTTCGTCGATGGCGGTGGCTCTGCTGCTGCCGATGACCTTCGCACTCGACCCGACCGCCGCGTTCATCATGTTCGCCGGCGTCTACTTCGGTGGCCTCTTCGGCGACTCGACGATGGCTATTCTCATGAATACCCCCGGTCAGGCATCGGCGATCGCCTCGACCTTCGAAGGCCACAAGATGGCCCGCAACGGGCGAGCGCCGCAGGCGTTGGCCACGGCCGCGATCGGTGCGTTCATCGGTGGAATCATCTCGTGCTTCCTCGTTGTCTTCATCGCTCCCGCTCTGGCGGATCTGTCGACGAGCTTCGGCCCGGCCGAGTTCTTCGCCCTCGCCCTGTTCGCATTCGTCGCGACCTCCTCGGTCGTTGCGGATTCAGTGCTCAAGGGCCTCATGGCGCTGGTGCTCGGCATCGGGATCTCCGTCATCGGCATCGACTCGGTCTCCGGTACTGAGCGCTTCACCTTCGGTGTCCCCGAGCTCTTCGACGGCGTCTCCCTCGTGACCGTGACTGTGGGCATCCTGGCCCTGGGCGAGGTGTTCCACATCGCTTCGCGGATCCGCCGGAAGGCCAACGACAACACGATCAACTCCTCGGGCCGACCGTTCCTGTCCCGCAAGGAGTTCGGTGAGGCAGTGCCCGCATGGCTGCGAGGAACCGCGATCGGTCTGCCGTTCGGAGTCATCCCAGTCGGCGGTGCGGATGTGCCGACCTTCATGGCCTACGGCCTTGAGCGCAAGCTCGACGCCCGCCGCCAGAATCCGGCGTTCGGTGACAAAGGAGCGATCAGGGGCCTTGCCGCCCCCGAGGCTGCCGGCAGCGCCACGACCGGTATTGCCATGGGCGCCCTGTTGGCTCTGGGTCTGCCGATCTCTGCGACCGCTGCGATCATGCTCGCGGCCTTCCGCCAGTACGGCCTGCAGCCGGGTCCGCTGCTCTTCGACCGCTCCCCCGAACTGGTGTGGGGTCTGCTGGCGAGCTTCTTCATCGCCATGGTTGTGCTGCTCATCATCAACCTGCCGTTCGCGCCGCTGTGGGCGAAGCTGCTCAAGATCCCAGACCCCTACCTCTACGGAGGCATCGCAGTGTTCTGTGGCCTGGGCATCTACGCGACCTCGGCGTCGACGTTCGAGCTGTTCATCCTGTTGGGCATCGGCATCGTCAGCTTCGTACTCAAACGCTACGGAGTTCCCCTGGCACCGCTCATGATCGGCATGGTTCTGGGACCTCTGGCCGAGACCAACCTGCGCGATGCGCTACTGGCCTCGGGCAATGATGTCTCGGTGCTCGTGTCCTCACCGATCACGATCGTCCTCTACATCGTGCTCATCGGCGCGCTGCTCTACACCGGCGTCGGCCGTGTGCGGGCGCGGAGGCGCCAGAAGGTCGCTGCGAGATCTGAGCATTCGGTCGACGAGACCGTGAGCTGATCGACCGCGACCGGCCCTCCGGTGGCCCGGCCCGAGTGAGTGAATCTCGTTCGGACCGGGCCACCGGCGCATTCACCGACCGGTTGCGCTCACGAGACCGATGTTGGCTCCCGGTCCACCGCCTCGGCGCTAACGGGCAGCAGCCGACCCGCACCCCTGAGACCGAAGGACGTCAGGACCGCAGCGATGAGGACAAGGACGACCGCCCCACCCGCTGCCCACTGGACGCCGAGATCGAAGGACGCCACAGCCGCCTCGGCGAGTTGGTCACCGAGGCGACCGCCCTGGGCACTCGCATGTTCGAGAGCTGAACCGAGGGTCTCGAACTCGGCTCCGCTGGCCTTGGCACCGAGCGTGGACTGCAGGTGGGATCCGTACACCGCGGTTGTGAGCCCACCGAGGACGGCCGTGCCCATTACCGAACCGAACTCGTAGGCGGTTTCGGAGATCGCCGAGGCGGCTCCGGCTTTGTTCGCGGGCACGGCAGCAAGGATGAGGTCGTTTGTGATGACCTCGGCCGTGCCGAGGCCCACGCCGAGGATGAGGAACGAGATGAGCATTCCCGCCACCGAATGCTCGGGCGTGAAGGCCACGATGCCCAGGCCGATCGCGTTGAGGACGAGAGCGCAGGGAACGACGACTCGCGGCTGCAGACGGACCATGATCGGCACCGCCACATAGCCGGCGACGATCGAGGTGCCAAGCCCGGGGACGAGGACGAGTGCCGCCTCGACCGGCGAGAGGCCGAGGACCAGCTGGAGCAGCTGCGTGCCGAAGAAGAGGAACCCGGCCAGACCCATGACGCTGAGCAGATTGGACAGCACAGCGGAGGTGAAGACCTTGTTGGCGAAGAGTCTGACATCGAGCATCGGATTCGATGAGTCGAGCTGACGCAACACGAAGCCAATCCCGGCGGCAACGGCCACGATGATGCTGGCCCAGAAGACCAGATCCACTCCGTCTGCCATGACGTGCTTGATGGCGAAGACGAGCGGGGCGAGCATGAGCATGGACAGCACGATCGACAGCGGATCGATCCGACCAGGATTCGGGTCCCGCGACTCCGGCAGCAGCACGATGGCAGCCGGAATGAAAACCGCGATGAGCGGCAGATTGATGAAGAAGATCGCACTCCAGTGGAAGTGCTCGAGCAGGATTCCGCCCACGATAGGACCGAGGGCCGCGCCGCCGCTGAACATGGCGGCCCAGGTGGCGACCGCGACTCGGCGGTCCTTGTCGTTGACGAAGATATTGCGGATCAGCGACAGGGTCGACGGCATCAGCGTGGCGCCGAAGAGACCAAGCAGCGCACGAGAGACGATGAGCATCTCCGCCGAAGTGGAGAAGGCCGCTAGCAGTGAGGCCAGCCCGAAGCCGAAGGCTCCTATCACCAGCAGTTTGCGCCGGCCGACCCGGTCACCGATGCTGCCCATGGCCACGAGGAGACCCGCGAGCATGAGCGCATAGATGTCGACGATCCAGAGGAGCTGGGTGCCTGTGGGATGGAGCCCGGTGCTGATGGCCGGTATCGCGAATCCCAAGACGGTGTTGTCGATCGAGATGAGCAGAACAGGGATCATCAGCACAGCCAGGCCAGCCCATTCGCGCCGGCCGGCGCGCACGTGTGGTGTCTGTGTGGTGAACATGGAATCCACTGTACCGTCTAGACGGTACAGCATACAACATGGTGGCTGAATTCCCAGCAAAGGGCCAGGCTCAAGGCCGCTCCTCAGGCCTGCCGGTCTCGAACCAAGGTCAGCACCCAGTCACGGGTGCGGGCCGGATCGATGACGTCGTCGATGTCGAAGATCATGGCCGCGCTCATCGCCTTCCCTTGTTCGTATTCGGCGGCGATGAGCTCTTCTTCATGCCGCTTCCGCTCAGCGTCATCCTCGATCGCGGCCAGCTCCTTCGCATACCCGAGCCGCACGGACCCTTCGAGGCCCATTGGTCCGATCTCGCCGCTGGGCCAGGCGATGGTGAAGGCATTGACTTCGAATCCTCCGGTGGCCATTGCCATGGCACCCAGGCCGTACCCCTTGCGGATGATGACCGAACCGACTGGCACAGTCAGTGCCGCACCGGCGACGAAGAGGTCCCCGAACGCCCGGACGCCCGGCTCGCGCTCTGCCTCGGGCCCGACCATGAAGCCCGGAGTGTCGATGAGCGAGAGAACCGGGATCCCGTGGTCCTGGGCCAGCCGCAGATGCTGTGTGAACGAGCGCGCAGCATCCACGTCGATCGCCCCGCCGAGGTGGTGGTTGTCATTGGCGATGAGCGACAGAGGATGTCCGTCGACTCGAACGAACCCGGTGACAGCCCCCGGCGCATAGTCACGGCGGACTTCAATGAAGGTGGCCTCGTCGGCGATGGTGTCGATGACGTCGCGGATAGCGAAGGTGCGCAGTCTGTCAGCGGGCACGATGGTGCGTGCTCGCTCAACTCGCCCCTCGCCGAGGCGGCTCTCAGGCGAACCCGCAAACGATTCCTTCGGCTCTTCTCTCCTGCTTCCGCCCATGATTGCCAGAGTTTCTCTGGCAATCACCACCGCGTCCGCCTCGTCGTCGGCCAGGACGTCGATGACTCCGTTGGCGGTGTGGACGTCGACGGGCCCGATCTCCTCCGGTTTGTGTCGGCCGAGCCCTCCCCCTTCGATCATCGCCGGTCCGCCCATGCCGATGTTCGCGTCCGGGGTTGCGATGATCAGGTCGCAGACTCCGGCGAGCGCTGCGTTGCCGGCGAATGTTCGGCCGGAGACGATGGCGATCAGCGGCACCGCGCCGCGCAGTCTGGCCAGGGAGGCGAATGTGGGTACCTGCAGACCTGAGCTCGGCCCCCTGTCGGTGTCGCCGGGTCGGCCGCCTCCACCTTCGGCGAAGAGGACGACCGGCACCCGTTTCGTCTCGGCGAGCTGGATCAGTCGGTCGGTCTTCGCATGGTTGCGTGTGCCTTGTGTTCCGGCCAGGACCGAATAGTCGTAGCTGATGACGACGACTTCACGCCCGTCGACGGTCGCCGGCCCCCCGACAAGACCGTCGCCCGAGGTCTTCGCAATAAGGTCATCGACGCTTCGTCTTCGGGTCTGTGCCGCGATGACGAGTGGGCCGTATTCGACGAAGCTGCCGGCATCGACGAGATCGTCGATATTCTCCCGTGCGGTGCGACGTCCCCGACTGCGGATCTTGGCAAGGCTACCCTCGCGCGCCTCATCACTGACCGCTGCGTGCCTGTCCTGGACCTCGGCCACTCCGGGGTGTGGTTCGGAAGCGACGGCGTCGTCGGCCTCACCGGTCTCGGCGCCAGAGAGGACGGCAAGCGGCTGTCCTGCCACAATCTGGTCGCCGACTGCGACGAGGTGTCGCACGCCTGCCGCCTTCGGGCCGCCGACGGGGTGGTGCATCTTCATCGCGTCGATGAGGACGTATTCGCTGTGGTCCTCGCTGATGGCCACGACCGCACCGCTCATCGTCGCACGCAGCAGTGATTCCCCTGTACTCAGTACAGGTTCATTGCGAGGTGTGGGGACTGCATCGCGCATGTCCGGCGAGGCTTCGGCCGGGGTCGTGGCATGTGCTTCTCGTGCTCGAGTCCCGATCTCCTCGGCATGTTCGTCATACGCCGATGTCGTCGAGTTCCCGAGCTCCAGGACCTCAGTGATAGCACTCAGGACCCCGGCGTTCGTCTCGATCCCAGTGGCATGGAATTCGTCGAGGGCGCGCCCAGCGGCATCGGCGGCCGCGGCGAAGGTGGGGCCGTGGACGGTGATCTTTCCGAGCAGAGGGTCGAATCCTCCGGTCACTGCGACTCCCGCAGCAGCCCAGGTGTCGATGCGCACCCCTGGGCCCGTCGGCCATGTCAACGACTCGATCCGGCCTGTGCTCGGCGCCGGCTCTCCCGAATCGAGAAGTGTCTCCGCACAGATGCGCAGTTCGACGGCTGCGCCTCGTGGCTCCACGCCTTTCATACCCGCGGGTGTTCGCCCTGCAGCAACGTCGAGCTGTGCTGCAACGAGGTCGAGTCCGGTCACTGCCTCGGTGACGGTGTGCTCGACCTGGATGCGCGGGTTGACCTCGAGGAGCCAATACTCGTCCCCGGCGACGAGGAACTCGACGGTCGCCAAGGACCGGTATTCGGAGGAGGAGACGAGTCGTGCTGCGTCAGCGTGCAGGCTGTGCCGCAGACTCTCGCTGAGCCCCGGCGCCGGGGCGATCTCGATGAGCTTCTGTCGACGGCGTTGGATCGAGCAGTCGCGGTCGCCGAGGACCTTGGTCCCGTCTGGGGTGCCGATGACCTGTACTTCGATATGGCGGGCGCCGGTGACCAGCGCCTCGGCGAAGATTCGCGCATCGTCGAACCCTGCAGCGGCTTCAGAGGCACACGACCGCAGGGCACCAGCGAGGTCCTCGGGATCGGTGACGATTCGAATTCCCCGACCTCCACCTCCGGCCAGCGCCTTGATCGCAATTCCTGCCGGATGCGCGTCGAGGAGCGCGCGCGCAGTCCGCAGCGCCGCACCGGCGCCATCCTCATCGTCGCAGTCGGCCCCGCCCTCGTTGTCGCACTCGGTGTCGAGCGTCAGCAGGCCGGTGGCCGGTGGGGTCGGAATTCCTATCTCTTCGGCGCGGGCGCGCGTGGCCTGCTTGTCACCGAACAGCTCCAGCGCCGCAGCATCGGGACCGATCCAGGTCAGTCCCGCATCGGCGCAGGCACGAGCAAGCCGCGCGGATTCGGAGAGGAATCCGTATCCCGGATGGACCAGGCTGCATCCTGCCGACGACGCCGCCGCCACAATGGCATCGGGGTCGAGGTATGCGGTGGCTCCGACTCCCGGAAGGGTGACGACCTCGTCGGCAAGTGCGATGTGCAGGCCGGCAGCGGAGCCGAGTGCCTCCTCGTTCGCTGACTGCACGGCCACGGCGCGGTAGCCGAGTGCCTTGGCTGAGCGGATGATTCGGCAGGCGATCTCCCCGCGGTTGGCTACGAGAAGGCCGACAGCCTCGGCGGGATTCGGAATGGTCACCGGTTTTCCTCCAGCAGTTCATCGATGAGAACGGTCTTGCGGATCTTGCCGGTCGCGGTCATGGGCATGCCGGAGACGAAGACGAAGTCGGGCACCTTGTACACCGCCATGTTCTCTTTCGCCCAGGCGGCCAGCGACTCGCCATCGGCAGTGGAGCCTTCGGCAAGAACGACGAATGCGACAGGCAGTTGGCCGTGATCCGCATCGTCACGAGGTGCGACTGCCACCGTTTCGATGGCGGGATGGGCGCGCAGGAGGCTCTCCACCTCGGCGGGGAAGACGCTCATGCCGTTGACCTTGATCATCTCCTTGGTGCGAGCGAGGTACGTCAGGGCGCCTTGGTCGTCGAAGCGGCCGGTGTCGCCGGTGCGCAGCCAGCCGTCGATGAGCGATTCGTTCGTGGCACGCGAATTATTCCAATAGCCAGTCGTCACCGACGGCGATCGGACGAGGATCTCACCGCTCTCCCCCACAGGTACCGGGTTGAGGTCGAGATCGGCGATTACTATGTCGGTGCCAGGCACCGGGAATCCGCAGTACACGGGTTCGGCGCGAAGGTCGCGATCTTCCTCTTGGAGTCCCAGAGTGAAGGTGTCTGAAGTGTGCGTCTCCGTCATTCCGTAGGACGCTTCGCGCAGGACGATGCCTGTTCGCGACTTCCAGCCCTCTCGCAGTTCGATGTCGAGCTTACGCACGAATGACACCGCCTGGCAGGTCTCCAACGAGGACAGGTCGGTGTCGGCGAATTCGTCGGTGTCGAGAAGGTCGATGAGTTCGACGTAGCCGTCGGCAGGTGAGACCAGGCGAGTGACACCGCGTTCGGCGATGCTCCGCAGCGCCGCATGGGGGTGCCAGCGGGACATGATGACGACTTCGCCACCACCGTAGATAGGCAGCAACAAACCGAAGTTCTCGCCGGCGACCCAGAACATCGGCAGGAATCCGAGTGACACGACCCTCCCTACGCCCGGAGCCGTCGCCATTCCGGCCATCGCCGACACCGCTGTGTACGAGAGGTGACCCAGGGAATGTTCGCATCCCTTGGGCAGGCCGGTCGTCCCACCCGTGTAGTTGAGGGAGGCGAGCCGGTCAGGGTCTGCATGAACCGGGGCCACTGGCGCCGAGGCGAGGACTCGTTCCCAATCGCCTGCGTCCTCGGGAGTGGGCACAGCATGGGGACAGTCGGCGCTGGGCTGCGGCGCCGAGGAGAGTGCGAAGACCGCGGCGGGGTCGGTCCACGTAATGTCGATGGGATCCGGGAGTTGGGACACTGCGGCTTCCACGAGACTGCGCGAATGTGGGTGGGCGATGAGGTGAGTTGTGCCTGAGTCGGCCAGCTGGTGCCTGAGCTCTTCGGTGCGGTACATCGGGTTGATCGGAACGTAGACAGCGCCGAGCCAGGCGATCGCGAGGAAGGAATGGACGAACTGCGGGCAGTTGCCCATATACACGCCCACTCGAGTTCCCTCGGCGACACCGCGTTCAGACAGCCAGCCGGCCGTCGCAGCAACATCGTCTTTGAGCTGGCCCCAGGTCGACTTCCAGCCGTAGAAGCTCATTGCCGCAGAATCGGGTCGTTCGTGCGCCCAGTGGATCACTGTCTCTGCCAGTCCTGGCCCGGCCGCGGGCTCCGGGGCCGTATGCGGAACCTCTTCGGGCCACAGCGCTCGCAGCGAGGCGAGCTCAACTGCCGATTCCTCCCACGAAGAGGTTCGAATGTCATCGTTGCTGCCGTTCATGGAAACTCCTTCTCGACGATCCCCGATCGCCACTGACCGATTGACAACTCTGTCAATCACAGTTCTAATCGAAGAAATCTCCCTGTGCAAGTGCTGGACCGGCTGGTGTCACTGGGCGAGACTGTCGTTGCAGCAGCCGCTGTAGAACCCGTTGCCGAAGGATCTATAGAGGGCATCAGTCGTCGAGTGCGGTGAGATCTCCGGTGAAGCCGATGATGGCGAAATAGACGCGGGTGGCCTGATCGATGTAGTAATCCAGCCGGCTCCTGTCCTTCCTCGTCGCCGATGCGGCATCGACGATGACCGCGTCCATGAGGTGGGCCGCGTATTCCTCATCGACGAGCGGAGTCGCGAGCCCGGAATCCCGAACGCTGATGATCTGTCGCAGGATGCGGCGGAAGGGCTTGCCGACGATGACCGCATTGATCTCTGCAACCTGCGGATCTGTCTGCGCCCGCTTCTCAATGACGTCGAGGAGTTCAAGATTGTCGACGTAGATGCTGATGAATGCTTCGATCGACGCCCGCACAACGAGGACTGGGTCATCCGCCATCGGCTTCGGGTGGTGGTGCGCTTCGAGGATTTCGTCCCTCAACGTGGCCGCGACGACGCTGAAGACCTCTGCTTTGGTAGCGAAGTAGACGTAGAAGGAGGGCCGCGAGACGTCTGCTGCGGCCGTGATGTCTCCGATCGTCGCAGAGTCGAAGCCTTGAGAGGAGAACACGGACCGGGCAGCGGCAAGCAGCGCGTCCTTCGTCTCCGACTCGAGGTCTCGTCGGATATCACGTGCCTTCGTCCAATCCATATCTCGAATCGGCCGCCGTTCCATCGACACCTCCTCTGCTAGCCCTCTTCGCCAATTTCCCAACACCTCAACTGTGGTTCAATCCTATAAGCGCGGCACCGCTTCTCACACAAAGACCGAGTATCTCCTCTATCGACTAGGCTCGGCGCTATGGCACGCAACTCCACCGATACCAAAGAGAAGCTCCTCGACGCCTTCGAGATCCTGCTCGACGAACATGGTACTTCCGGGGCAACACTCGACGCGGTCGCGGCGAAGGCCGGAGTGTCCAAAGGCGGACTGCTGTACCACTTCGGGTCGAAGGCGGAGCTGATCAAGGGCAGCCTCGAACGTCTCAGCAGGCTGGTCGATGACGATGTCGAGTCCATGAAGTCAGCCGGCGATCGACTCCATCTCTACTACCTCGAGACGTCGGCCGAGGTCGGAACGCCTCTCGACCGCAGTCTCATCGCCGCCAACTGCCTGTCGCAGGAGAACGCGGATGCCAAGAACGCACTGCGCAAGACCAGGGAAGCCTGGTTCGACGTACTCAACGACCACCTCGGCGACCCCGACATGGCGATGACGATCCAGCTCATCGGCGATGGCATGTACTTCAACCAGAACTTCGGCCTGTCCCAGGACGAAGCCTTGGCCCATGTGAAGAACGTACTGGCGCGACTGGGGCTCTAGCGACAGTCTCCGGGCGCGACTGGGGCTCTAAGCGGAGGTCTCCTGACCCGACACCCTCTGCGCAGCTGCACGTCCACGCGCGATCCTCCGAAACTTCGACTCGTCCACCACACCCTGTTGACGCCGCCCGTGTCGGTCGACGCCCCATGCGTCAGGTACAGCCGGCGTGTAATTCGAGTTGCGGAAGTTTCGGTCCGAAAACTGGCGTCCGATTCGGCTCAAATCTTCCTCAACTCGCCGGAGCGCAGCAGGAAACCAGCGCCCGGTGAGAACGGTTCTTGACTCGTCCACTCGTGTGCACAGGCAGCCTCCGGACAACCGGGCTCGCGTGCATATTGCCTGTGGACGCCGAACTGCAGTCCACAGCGGCATCCGCCAGGCTTTCGCACCTGGCCGGGCGCGCTCGACCATAACAATTATGTTCAATGACCACCGCTGGGAGCTGCGTGATTACCCGTTGCTCTTTGAAGCACGAAGGGCCTCAGAACGAGGTATCACCCGCCACCGCCTGCTCCACACGCCCAGATACCCGGTCGTTTTGCCGGGAATTCGCATGGACCGTGAGACCTTCGTCCGATTCCGCACGCCGATATGGGCCGATCACAGTTGGCAACGGGACGCGCTGCGGTTCAGAGCCGCCCTGATGAAGTATCCGTCGATCGTCGCGGGCCACGCACTTGCTGCACGTCTCTATGGATGGCCGTTGCCGACGAACCTGATGACCGACCAGCTTCATGTCTGCACGGCAGAGCCGAATGCTCGGATCATCCAGCCGCTGATCACACTGCACAGAAGCAAGAATTTCTCTCAGAGGATGTGGTTTGATCTGCCGATCCTTGACGCGGTCGACGTATTCATAGGGGTCGGTCCTGACCTGCTGCTGCGCGATCTGGTCAAGCTCGGCGATGCCGCTATCGGCAATTGGCACGGTCGACCACAGGCAGACCTCAACGAGCTTCAGACGCAGGTGATCGAACGCAGCTTCCTCCGCCGACGAGCACATCTCCTCGCAGCGATCGATCTGATGCGCCCCACTGTGGACTCACCGGCGGAGACCGAACTCCGCTTGTGGGCGATTGCAGTTGGGCTCCCCGAACCAGTGGTGCATCCACAGATCCACTGTCCATCGCTGAACTGGATCGTCGAACCGGACTTAGGCTACCCGGACAAGAAGCTCGCATTGGAGTACGAGGGAGACCATCACCGGGCGTCAAAACGACAGTGGACGAGCGACATCGAGCGAGATGAGGCTCTGCGAAATGAGGATTGGACCGTTCTCAAGGTCACCAGCCGGACAAACTACCGACAGCTCGAAGCTAAGATCCGCCTCCATCTCGGTCTATGACGTCGTCGCAGAGCCGAAGTCGAACCGCTCCCACCGCAGAGTCAAAAGCAGAAGCAGAACGCCCTCTCTGCCGATAACGACCTCTCTGCCGATCAGGAAGAGTTGAGGAAAGTTTGGGCCGAAACTTATGCTCCGTATCGGCCCAAACCTTCCTCAACTCGCCGGGGACGGCCGCGGACGCCGAGACGCCGAGACGCCGGGACGCCGGGACGCCGAGACGCCGGGGCGCCGCCTCCGCTTACCCCACTTGGCCAGGGAAGTTCCGCTCACCCCTTACGCCAAGTGATGCACTTCCTGCAGCCCGTACACAGGCGTCTCGATCCCCTCGAACCGAGCCTTGAGTTGGAGTGCCAGATACAGCGAGTAATGCCGTGACTGGTGCAGGTTCCCACCCTGGAACCACAGATTCTCCTGCTGAGTGGGCTTCCACATATTGCGCTGCTCGCCCTCCCACGGGCCGGGATCCTTCGTCGTATCCGAGCCCAGGCCCCAGCACTTGCCGACCATGTCCGCCGTCTCCTGATCGATGAGGTCGGCGACCCAGCCGTTCATCGACCCGTATCCGGTCGCGTAGACCACAAGGTCAGCGGGCAGTTCGGTGCCGTCGGCGAGGACCACGGAATCAGAGGTCAGGTGATCAACGTTGCCTTTGGCCAGCTTCACCTTGCCATCGGCGATGAGTTCCGCCGAGCCGACGTCGATGTAGTAGCCCGAACCGCGGCGCAGGTACTTGAGGAACATCCCCGAGTCGTCATCACCGAAGTCAAGGTCGAACCCGGCGTCGGCCATCCGCTGGTAGAAGTCCTTGTCCCTCTCCTTCATCTGTTCGTAGAGGGGGATCTGGAATTCGTGCATGATCCGGTAGGGCAGGGACGCAAACGTGAGGTCCGCCTTCTCGGTAGTCACACCGTTGGCAAGAGCCTTCTCCGAGTAGAGGTCGCCAAGACCGATATCCATGAGCGAATCGCTCTTGACGATGTGCGTGCTCGAACGCTGGACCATCGTCACGTCGGCGTCGTTCTCGTACAGCGCCCCGCAGATGTCGAAGGCCGAGTTGTTGCTCCCGATGACGACGACCTTCTTACCCGCATAGGCATCGGGCCCCGGGTGCTGTGAGGAGTGCTGCTGCTCGCCCTGGAAGACGTCCGAGCCTGGGAAGGTCGGAACGTTGGGTTTGCCGGACATTCCAGTGGCCATGACCAGATGGGTCGGCTTGAGCGTGAGCTTCTCACCGTCACGTTCGACCTCGACCGTCCACTGCTTGGTCTTCTCATCGAACTTCGCCGAGGTCGCCCTTGTCGACGACCAGTACGGAATCTCCATCACCTTGGTGTAGAACTCCAACCAGTCCGCAATCTTGTCTTTGGGAGCAAACACCGGCCAGTTCTCCGGGAACTTGAGGTAGGGCAGGTGGTCATACCAGACCGGGTCGTGCAGGCACAGCGACTTGTACCGTGATCGCCACTGGTCGCCCGGTCGCTCCCACCGATCGATGACGAGCGCCGGGACTCCCAGCTGGCGCAGGCGTGCACCCAGTGCGATGCCGCCCTGTCCCCCACCGACGACAAGCGTGTACGGCTGGGCGGTCTCACCCCAGGCTGCATCCTCTTCCGCCAGCTTCTCCGACCAGCTCTTGCGCGTGGGATCGACGCCGTGTTCGGCACCCTTGGGCCGCCGCGGGCCCTGAGGCTCCTCATGGTCTTTGAGCTCCTGCAGTGCGGTCAGCAGCGTCCATGCCTTGGTGCCGGCACCCCCTGTGTCAATGAGACGGACAAGTCCCTTACCCCTCCCCACTGCGGTGGCGAAGGTGAACCATGCTGTGGTCACGCCGTCGTCGGTCTCTGCTGGCTCAGCCAGTTCGAAGTCGGTGGGTGAGACTCTGGCGAGGTTCTGGGCCAGCAGGTCTCTGATCCCGTCATGGTTTTCGACGGTCGTGAGGTTCCAGGTGAAGGCCACGAGGTCGCGCCAGAAGCTCTCGTCGCCGAACAGTTTTACCGCAGTATCGATGTCACGGCTGCGCAGTGCGGATTCGAAGCTCTCGAACCATCCGGTTGCGATGTCGTCGGCTGTGAGCGGCTGGCGGTCAATCGTCGTTGTCATGTCACTCCTCTTCGTTGAGCTGTGTGTCTCCAAGCTATGCCCCGGGTGGCAACGGGGAAAGAGTTGCATCGAGTTGCATAGGCAGCGAGGTGCATCCCGCCTATACTCAGGGCATGCCTCAGCTCGACCTGGCGCATCTTGCCCGGGATCTGTCCCGCATTCACGATGCTGTGATCACCGGTGGTTCACCGCCGGAGCAGCCGCGAGCGCTCGTTGCGCGTTCGTGGAAGAGAATGCTGCGTCTGGGGTTGGATCCAGCGGGCGGCAATCGCCGAATTCTATCCGCCGAGGCGGACGTCGAGTCCCGGAGGCACCGTTCGAAGCTGCGCCTCATCGTCGATGAGCTCAGGGCCGTGCTGCTGAGAATGCCCGATGCTGCGACCTTCATTCTGGTGGTCACCGACGCCGAGGGTGTGATCCTCTGGCGCGACGGCGCCAGTGCTGCCCAGCGGCAGGCTGACGGCCTCGGTTTCGTCGAGGGCGCTCACTGGTCGGAATCCGTGGTGGGCACCAATGCCATTGGTACGGCGCTGGCCGAAGAGGCTCCCGTCCAACTGTTCTCCGCCGAGCATTTCGAGACCTCACAGCACCCTTGGTACTGCAGCGCCGTCCCGGTGCACGATCCCAGTGATGGCCGACTCCTGGGCGTCGTCGACATCAGCGGGCCCGCACTGACTCTCCACCCCGCCGTTCAATCATTGGTCACAACGGCGGTTCGACTGGCTCAGGCACGCCTGTCTCTCATTCAGCAGGATCAGCTGAGCAGTCTGCGCAAACGCATGTCCACAGTGCTCAGCGGCAGCCGGGGACCGGCGCTCGTCGTCGATGATGACGGCTGGGTCGCCTACCAGCAGGGTGTCCGGAGCCAGGATCGGGTCGAGGCACCCGCGTCCGATAGGACGATCCTCATCCCTGGTGCCGGACTGTGTCTGCCGGAGAAGATCTCCGGCGGCTGGCTGCTGCGACCCTCGGGCGAGATCGAGAGCAGCCCGGTCTCGGTGACTCTCCGGCAGATGGCTGCGCAGGATGTGCTCGAAGTCGATTCGAGTACCGATCCACTCGTCATTCCGCTCACGCCGCGGCGTGCACAGATCCTGGCCGCGATCACCTCGGCGGGCTCCGCGGGGGTCACGGCCGCCGAACTCAGCCGAACGCTCTACGGTGATGCCGACCATCAGGTCACGGTCCGCGCCGAGGTGTCCCGACTGCGGCGCTCGATCGGCGCCCTCTTGGCGACTCAGCCCTACCGCTGGGCCGAGGGAGTGACCGCGCGGTTCGGCGGGGCGGCTTCGTCCACGTCCTGATGCTGGCCACGGCCACGATTCGGTTTCGCGGGACAATTCTGATCAGCCCGCAGCCCAGACCACCGAAGATGGCGAAGGTGTCGTCATTGACCTTGCCGCGACTGATCCTCCGTCGACGCTGCGGGAACGATGATCGTCCTGGCAGGCGAGCGCGACCCGACGTATCGGTCCCGACTGGCCAGTGTGCCGGCGATCAGCTGCAAGACCAGCATGACGAGGAGAGCGATGAGGGGCGCGGTCCACGAGCCGGTTGAGGCATGCAGCCAGCCCAGCCCGACGGGGCCCATGCCGGCGAACAGGTACCCGATTCCCTGGGCCATCGTCGAGACGTGACCGGTGTGATGCGTATCCGGTGAGCGCCACACGATATAGGACAGTGACAGGCTGATTGCAGCACCCTGGCCCATGCCCAGCAGCGTCATCCACAGATACCCCCCGGCCTGCGGTGCCAGGAGCAGACCGACGAAGGCGGCACCGGTGAGAACGACTGCGAAGACGACAGGAGCCCACCGGGGCCTGAGTCGCTTCGCAATGGCAGGCGTGACCAGACAGGTGAGGATCGCGGGAAAAGCGGAGAATGAGAGCATCCATCCCGCTGTGTCTGCAGGCATGCCGCTGTCGTGGAAGATCGCCGGCACCCACGTCAGCGCAGCGTAGTAGCTCATCGACTGCAGCCCCATGAAACCGGTGACCGCCCAAGCGATCGGATCGGTGAGGATCGCCCGGAACGGCGGCTGGGCATCATTGCCGGTCGCAGAGCCTGTGGGTCGCGCAGCAGTTCCACGCCTCGTCATCTGCGGGATCCACAGCACTGCGGCCAAGGCCGCTGGCACCGCCCAGATGCCCATGGCCCATCGCCAGGATCCGTCGAAGAGCGGCAGCATCGGCACTGTCAGCCCGGAAGCCAGCGCAGCGCCCAGGAACAGAGCCGTCGAATACAGTCCCATCATCAGACCAGCCCGATGCGAGAAGTCGCTTTTGATCGCGGTGGGCAGCAGGACGTTGCCGACAGCGATGGCCGCGCCGACGAGGACCGTTCCAGCGAAGAGCGCGAGAAGGCTCGGGTGCAGCCGCAGGGCGATACCGGCGGCCAGGATGATCATCACGGCGCCGAGCACACGATGCATCCCGAACCGCCGGGTCAGACTCGGAGTGAGGAATGCGAACGCGCCGAAGGCGAACACGGGGATCGTCGTCAAGAGGCTCGCGGTCGTTGCGCTGAGGTGGAGGTCGCCGAGGATGTTGCCCAGCAGTGGCCCGACCGAGGCGACCCCGATGCGCAGATTGAGCCCGATGAGGATGAGCCCCGCACCCAGGATGAAGACGGTGAGTCTGCCGGGCGCCCTCACCAGCTTCCCCCGCCGAGGCGGCTCGCCGGTGTGTGCATCATCTGCGGTCAATGGGAATTCCAGTTCGGAATTCGGGTCAAGTCTCTTCATGTCGTCCTTCCAGTCTTCCCCCATTCAAGCGACCATCGGATCGGCGCAGAACCGATAAACTGACTGCAGATGAATGAATTCAGCCACGAATCGACGAGTCCCGAGTTGATCCACCTCCTCGGACACGAAGAGCGGACCCCGGCCCACACCCATAGCCGGGGGCACCTGGTCTATCCGGCCTCGGGAGTGCTGTCCCTGGTCACGATCGACGGCTCATGGATCGCCCCATCGAACAGAGTCGTCTGGGTGCCCGCAGGTTTCGAACATCAGCACCGCGCTCATGGAGCGACGGACATGCGCGTCGTATTCCTCCCCGCGGACATGGCCGAGGCGCTGATTCCCCGTCCAGCCGTTCTGGCCACGACCCCGCTCGCCCGGGAGGCCCTGCTGGCGCTGACCGGGCCCAGAAAGCGGACGAGGGAGAGCACAGACCGTCTTCGCTTCGTCGCCATCGACGAACTGACCGCCACCGGTGAACAGCCGCTGCACCTGCCGGAACCTCGTGATGATCGGCTTCTGGCCGTGACCCGGCTGGTCGAACAGGACCTGTCGATCCCGGCCTCTCTCGCCGATCTCGGCCGGCAGGTGGGCGCCAGCGAACGCACACTGACCCGACTGTTCCAGCAGGAGACCGGAATGACGTTCCGGCAGTGGAGGGCCGAACTCAGGGTTCATCGCGCTCTCCTGCTGCTTGCCGACGGCATGAGCGTCTACGACACGGCGGCCGAATGCGGGTGGGCCAATCCGGGTTCGTTCATCACGGTCTTCACTTCATTGGTCGGGATGACTCCGGGCAGATACCAGCATTCGGTGACGTCAATGTGAATCTTCACGAGGCGCCCCTCTGCTCCATCTACTCTGGGTCAGCACCCCGATAGGTTCCGAAGTTCCACAGCACGCCTTCGGGGTCCTGGACGCTGAAGTCCTTGGACCCGTAATCCTGCTCATTCAGTCCCATGACCTCGGTGGCACCGGCCTTGATCGCACGGCGGTAGAGCTCTTCCACCTGGTCGGTGGCGATATAGACCGAGCCGGTGGCGATACCGGTCTTCGTCATCACCCCGCCGTCGTCGCGCGCGGAGCCCAGCATGACTCCCCCACCTCCGGGCCAACGCAGTTCGGCGTGATCAACGTGCTGGGGATAGCCGGCACTCGTGTATTCGGCTGCGATTTCGAAGCCGAAGGCGTTCTGCAGGAACGCTATTGCGGCCTTCGCATCGCGGTAGCGAAACGTCGGCCAGACATTCGCTCCACTGCTGCCCGCTGCACCTGTCACCGCTCCGGTGGTGTCGTTCGACATGACAGTTCCTCTCCTCGTGACTCGTCAGCCGGGCTGGTCGACCAAGCTGTTCGCTGCGGCTGTCGTTCCTACCATCGTGGGCCGACGGACGACGCTCAGTCTTGGACAAATGGGAACTGATCAGAGAACTAGAGTGAGCGCTCTTCGAACTTCGCGGCACCGTCTGCCCTGGAACGGCGCACAATCGGGTCATCGTCGAACCACACCGTCGGGTTCGTACCGGTCAGCAGCTTGAAGTCGCGATTGAGATGCGATTGGTCGGTGTAGCCGCAGACCGCCGCGACCTCAGCCAACGGCGCCCTCCCTGACTTGATCATTCGTCGGGCCCGGTCGAACCGGACGACTCGCGCTGCCTCCTTCGGTCCGATGCCGAATTCGGCACGAAACTGTCCGTTGAGGTGCCGCCTGCTCCAGCCGACCTCGTCTGCCACGAGCGAGACCGGCAAATCGCCGTGACTGTGCGCGAACCTCCGCCAGGACTCCATCACCTCAGTTCGGGGAGCACCACCGCCATGGGCGGCGCGAAGAAGAACATCGTCGATAGCGTCGAAGCGCCCGGGCCAGGACGTCGCGGCATTGACGCGCTCATGAAGTTCGACGGCAATGGGCCGTGCAATATCGCTGAGGTCAAGGGAGTGGTGAGCGAACTCGACGGCGGGCATGTCGAAGAAGATGCGCGGCGCGAATGGGCTGAAGTTGACCTGGACGCCGGCCATCGAACCGTTGTGCCGAATCAGCGTGGGCTTCAGATGCAACCCGGCCAAGAGCACGTCGAACGGCTCCACGGTGTCGGAACCCGGGATGTATTGCTGGAGCGGTTCGCCGATCGCCACGAAGAATGTCATCGTCCCTGACGGCAGACCGAGGTGGGTTCCCGCGGGAGCGCCCGAGATGTCGTAACCGACATAGTCTCCGACGAAAGGCCGCACCCGCGGATGCGGGCTGCGGATCAGGTCATCGGGCGGGACCGGAGACATGACAGCAGTGTAGTCCCAAAAATTCTGAGCGCCTCCACCAGACGTGGTGTGAGCTCGCAGGCACGGTGAGGCTCAGTCTTCGCTGGTGCGGGCGAGCAATTCCGTCAGCAGAGCCTCGGTCACCGGTGCGGGAAGTGCTTCGATGAGTGCCATGAGTCCAGCCATCTTGCCCGGGACGCCGCTGCCGGCGCCGCTGAGTCGCAGCAGCATGGCGCAGACGCCGGGCCCGGGTCGCTTCGGACTCGGGTAGAGCATCCTGGCCAGACGGCCAGCCAGTGACGCATTGTGGGGTCGTCTCCCGCGCACACGGTCGGCCGCCTGCGAGACCGTGGTCAGCAGTTCTGGCAGCACGGTCTCCGTGACCGGGGTGATGGTCAGATGAACACTGCGCGGCAATCGCGTGCCGTCTGACTGGGTGAACCCAGGCTGGTGCTGGAGTCGGAAGCCCGCCGCGACTGCTGCGTCGGCGAGACGGTGCGGATCGACCCGTCGAGCAGTGGGGACACTGGTGTCGGCGATGAGTGCGAGTGCCGGCCCGGTGGGCCGACCCCATACCTGGAGCCCGTCGATGCCGTCGACGGCCGCGATGATCGCTTCGGTCGACTTGCGGCAGGAGGCGACCGCCTCGGCGTAGCCCTCCTGCCCCAGATAGGACACGATCGCCCAGGCTGCGGCCAGGGGCGAGGCCGATTTCGAGCCGAGCAGTGTCGGGTTGACGACCGGGTAGGCCGGCCATGAGCTCGTGGCGAAGAACTGCGCGCGGTGTCGCTTGCGCCCGCGGTGCATCAGCACGGAGACACCCTTCGGTGCGTAGCCGAATTTGTGGAAGTCCGCGGAGATGCTGGTGACGCCGGGGATCGAGAAGTCCCACTGTTCATCGGTGCCCCACCAGGGCAGCGCCAGTCCACCGAAACAGGCGTCGACGTGCAGCGCGATCCCACGTTCACGAGTACGGCGGGCCACCTCGGCGATGGGATCGATGGCCCCGGTCGGGTAGGCCGGGGCCGAGAGCACGACGAGGGCGACATCATCGCCGAGCCGGCCGAGGACGTCACGGGCACGGACCCTGCCGTCCGGACCGACCGGGACAGGATCCCAGTCAAGGTCGAAGGCCTTGGCCGCCTTCTGGAACGCAGCGTGAACGGTCGTCGAGGTCAGCAGTCGCGGCCTGAGGGTGGAGTCCGGGTGGGCCGAGCGCCACAGGTCGCGTGCCGTCTTGACAGCGAGTAGGCAGGATTCTGTTCCTCCGCTGGTGACCGATCCGAAGATCCTTCCGACCCTGCCTCCGGTCAAGCCGATGGCGAAGCGGGTGAGCTCCTTCTCCATCTGCGCGATCGAGGGGAACGTCGTCGGGTCGAGACCGTTGAGTGGACGGGCGAGTTCCATGGCTTTGCCCGCCAGCTCGTCGAGGATGTCGCTGCCCGGGTCGTAGACGTAGGACAGGACCCTCCCGCCGTGGGTCGGTGCGTCCTGCTGCCTCATCGATTTCAGGCGGGCGAGGATTTCAGCGGACCTCGCGTCGGGCCCCACCTGTGATTTGCCCCGGTTCGTACCTGCATCATCAGGCATACTCGACATCCTCCTTACGCAGCCGGTATCTGCCCAACGTCACCAGGCTCAGGATCATGAGGGCGGCGGGGACAGCCGAGAACGACAGCGCGATGCCCAGCACGGCGCTGTCTGGTTGGACCACGGTGACCCCGGCCGAGGATTCGACGTAGCCGCTCAGTGCCAGGACGACGGTGAGCACGGTCGCACCCAACGCCATGCCTGCCGTTTCTCCTGCCGTCCACACGCCGCCGAGGACTCCCGCACGCGCGGTGCGGGTGCGGGCATCGACGGCGATGACGTCGGGCAACATCGCCAAGGGCAGAGTCTGCATTCCGGCGTAGGCGGCACCGGCGACGACGATCGGGGCGACGATCCAGTATCCCGGTGCCCAGGCCAGAGGAACGGAGCAGAGGTTGGCTGCGAGGAAGAGGACGCTCGCGATGGCGAATGCTCGTTCCTTGCCCCATCGCCCGGCCACGGATTTCCATGCGGGAGCCACGAGCAGCGCCGGTCCGATGAGGCAGATGAAGAGGAGGGTCACCGCGCCTTCGTCGTCGAGGATCCAGCGGGCGACGAACTGTGCGCTTGCGAGCATGAGTCCCGTCGTCAGGCCCTGGAGGACGAAGGTGGCCAGGAGAGCACGAAATGGCTGGCTGCCCTTGAGCGCCTTCCAGCTGTTGCGGTAGTGATTGAGCAGTGGAGGGTTGACGGGTCGGGAGACACCCCGGTGCCCGGTCGGCAGCGAGCCGTTCATCTCCGGGTTCGGCTTCGGCACGATCGTGATGGCAGCTGCGGTGCCGATGAAGATGACGAGTCCGGAGGCGAGAGCCATCACGAAGTACCCCAGGTAGGGACTCGAGAACAGTCCCCTGATCTCCGGTCCTCCCCCGCCGAAGAGCAGTATCGCGGCGGTGAGGACGACGACGCGCCAGGTCAGAATGTGCGTGCGTGCGGAGTAGCTCGAGGTGAGCTCGGCCGGGAGTGCGATGTAGGGGACTTGGAACAGGGAGAAAAAGGTGGCGGCGAGGACAAAGGCGATGAGCACCCAGACCATCGCCGGCAGCGGCGGAAGCCCAGCGGGGACCGAGAAGGTGGCGAGGAAGGCGAAGGGCAGTCCGATGGCACCGAGGATCATCGGTGCCCGCCTGGACCCTCGAGCCTGGAGTGCCCTGTCGCTGAGTCCGCCGATGACGGGATCGATGACGACGTCCCACACCTTCGCAAGAGTCACGACGGCCCCTGCCGCCAAGGCCGCGATGCCGAGTGTGTCGGTGAGGTAGTAGATGAGGACGAGTCCCGGCAGCGTGGCGAAGCCTCCGGTCCCCAGAGACCCGAGCGCGTATCGGACCGTTGTCTTCGTCGACAGGCTCGGCCCACATTGTTCAGCCATGCTTACATCGTACGATGTGCCTCGCGTGTTCCGCGCCCGGCAATGTGGTGTGCCTGCCGTGGAGTTGTCACGCCCAGGATTGCGGCTTCAGCCCATGCTGACCGAGGTACCTCGGTGACCCGGGTTCCGTCCAGTCGCCGAGGAGGTCATCGCTCAGCTTGTAGACGGTGACCTGGAGAGGGTGGCAGTTGTCCACCGGGTCGTCGTTGTCATCGCCGAACATCGGCTGGGACAGGTCCCCGCCCGGGCAGGTCGACAACGCCGCCAGCAGATCCTGTTCAGCGAAGATCTCGAAATAGTCTCCGGGCTGAGCAGGACATGTCTTCATGAAGTATTCGTCGTGATCGTTGAGTCCCGTGCACTGGAATATGTTCAACACGTCGTGGACATCGAACTCGGTCAGACCGAAGGGAAGAACCGCTCGCACCAAGTTGGAGTGGCAGTGGTAGTCGAAGTCGAGTCCGTTGAGCATCTGCGAGACATAGGGGTCGCAACGGGTGCCCAGGGTGTCGTGGAGCCGTCCGCCCTCGGCGTCCGATCCGTAGTCGGCCAAGGTATCGCCCACGATCGTGGCCATGGGACGCAGGAAGGGCAGGGTCGACCACAGCCGGTCGAAGGTCGACACGTGCGCGGCCTGGAGCTGACGGGTGCGGGATGCCCAGAATCGTTCCCTGGGGTCGTGCCGATTCCAAAGGTTGAGGTCGCCTACCTGCGGGCCCTCGACGGTCGAGATCCGGCAGACGTGTCCGGCAGGCACTTCCCAGGCCTGGCCCGAACGGATCGGAATGGTGAACTCGTCAACGACTCGGCGCCCCTCGGTCTGTGCTCCGATGGGTCCGTAGAAGTCACGGTCCGCTTCGAGGGCGGGTCCCTGGTAGGCGGCTTGGGTCAATCGCGATTCCTGCGACATGTAGGTTCCTCTCCTCAGCATGACCTGCGAGCATACGCTGAGTCGGCGGCGACCTTCGCAGTGAAGATCACCACGAAGACCACCACCGAGGCAACTCGCCCGTTCGGCCGGAGCTGGACTCTCCGTCCAGCAGGAAGCCGTCTGTGGACAAACTCAGTCCAGCAGGTCATACCTGACGATCGACTGTTCGCGGTCGGGGCCGACGCCGAGGACCGACATCCGGCAACCGGAGCGCTCTTCGAGTGCGAGCACATACTTCTGTGCGTTGACCGGCAGGTCTTCGAAGGTCCGGGCTCCGGTGATGTCCTCGCTCCAACCCTCGAAGTATTCGAAGACGGGCCTGGCGTGGTGGAACTCGGTCTGAGACATCGGCATCTCCTCCTGCCGGACTCCGTCGACCTCGTAGGCCACGCAGACGGGAATGGACTCGATGCCGGTGAGCACGTCGAGCTTCGTCAGAACGTAGTCGGTGAAGCCGTTGACACGAGCGGCGTAGCGGGCGATGACGGCGTCGTACCAACCACAGCGGCGCGGACGTCCGGTGTTGACTCCGAACTCACCGCCGGCCGTCTGCAGGTACTCCCCCATGTCGTCGAAGAGTTCGGTGGGGAACGGTCCGGCGCCCACACGTGTGGTGTAGGCCTTGACGATTCCGACGACTCGGTTGATGCGTGTGGGCCCGATGCCTGAGCCCACACAGGATCCGCCGGCGCTCGGGTTCGATGAGGTCACGAACGGGTAGGTGCCGTGGTCGACGTCGAGCATCGTGGCCTGGCCGCCCTCCATGACGATGACCTCGTTACGGTCGAGGGCGTCGTTGAGCAGCTGTTCGGTCTCGGCGACGTAGGGGCGCAGGCGTTCGACGAAGGGCTCAAAGTAGTCGACGATCTCTTCGGTGTCGACGGCCCTGCGGTTGTAGACCTTGACGAGGAGTTCGTTCTTCTGCCGCAGTGAGCCTTCGATCTTCTGGCGCAGGATCGATTCGTCGAAGATGTCTTGGACTCGGATGCCCAGCCGGCCGATCTTGTCCATGTAGGCCGGTCCGATGCCGCGTCCGGTGGTGCCGATGGCGCGCTTGCCCAGGAACCGTTCGGTCACCTTGTCCAAGGTCTGGTGGTAGGGCGCGACGAGGTGGGCGTTGGCCGAGATCCGCAGCTTCGAGGTGTCTGCTCCGCGCGATTCCAGAGCCTCGATCTCTTCGAACAGGGCTTCGAGGTTGACGACGACGCCGTTGCCGATGACCGGGGTGACGTTCGGGGAGAGGATGCCCGCCGGCAGAAGCTTGAGTTCGTACTTCTCTCCTCCGACGACAACCGTGTGGCCGGCGTTGTTCCCACCATTGGGCTTGACCACGTAGTCGACGCTGGTGCCGAGGATATCGGTCGTTTTACCTTTACCTTCGTCGCCCCATTGAGCGCCGACGACAACGATTGCTGGCATGAGAGTTGTTCACCTCGAAGTGAAAGAGGGGGATGACATTACCCGGGTAGTCTACTGGGTCACTTTGACACGACTGCCATCAGCCCCGACTTCACCGAACCTCGCCGAGGTGGCCCGGCGTGGACCTGCCGACTCACCGACCCGGTCACGCCTCTTGCCCCGCTGAGCCTGTCGTACCTATGCTGAGTCCACCAGTAGTTCCGTCGTTCGGGCATATTGCTCCTGAACATCGCCGGTGACGTCGACGTCAGGCTTGCAGCCCCGTTGGAGGTCGTCATGTCAATCGCGAGCCCGTCAGCTTCATCCTCAGCCCCATCGCGTCCGCCCCTTCCGTTCGCCAGTCGGGCCGAGCACCTCGTCGGCTCCGTCATCGATTCCTCCGTGGCGATGCTCGCCGCCTACGACCACGACATCGTCAAGTTCGGCATGGGGGCACCTGCCCCCGATATGCTGCCGGCCGAAGACTTCGCTCGGCTCGCGAACAGCGTGTTCACCCCTGAGAGCTTCACCTATGGGGAGACGCAGGGCGAGCCAGTCCTCATCGACGCGTTGCTGAACTACCTGCAGGAGACCGGGCAGATCCCAGCCGAGCACTTCGGCAATCGTGACCGTCTGGTCATCACCACCGGCGGTATGCAGGGAATCGACCTCGGGTTCAAGCTCTTCGTCAGCCCCGGCGACCTCGTCCTCTGTGAAGCCCCCACGTACACGAACGGCTCGGCCACAGCGCTGAGCTATGAAGCAGAGATCGCCGAGGTGCCGGTCGACGACGAGGGCATGCAGGTGGACGCGCTCGAGGAGATCGTGGCACGGGCCGGCCGGGCCCCCTCGGTGATCTATACGGTCCCGACGTTCCAGAACCCGGCCGGGGTGACGATGTCGCTGGCCCGGCGCCAGAAGCTCCTCGACTTCGCCCACCGCCACAATTCGGTCATCCTCGAGGACAATCCCTATGGCACCCTGCGCTTCTCCGGGGAGGACATCCCCTCGCTCAGTCAGCTCAGTCCCAACGATCCGCTGATCTTCGGCGTGCGTACGTTCTCCAAATTCGTTGCCCCCGGTCTGCGCATCGGCTGGCTCGACATCGATCCCCAACTGCGCGGCCTGGTCATCAACGCCAAGCAGACCATGGACTCGTGCACGAGCCTCCCGACACAGCACATGGTCGCGAAATGGCTCAACGACGGCAATGCCGAAACGCACGTCGCCCATCTGCGCAGCTCCTATGGCGAGCGCAAGGCGACCATGACCGCGGGGCTCGAGCGGCTCTTCGGCGACGAGATCCGATCGACGGATCCCGACGGCGGTTTCTTCCTGTGGGTGACGTTCAACGACGAGACCATCAACACCGAGGACCTCATGCCGGTGGCTTTGGAGGAAGGCGTGGCCTACATTCCCGGTCCGGCGTTCTCCCAGACCGGTGATTTCACGAACGCATTGCGCCTGTGCTTCGCCTCGGCGGCCCCGGACCGGATCGAAGACGGTCTGCAGCGTCTGCGCCGTGCCGTCGACAAGTACACGTCGACTCGTAAAGACGCCCGCCACTGACCCGCGAGGCCGTCGGATACCTGTCATCCGGCGGTCTCTTCGCGTGCCCCCTTGTGGCAGAATGAAGGTGACGCATACCAGCGTCACGGCGGTGGGGCTCGCCGTACCAAACCTCGGTTCTCCGACAACAGTCCCTACCTCAACCGGCGTCAGCATGCCCGAAAGGTAGGAGATCCCATGAACAACGTCACCGACATCGCGCCCACCGAACCGCAACCGCCCCCGCGAGCGCGCACCCACATGATAGTCGGTGTCGTTCCCAATCAGCCCGCCGAGGTGGTCGCCACCGCCGCGACCTATGCGGAGAGCTTCAACACCGACCTCGTCTGCGTCCACGTCGATGACTCTCGCTATACGGTCGAGGTCCGTCCCGATGGGACGGTCCTGTCGATGCCCATCGACCCGGATCTCGGCGCCGAGGCGGCCCCTGAGTTCGACCCGACCCTGCATTCCGCGATCACTGAGGTTCTCCGAGGATCGACCGTGACCTGGACACTGAAGACGCTGGCAGGCAGTGCCTCTCAGGAGTTGGCTCGCTTCGCAGAGGAGATCGATGCGCAGATGATCGTCGTCGGCGTTCGCAAGGCCGGAATCAAGGGCTCACTTCACGAGTTCCTCAACGGCTCGGTCGCCATTCAGCTGGCGCACCATCAGCACCGGCCCCTCGTCGTCGTTCCCCTGACGTCGAATCCCGAGAAGGCGGAAGGAACCGAGCAGTGAACCGGCCGCTTCACCTGCGACTGCCCCATCTCGGTCTTGCCCTCATCGGCGGCACCCTGGGAACGGGCGCACGAGAAGCAGTGGCTCTGGCTATTCCGCCGCTCGTTGGGATTCCGGTGGCGATCTTTGCGATCAACATCCTCGGCGCGTTTCTGCTGGGGTTCCTGCTTGATGCGCTGGTCCGCCGAGGTCCCGACGAAGGACGTCGGCGCACGGTTCGAATCATGGTGGGCACCGGCTTCATGGGCGGTTTCACCACCTACAGCACCTTGGCAACCGATGCGGCGCTGCTCATCGGCAACGGCTCCCCCGGCAACGGCATCGCCTACGGGGTGGCCACCGTGCTCATCGGCGCGATCGCCACCTGGGCAGGGATCGCAGCGGCGACTGCAACTCATGATCGCCGCAGTGCTCACCCGCTGCAGCAAGCAGGACATACGCCGCCACCGCGAACGAACACCACCATCAGCACCGCCACCGAGGCTGACCTCGATGCTCAGGGTGGTGCGCAATGATCCCGCTCATCTTCATCGCACTGGCGTTTGCCGGTGGAATCGGAGCGTCGGCTCGGATGCTGCTCGACGGCCTCATCAAGTCGCGGGTGAGCGGGGCGATCCCATGGGGGACGATCGTCATCAACATCAGCGGCTCGCTGGCGTTGGGGCTGCTCACTGGCATGGCGAGCGGCCAACTGCTCCCAGAGGCATGGCATCTCATCATCGGCACCGGCTTCCTCGGCGGCTACACGACGTTCTCCACAGCCAGTTTCGAAACGATCCGGCTGGTCCAGGAACGCAAGTGGGCAGCCAGCCTCTTCACCGGTCTCGGTACTCTGGTGATTGCGACCGGGGCGGCAGGACTGGGCCTCTGGCTCGGCGGGCTGATGTGACCGGCTCGGGTCAACTGGATTCCAGCCTCAGCCCACTGGCAGTGCAGGAAGACGGCCAGCCACCACCTTTCCCTGGCCCTGTTGGTCGGCCCCCACTTTCTCTGATACGTTTGCTTACGCTGTAAACAATGATTACAGCGTAAATATGAGAGGCCTCGCGCTTCCTCGAACTATCAAAGGAATCTATCCATGGGCTTCATCGCTTACCTCATTCTTGGTCTCATCGCCGGCGTCATCGCAAAGATGATCCTGCCGGGTCGCCAGGGCGGCGGCTGGATCGCCACCCTCATCCTCGGCGTCATCGGAGCAGCCCTGGGCGGTTGGATCGGCAGCGCCGTCTTCGGCGTGGGAGTCAGCTCGTTCTTCGACATCTCCACCTGGCTGTGTGCCATCGGCGGTTCGCTGATCGTCCTCATCATCTGGGGATTCATCACCGGCCGCAAGCACACCGCCAAGGCCTGATCACCACGCCTCTCGTCACCGGCACATCCTTAGTGCACTGCGCGCCCCGAGCCCATCTGAGCTCGGGGCGCGCAGTCGTCTTCGGCACGTGCGAGAGCGTTAGGATGGATCGCAGGCCGGACCCTTTGACAGTTGCCTGCCGATTCACGGATATGAGGAGACTTCATGACTCGCCGGCGCCTTCACCGTAGGGACGTGGTGCAGGCCGCGATCGCCTTCATTGACGACAACGGTGTCCAGGCTCTGACCATGCGACGTCTGGGTGCCGCACTCGGGGTGGAAGCCATGGCCCTGTACCGGCATGTTCCCGGGCGCGAAGAACTCATCTCTGCCGCAGTCAGTCAACTCATCGACGATCTATTCGACGACGATCTCATGCAGGAGATGCCATCGTCTTGGGAGGGCTACTTCCAATACGTTGCGAATGCGATGCGCAAGCTCGCGCTGACCCATCCGAAGATGTTTCCGCTGCTGATCACCCAGCCGCCAGATGCCCCGTGGCTGCGTCCACCCTTGCGCAGCATCCGCTGGGTCGACTATTTCCTCACCTCGCTCAAGGGCTATGGATTCTCCGACGACAACGCGGTCAGCGCGTACAAGGCCTTCACCAGCTTCCTCCTCGGCGACCTTCTGCTCCAGGTCTCTGCCCTCGGTGTCAGTCCCGTTCCGTTTGCGGAGAATACCAGCGAAGAGCAGGACGATGAGGATCTTTCTGATTATCCGACGGTGCAACGACTGCAGAGCAAGCTCGCTGAGAACCATTCAGCCAGAGAGTTCGACGACGGGCTCGACGACCTCATCGAACGCCTGCGCACCGCACTGGATTCCTAGCATCCAGCCCTGTTCCGACCTGGTACCAACCACCTATAAGGACTCGACATGAGCAGCATCTCCGACAGTGCAGATCCGGGCGTCTTCTCCACTCCACTGACCCCCTGGTTCGAGCTCCCTCGCGATCCCACCCAGCGTGAGGCCCTGACTCAGCTGGTCACAGACGACACTCCCCCACCGAGGAAGATCACCTCCCTCCACCACCATTTGGGGCTCACCGGCACCTCGTCGCAGCTCGACCAATGGCAGGGCCTGGCTATGGTCGCCTCAATCGATGTGGCTGTCGCCCGAATGCTCGAGCCCCATATCGATGCCCTCGGCATCATCGCCGAGGCGGGCCTCGATGCACCAGCAGACCATTCCTCGTGGGGTGTCTACGCTGCAGAGGTCCCCGGCAAGGTCGTGACCGTCGCCGAGGCGAATGGCAGCACCGTCATCACCGGAGAGAAGGCATGGTGTTCCCTGGCATCAGAGTTAAGCCACGCCATCGTCATCAGCCATGACAATGGGCGCGGCCGAGCGATGGCGGTGAGCTTAACCGATCCCCGAGTACACCCCGACCGCACAGCGTGGCCGAGCATTGGCCTCCGCGAAATCCCCAGTGGGTCCGTGACTTTCGACCATGCCCCCGCCGAGATGATCGGTCCGCCCGACTGGTACCTTGACCGTCCGTCGTTCGCCTGGGGCGGGATCCGGGTCGCCGCCTGCTGGTTCGGTGGTGCCCTGGGCCTGGCGCAGAATGCTGCCCGTCGGCATTTCGCGCGCCCTGGCCCTTCCCCGATGGGAGATCTCAACATGGGACGCCTCGATGCGGAGATCTTCGCGACCCGCGCTGTGCTCGCTCAAGCCGCCGAGGCTGCCGACGGCGACAAACAGTTTTCACGGGATGAGGCCTGGTCGCTGGCGCTGCGGGTGCGCAATATCGTCTATCGCAGTGCACAGCGGATTCAGCTTCTGTGCAGAGAGCTCGCCGGACCCGCCGCACTCACCGGTGACAGGGCCTTCGCGAAGGCGGATGCGGACCTCACCGTCTACCTCAGCCAGCACCACGGGGCCCGCGACGAAGCGTCCCTGGGTGAAGAGCTGGCGAAGGAAGCCCCACCGCGATGACCTTCAGCCATCTTGATGACAGCACCACGGAAGACGCGTGGGTCCGAGCCGGAGCCCTGAGCCTCCGCCACCTGTCTGCAGGTGACTTTGCTGAGGGTGGGACCGTCCTGGTGCTGTCGGCACATCCCGATGACGAAGCCTTCGGTGCCGCCTCATTGCTGTCCCGCACCCACGATTGGGCCTGCGATGTGACTCTGCTTCTCTTCACAGCCGGGGAGAAATCCCATCCGCACTCGCCAACGCACACGCACGAACGCCTCAAACAGGTTCGTCTGCAAGAATTCGATGCTGCGCTGGCCCTGCTCAATCCCTCAGTATCGAGCAGATTCCTCGAGTTCGAGGACGGCACCCTGGCTGACCGGCGCGATCAGGTGCTGCAGGAAATTCTGGCGGAACTCTCCGCAGCCCACGGGCCAATCACCATCGTCGCCCCCTACAGTGGTGACGGGCATGCCGATCACGAAACTCTCGGTGAGGCTGCTGTGGCCGCGGGGCGAGAGTATCGGGCGCGGGTGCTCGAGTACCCCATCTGGTATTGGCATTGGGCGAACCCTGCGGATTCAACGTGGCGATCGTGGAGCTTCCTGCCCGACCCCGAGGGTTTGGACAAACAGGAGGTCATCGAATGTTACATCTCTCAGACTCAGTCCTTGTCCCAGCAATCCGGCGACGAGGCGATCCTCAGCCCGGCACAATTGGCGCACTTGGACCGAGGCGGTGATACCTTCAAAGTCACGAACTTCACCGGCACGGGCTTCAGCACCGAAGAGCCAGGAGTCGCCGAAGAGCCGGGAGTCAATGATGCGCACACAGCATCACGAGTCTTCGACGACGTCCATATCGATCGCAGCGACCCTTGGGCTGTGCGTGATTCCGAATATGAGATTACCAAGCGTGCGACCCTGCTCGCCCACCTTCCGCGGATCTCGTTCTCCCATACTCTGGAGATCGGCTGTTCAATCGGGGTGCTCAGCGAAGAACTCGCCGGCCTGAGTGAACGTGTCACAGCTGTCGATGCCAGCCGTCAGGCCCTGAACATCGCCGCACGCCTCCGTTCGGGGGCCTCCGGTGTCAGCTATGTTCGCGCCACGGTTCCCTTCGAGTGGCCGGAGGGCAGGTTCGACTGTGTCGTCTTGTCGGAGACCGGCTTCTACCTGTCTCGAACACAGTTGCAGCAGACACTGCAGCGCATCGATCAGTCGACGACCGATACCTTTGTGCTGGTGCTCTGCCACTGGACGGGTGAGATCCTCGATTGGCCCTTGAACGCCGATGAGGTCCACGAGCGTTGCCTCAGCTTCTGGCCCCATCACAGGGTCGAGTTCCATGCTGAGGCGAAGTATCGTCTCGATATTCTCACGGTCACGAAGCCCCCGACCGCGCCAGGCCCCGTCGATGCAGGTCGCGCCGATGATTGATTTCTTCTCCGTCATCGTGCCGGCACACAATGAGGAAGACGAGATCGAAGGCTGTCTCGAAGCGGTGACGGCTTCAATCGCGCATGCGCGACGATCGTCCGACGATGTGCATGTCAGGGTGCTCGTCGTCGCCGATGCGTGCACGGACAATACGCTCGATCTGGTCGCGGGCTTCGCCTCTCGGAATCCGATCGTCGAGGTGCTCACCGTCTCTTTCAACAATGTGGGTCTTGCCCGCAATGCCGCCGGCGAGCACCTCCTCAGGCCCAAGGAGGATCGCCACCGGCAGGCCCTTGATGCTACGTGGCTCGCGTTCACCGATGCCGACAGCCGTGTGCCCGAGCATTGGATCACCTCACAAATCCACAGTGCGAGACTCGGAGCCGACTGCATCGTGGGCACGGTGGCCCCGCGGCCCGAAACCGCGTCGGCTGAGCTCCTCACAAAATGGCATGCCGCCCATGAATTGGGAGAGGACCACCCTTATGTGTTCGGGGCCAACTTGGGCATCCGTGGAACCTACTTCGAACTCGTCGGCGGCATACCTCCGCTGCGGTGCGGTGAAGATGCGGCACTGGTCGCCGCGGTTCTCAAAGCTGGCGGACGCGTGCTGCGCACCGACACCTGTAGGGTCCTTACATCGGCCAGATTAGAAGGGCGGGCCACAGGCGGATTCAGCACCTACCTAAAGGAGCTGGCGTGAGCTGATTCGGGCCATTTGACCGCGGTCTTCAGCGCGGACCTCTGCGGCTGCGGCTGCGGCTGCGGCTGCGGCTGCGGACAAAGCATGCGACCAGAAGGTGCCCCCGCCAGTCGCCGGGGCCCTCCGATCAGTACGCATTCATCGCCCACCTTAGCGACATGCTCGAAGCCGACAGGTCCGAGCCCGTGAGACCAGGAATGACGTCAGAGTCTCGTAAATCGGTGAGACGAGACGCTTCGAATATCGGAGGGTCGGCACCATTTCACGGGCGACCCGCACCTATGTCGGCACACGGATGCGCCATCTCGGGGTCAAGTCGAATGGTTGTCGCAGCCAGACGATCAAGCAGCCTTTCGCCTGATCCTGCAGGGCAGCTGAGCACGCTCTACCTTCCATTCGGCAATCAGGCATCCGGTCGACTCAACTTGGTTCACCGAGGCCGGCAGGGTCGCCTGCTGGCAAACGCGACCATGCCTGCACAAATGACAGCAAAGAACTTCGCAGAAACCTTCCGGGTAGTACGGTGTACCCAGCAACAAGAGAAGGATTCAACGGAGGAATTGATGAACAACGACCCCCGAAGAACCCCGGAACAGTCACCAGACGATTCCGGATTCCAAGCCTCCTCGGCAGATTCTCAGGCATCAAATCCCGGAGAGAAGAAGACCCCGCGCCCGCCAGGTACACGCCGCGCCACCGCCAAGCGCATGGTCAAACGCGTGATCGAGCACGACGCCGTCCACCCGGCCCTGATCCCCGGCGTGGGAGTCGAACGCACGAACAGTGTCTTCACCACCAACCGAGCTGTCTTCGCCATCGCCGGCGTGCTGATCCTCGCCGTCATCGCTTGGGCCGTGGTTGCCCCGGACAACATCTCCGTCGTCGGCGACGCCTCACTGGCCTGGGTCTCAACCAACTTCGGCTGGATGTTCGGTCTGCTCGCCCTGGCCATCTTCTTCTTCATGATGATCCTCGGCTACGGACGGACCGGTGGAGTGCGATTGGGCGCTGACGACGAGAAGCCGGAGTTCTCAACGGTCTCGTGGATCGCCATGCTGTTCTCCGCAGGCATGGGAATCGGCCTCCTGTTCTACGGCCCCTACGAACCGACCGTGTATTTCGCCGACCCGCCCCACGGCTTCGACGTCGCAGCTGGATCCGTCGACGCCTCCCAGCATGCGCTGGCCCAGACTCTCCTCCATTGGGGGCCGATCGCCTGGGCATTCTATGCACTGGTCGGCGGTGCGATTGCCTACAGCGCCTATCGGAAGGGCCGTCGACCTTTGATCTCGGCGATCTTCCAACCGATCTTCGGGTCGAAGACAGACGGGCCGATCGGTGCCTTCATCGATATATTCGCCATCGTCGTCACACTGTTCGGCACCGCGGTTTCTCTGGGGATCGGCGCTCTGCAGATCGGACGAGGCGTCGAGTTCGTCACCGGCATCGGGGAGGTCGGCAATACCTTCTTGGTGGCGACGATGTCGATCCTCACGGTTCTCTTCATCATCTCAGCGGTTTCAGGCATCAAGCGCGGAATCCGCATGCTGTCGAACATCAACATGGTTCTCGCCGGGCTTCTCGCCCTTTTCATGTTCGTGGTCGGGCCGACGATCTTCTTGCTGAACTTCATCCCCGCCGCCGCAGCCGACTTCGTGCGAGACCTGGGGACGATGCTCGCACGAAACCCGAACCAGGGCCCCGAGACCGCCGATTTCATGTCTTCGTGGACCACCTACTACTGGGCCTGGTGGGTCTCATGGACGCCGTTCGTCGGCATGTTCATCGCCAAGATCTCGCGCGGCCGAACCCTGCGCGAGTTCGTCACCGTCGTCATCATCGTTCCGTCGATTGTGTGCTTCCTGTGGTTCTGCATCTTCGGCGGAACGTCGATGTGGATGGACATGAACGGAACGGATGTCGGGGTCGGAGGCTCCGCAGAGGCGATGCTGTTCAACCTGCTGGGCAATCTGCCGTTCGGCGCCGTCACTCCGGTCCTGGCGATGATCTCGATCATCATCTTCTTCGTCACCTCAGCGGACTCGGCCTCCATCGTCATGGGGTCGATGTCCCAGCGAGGCAAACCGGAACCAACGGCATGGGTCACGATCGTCTGGGGTCTGCTGTTGGGCCTGACCGCTGTGTCTCTGCTCCTTGCCGGGGGCCAAGACGCTTTGTCGGGGCTGCAGTCCATCATGGTGGTGTCCGCACTGCCATTCGCCTTCGTCGTCATGGGCATCATGGTCGCGTGGGCGAAAGATCTCAAGACCGATCCGTATATGCTGCGCCGCAAGTACGCGCGTGCCGCGATCGCCCAGGGTGTCAGACTCGGCATCGCCGACTACGGTGATGACTTCGTCTTCGACTCAAGTGAAGTGGCGAAGAACGAAGGTGCCGGCGCCTGGCTGAACAGCCAGGATCCGGACCTCACCGATTGGTACGTGGACCACACCGACTCCTACGAGATCCTCACCGCCGACGACGTACTGCGCACGCTGGCTCCTGGCACGATCCAACCCAAGGGGCCCGATCGGGAGGATCTCACCTCGTCAGGTGAGAAGAGCATGTCAGTCCAGAGGCGCAGAGCCATAGACGTCAAGGCGGCACAGGAGCGGGCAGTGAAGCGGGCACAGGACGAAGCCTCACCCGAGCCGACACCGGATCAGTGACGGCTCAAGGCTGCGTTTTCGACGCCCCTACTCCCCCGCAGCGATAGCGTCGATGGCAGCGGGATCGGACGAGCGCAGGAACTCTTCGATCCGAGCAGCCTCTTCACCCTCGCCGATCGCACCGGCGGCGCGGCCCAGGGCGTTGAGCGCGCGCAGGAATCCGCGGTTGATCTCGTGCTTCCACGGGATTGGTCCGGCACCGCGCCACCCGGCGGCGCGCAGGGAATCGAGGCCACGGTGGTAGCCGACGCGAGCATAGGCGTATGAGTCGACGAGGCGGCCCTCACCGTGAGCTTCATCGGCCAGGATCGCCCAGGCCAGTGACGAGGCAGGCAGACTGGCGGCGATGTCGATCGGTTCTTCGCCGGCGTCGAGGCGCTTCTTCGCCTCCACGTCGGCGTGGTCCTCGGGCAGGTAGGTCGGCTGTGGGCCCAGCTGTGTGGCGTCGAGGTTTCCGATGTGTGATGGGTTGCCGATGGGCTGTGTCATGTCATCTCCTGATCGTTGGTCGAGTGCAGTGTGTGGCTGCTCGCTCACCGAGGCTGTCCCCGGCAGTCGCGCAGGGTCAGTTGGACTTCACGTCTGAGGGTTGAATCGTGTACGGGTTGGTGCTCAGGGCCCCGAAGATCCCAGCATCAGCGAGTTCCTTGAGCTGTTTCTCATCCTTGACTCCGGTGACCCAGACCTTGAGATCCGACTCGGTCCAGGTGCTCACCGCATCGGGTGCGACGGCCACCATACTGTAGCCCGACTTCTCCAAGTCCTCGGGCGAGCTCGAGGAATAGTCACCGGTGAACATCACAGCCACCTTCGCGTCGGATGCTGCCTTGGCAACCTCAGCGTCGTCGGTCCGCACGATCACCGATTCGGCAATGTCGGCCTCGGCGATCATTTTCAGTACCGGGGTCGCCACCTCGGGCGCTTCGATCAGGGGCATGAGCACAGTGGCTCCAGCCATCTCATCGACCATCTGGTCCCAGGTGATGGGTTCGCCGGGTGCGGTGTTCTTACGCCGGGGCTTGATGGTCTGGTCCAGGAACGAATCACGATCCAACGACGACAGGTCGTCCTTGAGCTCCATCTCCTTGCGCGCGGTCTTCGGGTCCGCGGCGACAATGGTGCCATCGCCCAGCTCAGACAGGGTCGGTGCGGGCAGGTAGCCGAACTTCGTGTTCTCGGTGAAGGCGAGTTTGGAGTTCGCGGGGTAGACCTCGGAACCGCCGTCGAGGGCGGCGACCGCGGGCTTGTTGAGCGAGTCCACGGTCAGGTGGTCCTTGCTTCCGAACATGTTGAACCCGAGGACGGCGACGACAGCGATGACGACGATGATGCCGGCCCACAGTGGTGCGTTGAATTTCTTCGGTGTCGGACGCTCGGGCACAGGAGCGCGTCCATTCTCAAGCGTTTCATCGACAGGCTGTTCCCCGCCTGCTTGGGCCCGGCTGCTCTGTTCGCGTTCGCTGCGACCGTAGCGGCGTTTCTTCTTGCTCAACGGCTGCCGTCCTTCGTCGATCCGGCGCCGGTGATCAGGCCCCGAAGGAAGCCGGCACCCCAGCACAGATGCATGGTGGGCAGAATGAGTCCGAACCAGGCGCGTTCGCGTCGACCACAGTCCTTGGCCGCCGAGGCGGTCGCGAGTATTCCCGAGACGTATCCCAGGCTGGGCACGTGGACCAGAGAGGTGAAGCGGCGCAGGAATTTGGGCCAAGTCTTCGTCGTACCCGTCATCTGCAGAAGGGCTTCGATGACGCTGGCGCCCACCCCGAGGACAAGCACCGGTGGCGCGAAGTAACGTATCGAGTTCTGCGATCCGTAGCGCCGGATGAGCTCCGCGCGCCAGATCCCGGTGGCCCAGAACTGCTGGGCGATCTTCGACCAGGAATCCCGCGGCCAGTAGGTGACCTCCATGTCCGGGTTGAAACAGATCCGGCCCCCGGAGGTGCGGATGCGCAGGTTGAGTTCCCAATCCTGTCCGCGCTTGATGCCTTCATCGAACCCGCCGAGGTGGGTAAAGACCTCACGTCGATACACACCGAGGTAGGCCGACTCGGCCTCGCCTGCTTCGTCACCGGAGTGGTAGGCAGGACCGCCGAGTCCGACCGGTGACATGTAGGCGCGGGCAACGGCCTTCTGGAAGGAGGTCCGGCCGCGGGCGAGCATGAGCCCGCCGCAGTTGGCGGCCTTGGTCCTGCGCAGGGTGTCGATGGCCTGCTTCGTGTAGTCGGTGCCCAGCCCGGAGTGGGCGTCGACGCGGATGATCACCGGGTGGTGAGTGGCGGCGATGGCGAGGTTGAGTCCGATCGGCGTGGCTGCCTGCGGATTGTCGACGGTCTGAATCCGCGAGTCCTGCGCTGCCATGTCCGCAATGATGCGGTTCGTGTCATCGGTCGAGGGCCCGAGCGCGAGGACGATTTCCTTGTCCCCGTCATAGTCCTGGGCCAGGATCGTGGTGATCGCTTTGGCAATGTGCTCGGCCTCGTTGAGGACCGGCATGATGAAGGAGACACCGGGTCGTTCGGCCAGGGGCGGCAGGCCCTCCGGGGTCAGGATCTCAAGAATTTTCGACACGCCTTCAATCTTCCCACATGCCCGGTCTGGTGCTCTTGAGGGGTTGCTCAGGTGGGCGGAACCCGGGAACCCCGAACCTGCCCGGTTCGCAACATGAGTCAGCCAAAACCTCCTGTGCGTTGTCCTGAATATCAGGAAACCACAGTGGCACAAGGCTCTCTGAATATAACAAAACAGTAACGATGAGTTCGACACTGATCGGCGATGATCGCCATCCACTTGCGGGACACCAGGACCGCCGAACAGTCACGCCCCATCTATCACTTTCTTCACATCTGTTGCCTACGTCACAAGTTGGTTCATAGCCTCGCCATAGGCGGCTGATTCCAGCTTCCGGATGGCAGTGAAGAGGAAGGGAAACGAGATGCAACTGACAGCGACGCCCTCGACTGACAACAACTCACCTGACCAGTCGACGCAAACTGAATCATGGCGGCGAGCAACAAGGTGGTTTGCCCTTGTGCTCGCCCTTGTCTGCGCCGCCGTGTTGAGCGGGGGCCTGAATGCAAGATCGGCTCAGGCTGACGAATCATCTTCTCCGGGCAAGCAACTGGGCGCAGAGCTCGGCTACGAACGTGCCGACTCATTGGCGGACAAGGTCGATCTTGAGTCTGCCTCAAAGTCTGGAGAGGACATCGATGCGTCGAGCGCAAAGGCGTGGGAACTCGACGATGGAAACATCTACGTCAACTACTCGTTCAATAGCGATATCGAGGGAGTCTCGAACATCGGTGCCGTGGTCTCGCCTGAAGGTAAGGTCCTCGCGACAGCCGAGATCGTCATGAAGGCCACGTCGGAAGACTCAGGTCACGTCGAGGCATGGAATAACGGAACTAAGACAGCAGACCGCGATGTCACCGCCGAAGATGCTGCTTCAAACAGAGCTTCCACTCAATCCGACGGATTTTGGGGAAAGCTCAACGACTGCCTGTCCTCACAAGGAATCTCCTCATGGGTGGTTGCCGGCATCAGCGTCGCCTGCAGTGCAGTCTGTGTCGGTACTGCTGGCGTCGGTTGCGTCGGATGCATTGCAGCCGCCGCAGGCGTGACTGGAGGAGTTGCTGGCTATTGCATCGACCAAGCCCAGAAGTGAGTCCTTGACAACATCGACAGTTGATCCCAACCGAGTTCAGAACAATTAGGAGAAGATCATGAGCGTGCAAACGAAACGTACCCTCACGACATCAATGGCGGCTTTCCTCGTCGCCTCTGTCGCTGTGCTCAATCCGACTGCAACGATAGCAACACCAAAGGAACAGAGCGCGCCGGCAGCAGCCGACACCGTCATGCTCGAATCCAGTGACACCGAGGCGGAAGAGGCGATCGAGGCGGCGTCCCCTGTCCTGAACGACCTCCCTCACGGGGCAGTTGCAGATCTCGACAACGCCCAAGTCTCACAGCCCGAGGGCACCGACAAGCTGATGGTCGCGGTCCAGCTATCTGGCGAAGATTATGACAAGGGCTCGTTCGCGGGAGTCGTGGTCAATCCCGAGACCGGCAAGACCTCCAACCAGGTTCAGGTGAAGGCGACGCAGTCATCTGACGCCGAAGCTCAGGTAACCACTTGGGTGAATGGTGATTCGCAGGGAACGAAGCATGTGAACACATCGGCAGAGGCTTCCGATGCCCAGGCAGCTTCCCTCCAAGGCGCCGACCCAAATGTCCTCGACTGCCTGAACGCCCTGGGCATCACAACGGCTGTGGCACTGATCATCATCAGCACCTGTGCTACCGCCTGCGCCGCAACGGTAGGCGTCGGCTGCGTTGTCTGCGTGGCTGGCTTCACTGCTGTTGGTGGAGCCAGTGTCGGAAAATGCCTGAGTACCTGAAGCAGCCAGGAGGTATGATTGCCCTTACAAGCAACTTACCTTGCGTTTAGATAGCAACTGGAGGAACCATGAGAATTCCACCGAAAGCCAGATGGATCGTCGCACTGTTGCTACTTGCGATCGCTTCCCAGGCCCTTGTCTTCGCTCCGGGGTTACACAGTGTTGCAGCAGTCTTCTGGGGACTGTCGTTCGCGTTTCTGATCGGCGCCCTCGTCATCGCTGTCATTCGATTCCGTGATGATCGGATGAAACAGCGGAAATAGCGGACTAAGCTTCTCCACAGCCGATGGCTGGTGCCCTGCAAACGACGCAGGGCACCAGCCATCGGCTGCGTTAAGCTCGCCGGCACCAGAGAAGTCGTTAACGCGAGCCTCTCTGTCGGGGAAGTCACCGTAGTTGTCCTTGCCGTGCTCCTCGCCGAAGTCCACACGTATCGCCTGCGGGAGTACGTGAACAACTCGGCCTGATTGAGTAGCGGCTCGCCGCACGTTCCGGAGCAGACCTATCGATCACTGGGAGACTCCGCGTCCCATTTCGTTTTCGCTGCGCCCTAGAGCCTCTCTTTGTCGAGCTTGCTCGCGTACGTCTGCCGGTAGTAGTCGCCCAACTGCAGCCGTGACGCGGCCGAGTCGTCGACGAGGACAGTGGCGTGCTGATGCATCTGCAGCACGCTTGCCGGCCACATCGTCAAGCGCGCTGCTCAGAACCCAAACCTCTGAGGCAGGTACTTTTGAATAGCAATGGGTGGAACTTCAGCCTGGAGCACATATCTTGTCATCAGAATAGACCTTGAGCTCCTGCGTGAGATCCGGGCGGCGGAATTAGGTCCGATGCTCGTCGCTGAAGGGCGGATCCACACGCCAACGGACGCGGCAGCTGCGCTGTCGGCCGGCGCCGAGGCAGTGGTCGTGGGAACGGCGATCACACACCCGGCGACCATCACATCCTGGTTTGTCGACGCCTGCGAAACCACGTGACCGTCACCACCTGAGGGCAGCGACTCAGAGTCGCTGCCGGTCGAGCTTGTTCGCGTACGTCTGCCGGTAGTAGTCACCCAGCTGCAGCCGCGATGCGGCCGCGTCGTCGACGAGGATCGTGGCATGCGGATGCATCTGCAGCACAGTCGCCGGCCACATCGACGAGACCGGGCCCTCCACCATCTGATGCACGGCCTCTGCTTTGTTGCCACCCGTTGCGATGAGCATGAGGTGGCGGGCCTCCCTGATCGTGCCGAGGCCCTGAGTCAGGCAGTGCCGCGGCACCTGATCGACATCGCCGTTGAAGAAGCGGGCGTTGTCGAGCCGAGTCTGGTCGGCCAAGGTCTTCACGCGGGTACGCGAGCACAGGGACGATCCCGGCTCGTTGAAGGCGATATGGCCGTCGGTGCCGATGCCGAGGATCTGCAGGTCGATTCCTCCCACCTCGGCGATGGCGTGGTCGTACTCCGCCGAGGCGGCAACGAGGTCCTCAGCCGCACCGTTCGGGCCCTGCACCGCAGCGTCGCCGAAGTCGACGCGAGAGACGAATTCCGCGTCAATGACATTGCGGTAGCACTGCGGATGCGAGATCGGAAGTCCCACATATTCGTCGAGCATGAATCCGCGGGCTCCGGCGAACGACAGCTTGTCCTGCTCGTGGCGTCGGGCCAGCTCATCGTAGACGCGCAGCGGGCTCGATCCGGTGGCCAGGCCCAGCACAGGTGAGGACTCCTCGCGCAGGAGCCTCTCGACGGCATCGGCGACCAGTGTCGCCAACTCGTGGTCGGGGGCGATGATGACTTCCATGAGTTCTCCACTCTCTGTGTTCGCTGTATTCGCCGGTTCTCTGTGCATTCAGGTCGTTGTCCAGCCGTCCGCGCAGCCGCCAGCGGGTGCAATCGATTCAGCGTCCAGCTGGGGCGATGAATTCAACCGACGTCTCGGTCGAGGTCGCGGGCGATCGGCTCGTAGTGCACCGTGATCGCGGCGTGGAAGGCTTCGACGTCTCCTGACTGGGCAGCCTCGAGCATCTGGCCGTGTGCCTGAGCCGTCTGCTCCAGGTCGGCTGCGACTGCGACTTCGAGCCGCGGCAGCACTGCGGTGTGCACATCCCAGAAGGCAGCCACAAGCTGACCGACGAGCGAATTGTCCAAGACCGCCAGCAGACCCGTGTGGAAGGCTCGGTCCTGCTGAGGAAACGACTTTCCGTCCTTCGCCATCACCACCATATCGTCGACCAACGCCGACAGTTCGGGATTCGTCGTGCCCTTCAGTCTGGCTACGATCGCCTCGGACATTCCACAGTCGAGGGCCGCCCGGACTTCGACGACGTCCCGCAGTGCCCGCAGGTCATCGCCGGGACTCAGCACCCCGCGGAACACCAGGGTTTCGACGAGTGCGTCCAGCGACATCTCGCCGACGTAGGTTCCGTGCCCATGCCGGACGTCGACAATGTCGAGCGTGGTGAGCTTGCGGATGGCTTCCCTGACGTTCGATCGGGAGACGCCGAGTCGGGTGCACAGTTCACCTTCGGTGGGCAGGAGGTCACCGGGTCGAAGTCCGTCTGAGAGGATGAGATCCTTAATCCGGTCAGAGGTCGTCGTCTTCCGGCTGCCATAGGTGATTCCGGTGGCAGGTTCTGGCTGACTCGTCGTTGATGTTACCGCCATGGTCACCCTCCACAGATAGATCCGCACCGAGGTTCCAGTATACGTCTGACATCAGATGTTTATCCAACGATCTCTGCGCGGAATCGTCCGAGCGAGAAGCAGAAGGATCATCGCACCGCTCATTCTTGTGGTTGACTGCCGGTCCTTCACCCAGACCGGCACCCCAAGAGCCGCGCTCCCCGACTGCGATGCAGTTCGAGGAGCGCGGCTCTTTAAGTGCTGATCAGCGCGGTGCCATCCGGATCGCTCCGTCGAGGCGGATGACCTCACCGTTGAGCATCCTGTTCGTCACGATCTGAGTGACGAGTTCGGCGTACTCCTCCGGCTTGCCCAAACGTGAGGGGAAGGGAACCTGACTGCCCAGGGAATCGCGTGCCTCCTCGGGGATGGACGCCATCATCGGGGTGAAGAAGAGTCCCGGCGCGATCGTGACGACGCGGACGCCGACACTTGCCAGATCGCGAGCGATCGGCAGAGTCATTCCGACGATTCCGCCCTTCGATGCCGAATACGCAGCCTGACCGATCTGACCGTCATAGGCGGCCACAGATGCGGTGTTGACGACGACTCCGCGTTCTCCGTCCTCCCCCGGCTCGTTCTCCGCCATCGCGGCGGCGGCCAGACGGATCACGTTGAAGGTGCCGATGAGGTTGATGCCGATGACCTTGCTGAAGGCACTCAGATCGTGTGGACCCTTCTTGCTCACGGTCTTCTGCGCCACTCCGATGCCAGCACAGTTGACGACGCCGGCGAGGCCACCGTCCTTGTTCGCTGCCTCAACTGCGGCGGCGACGCTGTCCTCGTTCGTGACATCGGTCTGGACGAACTCAGCGCCGGCAGGCGCTTCGCCTGCGATATCGGCGACGACGACGCGTGCGCCGCGCTCGATGAGCGCTGCTGTGGTGGCTGCTCCGAGCCCCGAGGCGCCTCCGGTGACGATGAACGTCTTGTCCTTGAACTGCATGAGGGTTTTCCTTCCCATTTCCATCTGTTGTGAAGTCAGTTTGCGACCTGCTGTGAGGTCGAAGTTTGGTGGCGTGATCGGGCGCCGAGCTCAGAGCCCGCGGGAGATGAGCTCCTTCATGATCTCGTTCGTGCCACCGTAGATCTTCTGCACCCGGGCATCGGCATACATGCGCGCGATCGGGTATTCGAGCATGTAGCCGTACCCGCCGAAGATCTGCAGGCAGCGGTCGATGACATTGGTCTGCGCGTCCGTCGCCCAGTACTTGCCGGCCGAAGCCTGCTCGGTCGTCAGCTTGCCGTCGATGTGCAGCTGCGTGAGATGGTCGACGAATGCCCTGGTCGACAATGTCTCCGTGGCACATTCGGCGAGAACGAACTTCGTGTTCTGGAATTTGAGGATCGGCTGGCCGAACGCCTCACGCTCCTTCGCATACGCAACCGCCTCACGCACGGCAGCCTCGGCGGTCGTCGCACCGATCACTGCCAAGGCCAGTCGCTCCTGAGGCAGCTGCTGCATGAGCTGGACGAACCCCCGCCCCTCGACACCGCCGAGGACGTTGTCGACAGGCACCCTCATGTCCTCGAAGAACAGCTCCCTGGTGTCCTGGCCTCGCTGTCCGACCTTATCGAGGACGCGCCCACGGGAGAACCCTGGAAGATCGGCCACCTCGGCGACGATGAGGGACACACCCTTGCCACCGCCGTCCTCGCTCGTGCGAGCGACGATGACGACGATGTCACAGTGGGTGCCGTTGGAGATGAAAGTCTTTGACCCATTGATGACGTACTCATCGCCATCACGCACGGCCTTCGTCTTCACGCTCTGCAGATCCGAGCCGGTGCCGGGTTCGGTCATCGCGATTGCCGCGACCAGTTCGCCCGAGGCCATTCCCGGCAGCCACTTCTTCTTCTGCTCTTCGGTGCCGAACGCATAGATGTAGTGGGCGATGATCGTCGAGTGAACACTGTTGGCCCAGGCCGAATCACCAACAAAACCCTGTTCCTGCAGGATGACAGCTTCATGGGCGAAGGTACCGCCACCGCCACCGTATTCCTCGGGGATGGAGATGCAGAGCAGACCCGCATCGCCGGCCCGGTTCCACAGTTCGCGATCGACCTGGTGGTCTTCGACGAACTTGGCCTGATTGGGCACGATCTCCTTGTTCATGAAGTTGCGTACGAGTTCGCGCAGATCGTCTGTTTCCTGTGTTTCCCAGGAACCTCTGTATCCGTCAAGAATCATTGTCATTCTCCTTTGCAGGTGGGGTGGCGTCGTTCGAGGTCGGCGTTGAGTGCGTTGAGAGCCTTCGGCTGGTTGAGGGTCAGGACGCGGACATCTCCACGGTCCTCGACCGTGACCAGGTCCCCGGTGACTCGCCGAGGCGGTGCCGTGGTTCCAGATCTCGTGTCGGTCATCGTTCAGATCCTTTCGACGATGGTGGCGTTGGCCATGCCGCCGCCCTCGCAGATCGTGAGCAGACCGTAGCGGGCGCCGCGACGTTCGAGTTCGGAGACCAGCCCCGTGAGCAGTCGTGCTCCCGTCGAGCCGATCGGGTGGCCGATCGCGATGGAGCCGCCGTTGACGTTGAGGATCTCATCATCGACGCCGAACTCCCGTTGGAAGAGCAGAGGAACCGGGGCGAAGGCCTCGTTGACCTCGACGAGGTCGATGTCTGAGATGGACAGTCCCGCCTTCTCCAGGACTCTGTGGCTGGCAGGCAGGACCGCGGTGAACTGGAGGACCGGATCAGCGGCGGCGGCGACACTGGCCACGATCCGCGCCCGCGGTCGCAGGCCGGCTGACTCCGCGACACTGCGATCGGCAAGCAGCAGTGCTCCGGCACCGTCGGAGATCTGAGAGGAGTTGCCGGCAGTGACGGCACCGTCAGCCGCGAAGACCGTGGGCAGTGAGGCGACCTTGTCCGAATCCACATTGGGACGGATGCCCTCATCCGAGGTCAGGGCCACCTCGGCGCCGTCCTTGGTCAGCCCGGTGAGTGGCACGAGGTCATCGGCGAACCGTGAGGCGTCAGTGGCCGCGGCGGCACGGTGGTGGCTGCGGACGGCGAAGGCATCGAGTTTCTCACGGTCGAAGCCGAATTCCTTGACGACGAGTTCGATGGATCGCCCCTGTGAGGGCAGGTCTCCGTCGAAGCGAGCCAGAGCCTTCTGCCCGTACCAGTCGCCACGGGGACCGGCCGGGTCGAAGAGGGGACCCATGTCGACCCGGCTCATCGATTCGACTCCCCCGGCGATGGCGTAGCGGTAGTCACCGGCGCGGATGGCTTGGGCGGCGAACTGCACGGCCTGCTGGCCCGATCCGCACTGCCGATCGAGTGTCGTCCCCGGCAGGGATGTCGGCAGCCCGGCGCCGAGGAGGGCGTTGCGGGCGACATTTCCCGACTGCTCTCCGCACTGGCGACCCACACCGATGATCACATCATCGATGGCGTGTGGCTCAACCCCGGCCCGTTCGACGAGGTGGCTCATCGTGCTCGCCAGGAGGTCGACGGGGTGGTTCTCGCGCAGTGCTCCACGGAACTTGCCGACGGGAGTGCGGACCGCGTCGACGATGACTGCCTCGTGTGCACCTGTATCTGTCTGCGCCATCACTGGAACCTCTCTCTGATCTTGTGCTTCTGGATTTTGCCGGAAGGATTGCGCGGGATCTCGGAGATGACGATCTCGCGCGGGATCTTGTAGGACGAGAGCCGCGGCTGCGCGAACTCCTTGAGGCCTTCGAGGGTGGGCTGCCCGTTTTGGGCCGGGGTGACGACGGCGACTATGGACTCGCCCCAATCCTCATTCGGCCGCGAGATGATCGCGATGTCGATGATCTCCGGGTAGGCGGCGAGCGCGTTCTCCACTTCGGCCGAGTACACGTTGTGTCCGCCTGTGATGATCATGTCCTTGAGCCGGTCGACGATGGTCATGAAGCCTTCGTCGTCGACCAAGACGAGGTCACCGGTGTGCACCCAGCCGTCGACGATGGTCTGTGCGGTCGCGTCGGGTCGGCCCCAGTACCCCTTCATCATCGTCTCCCCGCGCATGATCATCTCGCCCACCTCGCCGGGCTGAGTGTCTTCGCCGTCGGCGCCGACAATGCGGACTTCGGTGTTCGGGATGGGGAAGCGTCCCGAGGCAGAGGGCTTCTGTTTGACGTCGTCATGGGTGAGGATGATGCCGCCGGGTCCGCCCTCTGTCTGTCCGCACGCTTGGATGATCTCTGTGTGAGGGAAGGCTTCGAAGATGCGCTCGGCGACGGTGCTCGGCATCGGTGCCGCGCCGTAGATCGCAACGCGCAGGCTCGAGGTGTCACGACTGGACAGACCGGGTGCACGCAGGAGGAATGCGTACATCGTCGGGACTCCGAAGAAGACGCTGATCTGGTGTTCCTCGAAGGCGGCGAGAACCGCCTCGGGGTCGAAGGTCGAATGGATGACCTGATGGGCGCCGGCCATCATTCCGGGGAAGAAGAGTAGGTTCAGCGCCGCCGAATGGTAGAGCGGGGCGACATGGAGGATCCGGTCGTGCAGCCTCAGCCCGAAGGCCAGCGTGGTGTTGACCCCGACCCAGATGATCCGGTGATGATCGAACAGGGCGCCCTTCGGCTTCCCGGTTGTGCCGGAGGTATAGATGATGACGGCGTCACCATCCTCAGCGATGTCGAGGTTGACTTCCTCGGCCAGGCGGCCCGACGCCGCAGCGAAGACGTCCTCACCGAACTCCGCCGGTCCCAACGACAGGGCGGAGACTCCAGCGGCGGTTTCGGGATGATCGCCGGCCCAGGCGCTGACCGGTCCGGCGCAGTCCGGTCCGAACAGGAGGACGGTGGCGCTTGTGTCGGTGATGAAGTGCTCGATCTCGGCCGAGGCGGACTTCGGGTTGACCGGGGCGATGATTGCTCCCGCGCGCAGACCGGCATAGGCGCCGATGGCGAACGCATCGGTGTTCAGCGAGACGATGACGATCCGATCGCCCGGGGTGACTCCGCGAGCGATGAGTTCGGCGGCAAGCTGATCAACCTTGGCATCGAACTCGCCATAGGTCGTCGTATGTGACTCGAAGGTCAGCGCGGGACGGTCGGGATAGGCATGGGCGGTGGTACGAAGTATTCCTGGCAGTGTTGGCATATCGACTCCTTCGTCGGCGGGTGGTTGGTTTCAGGTGTGGCGTTCAGGCCTGCCGCTGAGCCGGGATTGCAGCTGGCGACGTGGCCATGGCGACGGGCTCAAAGGGAAGGTCGTGGGCCCTGGCAAGCTCCATCCATTCGCTCGTGGACTTCACGGCGAATGCACGCTCGAGGGTGTCGAAGTCGCTGCCGACGTACTGCGCTAGGGCCTTGGCGAAGGCCGGTTCGACGCAGCCGACGGCGATCGTTCCGTCTGCCGTGTCGTAGGTCCGGTAGAACGGTGACCCTCCGCCCAATGGGCCTCCCGGTGAGGTGAGCCCATGACGGGCCGGACCTGCGGCCCAGGCTGCAGCGTCATCGAGAACGACGCGCCTGACGATGCCGGTCCTCGCCCCCTCGGTCTGCGATTCGCGCTGGTGCAAGCCGGCCAGCGCGGCGGTCGCTGCGCTCTCGCCGCCGACGATGTCGGCGACGGGAATGGTTGGTGTGCTGCCCGGAAGGAGGGTTCCGTGAGCTGCCTGATAAGTGAGGTCGTGTCCGGGGACGTCCGCCCGGTCTCCGGCGAACCCGACGATCTCGACATGAACGAGTCCGTGCTGTTCGACGATGCCGGGCAGTCCGAGGCCCTGTGCGGCTCGCGGTCGCATCGCGGTGATGAGAATATCGGCTTCAGCGGCGAGTGAGTTCAGCTGCGCGATCCCTGCGTCGTCCTTGAGATTGATCGTGACGACCTCGTGTCCCGCAGACAGTTCCTTGTAGTACTCGGGAGCAATCTGTGCGACCGGATCGCCTGCCGGCGGCTCGACCTTGATGACCCGCGCGCCGAGTGCGAAGAGGCGCGCCGCGGCGAGAGGCCCGGGCAGGTTGATCGCCAGGTTGATGACCGTGATGCCGGCCAGTGGTTCATGGTCGTTCATTGAGTTGCCTCCTGTTGCGCACAGACGGATTGTTCACCGCTTTTGAATAACTGTATAAGATATTGAAAGGTTGTTCAATGGATTGCGTGCGAGAATTGCCGATGATGGACAAGAAGGACGGAACGAGACTGTGACAGATGAGATGGCGGCGACCGGCGACAGCGGTTTCGAGGAAGCCGCACCTGATGACCTGACGAGTCGTGCCCGTATTCGCAATGCCGCTCTCCACCAGTTCGCGGTCAAAGGCTTCGCTGGCACGCCCCTGCGCGCCATTGCCTCAGAGGCCCGGGTTGCCATCGGCCTCATCGGCCACTACTTCGGGTCGAAGGAGGGCACCCGCGAAGGGGTCGAGCGCTGGATCGTCGAGCTCTTCGCCGCGGCTCTCGACCGTGCCGACGCCCGGTCCGCGGACGGGGTCGCAGACGTCACGGTCCGCGATGCGAGCGTGGCTCAGATGCTCGAGGACAATCCCCTCGTCGTCGGCTACCTGCGCCGGCAGGTCCTGGAACTGCCCACCGAGGGGACCCTCATCTCACGCCTGGCGTCTCTGTCCTTGGAAAGCGTCGAGGCGATGCGCGACGCGGGGCATGCCTCTTCCAGCCGTGACCGGGTGGAACAGGTTGTCACGGTGATGGTGCGCCAACTCGGCAGGCTCTTCCTGCAGCCACTCGTCGATCAGATCGTCGATTCGTTCCCCGCCGACGAGCAGCCGGCCACGCGTCCGGAGCTGAAGGTCGAGGTCAAGGCTGCACAATGAGCCGGGCAGCCTCACCCTCACACTTCAGGCTCGATGACCACTAGAGTGGGTCAGCAACAGATGTTGTGATCGGCAGCATACCTACACGAGCTCGGAGCAGCCATGGAAATCCTCACCGGTAGCGTCATCACTATCGTGATCATCGTCATCGTCCTCGCCGTACTGCTGTTCGGCAAGCTGAGGACCAGCATGTTCTTCACCGTCAAGACGCAGGAGAACGTCATCGTCGAACGATTCGGCAAGTTCAAGAAGGTCGCAAAACCGGGCCTGAGCTTCAAAATGCCTCTCGTCGAAACGATCAGCAAGCCGATCTCGCTGCGCGTCCAGCAGCTCGAGGTAAATATTGAGTCGAAGACGAGTGACAACGTGTTCGTCACCGTCCCTGTGGCCGTGCAGTATGTCGTCGAGGAAGACAACGTCACCGACGCCTACTACAAGCTGGCGAATTCCGAGGAGCAGATCAGATCCTATGTCTTCGACACCGTGCGCTCCGCACTCTCGGGCCTGACCCTGGACACGGCCTTCGAATCGAAGGACGACATCGCGGAGAACGTCGAACGTCGCCTCTCGGAGTCGATGCGCCGGTACGGGTTCAAGATCGTGAGCACGCTGGTCACCGACATCACCCCGGACTCCAAGGTCCGCGATTCCATGAACTCGATCAATGCCGCGCAGCGAGATCGAGTGGCGGCGCAGTCCCTGGCGGAAGCCGACAAGATCAAGCGAGTCACCCAGGCTCAGGCAGAATCCGAGGCGATGCGCCTGCACGGTGAAGGTGTGGCCGCCCAGCGAAAGGCCATTGCCCAAGGCATCGCCGAACAGTACTCCAAGCTGCAGGAGGTGGGCATCGACAAAACCGCCGAGCAGCTGCTCATGATGACCCAGTACTTCGACACCATGCAGAACGTGGCCCAAGAAGGTCGCTCGAATGTGCTGTTCATGCCCTCGAACCCCGGCGGACTCGGAGAGATCGGGAGCGAGATCAGGACCGCACTGTTCGCGGCCAATGCGTCTGAGGACGCCGCAAACACCATGGGTCTTGAGGGCGAATCCGGCCCCCAGTCCTACGGGTATGCAGTCTCGAAGACAGCAGCGAATGACGCCAAGGCGGCGAAGAATCGGGCTGCTCGAGAGGGTCCGACGACCCACGACTCCTGAGGCGAGCGCCACAGAGCATCTCCCACCGCGGTCCTGCGATCGCGAAACGGGCGCCAATGCGATATTTCGCGTTGGCGCCCGTTTTCGTCCCCGGTCACAGCCACTGACCACGACCTCCGTTGACACACACCCACGGTCTCTCATAAAGTGCGAACTACGGATATACATATAGATATTCATAAGTACGCAACTTTCGGGAGCTCGATGATGCGCCGTCCCTACACACCCGCCTGCAGCAAACCAGGTCGAAGCCTGATCGCAGGACTGGCCTCGCTCGCGCTGCTGAGCGGATGCGCCGCCCAGGCAGCCGACCCCGACGAGGTGACCCTGGTGATGGCGGACTCGTTCCCGCAGACGCACCCGCTCGCCTTGGGCGGGACGAACGAGATGGTCGAGACACTCCAATCCGATGAGGCCAAGGACCTCGGGATCGACCTCGAGTACTACGCCAGCGGCCAGCGGCCAGCGCGGAGATCTTCGGACACTTCCTCGTCGAAACACGGGTGGCACCGAATCTCGTCGACTGGATGTCGGGCCTGCCGATCTCACCGTTCGCCGTCATGCTCATCATCGCGGTCTTCTATCTGATCCTCGGCTTCTTCCTGGATCAGATCGCCATCTTGGCGTTGACGGTTCCGGTGGTCCTGCCGCTGGTGGAGCAGTTCGGCTATGATCCCGTGTGGTTCGGCATCTTCATCGTCCTCCTCGCTGAGGTGGGGCTGGTGACTCCGCCCATGGGCCTCAACGCGTTCGTTGTCGCACGCTCAGCGGGCCGTCCCGTCGGTGAGGTGTTCCTCGGCGCGATCCCCTATATTGTCGCGATGCTCATCGTCGCGCTGGTATTCCTGATCTGGCCCGAGCTCGTCCTGTGGTTGCCCACGTATATGAAGTGAGGACCGAACGCGTCACGCCTCACGAACTCCATCTGCTGCGGTAGTCGAGGAGGATCGAGGAGATGGTATCGGCGTCGTTGAGGATCTCCTCGTGGTCGCCGATCACAGCAACTGAGCCGATGATCTCCCCCTCGGAGGTCACAGATGTGGCGATGCCCTCGATGCCCGATGTCGACACCGTCGGGGCGACGACGATCTGGTCGGTCTGGATCTGATGCAGGGAGTCGAGGAACTCATCGGCGAAGGGCTCGTCCTCGGGCGGAAGCAGCGACAGGTAGCTCCACAGATCCCTGCGGGACATGCCGCTGAGCAGAATCCACCCCGAAGAGGCGCGGATCAGAGAGCGCTTGATGAAGTTCTCTGCCAGATAGCTGTACCGGGCGGATTCGGCCACGTGATCGACGTAGTAGAGGCCATCGCCGACGGCGATAGCGAGGACGACCGTGTGGCCGGTCGCCGCGTGGATCTCCTGCAGGTGCTCACTCGCCACCGCATCCACCGGTGATGCTCCAGCGAGTCGGGTGAGGAAGAAGGGCGCGGGCCCCAGGTGGTAGGTCCGGTCACGCTCAATGAGATAACCGGTAGCGACCAACCCGTTGGCCAGGCCCTGGGTCGATGACAGCGGCGCGTCGATATGAGCGGCCAACTCCGTCAGCGTCAGGCCCGCCCGACTCCGCGCGGCCGCCTCCAGGATCGCCGACACCCGATCGACCATCCGGTGGTTCGGCCGGTTCGTGGCCACGGGCGAAGAGTTGTGCGCAGTCATGGGTTCAGGATACTTCACGCATATCGGCCGTACTACGTACATACGTAGATAACTACTCCTTTATGTAGTAACGTGATGGTGACAACGCAGTCTATGAGGAGACCACATTGCCTATCGGATTGTTTCCCGCCCCAGCGGACGAAACCGAGCAGCTGACCCAGCTCCGCCATATGGTGAGAGCATTTCTCCAACGGGAACGCGAGGCCGGCAGCTACACGCCCTGGGTCGACACCTGGCTGACGCGCTGGGACACGGACTTCACGAAGAAGCTGGCCGATCAGGGCTGGCTGGGCATGACGATCCCCACCGAGCACGGCGGCCACGGCAAGACCTTCCTCGAACGATTCGTCGTCACCGAAGAGCTCCTGGCTGGCGGCGCCCCCCTCGCCGCGCACTGGGTGGCTGATCGCCAGATCGCCCCCTCCTTCCTCAAATACGGCACCGATCATCAGAAGCAGACCTACCTGCCCCGGATCGCCGCGGGTGACGTCAGCTTCGGCATCGGAATGTCCGAACCCGACTCCGGCTCCGACCTGGCCAGCGTGAAGACCAAGGGTGTGCGCGCATCGGGAGGTTGGCAGATCACGGGCACCAAGGTGTGGACTTCCGGCGCCCATCACGCCGACCGGTTCATCGTCCTGGCGCGCACTGAGGCCCTTGACACCTCCGACCGGCACGCCGGGCTGTCCCAGTTCATCGTCGACCTCAAGGATCCCGCCGTTGACGTCAACGTCATCACGTCGATGAACGGCTCCCAGCACTTCAACGAGGTCGTCCTCAACTCGGTGTTCGTTCCCGATGACCATGTCTTCGGCACAATCGGCAACGGTTGGGAGCAGGTCACCTCGGAACTGTCCTATGAGCGCAGCGGGCCCGAACGTGTGCTCTCGACCTATCCACTGCTGGAGAAGGGCCTGGCCTCCCCACACCGGCGCGCCTTCCTCCCCCATCTGGCTCGCGTTGTCAGTCTGCGCACAATGTCCTTCGGCATCGCCAATGCACTGGCCCGCGGAGAGACGCCCGACACCGCGGCCGCCATCGTCAAGGTCCTCGGCACCAAGCTCGAAGGCGACATCGCCGAGACCGCTGACAGGGTCCGCCTCGACGGCTTCGAGGACCTGAATTCCATGGTCTCCGCCAGCGTCCTGCAGCGACCGGGATTCACCTTGCGCGGCGGCACCACCGAGATCCTCGACGGAATCATCGCTCGGCAGCTTGGCCTGCGCTGAAAGAGAGAAGAACAATGACATTCACTGATGACCTCGACCAAGTCCGCGACCTCGCCGCTGCCATCGCAGACGACGCGAGCCTGGCCCACACCTGTGTGGAGACCCCCGATCTGACTGGGTTGCTGACCGCCCTCACCGAGGCGGGTCTGACCGATATCGCCTGCGAATCCGGTGACGCTCAGAGCCTCGAAGTCCTTGCCGCGACCATCGGCACCCAGGTGGGGCTGGCGCGTGCGGGGATCGTCTACCCCAACGCTGACTTCGATCTGTACCCAATCAGGCTCACCTCGGGGACCGAGCTCGATGGCACTCTGCCCGCGCGCACCCTGTTGGTGCCGTGGACGGCGATCGACGGCGCAGAGCCCGTTCCGTGGGCCACCCACGCCGCGGCGATCCTGACCCACCGTTCAACCTCGACTGGGGTCGAGATCGCCCTGATCTCTGACTTCCAGCTCTCCGCGCCGATCGTGAGCATCGACGGTTCCCCTGCCGCCCGGGTCACCACCGCCTCTGTACCAAACTGGGTCGCCGCCTCGCTGGAGGATCATGACTGGATCACGGGGGTCCGTCAGGCCAGCGCCTTGGCGGTCGCGGCAGTACAGCTGTCGGAAATCGTGGAGATGACGGTTCGCTATGCCACCGAACGTACCCAGTTCGGGCGTCCTGTGGGTCGATTCCAGGCGGTCCAGAAGCTCATTGCCGACTGCGCCGCGCAGTCGGAGATGGTCGCCTCGGCGGCGGCAAATGCGCTTCACCACCTGTCATCCGACCATGGCCCGACCCCGGCTGCCAGGTTGGAGATCGTCTCCGGCTGCCTGGCGTCATTCGACGCGATCGAGGTCGTGGTCCGCAACTCCCATCAGGCGCTCGGTGCCATCGGGACGACGCTGGAACATTCCCTCCAGAGGTACACCAGGGGTGTGCTGCAGACGCGGCGGCAGATGGATGCTCCCGAAGAGCTGCTCGACGCGCTGTCTGACCTCGTCTCCTCCGATGAGGAGAGCGTCTGGGAGATGATCGCCTCATGATTCTCAACGGGCTCAAGGTCATCGACCTGTGCCGGATCATGGCGGGGCCTCTGACCGCCCAGTACCTGGCCGACCACGGTGCTGATGTGATCAAGGTTGAAGGTCCTCAACTCGACGACACCCGCAAATGGGGTCCCCCCTTCGCCGATGACGGAACCACCGGGTACTACAACGCGCTCAATCGGAACAAACGCAATATCTGCCTCGACCTGAAGTTGGTCGAGGGTCAAGTGGTCCTGGCCAGACTGCTCGCAGGCGCCGATATCCTCATCGACAACTTCAAGGCCGGCACCTTGGACAAGTGGGGATTCGACCCCGAGCGGATCGAACGAGACTTCCCGCGGCTGATCCACTGCCGGATCACCGGCTATGGAGTCGACGGTCCTCTGGGCGGTCGGCCCGGCTATGACGCTGTCATGCAGGCCTTCGGCGGGCTGATGAGCATCACCGGAGAGCCCGAGGGGTCACCCGTTCGCCTCGGAATGCCCGCCGTCGACATGGTCACCGCGCTGCACAGCTTCTCGGCAATCCTCCTGGCCCTGCGCGACCGGGATGTGACCGGCAGAGGCCAGCTTCTGGACTCGACTCTCCTCGACAGCGCCGTGAGCATGCTGATCCCGCAGGCCTCGAATTGGCTCTACGGTGGCGGAACCCCGCATCGCACGGGTGCCGCCCATCCCACAGTCGCCCCGTATGAGGTGTTCAGCTGCAGGGACGGCGACCTGTTCATCGCCGGTGGAAATGACGGCCAGTTCGCCAAAATCTGCCAGCATCTCGACCTGATGGAGCTGGTCGACGACCCACGGTTTGCCGACAATGGTTCCAGAAGCGCGAATCGAGCCGAGCTGAAGGCACTCCTGCAGTCACGAGTCTCATCGCAGGCTCGGGCCGATCTTCTCCAGGCTCTTGCCGCGAAGGGAATACCGGCGTCACCGGTCAATACGGTGCCCGAGATGTACGAGGAGCCACAGGTCCAGCACCGGAAACTGTTCTTCGAAGACGAAACAGGGTTCAAGGGCGTACGCAATCCCATCGTCCTCTCGACTCAGGATGCGCCGGTGCCGAGGCGCCCCGCCAGGACGGGCCAGCATTCGGTGCAGATCCTCGAAGAATGCGGATTCGGCAAGGATGAGGTCACCGCGCTGCAGAACTCCGGTGCGGTCACGGCCGAGTCGCAGCCGATGGCCGAGTCGCAAGTCGCAGCAGAGCAGGCACAGACAGAAAAAGCAGACGTGAGAGCACAGACGACGAGAGAAAAGAGCACCCCATGACCGACCACTCCCCCGATCTCATCCTGATCACACGACCGGCCCCGGCCATCGAGCTGTGGAGTCTCAACCTTCCCGAGCAGCGCAACCCGATCACCGACGAACCGATGATCGATGCTCTGGTGGGCAACATCGACCGAATCCGCGAGGACGAGACGGTCAAATGCGTCGTCCTCACCGGTGAGGGCAAGGCGTTCTCTGCCGGCGGCAACATCAAGAAGATGGCCGACAAGTCAGGGATGTTCGGCGGGGACCTCGAGGAGATCCGCCAGGGATACCGTGACGGGGTGCAGCGGATTCCGCTGGCGATGCGGTCCGTCGACGTTCCGTTCATCGCAGCGGTCAACGGGCCTGCCGTCGGCGCCGGCATGGACCTGACGACCATGTGCGATATGCGAGTGGCTTCCGATCACGCGTGGTTCGCGGAGTCGTTCGTGCAGCTGGGACTCATCGCCGGTGATGGCGGTGCCTGGTTCCTCCCTCGCCTCATCGGTGCGGCTCGCGCGGCCGAGATGGCACTGACCGGCGACCGTGTCGATGCCGTCACCGCCGAGCGGTGGGGCCTGGTCAACTACGTGGTCCCCGCTGACGAGCTCATCGAACGCGCGCTCGAGCTGGCCGGTCGGGTCGCGGCCAACCCTGTCTATTCGGTCCGAGCGACCAAGCAGCTCCTCCTCGACTCGGAACGCCACACTCTGGCCTCGATGCTCGAAGACTGTGCCTCACTTCAGGCCACAGCGCACTTCCAGCCGGACCACCATGAGGCGGTGGCTGCGATGCTGGAGAAACGGACACCGCGCTTCACCAGCTGATCGCCTCACCAGCTGATCGCTTCACCGCCACCGGCGATGAGAGCAGCCGTCCCGGAACTCGAGCCTGCAGTGATCCGTGCCGGATCGCGCGAATTGGGCGTGTGCCCGAAAGCAGATTCGCCGTCCCCGATTTCCTCATCCCTGCCGAATCTGGAGAGCCGTTCACTGTCGACCGGCCGGCCGACTCATGCCGTAGCGACGAAGGCACGTGAGCTCAGCAGGCAGACTCACCGTAATTAGTTGTGCACAATTCAATTGTGTGCAATCATTTAGCTATGAACACGCTCGCACTCGACAAGCAGCTCTGCTTCGTCCTCTATTCGGCTTCGCGGGCCATGACCGCGACCTACCGTGAGCTCCTCGCAGAACTCGGCATCACCTACCCGCAGTATCTGGTGATGCTGGTGCTGTGGGAGGAGGACGCCGCGACGGATATGACCGAGCCCCTCAGCCACGGACCGGCAGATTCCGTGGCAGACGGCATCACGGTCAAGGCACTCGGAGAGCGCCTGCAGCTGGACTCCGGAACACTGTCGCCACTGCTGTCTCGACTCGAGAATCACGGCTATGTCACGCGGCATCGCTCGAGCGAGGACTCCCGCAGCGTGTTCGTCCGCCTCACCCCCGAAGGTGCGGCGAGTCAGGCACTCGCTGAATGTGTGCCACGAGAAGTGGTCGGGCGCACGAAAATCGACCCCGACGAATTGGAGAAGATGCTCGACTCCCTGCAGCTACTCACCCTCAATCTGCGGGCAGAGGCTGTCGCAGACCGCGACTGATCCGCCTCCGCCCCTCAGACACCATCGACCCACCACGGAATACACGACCAATGGAAGGAACCACAATGAAGGCTCTCTACACAGCAGAAGCACTTGCCACCGGAGAAGGACGTGATGGTCGCAGCCGCACCAGCGACGGAAAAGTCGACCTCGGCCTCTCCACACCCACAGAGATGGGCGGATCCGGCGAAGGCACGAATCCGGAACAGCTCTTCGCCGTCGGCTATGCCGCGTGCTTCCACTCGGCGCTGCGGCTCGTGGCCGGCCAGTCCAAGGCGAACGTCGACGATTCCTCCGTCGGAGCACAGGTGAGCATCGGCAAGAACGACGCGGGCGGCTTCCAGCTCGCCGTGACACTCGAGGTCACGCTCCCCCACCTCGATTCGGCCGAAGCCCAGGTGCTTGCAGACAAGGCCCACGAGGTCTGCCCGTATTCCAATGCCACCCGGGGCAACATCGAGGTGACCGTCACCGTCAGCGACGACTGACTCCAGATCGTTGGCGCCCCTCCTGAGGAGGGCGACCCGCCCACGGGTTCGGGGACCGGATGCATGATCGCATCCGGTCCCCGAACTGTTGTTCCAAACCTCACCAGGAGGGGGTCGAACAGGCGCCAGGCAAGCTCTTGGCCTGCTCAGACTCGCGCCACTCCTGCGGCGTTGGCGGCCGATTCGACGGCATCTGCCACAGCTGGGGCGACCCGCTCGTCCAGTGCGCCAGGGACAACATAGTCCGGGGCCAGGTCATCGCCGACCAGATCGGCGATCGCACGAGCAGCGGCCAGCTTCATCGCATCGGTGATGTCGGTGGCACCGGCATCCAGCGCCCCGCGGAAGATGCCGGGGAACGCGAGGACGTTGTTGATCTGATTCGGGAAGTCGCTGCGCCCGGTGGCCACGACCGAGGCATACTTCGAGGCGATGTTGGGCATGATCTCCGGATCCGGATTCGACAGCGCGAAGATCACCGCGTCCTCGGCCATCTGCGGCAGGTGCGACTCATCAATGGTGCCGCCGGAGACGCCGATGAACACGTCCGCACCGTCGAGGGCGGTGTCGATCCCGCCCGAGACGCCCCGCGGATTCGTATTAGAGGCAATCCATTCTTTCGTCTCGGTGAGATCGCCGCGACTGGAATCGATGATGCCCTTGGAGTCGAGCACGGTGACATCACCGACTCCCGCATCGCCGAGGATCTTGGTCACAGCCACGCCTGCCGCGCCTGCACCGGAGAGGACCACCCGCACCGAGTCAAACGACTTGCCGACCACGCGCAGCGCATTCGTCAACGCGGCGAGCACGACGATCGCGGTTCCGTGCTGATCGTCATGCATGACGGGAATGTCGAGGGCGGCTTTGACACGCTCTTCGACTTCGAAGCAGCGCGGAGCCGAGATGTCTTCGAGGTTGACGGCGCCGAAGGAGGGGCGCAGTCGTACCAAGGTCTCGACGATCTCGTCGACATCATTTGTGTCGAGGACGATCGGGATCGCGTCGAGGCCGGAGAAGCGTTTGAACAGGGCGCACTTGCCCTCCATGACCGGCAGGGAGGCCTTCGCCCCGATGTCGCCGAGCCCTAGTACGGCGGAGCCATCGGAGACGACAGCGACGAGGCGGCCCGTCCACGTGTGGGTCCGAGCCAGCTCCGGTGTGTCCTTGATGGCGGTGCAGACCTTGGCGACACCTGGGGTGTAGGCAATCGAGAGATCGCGCTGCGTTTCCAGCGGTCGAGTGAGCTCGGCAGAGAGTTTGCCACCCTCGTGGGCGGAGAAGATCTCCTCGTCGGTGATGGCCCTCAGCCGGGTCGGTGTGGAATCGGTCGTGGTGGAAGCATCGGGCAGTGTCGTCATAATTGATCCTCGTGGTCGTGTGACGGCAGGCTTCGCGCCGAGGCCGTCATCAGTGTTCGTCAAACCGCAGTGCCGTACCACGGGGCATATCTGGCAGCGGTCGAATCGAAGAGAAGTCACCAGCAAGGATGTGGCGGTGACGTCTGCGCAGTGCGTGGATCACATCCTTTGTGAAGGACGAACCAAGGGCGCGCAGGGCAGGACCAACTCGCATAAAGGCGAGCTCTGACCTCATAGGTCACGTCGTGCAACTTCGCCAGCATAGCTCATCACCCAGGGCAGATCACCTGAAATCAACGATTTCGCCGAGGTTGCCGACCGTTCAGATGGCATGTTTTGAATACCTTTGACGACGGCCTGTGCACGAAGCCCTGCTCCTGGCGGGGGAACTCTTCTTCAATCACTCAGGGGCATCGTCATCACAATGATGAGCCCCGTCTTCGTCTCCACTCGGCATCTGAGGTGCCACGACTGCGGGGGCGTCGGTGTGATGCCGGGCAGCGCGGACCATCGCGTTCAGTGTTGCGATGACGGGCACCGCGAAGAATGCCCCGGCGATGCCGGCCATGGCTGCCCCTGCTGTCACGCCGAGGATCACCGCCAGGGGGTGGATCTTCACCCTTGAACCGGTCAGCAGCGGGTGGAGGACGTGACTTTCGATCTGCTGCACCAGGATCACGATTCCGAGCAGGATCAGAGCATGGATCCACCCGTTGAACAGCAGCGCCAGCCCGACCGCGAAGACACCGCCGATGATGGCTCCGACGAAGGGGACGAAGGCACCCAGGAACACGACGGTTGCGATGGGAACGGCCAACGGCACACCGAGGATCAGCGCGCCCACTCCGATTCCGACGGCGTCGGTGGCGGCCACGACGAGCTGGATTCTGATGAAGTTCGACAGGGTCTTCCACCCGGCTTCTCCGGCTTCTTCGATTCGCGAATGCGATTTGGCCGGCCATATGTGCACCGCCCAGGACCAGATCCCTCTGCCGTCGATCAGCGCGAACAGGGTCACGAACAAGACGATGAGGATGCCTTCAACGATATGAGCGGCGGTGGCTCCGACCTCCGCAGCTCCCGACTGCAGACCCGCCGCATGGTCTTTGAGCCATTGGCCCGAGGAAGCAATGAAGTCATTGACCTTCTGATCGGTCAATCCGAAAGGTTCGCTTGCGAGAAACTTCTGCCCAGCTTCAAGCGACACGCCCACCTGATCCTGGATTGCAGAGAGTTCGTTTTTGACCTGATAGACGATGAGGAAGATCAACCCGGCCAGGGCGCCGAGCACAATCACCCATACCGTGATCACGGCCAACCATTTCGGCCAACGATGACGCTGCAGGAACGACGACATCGGAACCAGGAGAGCCGAGAGGATCAGCCCTGCCAAGAAGGGGATGACGATCTCCGCCAGCTGGAACGCGATGAAACCCGCGACCGTGAGCCCCGCGATGATCACCAGCAGATAGCCAGTGAAGCGGGCGCCCACCTTCAGACCTTCAGGAATGGGATCATCTCTGCTTTTCGGAGATGGAACCTGCTCGCCTCCCGCCATATTTCACCCACACTCTCTCATTCGATCCCAGTGGTGCCGCAGCCGCCGACAGATCAGACCTGCGAGACTGCGGAGGCCAGTTTGCCCAACGACTCCTCGAGTGATTCCTGTTCGACCACAGGAAAGCTGATCTTCTTCAGAACGTCCTTGTCCGTGACCGAACTCCAGTCATAGGTCACCGAGACGTTCGTTGAGTCAGGTCCCTGAGGTTCGAGCTCCCAGACCCATTCCCACCCCGCAGGCTCCTGTCCACTGTCAGCGGTCTTCCAGGCCAGCAGCTTGTTCTCGTCGAAGCCGACGACGTGATTGTCCGTTCGGTAGTTGCCGCCAAGCTTGTCCCAGTACATGTTCATCGTGAAGACCTGCCCGACCGCGGTGATGCGATCTGTCTTCTCATCGGATTGCACCATGCCCGAACCATCGATCTGTGCGTGTCTCTCCGGATTGGAGAGCACATTGAAGATGGCGTCCGATGAGGCGTCGATGATCCTCGATGCTGTGATACTCGTATCCGTCATAGCTTTGACCTCTCATCGTGTGAAACTCGTCTTCTCGGTCCTGCCTCTGAGACTGTGGTCCAGGTGCGGGGCCGACTATGCAATGTGGGTTTGAAATGGCAGCGGGCCAGTCAGGTGCGGTGGTCCGAGCGATTGCCCATGATCTCGCTGCGCGGCGGCTGCCGACGCTGCTGGGAGAGTTCGCCACCTTGTCGACCGCCGTATAGTCTCCCATGGTCCGCATACTCCTCCCGGAAGAACGCCAAACGCCATTTTCCGATGGTCAGGCGTGCTCCTGTACGCAGAACCCGCCCTGCTGTCGCCTCGAACGCCGGATCCTGGGCTCCTCCGCCGATCGGTTCGCGCGGGAAGACGACATACTCGTCATCGTCATCATGTCGGATTTCTGCGTGAACCTCAGCGAGTCCGGGGAGAACCAGATCGCAGCTCGGAGCAGAGCCCAGTAGTATGACATCACTTGTGAGCTCGAAGATTCCTGACGGTGATCCGTCCCAGACATCGGCTTCACGAGTGAATATCAGCCGCGGCCGCCCTGCCCCCCGCGCGTAGTGAGTCGTCGTCACCGGCGAGTGGCTGCCGCGCCGGATCATTGGCAGCAGAGGTCTTAGCATCGGGGCGATTGGAGGAATCGGCAGTGTCGCTTTTTTGGGGCCCGAAATCCCAGAGCCCTACGAACCTCGGGAGAACCCAATCGAATATGTGACGATCCCGAGATTAGGCGCCCGATCACGCCTGCGTTCACTGCGCCGAATTCCAGGATCAGACCATCAGGTCCCACAACTTGCACACGGACACCCTCGCCGGCCAACGAATCGGCGAAGGCTGCCAGATCATGGAGGCGACTTCGGTCACCAGCCGGCAGCCGAGTGGGATCACTGATGTGGACTGTCAGTGTTGATTCTGCACCGGTGACGGTGATGTCGAATGGCAGGTCCCCTTTCTCCTCGTCGAGAGAGATGCTGAGATCCGCGTCGACGGTGATCATCGCAGCATCCTAAGAGATGTCAGATACGGAGTTGTCACTTGTCGTGACTCGAATGGTTCCGTTGATCCGCCATGTGGCCCGGGGCGCATGGGGTCCTATGTCGCGCGGAACTTCGACGACCATGTCGTCGAAGGCATAACTGACGGTGGCTTGACGACCTGTCAGGTACGATCACATTTCACGCCCGAGGTCTGACCAGTCTCCGATTGAGAGAGGGTCAGGGCCCGACACCTCGTCCGTAGGTGTTTCGCGCGGCGTATTGCTGTCCATGATGAGCTCCTTCGCTCCCAGAAAGGCTTCTGCCCCCGGTGAAGCTCAACACTAGTCCTGTGATGCGATTGCCACAGGACGACTCAACCTGACCTCAAAGGGCCGCGAAGCACGCGAGGCGGGAGTTCTCATACGTTGCCCCTATGGCCACCACGAGGGCTGAAGAGTCCAATGATGCCGGTGATGAATGAGGATCGCCGGCGACTCGCAGTGAAGACAGTCGCCGGCGAAGACTCAGCCGATGCACTCAGTTCGACGGTTGACGGGTCTCCGCGCTGAGGAACCACGCCTGCTGTTCCAACTGTCCGATGAAATCGTGGAAGATATCAGCAGTCGTCGGATCGGCTTCGTCGACCTCGTCATGGACTCCACGCATCGTGGCCACGGTCGTTTCAACGGCGCGCACTGCGAGGTCAATCGCGTCGTGGGTGTGCACCTCCCCGGCGGGGAATTCCGGCAGTGCGGTCTGTTCGGCAACGACTGCCGGGCGGCCGTCTGCTGTGGCATGGAGCGCGCGCATCCGCTCGGCGATCGTGTCGGCACCTTCACGGGCGATGCTCACCACCTCGTCGAGGTTGAGGTGCAGGTCCCGGAAGTTGGGCCCCACGACGTTCCAGTGGGCTTGTTTTCCGACGAGCTGCAGGGCGATGAAATCGACCAGCACGGTCTGGAGGTTCTTGGCCAGCGACGGTGATGCCTCAAATCCGTGCTCGGCATTCTCGGTCTTCGTGGTCTTGGTTCCTGCAGGCTGCGGGACTCCTACGGTGTCAACCATGACTGGTTCCTCCTAGAGTTTCGACGAAGGGAGCCAGCAATGACTCCCTGTTCCTTCAGCGTAACGGATGCCTCAGGACTATCAACCCCCAAAAGCACTCGCTGCTACTTCCGGCGCTCGGTCTGCCTGGCTTCTCGCGCCGAGGCGACATCATCGACGATGACGACGATGTGGCGCAGGCTGGTGATGAGTGCACCGTAGAGCGGCCAGGAGGCTTTCGGCAGCAGCTGGTCGTCGGAGAGGCCGATGGCCAGCTGCTCCAAGCGGTCGAAGACCGGTTCGACGTCCGCGTCGGGATCGGCGATGGAATGTCCGGCGTCGGCGACGATCGCCGTCCACTGCTCGCGGAAGCGGGTGTCCCATTCGCCTTCGGCGTAGGTTGCCTCGCGCAGGGTCCGCGCCAAGTTCCGCAGGTGAGAGACCCCTTCATCGACCCTTTGCAGAATGCTCTCGTAATTCTCCGCCGGTGCAGGCTTGGAGTTCGCTTCGTGTCCCCGCTGTAGAAGCCTGGCACGCGGGTTGACCCGGCGGCTCTCGCGGGCGAAGCGCACCGACTGCCATGCGGTGTTGAGCTCCTGGCTCATCGCCTCGGTCTCGCTGAACCAGTTCTCGGCCTGGTCCGTGTCCCAGGACCGGCTGAACTCGTCCGACATGTCGACGAGCACGTCGCCTATCTGGCGGTTGATGCTGTCGACATAGCGCGCAGCCTGTTGGTCGCGCACCGGGGGAACGACGATGAGGTTGACCACGAGCCCGACTGCCACGCCCAGAGCGATCTCGAGGATGCGATCGGTGAGCAGAGGCTGCTGGGAGTCAAAGCCCGCGCCGAGGACGAAGATAGCCGTCGTCGCGATGGCCACTCCCTCATCGCGGATCCACGACAGTCTGGCTCCGACCAGGCCGACGAGCAGTGCCAGGGCGAAGGTCCAGAGACTCACCCCCAGGAAGTTGCCGATGAGGAATGAGATCCCCACCCCGATCGTCGATGCCACCGTTGATTGGACCCCGCGAGACAGCGATCGGTACACAGTGGCATGGACGGTCAGCAGCGCCGTCCATGGCGCCAGGAATGCCATCTGTGAGTCCAGAACGACACCGGAGAGCCACCAGGCGAAGGTGGCCGCGAGCACGCTCTTGATGACTTGGATCAGATCGGTGATGATCTCGGGTCTGCGGAGGAAGTCCGCGATCCGGTGGGAAACGCTGTGAGTCACTGAGGTATCTCCTCTGCTGAATGGCTCGGAGCTGGCGTCTCCAGGACGCAGTCTGTCTGAGAGAAATGCCGGCTGGTCGATGACCATCGTGACACAGAAACGCCTGGCCGGCGGTATCGAGCCGAGACCGAGCGTCCAATCAGAGAGAATCTTCTGTCCGATATCGGCCGAGGGCCCCGCCACCACCGGCGGAGGTTGCTCCGCACCGAGGTTCAGAGGTCGGCGCGGACCGTCACCACCGGCACATGGGCGTGGGCGATGCACTCCAGGGACACGGACCCCAGGAGCATTGAGACGAACTCGCTGTGCCCACGAGTGCCCATCACCAGCAGTCGCGCCGAGGCTGACTCGTCGACGAGCACTTCACCGGGGCGTCCGTTGCGCACACTCGTGCGGCAGGTGACATCGGGCTGCGAACCGAGGGCGGTGAGCACCGCGGCTTCGAGCTTACCTTCGGCATCTCGTGCGAACGGCCCGTCTTCGAGGTCGAGGTCGGCCATGTAGAACTGAGGCTTCTGCCAGCACATCACTGCCACCAGGCTGCAGTCGAGATCCCCGGCCAGGTCTGCCGCGTGGCGCAGTGCCGCGATCGAAGAGGCAGAGCCGTCGACGCCGACCAGGATGGTCTGTGAGGAGTTCTTCGAGTGCATGAGTGACCTGCTTTCAGCCGGCTGGATGGACGAGCACGATGCCTGCCAGGGCGATGCCCGCGACGAGGATGGTCGACAGTGAGGCGAGGACGAAGGGACGGAGTCCGACCCGAATGAGATTGCGAATCTTGACTCCGCAACCGAGGCCGAACATCGCAGCGGCCAGCAGTGCGGTCTGGATGAAGTGTCCCGTCGACAGCACCACCTCGGGCAGATCGACACTCGAGCGTAGGATGACCAGCGCGAGGAAGGCGATGATGAACAGCGGCACGATGGGCGGACGCGCACCGGCGTTTGTCCCCTCGGACTTGGTTTTGCGCCGCTGCATGAGGCTGAGAACGGCGACGACAGGAGCGAGCATGAGGACTCGGGCGAGCTTGACGATGACGGCCACCGCAAGCGCTCCGCCGCCGATGACACCGCCGGCCGCGACGACCTGAGCGATCTCATGGATCGATCCCCCGGCCCACAGTCCGTTGAGCTCGGCGCTCAATCCGAGCGCTCCCCCGACGAGCGGAACGAGGGGGATCATCAGGGTGCCGAAGATGACGACGAGAGCGACTGCGGTCACGACATCCTCTTCATCGGAATCGGTGACGCCTTCGACACCCGCCACCGCGGCGGCACCACAGATGGAGAATCCGCAGGCGATGAGGATGGTCTGGCCCGGTCGCATCTTCAGCAGCTTGCCGAGAAGCACGGTGCCGAATATCCCGCCCGCGACGATGCAGATGATGACGATGAGCATCGGGGCCCCCAGCGACACGATGTCACCGAGGACGAGCTGGAGACCGAGGAACACGATGCCCACCCGCAGGAGCTTCTTCGAAGCGAAGGTGATGCCGGGAGAAGTGGCTTCGGGCAGTCGCACGAGGTTGGTCGTGAGGATGCCGAGGACGATCGCGACGATGAGTGGGCTGAGCCCGGTGAAGAAGTGGTTGACGCCCATCGCGATGGCGACGGCAACGAGGCAGACCCCCAAGCCCGGTGCATAGGTGCGGAGAATGTGCGGCGGCGCTGAGGTCTCTGCGCTGGGATGATCGGTGCGTGTGCTCATATCAACAGATTCTCATCTGACGCACAGTCTGAGTAGACGATGCTCGACTATGGGGGCATATGATTGACATATGCCCTTATCGTTTCCCGATCTGCCGACGCTCGAGCTCTTCGTAGCCATCGCCGAGGCGGGCAGCATCGGCAGCGGTGCCAGGCGAGTCGGTATGGCTCAGCCGAATGCCAGCAAGCTGATGCGGCAGCTCGAAGCGGCGGCGGGAACCACGCTGCTCCAGCGCGGACCTCGGGGATCACAGCTCACGGCCCGCGGTGCGACCGTCCTGACCGCGGCGCAGGCGCTGCTCACTCAGGCTCATGCCTTCGATTCGACTCTCCGGGCCGACGACGACCGCCGCGTCGAAGACATCCGAGTGGCCGCGAGCATGACCGTGGCCGAAAGCCTCCTGCCTCGCTGGATGGCGCAGTGGCGACGCGAGGTCCCCCAGGCCCGAACCACGCTCGAGGTGCTCAATTCGAGTGAAGTCATCGCGAAGATCAAACTTTCAGAGATCGACCTAGGGTTCGTCGAGACCCCCCAACTGCCGGTCGGCATCAATGCCAGCGTCGTCGCCGAGGACGAACTCGTCGTCATCGTCTCCTCTGACCACCCGTGGGCCGAGCTCAGCGGCAGACTCAGCCTCGAAGAATTGGCACGCACACCACTCATCGTGCGTGAACGCGGTTCAGGAACCCGGGAGGCTCTCGAGCAGATGCTCGTCGGCTGCGATCCCGTTCCGCCTGCCCAGGTGCTGCACAGCAACACTGCGGTGCGCACAGGCGTGGCCTCCGGAGCGGGTCCCGCGGTACTCAGTCAGCTTGCCGTGGCCAGCCAACTGGCCACAGGCGAGGTGCTGCAGGTGCCTCTCGACATCACCGTACCCCGACGCCCGCTGACCGCGGTGTGGTCCGGAGCCAGAATCCCCGTGGGAGCGCTCGCCGAGCTCGTCGAGATCGCGGCCCGGTGAGACCGCGATCGGCCGAGTCCTCAGCTTCCGGCCACGGCCGCGACCTGCCCTTCCTTTGAGCGCCCGCGAGCCAGGTCCACGATTCCGATGACACCGGCGATGACCATAGCCAGGGCGATGAAACCGAATCCGGCGACGATCGCGCCACCATACCCGGCCAAATCCTGGACGACGAAGAATACAGCCGTGACGATCGCGATGCCGATCGCTGTGCCCACACGCTGGCCCGTCTGCATGACCCCACCGGAGCTGCCCGCGTATTCGACCGGCACATCGGCCAGGGTCAGTGTCTGATTGGGGCTGATCGCCATACCCTGTCCCATCCCGGTCAGAGCAAGAGTCGCCAGCATCCACCAGATGCTGATGCCCAACCCTTCATGAGCGAGTACGAGCAGAGCTGAGCACACGACGCCGACGAGAGCGATGCCGACCCCGAGCACGACCATCTTGCGGCCGAAGGTGAGGACCACCCGGCCGGCGACTTGGGCACTCACCGCTGCGAAGAGCGCCGAGGGCAGGCCCATGAGCCCTGCCTCGAGGGCGGGGAAGCCGAGACCGTTCTGGAGGTAGAGCGCAACGATGACCCAGACGCCGGGCATACCGACGAAGTACATCGACGTCAGCGAGGCACCGTAGGCGAAGGTTCGGGTCCGGAACAGTGCCATGTCGACCATCGGCGAACCACCTCGGCGAGCGTATCGGTTCTCCCAGCGCACCCATAGCCAGATGACGATGGCGCCCAAAGGCACCAGGGCGTAGATCCAGGCACCAGCAGCGCGTTCGAGGAACGGAAGCATGACGAGCAGGGTTCCCAGCGCAAGCAGCACCAGGCCGACCGGATCGAAGTCGGCGCGACTGCCACCGGATTTTTTGTTCTCGGCGTCGCTGCCGGTCCATGCGCTCTTCGGCAGCCAGAACCACCCCAGGATGATAGCGGCCAGCGCGATGGGGACGTTGATGAGGAAGGCCGAACGCCATCCCCACTCCTGTCCGAGCACCGCGATGAGACCACCGCCGAGGACCGGCCCGATGCCGACGGAGACGCCGACGATCGTGCCGAACATGCCGAAGGCACGGCCCCGCAGTTTGCCGTGGAAGTACTGTTGCAGCATTCCCACACCCTGAGGGCTGAGGAGGCCCGAACCGATACCCATGACGATGCGTGCAATGTTGAGCACCACCGGATCGGGTGCGAACCCGGCGATGAGCGATCCCAGGGCGAAGACGCTGACACCGGTGACGAAGAGTTTGCCCCGGCCGAAGAGATCACCGGCACGACCAGCGGCGACGAGGAACACCCCGAAGGCCAGAGTGTAGCCCGACAGCACCCACTGAATCGCGGAGTTCGATGCCCCGATCGATCTCTGCATATCGGGCAGGATGACGTTGACGATGGACACGCTCAGCAACGACATGAACATCGGCACGAGCATCACTGCGAGGATGCGGCGCTGCCCCGCCGACATGGCCGTTGTCTCAGAAGTTCTCGTCATCATCTCAGTTCTACTCGGCCCAACCGATCGGCACAATCGCGTCCACGGTGCGATCATTGACACATCGCATACTGTCGCGGCGGGGGTATCGGCGAGGCCGGTGCACCATTTCGAAGCCCACAGTGCTCTGGTCACATCCGTGATGGCAGGCATGCAATGACAACCTGCCTGTCTCAGGCGCGAGCCCTGCGGTATTCGCGGATGCACATCGATCCCGTCACGTTCGCCCTGATGATCGACTCAGTGCAATGGAGGATGAGGTCGAATGACTGCAGATAGCGCCGACAACTCTCAATCGCCGTCTGTCGACACAGCCCAATTGCGCCGTGTCTCGGCGGGGTCGCTCATCGGCACCGCCATCGAGTGGTACGACTACTTCGTCTACGGTCTCATCGCGGCACTGATCTTCAACGAACTCTTCTTCCCCGCCTTCGACCCCAAGGTCGGCACCATTGTGGCGTTTCTGACGTTTGCCATCGGCTTCGTCGTACGGCCCCTGGGCTCCATCGTCTTCGGCCACCTCGGGGACAAGATCGGTCGCAGAAACACCCTCATCGCCACCGTGCTCATCATGGGCGTCAGCTCGGGCTGTATCGGCCTGCTGCCCACCTACAACACGATCGGGGTGTGGGCACCCATTCTTCTCGTCGTGCTGCGCATCATCGAGGGTCTGTCCGTGGGCGGTGAGTGGGGCGGTGCTGTGCTGATGGTCGTCGAACACGCCCCACCAGAGAAGCGCGCATTGTACGGCGCCATGCCTCAATACGGTTCCCCGATCGGCAACTTGGGATCGAGTGGAGTCGTCGCGTTGGTGACACTGCTGCCGCACGAACAGTTCGTCGCGTGGGGATGGCGAATTCCGTTCCTGATGTCATTCGTCCTCATGGGCATTGCGATCTACATTCGCCTCCGGGTCGACGAATCCCCGGAATTCAAAAAAATCGTCAAGCAAGATCGCACTGTCAAGATCCCTTTGGTTCATGTGCTTCGAACCAATTGGCGCCGCGTGCTCATCGGCGTATGTGCCAGCCTCGTCGGCAGCGCACCGTTCTATCTGCTGACGACATTCATCGTCAACTTCGGCACCGAGACGCTGCAGCTGGCAGCCGGCATCCTCCTGACAGGAACAATGCTCGGGGCGGTGCTCGAGGGCATCGCCATCTTCTTCGGAGGTCAGCTCGGCGACCGGTTCACCCCCTGGAAGGCCGTCGCCGGCACAGCCCTGATCTCCGTGGTCCTCGCCTTCCCCCTGATGGCAATGGTCGGTACGGCTTCACCACCACTGGTGATTCTCGGCATCGGCATCGGCATCGGACTTCTCGGCCTACCCTATGGTGCGCTGGGTTCCATGATGACGAACATGTTCCCCGGCAATTCTCGGTACACGGCCGTCGCCGTCTCCTACAATGTCGCCGGCGCCATCGGCGGCTTCGCCCCTTCGATTGCGTTGGCCTCGGTGGCAATATTCAGTGGGACGATCTGGGTCACCGCTGTTCTGCTGGCACTGAGCATGCTGATCACCGCTGTCGGCGGCATGCTCGCCGGCCGCGCCGCCCTCAACGACGTGTCCGGTTCCTGAACGCGTTCGCGTCCGAGAACCCGAGCGACAACGTGTTTAAGGTAGACCGACTGCTTCGTCCCCGGAAGGCAGAAGCGTCAGCCGTCAGCTGTCGCAGTCGACGATCATGCGGCCCAGATTGCCGCCGGAAAGCAGTGAGGCGAAGGCCTCGGGTGTCTGGCTGAAGCCCGTGTTGAGTGTGTGCAGGCTGCGGACCTTACCCTCATGCAGCCAACTGGCTACGGCCGCCTCGTAGTCCTTGCGCAGGTCTTCGTTCGAACTCACGTCGAAGCCGCGCATGGTCAGCTGCCCGAAGATCATTCGCTGGTAGTTCGCCAGTCCTTGGCGGTCACTGCCTTTCCCGTACTGTGAGGCGGCCCCGCAGATCACGATGCGTCCGCGGAAGCGCAGGGTCTCAAGTGCGGCTTCCAGCTGTTCTCCGCCTACATTGTCATAGAACAGATCGATTCCATCCGGTGCGGCCTGCCGAAGCAGATCCAGTGCCGGCCCATCATGGTGGTTGATGGCCGCATCGACTCCCAACTCACGCAGAAGTCTGACCTTTTCGGCTGTGCCGGCACTGCCGATGACTGTGGCTCCGACGGCCTTGGCGAACTGGACGGCGCAGCTGCCCACTCCTCCCGCAGCTCCGGACACGTAGACGATGTCTTCGGCTCGCAGATCACCGAAACGTCTCAAACCTGTGTATGCGGTGAAGCCGACATGTCCGAGCACCGTCAGGTGCGTCTCCAGGGGAACATCGGCCTCGGATGCGGGGATGCGGCGCAGCTCCTTCGCATCGGCGACGTCGATGCTGCGCCACAGCGTCTTCCCAACGGCGAGGTCGCCTGGTTCGAATGACTGGCTGCGGGATTCGAGGATCTCCATCACGCCGTCGCTGCCTGGCACGTCTCCAGGGTTGATGCCCGGCCCGTAGGTGGTGTCCGGGCCACCGATCCGGTTGGCGAGCCCGGCGTTGAGTCCCAGCCTGCGCAGCCGCACCTTCACTTGACCGTCACGCAGCTCCGGAACGGCCACAGGTTCGATCCTGAAGTTCTTCGCCTCGATAGCGCCGTCAGGGTAGCTGGCCAGCTGTACTTAGTATGCGTCCATGGCCCCAGCCTATGCCTCACCGGAAGCCCCGGGTGTTCGACGGTAGGGACTGCTGCCGGAGCAGCAATGGGAGAAGTCCTGTACTCGCAGCTCTGAACCCTCAACCGCCGAGGAGGGCGAGTAGTCTCGGGTGATGGTGAAGTATCGGTGGACCGCAGATGATATGCCCTCCCTGGAGGGTCGTACGGTGGTCGTCACCGGCGCCAGCTGCGGCTCCAACGGTGGTGCCGGCGTAGCGACTGCGGCCGCATTCACCGTGCCGGAGAGATGTCGTCCTCGCTGTGTGGCACGTGCGACGCGGACGCGAGATCGCTCGGTCCCTGAACAGGAGCACCGAGGCCTCGTCTGCGAGACGCCGACTGATCGGTCTCCTCAGCGCAGATAGATGCGGGTGGGGTCGAGATCGTCCCTGAGCACCGCCAACTCTTCTGGGGTCGGTTCCTGAGTCGTTTCGAGATCGGCCGCGACCTGCAGATCCCAGCCTGTCTGCGAAACGACCTCGGCAGGATCGACTCCCGGATGCACCGCGCTCAAGATCAGCTCCTCGTCCTGTGCGAACCGAGTCATGATTCCCAAGTCCGTGATCACATGTGTGACTCCGGCACCGGCGGGCATGGTCCCGACATCGGACTGTGCGGCCCGGTGAGGGCTGGGCGAAGTGACGAAGTCGAGGGTCTCGACGAACGTGCGCGGGGTGTGCCGACGCATGACGAGGAAGATCTCGGCTGCCCCTGCCATGGCCTCGATGGCTCCGCCCGACCCAGGAAGCCTGCTGTCGGGGTGCTCCCAGTCGGAGCCGATCAAGGTGGAGTTGAGGCTGCCGTAACGGTCGACCTGAGCAGCGCCGAGGAATCCGACATCGATCCGCTGCCCCTGCAGGACATAGTTGAACAGATGAGTCATCGGAATCACCGAGGCGGCCCCCGGTACCAGCACGGAGTCGGAGATGGTGCGGGGCAGGTCCGGTGGCCTGGCCCCGGTGACTCCTGACTCGTAGACGATTTCGATCTCCGGTGCCACGGTGCGCTGAGCCAGCGCGGTGGCCAGCGTCGGCAACCCGTGTCCGGCAAAGACCACTCGGCGTCCGGCGAGGGCTCGAGCCGAATGGATGGTGAGCAGCTCACTGCTGGTGATGATCTCACCATCATTCGTCTCAACGGTGTGTTCAGGTGTGCCATCGGTCATTCCCGGCCTCCATAGTTGACGGGTGTCGAATAGGCGTCACGGATGCCCAATGTGTCGAAGTGGTCGGCTCCGAGCAATTCCAGGAACCCCTCATGATCTGCAGTGTCATGGATATTGGTCTGCAGCCACTCTTTGACCGCCTCGGCGTCACGGGCGAGAGCTGACCAGTCTCGGGAGAAGGCGTCGTCGCGATCGTAGTATCCCTGCACAGCGTGCGGGTGCGCGCCGCGCGGAACTTCAACGACAGCGTCAACGATGTGGGAGGGAACGATCGTGCGGTTCGGGTCGGAGCGGATGATGGACTCGTCGACGATCTCTTCAACGGTGACGATGAGTCGACGGCCTGCGAAGGCTGCCTCGGTCTGAATGCCCAACATGCCCCAGGCCTGCACATTGCCGGCGGAGTCAGCGCGTTGGGCGTGGATGACCGTGAGGTCTGGGTTGAGCGCGGGGACGACGTAGATCGGCGATCCGCCATAGGGATCTGGCACGGATCTGATACGAGGATTCTTCTGTGCGAGATCACTGCCCCGGTAGGAGGCGATCGGCTGGAACGGGAGCTTCGAGGCACCAGCCTGGTATCTGGCCACCATCCCGCCGTGGCTGTACTCGTCGAACCACAGCGGCTCCGGATCCGAATGCTCTACTCTGCGGCGAAGTTCGTAGAGAGAGCCGGCCGAACTGTTGGCCACGAAGGCAGCGATCAGACCGGTGAGGCAGTTGCCACCGAGGAGCTGGTCGACGATGACATCGCAGGACATGCGCGCCAAGGTGAGGTTCGAGAATTTCTGTCGGATGATCTCATGCGCAGCAGCGACCGGCACGAGGTGGCCGAAGCCTTCCAGCGCGACGGTATCGCCATCGTTGAGATGGGTGCTGATCGCCTCTGACAGGCTCGTCGTCTTGTCCATCGCGTCCTCCTTGAGCATCGATTGACTGTGACGTCGATCATCCTGCCAAAATCATTTATGCTAGTCCAATGCAATTCATGCAGGCTATTAAGACAATTTGAGCATTATTCTCTGGTGGCGCTGATCGGCGCCGCTTCACGCCGACCTACCCCCGCTGTTCGGCCCTAGCGATGTCATTGGAGACTCAGACATGGACGTCAAACACATCAAGGCGTTCCTCGTTGTCGCCGAGGAGCTCCATTTCGGTCGGGCGGCCGAACGCCTGCGCATGACGCAGCCTCCTGTCAGCCGTCTCATCCGGAATCTGGAACGGGAGATGTCGGCTCAGCTCTTCGAGCGCAGCACCCGAACCGTGAGATTGACGGCAGCAGGCGAGGCGCTGATCGAGCCCGCGCGGGATATTCTCATCAGCTATCAGCTCGCCGAGGCCGCGGTGACGGCGGCCGGGAAGGGCGAGATCGGGCATCTGCGTCTTGGCTTCACCGGAATTGCGACCCACACCCTAGTGGGCAGACTGTCGAAGCTGGTTCGCAACACGCATCCGGGGATCCATCTGAGCCTGCAGAGTTCGTCATTCGCCCTTCCCGCCATGGACAGTGTCGCCGACGGCACGTTCGACTTGGCCTTCGGTCATTATCCGTTCGTCCCGCAGTCGGTCTCGACGCGGACTATCGCGGAGGAGTCTGTGGTCGTTGCCGTCCACAACGACCACCCGCTGGCCGATCGCGAATCTGTCTCTATGGCGGAATTGGCGTCGGAGGACTTCATCACCTTGCCGCCGAACCCAGGGTCGACCACCATCGAACGCCTCTACACTCTGGCCCAAGCAGCGGGATTCAGCCCCAACGTGGCGCAGGTGGCACCGGACAGCTGGACCATACTCTCGCTGGTCGGAGCCGAGTTCGGGTGTTCGGTCACCGTGTCATCGGTGCCTCGAAACTTCACTTTCCCCAACGTTTCGTTCATCCCACTTGATGATGCCCAGGGACCCTTCCCACTGCTCATGGCCTGGCGAAAATATGACGACAGTCCAGCACTGCGTGAGGTTCTGCGCCTGTCCGAACAGCTGTTCCCGACTTCATCAGGGCCGGGGCAGTCGCCTGGGGATGACGAATCGGAATTGACTCAACCGAACGATCGATTATGCCCCGAAGGGCCGTAGACTCGTGCATGATCGACGAGGATCTCCCTGACACCAGAGCAGGCAGAGCAAATTGGAGTGACATGAGCGTTGTGTATCTAGTCCGGCATGGGCAGGCGTCTTTCGGCACAGACGACTACGACCGCCTATCGGACCTGGGCAAGAAGCAGAGCCGGAATGTCGGCCAGATGCTGGCCCGCCTCGAGGCCTCCCCCTCGCATCTGGTCCACGGCGACATGCTCCGACAGCGCCAGACCGCTGAGGGCATCGTCTCCGGCCTCGGCAGCGAGCGGGACCTGCACATCGATTCCGGGTGGAATGAGTTCAACGCCAGCGAGCTCCTCGCCGCCCTCCCCGACCACGATCCACGGGCCAAGACGGATTCCAGGATCTTCCAAAAGGTACTCGAAGAGGCGTCGGCGCGCTGGGCCGGCGGTAAGAATGACGGTGACTACGAGGAGACCTTCGCAGCGTTCACCGGTCGAGTCGATCGTGCCCTCGACAAGGCGGTCGGAACGCTGGGCTCAGGAGAGCAGAAAATCGTCGTGTCGAGTTCAGGTGCGATCGCCTGGGCAGCGGCACAGCTGCTCGGCGGAGGATTCAGCCAGTGGCTCGCACTCAACCGTGTCACGGTGAATTCGGGAATCACGAAGATCGTCAAGGGATCGACTGGGGTCAGCCTGATCTCCTTCAACGATCACAGCCATCTGCCGCTGGACCAGGTGACCTACCGATGACCGGTATCTGAGGCACTTCCGTCGAATTCTGGGGACGACGTCTGGGGGTCTATACCCCTTTGTGCTCCCGAGCCAGATCGAGGACCTCGCGCGCAATCTCACCGGGATGCGATTCCGGGAGCCAGTGAGATGCACCCTCGAGAGGGACGAATCGGTAGGGGCCTTCGACGTAGTCGGCGCTGAGCTCCGCGGTGGCCCGCGGGAAGGCGATATCGCGGCTGCCCCACACAAAGCTCGTCGGCACGGTGACGGGGGTGCTCGACAACCGAGCGCGACCGTCCGCCGCCTGGTAGTACTTCAGCACAGCGTCCATAGCTCCAGGCTCACTCAGGCGCGATACGTAGGACGCCGCCATGTCATCGGGGACGTCGCCGGCATACAGATCGATGAGTCGTTGACCCTCACCTCGCAGAAGAGTTCGCGCAACTCCTTCCGGATGGTCCTGGATCGCTCGCATGTAGCCCATGCGCTGGTACTGATCTGGGTCCGTCTGCACCTGCTTGACATGGGCGATCGGGTGCGGGGTCGACACAACGGTGCTCGTGCGCAGACGTTCCGGATGGTTTGCCGCAAAATGCCAGGCAACCATCCCACCCCAGTCGTGACCGACAAGATGGAAACGGTCGAGCCCCACAGCACGAGAGATCTCGTCGAGGTCGGCGACCAGGTGGGGCATCGTGTACTCGTCCACGGATTCGGGCCGTGCTCCAGGAGAATATCCCCGCTGGTCATAGGCGAAGACACTCATTCCGTGTTCAAGGAGGATCGCTGCGGTCTGCTCCCAGCAGGACGCGAATTCGGGCCACCCGTGCAGCAGCAGCGCATCGCCGAGCTGCGGATCCGGATGAGCCGGCGTCGCCCGGAATCCGGCGAAGTCCCCGTGCTCTGTGCTTACCGTCAGTGCTTGCGCGTGCGCAGTCGAGGGCAGTTCGGCCAAGCGAGCTGCCACCGACGCGTTGTCGAATGGGTCACCACTGTTCAAGTCAGACGTCGTTGTCGATGCCATAGGTCAGCCTCCTCGCTGAACACAATCCGTTGTTTTACCTGCCTTCACCGATACAGGCATTGTTCAGTGTCTAAGACCCTGTGCGCTTGGGCCTCGACGAGAACCATCCCCCGGGATGCCCAGGGCATTGACCCACAGCTTCGTGGCGTTCTCGATGAGAAGGTCGTCGCTGCCCCAGCCCGACTCTTCCAATGCGTACTTGTGATACGCCATTCGTCCGACCATTGCCGATAACGCGCGTGCCGACATGTCCGGGTCGAGATCGGGATCAGCGAAGCCTCCTTCTTGGAGCTTCGTAATCCATCGGCAGTTGCGCTCAGCGAAAGCTCGCCCCCGTTTGAGCCGGAGCCGGCGAAACTTCGGGTCGATCGCCGCAACCTGCTCCAGCAGGAGCATCAGCTTCGCATTGCGCTTGTACGATTCGATATACGCTCGATTTCCGGCGTCGAGTGACTCGACGACAGTGCGATCCTCGTTATTGCCATCCGGAGGTCCGGGATGGAGCATATCGTCTTGGGCTTCCTGCAGAACTGCAGTGAAGGCCTCTTCCTTGCTGTCGAAATAGGTATAGAAGGTGCCAGTGGAGCACTGGGCTTCCTTGGTGATGTCCGTCAGCCGGGAATCGATGAACCCGTCTCTTTCGAAGACGGCGCGAGCAGCGGCTACCAGGGAGGCTCGTGTGCGCACTCCCCTGGCAGTCGAGGGCAGATCGCGCAGCAAAGCGGCATCCACGAGTGTCGGGAGGTCTTCACCCTGGTCTTCGGTCTTCGTCATGATCAGCCCATCTTACAATCCGCCTTCGGAGCTCTGGCCAACTGACGATTTCATGTCACCAGCCCGTTCTCCTTGGCAACATCCCAGCCATGGTCGACCAGCGCCTGGATGTTCTCCGGGGTGAGGGTGACCCCGGCGGCGTTCTCAGGTTCGTCGAGGACCCTGCGATAGACCCCCTCAGCGATGATGGCGACCTTCCACACTCCCAGCACATGCCAGAATCCCAGAGCCTGCCCGCTGCGCCCCGAGGCACGCAGATATTCCGCTGCCATCTCCGCCCGCGTAGGAAACCCGTCCAATGTGGAAGCAGCGAACATTCCGCCCGGCATGTCACCGGCCTGCGTCCAATAGGCCAGCGCACTGCCCATATCAGCCAGAGGATCGCCCAGGGTCGAGAGCTCCCAATCCAGAACAGCACGAATGCCACCTGTGGCTTCGTCGATGATGACGTTGCGGACGTGGAAGTCACCATGGACCAGTGCGATCTCATCCGGCTCCGGGATGTTCTCGCGGAGTAATTCGGTGAGGGCGTCGAGGTCGGGTCGGTCCTGAGTTCGACTCTCCTCCAGTTGCCGGGCCCACCGTTTGAGCTGCCTTGGCGCGTACGGCTTCCGTGAGGCCAGGTCGCCCAGTCCCACAGCATCGATGTCGACCGCGTGGATCTTCGCAAGCGTCCGTGCGAGGTCGAGGCCGAGCCTCCGACGCACATCTGGGGTCAGTGCACGGGCGGTCTCCTCATCATCGACAACCGTGCCTTCGACATGAGCCATGACGAAGACCGGAACATCGGCAACACCCACGTCGGTGCAGACACCGATTGTGGGCGGCACAGGAACCCCCGATCCCCGCAGCGCCGACATGATCCGGTACTCCCGTGCGACGTCGTGCGCCGAGGCCAGAAGCTTCCCCAGTGGGGGCCGGCGCGCAATCCAGGAATGTCCGGCCTCGTCGTCGATGCGGTACGTGAGATTCGACTGTCCTTGCCCGACTCGTCTCCCCGTGAGTTCGCCGACCACCGACTCCCCCGCACTCCGCATCCAAACGGCGAGCGCACCCAGGTCGAGTTCGACGCTCATCCGGCTTCCCGAGCGGTCTTCCTGCGGCGCAGTTCGCGCCTGGCGATCGAGCGCTTATGCACCTCGTCGGGTCCGTCAGCCAGTCGCAGGGTGCGCAGATGAGCGTAGAAGCCAGCCAGCGGGAAGTCATCTGTGACACCGCCGCCACCGTGGACCTGGATGGCACGGTCGATGATGGTCAGCGCCATCTCTGGGGCCTTGACCTTGATGGCTGCGATCTCCGTCGCCGCTTCCCTGTTGCCCACGGTGTCCATCATCCATGCCGCTTTGAGCACGAGGAGGCGAGTGGCTTCGATCTCGATGCGCGCTTCGGCGATCCAGTCCTGGATGTTGGCCCGCTCCGCGACCGGCTGTCCGAATGTGACCCTCTCCTGGGCACGATCGATCATCAGCTCGAGTGAGCGTTCTGCCATACCGATTGTCCGCATGCAGTGGTGGATGCGGCCTGGACCCAAGCGGGCCTGGCTGATGGCGAATCCTTCGCCTTCGCCGGAGAGCAGTGCGGACTTCGGCACACGGACATCCTCGAAGAGGATTTCGGCATGGCCTTCGCGGTCCATGTATCCGAACACGGGCAACCCACGGACAATGGTGATTCCGGGAGTGTCCTTGGGCACAACCAGCATCGATTGCTGACGGTGAGCCTCAGCATTCGGGTCGGTCTTGCCCATGACGATGAAGACCTGGCAGTTGGCGTGCAGCGCGTTCGAGGCGAACCATTTCCGCCCGTTGAGCACGTAGTCATCGCCGTCGGCCACGATGCTCATTTCGATGTTCGTCGCATCGGAGCTGGCGACGGCGGGTTCTGTCATGCAGAAGGCGGAGGCGATCTCGCCTGCCAACAGCGGCTTGAGCCACTTCTCTTTGTGCTCCTCGGTCCCGAAGAGGGTGAGCACTTCCATGTTTCCCGTGTCCGGTGCATTGCAGTTGATGGCTTCGGGGGCGATCTCCGGGCTGCGTCCTGTGATCTCTGCGAGGTGGGCGTACTGCAGGTTCGTCAGTCCCGCACCCCAGCCCTCATACGGCAGGAACAGGTTCCACAGTCCCTGAGATTTCGCCTCTTGCTTGAGGTCTTCCAGGATCGGCGGGTGGAAGTTCGGATCCCCGGACTCCGCCCGCTGGTGGTGATAGACCGACTCTGCGGGGTAGACGAATTCGTCCATGAAGGCGTTGAGCCTGGTTTGATATTCGTGGGTCTTCTCGTCAGGTGCGAAGTCCATAGTTCCTGCTTTCTGGTCAGTTCTCTCAAGTAAACGAATTTCTTCAGTACAGCGACGTTGTCAGCGTCATTGGGCAGCAGGCTCCTTGCCTTCGCCGTTGACTTCGAGGAGTACTTTGCCTCGAACTGAGCGGGAGTCGATGATCTTCAGCGCCTCCTCTGCCTGTGGCAGCGGGAGGACAGTGTGGATGGTCGGGTCGAGCACTCCTGTTGACAGATGCGGCCACAGAGATTCCCACTGCTTCGCGACCATGTCGGGCAGGCCTGCCAGAGCAGCGCCCCATCCCACTCCCGCCACGGAGATGTTGCCCAGCAGCAGGCGGTTGACCTTCACCTCGGGAATGTCTCCCGCCGTGAATCCGAGCACGAGGAGCGTACCGAACGTCGTCAGGCATCGCAGAGAATCCGTGAAGCGATCTCCACCGACAGGATCTGCGACAAGGTCGACTCCGTGCGGGAAGATCTCTTTCACCGCGTCCTTGAAACCATCGGCGAAGACCACATGCTGTGCGCCGAGGTTGGCCACCGTGTCCGCCTTCTCCTCAGTGGAGACGACGGCGACAACCTGTGCACCGTAGGCGAGTGCGACCTGGACCAGTGCGCTGCCGAGACCGCCGGCAGCACCGTGGACGAGGACGCTCTGCCCTGCTTCGAGTTTCCCCCGCACACGAAGTGCGAAGTCTGCCGTCAGCAGGTTCATCGGCATTCCGGCACCGGATCGCAGGGACACTGACTCGGGCAGCGGAAGGACACTCGCGGCGGGTACTGCCATGACTTCTGCGTATGCTCCGGTACCTGCGACGCCGACGACGCGGTCACCGACGGTGAAGCCGGTGACTCCTTCACCGAGTTCGCGTACCGTGCCGGCGACTTCCGAACCCATTGTGTAGGGCAGCGGTGGCTGCATCTGGTACTGGCCGCGCGATTGCAGCAGTTCGGGAAATGTGACGCCTGCATAGGCCACGTCGATGAGCACCGTGCCCGGTTCGGCTGCGGGTGTGTCGACGTCTGCGAGCGCGAGCGAACTCGGCCCGTCTGTTGCACTCAGCTGTACTGCTCTCATGATGCTCCGTCTTCTTTGTTGACTTCGATCTAGATGATTCCGGTGGATGCGACGACGCCGCCATCGACGACGATGGTGTCCCCGACTACGTAGTCACCGGCACGCGAGGCAAGGTAGGTCGCGACTCCGGCCATGTCCTCGGGTCCGCCGATGCGCCCGGCGGGGACGCGCTGCTGGACTTCATCACCGTGGTCACGGGCTTCCTTGTTCATCCGTGAGGGGAAGGCTCCGGGTGCGATTCCACTGACGATCACGCCCTCTGGTGCGAGTCGGGCGGCCAGACGTTTGGTCAGGTGGATGACTCCGGCCTTGCTCGCGTGATAGCTGTACGTCTCGTTCGGGTTTGTTCGGATGCCGTCGATGGAGGCGACGTTGATGACCTTGGCGAGGTGGTCCCCACCGGCAGCGGCTGCCCGCAGTTCGGGGGCGAGCTTCTGGGTGAGGAAGAACAATGCCTTGAGGTTGAGGTCCATGACCTTGTCCCAGCCGTCTTCCGGGAACTCATCAAAAGGTGCGCCCCAGGCGGCTCCCGCGTTGTTGACCAGGATGTCCAAGGTCGATTCGTGCTCACGGAGTCGGGAGACGACTGATTCGAGTCCCTCCGGTGTGGAGATGTCGCCGGGGATGGAGATGCAGGTTCCCTGCTCGGACATCTCGGCGGCGGCTGCGTCGCACTCATCGGCCTTGCGTGCGGTGATGTAGACGCGCACGCCCAGTTGGACGAACCCTTCTGCGATCATTCGGCCGATGCCGCGTGAACCGCCGGTGATGAGTGCGCAGCGTCCGTCCAGATCGAACAGTGTCGACATGTTCATGTGGTCTGACTTGGTCATTCGGATTCCTTCGTTCGGGTCGGGTGGTTCAGGTCCGTCGCCCTCGTCTTTGAGTGTGATCCGACCATAGTTGAACCTGACCTCAACTTCAATACTGTGGCTTCACTACCGCGACGCTCAGACCTCGGCGCCGTGCTCGGTGAAGAACCCGATCGACTCGGCAACGCAGACCGGCTTCTCGATCCCCTCGGCCTCAAATACTTGAGTCGTCGTGATCTGAGCGGAACCGGTCTTACGCCGCTCCACCTCGGTGACCGTGGCGCGCATACGAACCCGCGAGCCCACGGGGCGAGGATTCGGGAAGCGCACCTTCCCGTACCCGTAGTTGAGGCTGTGCGCGAAGCCGTCGAAGGCCATCAGCTCCTCCATGAATGCCGGACCCAGGGAGAGGGTGAACAGGCCGTGGCCGATCGTTCCCGCGAACGGCCCCGTCGCCGCCCGCTCCTCGTCGACGTGGATCCACTGATGATCATTCGTCAGGTCGGCGAAAGCGTTGATGTCGTCCTGAACCAACATGTGCCAGCCGGTCGGGCCAAGCTCCTGGCCGACGAGTGCCTCTAGGTCAGAGATCGAAGTGGGGCGAATAGGGCTTGTCATTGTCTGCCTTTCGGTTGGCGCAGCGCAGTGCAGGCGAGCGCAGAATGAAGGAATCCGAAGCCATACTTGAAATTGACTTCATATTCGATAACGTAAGGCTAACCGTGTGAGCACCATCACTTCAAGTGGCGCCAGTGCCCACCACACGGCCGAGCTACGTATGCAAAGGAGCAGCACGCATGGCAGAAGTGCAGACAGTCACCGGCACCATCGACAGCAGCAATTTCGGCAAGACCCTTGTCCATGAACACATATTCGTTCTCAGCGAGGAGATGCGGCAGAACTATGACTCAACCTGGGATGAAGAGGCGAAGATCGCCGATGCCGTGGCAAAGCTCAACGACCTCAAGGATGCTGGAATCGACACGATCTTCGACCCCACAGTCGTGGGCCTTGGCCGCTACATTCCGCGCGTGGCGAAGGTCGCGGAGCAGACCGACCTCAACATCGTCGTAGCCACCGGCCTCTACACCTACACCGACCTACCGCACCGGTTCGACATTCGCGGACCCGGTCTCCTCATCGATGAGCCCGAGCCCCTCGTCGGCCTGTTCGTCAGCGACATCGTCGACGGAATCGCGGGCACCGGGGTCAAGGCAGCATTCCTCAAATGCGCCATTGAGGAACCGGGTCTGACCACCGGAGTGGAGCGGGCAATGCGCGCGGTCGGGCAGGCCAGCGCGCAGACGGGCGCGCCGATCACCGTTCACACCAATCCGCACACAGAGTCGGGGCTCGTCGCGCAGCGGGTACTCAAGGAAGAAGGCGCGGATCTGAGCAAGGTGGTCATCGGGCACTCGGGCGATTCGACGGACCTCGACTATCTGATGAAGGTCGCTGACAACGGCTCGTTTCTGGGTATGGATCGCTTCGGTCTCGACGTCTATCTGCCGACACAGCAGCGCATCGACACGATCGTCGAACTCGTCCGCCGCGGCTACGCCGAGAAGATCACGCTGGCCCATGACGCCTCGTGCTACATCGACTACCTCTCGCAGGAGGAGAAGACGGAAATCCAGCCCAACTGGCACTACCGTCACATCCCAGACGACGTCATCCCGACGCTGCTGAAACGTGGTGTCAGCGAAGACGATATCGACACAATGCTGGTGAAGAATCCGCGCCGCTACTTCGAGTAGGACCCACGCCAGGCGCACACGGCACCAGATACCACCGCTGATCTCAGGCGCGGCGACGCTGAGGCAGGTTCACCCCTGCCTCAGCTTGGCTTGGTAGCGGCGCATTCCGCGGATCCAGCGGTCGTAGTCGGATCCCTTCATGCGATACATGTCGAGGACTTCGGGGTGGGGCAGGATGAGGAAGGTCTCTGCTTCGATCGCGGCCATCACGGTCGTGGCGACCTCGGCCGGCTCGAGGACATTGCCTGCTTCGGCGACTGCGCGCTGTCCCGTCAGGGCTGTCCCGGTGGCCGCTTCGGAACCGTCTCCCCACAGAATCTTCGTGTTCACTCCCATGGGGGCGAGCACTGACACGCGCAGTCCATCATCGCCATAGGTCACGGACAGCCATTCCGCGAAGGCGAGGGCGGCGTGCTTGGTCACCGAGTACCCGGCCGATCCGATCTGTGTGAGCAGTCCCGCCGCCGAGGCGGTGGCGACGAAATATCCTTCTCCACGAGCCTGCCACTTCGGTACCAGGCGTTCGGCTGCGCGGATGTGGGCACGCAGATTGACGTCGATGATCCGGTCCCAGTCACTTTCACCTCCCAGCCCGGTGACGCCGGTGATCCCGGCGTTGGCGAAGTAGAGGTCAACCTGGCCCAGTTCACGCTCGGCGGTGTCCACCAGCTCGGCCACGCCGTCCGCAGAGGAGACGTCCCCTCTCCAGTGCGGTTGGCCCAGCTGTGCCGCAGTATCACTCACCTCCTCGGCGAGGTCGGCGAGGAGCACGCGCGCCCCGCGCTCGCGCAGGGCCGCTGCGACTGCGGCACCGATCCCTCCGGCCGCACCGGTGACTACTGCATTCCGTCCCTTGAGTTCCATCGTCTCCCTCTCCACGAATCGCCCTCACCTCATTGTGTGCGGGGCCACACCCATCTATAGTTGAACCCGCACTCAGTTTCAAGTAAAAGGAGTCTCATGGCCGCGACCGACCGCACTTCAATCATTGATCTGCTTGTCCCCTGGGCGGAGACGATCCCCGATTCGGTTGCCGTTCGCACACCTCCTGGACCTGCCCGGGTCACGCTCTCGCACGTACGCTTCCTCGGCGAAATCGGGGCGGCACGCGACCGGTACCGAGCGGCAGGACTGGCCCCGGGCGATCGCACCGTCCTCATCTGCCCCTCCTGCCCCGAGTTCCTCATCGAATTGTTCGGCGCGCATGCCGCCGGGTTGGCGGTCGTCGCGGTCAATCCGCTGTCGACGACCAGAGAGCTCGACTACATTCTCAATGACTCAGGAGCTCGCCTGCTCGTGGCCCACCCCGCTGTGGCTGACGCGGCAAAGGCCGCTGCCGCCGGAAACGAGGTCGGCTTCGAAGCGCTGCCGCTTGTCGGCAATGAGGGGCCAGTCGTCAAGGCAGGGCCCGACGGTGCCATCGGCTTTGATCGTGCCGATTTTGAGTGGAACGATCTCGCCGCACTCCTCTACACGTCTGGAACGACAGGAAAGCCGAAGGGCGCGATGCTGTCGCTGGGCAATTTCGTCTCTGCCACGGACATTGTCAGGGAGATGATCAGGATCAGCCCGGATGATCGGTCCGCGACCGGTCTCCCCCTGTTCCACGTGTTCGGCCTTGCCGCCATGTCCCTGCCTGCTTTGGCCGCTGGTGTGCCCCTCACCCTCTTCCCGCGGTGGGATCCGCAGGCCTTCGTCTCAGCTCTCGCCGAAGATGCAGTGACCATCATCTCCGGGGTGCCGACCATGTGGATGTCCGTGCTCACGAACGCACCGAATGGCCAGGCGCCGAATCTTCGCCTCGTGAGTTCAGGCGGCGCGTCGATAGCAGGGGAGGTCATCAGGAAGGTCGAATCACGACTTGATGCTCCCCTTACCGAAGGGTACGGGCTCACGGAGACCTCCGGACTGGGAACATTCAATCCGCTGTTCGGGACGAGGAAGGTCGGCAGTGTGGGCGTAACCGCCCCCGGCTTCGAGGTGAAGATCATCGATCCTGCAGGTGCCTCACTCCCGGCCGGCGAAGTGGGTGAGGTCGTGTTGCGCGGTCCCGCAGTCATGCTCGGCTATTGGAAGAAACCGGAAGCCACCGCCGAGGTGCTCGATGCCGAGGGTTGGTTCCGCACAGGAGATCTCGGCAGATTGGATGATGACGGGTACCTCTTCATCGTCGACCGGATCAAGGACCTCATCATTCACGGCGGATACAACGTCTACCCACGCGAAGTCGAAGAGGTTCTCTACGAGATTCCGGGAGTCGCCCAGGCCAGCGTGGTCGGAACCCCGGATGAGAAGTACGGACAGCAGGTGACCGCTGTCATCGCCCTGTCACCCGGCGCACACCTCGACGCCGCCGAGGTGGAGAGGTACACCCGGGAGAGCCTGGCCTCCTACAAGATTCCGCGGATCATCGAATTCGTCGAAGAGCTGCCCAAAGGCCCGAGCGGCAAGATCCTCAAGCGCGAGATCGTGGCCATGTACACGCAGGGGACTTGATTTCAGGCGCGAAGGCAGCAATACCGGAAGGCACGCTGACACGCGCCGACCGTAGTCGTGCTTTCACGTCGTTGCAGCTGAATTGATGGACGTGACTATCTGCTTGAACCACGCTCGTGCCGAATCTATATCTGCCAGCACCAGTGAGTCACCATCAATCTCTGTCTCTTCGCGGGAAAGTTGATATGCGGGCTCCCAGCCGTCCATCGGGCGCATCTGCAGGGGAGGCCACTTCTGTGCGCGACGGAAGTCGAATGTGCGCACACAGAACTCTCGCACAGAGTCCAGCTCAGGATCAGCGGCCCACAGCAGCTGCAGATCCACCAGGTCATGGGCACGAGAGGAGTCGGGGTCCGTCAAGACGTGGATCTTCTGCGCAATCTGGTACTCCAGGTCGATCAGCTCCACTGGCTGCAGCGCTCCGAAGCCAAATCGATCACTCAGCTCAATGAGCTCGCCAACTATCTGGCGACGGGTATGAGCATGCGACTCGATCTCAGGATCGGATACCTCCTCCACATCGAGACCGCCCCATTCCCTACCGAGAAATGACAATGTGACCCGGTAGGGGTGCATCACGTACTGGGGCTGAGCAAGCCCCGGGTCGTGCAGCGGCCGAGGCTTCAAGTCCGCAGTAAACGCCACGCGATCCGGCGCGTCAGGGTCCTTTTTTGCGTGCGCCCTTGGTCGCGGGCACCGTGCCCCAGCCCGGTGCCAGACCTGCCCGGAACGCCTCTTCAAACTACTCACCCCGCCGCAGCGTGGAGACATCAAGGTCGGCTGTGGCTCGTGTTCCACTCTCCCCCATTCGGAGCTTCACGCCCATGCCGCCCTTGATGGCGACGGCCTCAGGCAGCATTTGGGACACGATGAGCGTGCAGAGCATTCTACGCACACGAATCGAAGGCACCCGAAGGTCTCGAGCAACCCCTTCCACCCGGGTGTTCAACTGCGCAAAGTTCAGAGGTGGTGTCGCGATGTTCATGCAGCGCCCTGTTGACCTGTCAGATTCGCGACGTCGTGGTTGTCGATCATCTCGCGCTGACGTGCCTGTTCGACCAGCGTTTTCCACCGCTCCGGTGGCATCCTGTCACGCACGTCGACGAGAGCGCGACGAACAGTGGTCGTGGGGATGCCTTCGTAATGCGTCAGGTCCTCGTCGGGGACATCCACCCGCGTCTCGAGGTCGACCCACTCGGGAAGGGTCCTGCGCACTCGGCGACGGGTCGCCACCCGGATGCGGTGCGGATTGAACTGTCCCAGATCCAGCAGATCGAGCACGGTCTCCCGCTCAAGGAATGCCCCGTCACCGGCCAGCGCCGCCGCCGCCGCCGGCTCGGTCAGCTCTGTCGTGGGCACACTACGGTGGACGTACACGCCCTTGCCATAAGCCTGCAATGCGCCGCGATGGGCAAGCTTGCGCACCTCCACAGCGGGAACTCCTGCATCCTCAGCCTCGGTGATCGTGACGACACCGTGCCGTTCTGCAGCGACCTCCCACAGATCGTGTCGGTAGCCCATGATCCCGCCCCTCTCCTTATGTCAGAACTGTACCATTTTCGGTACGGTTTTGACAGATTCGGGAGACCGAGTCGTCGTCAACATCTGCTTCAGCCCACTTGGGTCCAGGGGTCGTACGACAATTATGCTTCCCAGGACTACGCGCCTTCATCTCAGGCCACGTTCGGACACAGGCTCCCCCTCACACCCACCGATACTCATACTCAGGCCGGCCCGGTGTACCGTGTCGGGGCTGCTTGACCGCCTGCTTGATCTTGACCAGATGCTCCAGGTGCCGGCGCACCGTCACACGTGAGAGAGCCAATGCCGTTGCGACCTCGGTCGCGGACACCGTAGAACCAGCGTCCCGCACAACACCAGAGATCGCTGTGAGAGTCTCCTCGATCAGCCCCTTGGGCAACCGTCCCGACGAGACCGACCGCAGGGCGCTGAGTGCATTGTCGACGGTGGCCTGCGTCGCCAATGCCCCTCCCCTGCCCTGGTTAAGGCGGCAGTCTCGCTGGTTCTCCAGCTTCTCGCGGAAGATGGCGAAGGTGAACGGTTTGATCAGATACTGCGTCACCCCACCCGAGATCGCCGAACGGATGACCTGGAGGTGGCGCACGGCGGTGATCGCGATGATGCCGGCGCCATACCCCTTGGCGTTCATCCGCTTGGCCACATCGATGCCGTGCGAATCGGTGAGGTACATGTCCAGCAGAACGATGTCCATCGGATCCTCAGCAGCTCCGAGCGACTCGAATTTCTCGAGAGCATCGTGGCCGGACAGGCAAGTCCCGGCGACTAAGAATCCGGGCACTCTGCGCACGAAGTCCGCGTGGGCTTCGGCAGTCATCGGATCGTCTTCAACAATGAGCACCCGCAGTTCGCGTTCACTGACCATCGCTGCCAATTCGGTCAACGGCAATGTCACCGTGAAGATCGCTCCCCCGTCGGATTCGACGTCGAGATCCCCGCCGAGACTTGTCACGGCCTGGCGTGCAAGCACCCGCCAGAACCCGCGACCGCCGGAACCTGCCGGAGCCGCTTTCGCAGAGGCGCCGAGGTGGAAGATCGCGTCGATCTCATCCGTGTCGATGCCCGGGCCTGAGCCCGCAACCGTGATGATCAGCTCCCCGTCGGCGGCCACCAAGTCACGGGCGTCAAGACTGTTCGGCGGCAGCTCCACCGCGACGGTGACGGTAAGCTCGATTCCCCGCTCGTGGACCTGAGAGGCCTTGCCCAGCTGCCGGGGTTCGGGTGCGTGTACCCGGGTACGGTCGCGGTGCCGGGCGGGGAGTGTCGCAGCAGTGACCGTGGGCATGTCAAATAGTTTGTGCTCCGCATGGATCAACCACGGTGCCGCCAAGCCATCCGCTGCTTGAGAAACCAAGAAAAGCAGCCTCTATGAAACCCGATCGCTGCATGACGAAGTGTCTCAAGAACTTGACCCGCGCACACCGCCGCACAACACGGCCCCCAGACACCTGAAGCCAGTTCCGAGACTCTGCCCCGGACCGATCAGCCCGGCCTGGCGAACGCACCCCAGACAGAACTGCGGTGCGGGCTCCGGAATCCGGGGCCCGCACCGCACCTGCTATTTACTTCTTGGTTGCCGAGGTTCGACGCAACCGGGTGTTGACGAATTCTCCCATTCCCCAGCGGCCGAGTTCGCGTCCGAATCCGGATCGCTTCACGCCACCGAAGGGCAACCCGGGAAGCGTCGTGCCGTGCTCGTTGACGTAGGCCATTCCGACCTCGAGTCGGTCGGCAATCTGCTGGGCATGCGTGATGTCCGTGCCCCAGACCGAACCGGACAGGCCGAAGCTCACATCGTTGGCGAGTGTGACCGCGTCATCGGTCGAGTCGACGCCGTACACAACCGCAACGGGACCGAAGATCTCCTCGGCGTATGCGTCCATGTCCTTGGTGACACCGCTCAAAACGGCCGGACGCATGAAAGCGCCGTCCCCGGCGATCGCGTCACCTCCGGTATGCAGCGTGGCGCCTTGCTCGACCGCGCGTTGGACTTGTGCCACAACGTTGTCGCGGGCCGTGACCGAGGACAGCGGGCCCACCGTCGTGGACGGGTCGGTGGGATCTCCCACCTGCGCGGCATCGAATTCCCGCACGATCGTGGCGACAAAGTCATCGACGTGATCGGACGGGACGATCATGCGCTTGGGAGAATTGCATGCCTGCCCGGTGTTCGACATTCGGGCTGTCGCAGCGATCTTAGCGGTTGTCTCAATATCGCCGTCATCAAGGACAATCAGTGCATCCGAACCACCGAGCTCCAGGACGGCCTTCTTCAGGTTCTTTCCGGCAGTCTCGGCGACGGACGCCCCGGCACGCTCACTGCCGGTCAGAGAAATACCCTGCACGCGAGGGTCGGCAATCATGTCCGCGATCTGGTCGTTAGTCGCAAACACGTTGATATAGGCGTCCTCAGGGATACCGGCCTCATGAACGATTTCGGCCATGACCTGAGCAGAGGCCGCGCAAATCGAAGCGTGCTTCAAAATGATGGTGTTTCCGGCCATCAGGTTCGGGCCGGCGAACCGAGCCACCTGATAGTAGGGGAAGTTCCACGGCATTACCCCGACGAGGGGGCCAACGGGTGCAGTCTCAACGAGCGATTCGTCAGAGCCTTGCGGATCGAGAACCTCCGGGGCGAGCAGGTCCGGTCCGTGCTCTCCATACCAGCGATAGATTGCCCCGGCCAGGGCGGCCTCGCCTTGGGCTTCAGCCAGCGGTTTGCCCATCTCAGTGGAGATCAACGTCGCGAGCTCGTCCTTCCGTGCGTCATAGGCATCAGCGATGCGTGTCAACAACTTCGCGCGCTCCGCAACCGGTGTTGTCCGCCACGAGGCGAACGCCTCGGTTGATCGGGAGAGGACCTGTGGAACCTCGGCATCGGTCAGTTCAGTGAACTCGCGCTCGATCTGGCCGGTTGCTGGGTTAGCTGTTACGTACGTGGACATGTGTGATGTCCTTTCCGTTGCTGTTATGGGATCTCGTCGTCACGCGGACGACGAGCGGTGTTGGGGTCTCACCGGGAAGCATGCGGCCCGAGGCTGAGCGGGAGGCATGCGGTCCGATGAGCGGAGTCACCCGGTATAGGTGGTGCCTGTACCGATGGGGGCTACTCCCGGTCGGTCGATATGAGATCTGCCGTCATTCCCAGGGCAGGACTCCGAGAAGCTGTGTCGGGCCGTTCGTGCCCTGCTCTGTCGGATATTTGCACGTCGGCGTCGGTGTTTGTGCGATCTTCGCTGCTGGCAGTTGTCGAGTAGATCGGGTCAACCGCGATTCATTATTGGCGGTCCGATGAAACCATCGGGTACGTGACGATTCTATCGTGCACGCTAAGATCGCGCAAGAGAGAACACGATAGACTGTGTCGATGAGATCCACACCCGCCCTTAGCCTCGATCTAGACAGCCAGCTCTGCTTCGCCCTCTACGACGCAAGTCGCGCGGTGACCAGGGCTTACGGCCCCCTGCTGGGCGAGCTCGGCCTCACCTACGCGCAATACATCACGATGCTGGTGCTCTGGGAGGCATCCGGGCCTCTTCACGTCGGCGCGATCGGTGTCCGCCTGCACCTTGACACCAGCACGCTGACCCCACTGCTCAAACGCCTCGAAAGTCTCGGGTTCTTGAGCCGAAGTCGCGACCCTGCCGACGAGCGTCGGGTCCTCATTACGTTGACCACAGCTGGCGCAGAACTCCGCGATCGAGCCACAGCGATCCCGTATCAGATCGCGTCACAGCTGGGCCTTGATCGTGCCGCGGAGGAACGACTTCGAGACACTTTGCGCCACATCACGCATTCTCTCGACTCAGAGCAGTCGTCCGCTTAGGCCCTCACTGCTGATTTGGAGGGCGGCGCCGCACCTGTCTGGCATTCCGTTCGCCGATGGCCGTCTATCCCTGACACACACCTGTTCGAGCCCAGCGATCGCCTCTGTCCTCGCCGGCACGGGTCGGCTGGTCGATGGTGAGCTGCGGCGACTGACCGATACACGAAACTGGACCTAACACATAGTCTTCGCCGATGCTCTGCGCCCCGGCCAGGGAGGCTTCGAGCACACTGGCATGGTGCGAGCAATGCATGCCTTCTCACGCGCTCAGTACTTCAGTCGAGACGGTGGAACCGAGGACTACGGGGTCCCGATCAACGCTGTCGACATGCTGCGCACATGGTTCGACTTCACGTATGTGTCCTATCGCGCGCTGCACAACATGGGCTACGAAGTCGCAGACGAGCAGATCCGCGATGTCTGCTATTTCTGGCGTGTGGTCGGCCGGGTCCTCGGCATCGCCCACGACCTGCTCGAGGGTCTCGACGATCACGAGTCCTCGGAGGAGACTGTGGCGGCACTGGGCATGGTCGCCGGTGAACCCAATAACGACTCACGTGCACTCGTCGATGCCCTTGTCAACGCTGCGGCAGAACAGCTCGCTGTGGTCCTCCAGCTGCCCAAAGAGCCTCTGGCCGAGCGCACGCAGGCACATATCCGCATCATCCATGGCGACGAACTCGCCGATCAGCTGGAGGTCCCTCGCCGTTCCATCCAGGTCGCCGAAATGCTGTCTGTGCCCCTGGCGCGTCAGACCTTCAACTTCCAGCAGATGCTGCCGGCTGAGAGGCAACGGGAGATCGCCGCCGATGAGGCGATGATGGCTCAGCTGCTTCAGATGACCGAAGACGGAGAGTCCGCGCATGAAACGGCCCCGACGGAGGCTGCGACCTCACCGGCGTCCTGAGGCTGAAACAGTCTCACCCCCACCGGTACTCATACTCCGGCCGTCCCGGCGTCCCGTGCCGCGGCTGCTTCAACGCGGTCGCGACCTCCGTCGCCGACACCGGTGCAGACGCGGTGCGCACCTGCGTCGAGATCGCCGCCAACGTCTCTTCGATAAGACCCTTGGGCAAGCGCTCCGAGGACACCTATCGCAGCGCACTCAGCGCGTCATCGACCGAAGACTGCGCCGCCGACGACCCATTGCCGGTGAGGTTGAGCCGAAACGCCCGCTGATTCTCCAGCTTCTCCCGAAACACCGCGAACGTGAACGGCTTGATCAGATACTGCGTCATTCCCGTCGCGATCGCCGAGCGAATGACCTGGAGATGACGCACCGCGGTGATCGCGATGATGTCAGTGCCATGCCCGCGCCCGTTCAGGCGTTTAGCCACATCGAGTCCGTGGGAATCCGTGAGATTTATTACCAGCAAAACGATGTCAACGGGAGTTCCCGCGGCGACCAGCAGGTCGTAGCGCTCGAGCGCATCGTGCCCACTCGGTGCCACCGCCGCGACGGCGAATCCCGACACTCGCCGGACGAATTCCGCGTGTGCCTCAGCCGTCATGGGGTCATCCTCGACGATGAGAACCCGCAGCTCGCGCTCACGTCCCATCGTTGCCTCTTTCATTGTCCACACGCCGATCCGAGGTCAGGGGCAGTGTCACCGTGAAGATCGCCCCACCATCGCAATCAACGTCCAATTCCCCGCCGATGCGCGCCCCCGCCTGCCGCACCAGCAGGAGCCCGAACCCACGCCCGACCCAAGTACAGCACTGCCTCTTTAACCGTTGCGCCGAGGCGGAAGATCGCATCCCGGTCCGTCTCGTCCACACCCGGTCCGGAATCTGCGATCGAAATGATGAGCTCCCCATCGGCTGCCGCGAAGTCCGCCTACACATGACGCGGCCGCGGACTCCGCGGCCGCGACGAAGGCATTGTCGAGCAGGTTCCCGGCCACCGTGACCAGATCTCGAGCATCGAGACTGCCCGGCGGAAGCTCGCCCGTCGCCGACAGCGTCAGTTCGATCCCTCGCTCGTGCGCCTGGGCGACCTTGCCGATCATCAGCGCCGTGATGAATGGTTCGTCGAGGGAATCTACGAAGGAGTCGGTCAGCCGCTGCGACTCCTGCTCGTCGCGAACCGCGAAGTCGAGCGCTTCGCTCGAGCGCCCCAACTCGATGAGGGTGGCCACCGTGTGCAGCCGGTTCGCATGCTCGTGCGTCTGGGCTCACAGCGCATCGGAGAGCGTGCTCATCGTCTCAAGCTCCCCGGTCAGCTCCTGAATGTCCGTGCGATCGCGAAGCGTCACCATCGCCGTGACCTCATCGGATGAGTCGGTGATGGGCACCATCGCTCGCACATACTCTCCCAGGGTTCCCGCGTAGGTCTCGATGTGACTGTGGCCGGCGAGTGCGCGGTCGATGCTGCCGATGTACGGCTTACCCAACTGCTGGGGGTCCGGGTGGGTGTAGCGGGTGCGATCGCGGTCCATGATCGTCACGAAGTCGACGTCGGTGGTGGAGGTGACTGTCAGCGCATACGGTTGCAGCTTCGCAGAGGCAGCAGAAGCTTCCGAGGCCTCGACGGACTCGACAACGAAGGGGTCGTGGGCCAGTGTTTCGGCGATGGACAAAACACGCTGCGAGGTGGCGGCCCGGGTGAAGCCCAGCGTCGAAACGTGGCTGGTGATGGACAATGCGGTGCAGACGACGGTGATGAGCGCGAGCTGTGCGAAGAAGAGCCTGCGCGCGAGAGGTCCGCTGCGACGCCGGCCTCGGGCGCGACCACGCGCCACCGGGTATTCGTTCAACCTCGACGGCACCGCGATCTACCTGACCATGGCCTCGCTGTTCGTCTCCACCGCGATGGGCATGCCGATGAGTCTGGGCGAGCAGATCTCGCTGCTGGTGTTCATGATCATCGCATCCAAGGGTGCCGCCGGTGTCTCCGGTGCGGGTCTGGCAACTCTGGCCGCTGGTCTGCAGTCGCACCGCCCGGAGCTGCTCGATGGCATGGGTGTCATCGTCGGCATCGACAAGTTCATGTCCGAGTGCCGTGCGCTGACGAACTTCACCGGCAACGCCGTCGCCACCCTGCTCATCGGCAAGTGGACGAACGAGATCGACCTCGACGTCGCCCGCGCCCGTGCTGGATCCTGCGAACTCCTGAGCAGATGATATTGCGCACCGTCAGGGCCAGAGTCCAGGCACGTGCGCGGGAATACTCGTCACACCCGTCGGCTGCGGCCGCTGCCTGCGCGAGGACGCTGCGAATCGAGAAGATCTCAGCCTCGAGCTGACCGATGAGCATCTGACCGACTGAGGATGGGTTGGAGCGCTTGCTGTGCCGTCGCACGGCGTTTCTTGCCAGTCCCACGGCTGCGCCGAACCAGCACGCTGCCACTCGGATGCCTCCCCATGCGAATGCAGTTCGCTCCAGATACCAGTTCGGCGATCCGAGGACGGCGACGGGTGCTTTCGTGAACGCGACACTTCCGCTCGGGATCTCTTGCAGCCCTACGCTCGGCCAGGCAGTCGGCTGGACCTGCACTCGGGGGTCCCTGAGGTCCACGGTACAGGCGTACGATCCCCCGTCGCTGCCGGCGATGACGATCGCGTGCGTGAGCTCGGCGGCCAAGGAACACCAAGCTTTCTCCCCATCGATTACGGTCTGTTCGCCATCTGTACACACGGTGAGGACGTGAGCTGGAGACTCGGCGGCGTAGACGCCCCAGGTCGAGCCATCAGGTGCGTCGTGTCCGGCTTCGGCAAGGATGCCCAGCGCATCCACATGGGGTTCGAGCATCCGAGCGACAGCGACATCGATGGCCGCCACCTCGATCAGCGACTCCCACTGCCGCATGCGAGACGAGGTCCTGGTGAGTTCGAGACATCGACCTATGGCGAGAACCTTGTTAGCGGTCTGCGCAGTGCTGGTGACCAGCTTCCTGAGATCATCCTGGCAGGAAGGTTCGTTGCGCCAGGAGGCCAGAGGCATTGAAATCATCCCGGTGACATCTAAACGATGCTGCGTGTTCATGTCATTTCTTTCTGGAGTCGCTGGACGTGTCCTCATCAGCCATCAGGAGTTCTGGCTGACATCATCGGTGTCCGGGTCGTTGTCGGTGTATACCCGCTGTCGCATCCGCTGTCCGTGAGTCAGTCGCTTCACATCTAGGTCTGAGTCGAAGCTCGCACCGATACCGCCGGCGACGACGCCCATCGCTGCACTCAACCAGGCGAGATCGAGATAGTTCGCCACCGTCGCCTCCTGCCGGATCTGGGCCGTCATGAACTCGGGATCGATGACGATGAGCCCACCCAGCAGAATGAGGCCCACCAGTCCAGCGTAGAGCGCGAACACCGTGATCAGCAGCGTCAGGACGGTGGAGAGGTTGTAGTACATCACTACCGTGGCCAGGCTATCGCTGCGTGGCTCGTCCCAGAGTTTGTGGTTGACGATCAGCCAGGAGACCATGACCAGAATGGCTGTTGCACCGATCGACAGCAGCCGCGCGGTGGACAGATAGGTCGACATCTGCCAGATCGAGCTGTAGAAGATGCCGAAAGCTCCTGTAGCCGACGCCGCCGCGAGCGCTCCGGAGAGCTTCGGGACGGTGCGCCACGGGTCGTTGGCCATCGTCATTCCCAGCACCAGACGTGGGCCTCCAGTGAAGGTGTGGGCGTGCAGCGATTGGTGCTGCGTGTCTTCGTTCCTCGACCAGTTCGACCAGCGCAGCAGGAATCGTCGGGTCGCCTCTTCGGGATCCCACGGCACCAACTTGTTGACCGAACTCATCAGCACTTTGATGATGCGGCGCTTGGTCGACCATGCGCCAAGAGTGGGACAGGACACGATCGCTAAGTTGCTGTCGGAATGGACCTCGGCGATCAGCGGGTCGCCCTGAGTATGGCGCGGGATCTCGGTGAGGATCAGAACGATGTTGACGTCCGGGTAGTCGGCCCGAAGGTCCTCGACAGCGCTGAGGTCGAGTTCGCTTTCCGGTGTCAAGCGGATGGTGTCAGTCGCCGTGTACAGGGTCGTTGTGACCCCATACGCGTCTTGCAGAAGCCTTTCGAGCCGTTGATGAATAGCCGTGGCTCGGCGGCTGGGCAGGCCCGGGTCGGCCACGAGAAGGACCTGGAGGGCCTCTGAAGAGGTGTCGAGCATATTGATCCTTCTCAGCTCAGTGAGCTGTCTGAGTGTATGGCTAATTGGTTGGTGAGAGGCGGATGCGTTCTATGAGTTCGTCGAGGGCATCGTCGAACTGGCGTTGGCGATGATCTTCGCTGAGCAGGTCACTCAGCTCGTTCACGGTGGGATACTCCGATAAGTCGGAGTCGTCATCGGACCTCTCGTGATCGTCTTCGTCGGTGATGGCGAAATTCGTGGAATGGACTTGCAGGAGCAGATCCCCGATGAGGAAGCTGGTGAACGATTTGTAGGCACCGACCGCGGCCGCATCGGAGAACTCGAATTGCTGCAGCGTGGAAAGGAACTCTTCGACCCAGCGCAGGCTGCGCAACGGAGGGCGCAGCCACGGAGCTTGGGACGGTTGAGTAGCAATCAGAGGAAAGATCCCGGGATGATCGAGCGCCAGTTCTTTCGTCGTATTTGCCACCCGCTGGAGATAGTCCTCCCACGACGACGGCGTCTGCCTCATCAGCCGGTTATCGAACAGACTGTCGATGAGAGCTTCGACCATCGCTTCGAGAAGGTCTTCGCGTCCGGAAACATGCCTATACAACGCCATGGCTTCGACCCCGAGGGACTGCCCGAGACGTCGCATTGTCAGCGCATCGAGTCCGTGTACGTCGACGAATGTGATCGCCGCTCGCACGATGTCGTTTCTGGTCAGACGGTTCTGGGCCATGGGATCCTCCCTGCCCGGATTGACGAAGGTTGAACCTGCTCGCTCATCTTGCGTGTCACACAGGCGAACACATCCTCTCAATTCCCTGACGCGATTAGTGTGTAAACATTTTTGGGTTGCGCCCTCTAGGCCACATCGACTCCGCCACCAGGAGAACCCCCTTGAAAGTTCGGCTTCGGCCCCTCGGTCAGACGCATGGCTTCTGTTAGCGTGATTACGTCGTAAACATGAAAGGAGTCGACATAAAACCCGCAGTCAAAGAATTCCAGGACGATACCGAGCTGATGGGTGAAGTGAACCGCCAGGCGGCAGCGGGCATCGCCAAAGATGACCTCTTCGTCATCTCACATGACGATGACCGCACCGACCGCGTCGCAGGCAGTGTCAATGCCAACGAACCCGACGATCTCAGCAATCTCGTAGGCACGCGGTATGACAAGAAGGGCGACGAGCTGCGCGCGATCTTCGAGGAGTTCGGCTTCACGTCGAACGAGTCCGACGACCTCGAAGAGAAGCTCGACCACGGCAAGATCCTGCTGCTGATCAACAGCTGACGCACAGGCAGCCGAACACTTCTCAGACAGGATCTCCCTCACCCTGACGACAGGCGCTCAATCGCCGTGGAACCCACCGACTTGGCGAGTCGTGATGTACGGCGGAGACTCGTAGACATGCACGCCCGAATGCTGGACGTCACTGATGCGATGACTCCCCACGAGCGAGGTGTCGTCACTCGGTTTCTGCGTGACCTCAATCATGCGATGAACAAGCGCCCGGAGGATGCCGGCTCATCAACGACGAGCTTCACCGAGATACGCCAGCCGGGGCACGCCTCAGCCGAGACCAGCTGAAGCGCAGCACAGCTTTGAATGCTCGGGCGACCAAAGCCCGTACTCGTCAGCGCGATCATCGCGTTGCTGCTGAACTAGCTCACCGAGCGTTCTGCGGTGAAGACAGGCGTCGGCGTCATTTGCCTTAGAACTTTCTCGGCGCCGGGCGGCGCCTGTCAATGATCGCGTGGAGAAAGGCAATGTATGAGACCGCTCAGCAGCCGGTCACGGCAGGATCTGGTTATTGTCTTTCGGGGAGGAACGTGAGTGCGCCGCTGGTGAGTCGACGATCGACTCGCCAGCGGCGCATAGTCAGCCTGAAGAGCGGACCTCAGGCCCTACCTGTCAGTTCTCGGGACGTCGATTCTCGGCGCTGAGGAACCAGGCCTGCTGCTCGAGACGCGCGATGAAGTCATGGAAGATGTCGGCGGTGGTCGCATCCGCCTCATCAACTTCATCATGCACTTGCCGCATCGTGGCCACGGTAGTCTCGACCGCTCGGACAGCGAGATCAACCACGTCGCCGGTCAGCACTTCACCTGCCGGGAACTCCGGCAATGCAGTCTGCTCAGCGACCACAGCGGGACGTCCATCAGCGGTGGCGTGGAGTGCGCGCATACGTTCGGCGATTGTGTCGGCACCCTCTCGGGCGATATCGACTACCTCGTCGAGGTTGAGATGAAGGTCCCGGAAGTTTGGGCCCACAACATTCCAGTGCGCCTGTTTGCCGACGAGCTGGAGGGCGATGAAGTCAACGAGAACTGTCTGCATGTTCTTCGCCAACGCCGGCGACGCTGCGAAACCGCGCTCCGCGTTCTCAGTCCGTGTCGTCTCGCTCCCAGCCGGTTGCGGAACTTTCACTGTCTCAGTCATATCTGTTCCTTCCTGATTCTCACGGTCAGTCACGTGGCTCATTTTTCTGAGGCGTGAAGTCTGTTCGTATTACCCCGTCTTGGAAACGACAAAGAATCGTCGCGTCGATCATCGAGGCAGGCGCACTGATCAACAACGCAGACTCCCTGGTGAACAACATATCGACGTTCACATTCTAAGCGGGCCATCTGGCCGATATTCCAGGTCGCTGGAACGGCATTGCATGCCTACACATCGGGAATCCTGGCAAGAATGCTCTCGAACTCATTCGCCTTTGCGTAACCACGGTCTCGCAACTCAGCCAATGCGTCGAATCTCTCGAAACCGGCTCGTCGTCAATGACTTCCACGGTTTCACCATTGCCGTCGAAGGCTGCGTCGTTCATTCTTACACTGGCACCCACATTGGACGCGGTCGTGTCAGAAACTTCAGGACCGTGTGTGAAGTACTCAGTCACCCGGCCATTCGCCGATGAACTTTGTGAACACGTTTGCCATGCCCCGATCGACCAATGCTTTCACCAGAGCGAAGAGCGCACCCTGCAAAGCGGCTGCCACCAAGATCTCACGTAGCCTGTGCTCAGACTCCAAGGCACCGGGAGCATCGGCGTTGTCACCAGGAGTGGCACGCTTCCAGATCTGTTTGAACACCACCCCAGCCACGGCACCACCAGCGACGCTTCCGATCAGCCCGAACGGACGATACAACAGTTTAGCCGCGGTATTGCCGGTTGTGTCATCGGTCTTGACCATGTCTCACTCTCCTACGAGTCATCATTTCCTGTTAATCGTTGCGAGTCGGCTGGGCGCTTTCGCCTCGGGTTTTCCTCAGGGCCCGTGCTCTCCGAGCATCTTTGGCGTTCTTCCGCTCTGCCTTATCCAGTGTCGTCGTCTCACGCGGAGGCAGTTGAATATCCTCTTCGGCCCGTATACCGCCCTGAAGCTGACGCCCGCGTTCGATTTCAGCATTGAGCTCAGCCCCCAGCAGCAAGGCAATGTTCGTGATCCACAGCCAGAGCAAGAAGATGATGACCCCTGCCAGGGACCCATACGTCTTCGCGTAATTCGAAAAGTTCGCGATGTAGAACGCAAAAGCCGCCGAGGCCAGCACCCACACGACAATCGCGAAGACCGATCCGAGACTGATCCACTTGACCTTCGGCTGTCGAACATTCGGTGTCGCATGATAGAGCAAAGCGACCAAAGCGATCACGATGATGAGCAGAACGGGCCATTTCGCGATCTGCCACACCAGCAGAGCACCCGAGCCGAACCCGATCGCACCACCAACCGCCTGTGCCACCGGCCCCGAGACCACGAGGATCAACGCTGCGATGACAACCAGAATCACAGCCACCAGGGTGACAAGAAGCATGAGAGGGCGAAGCTTCCAGATCGGGCGACCTTCGCCTTTCTCATAGATGCGATTCATCGCCTTGCCGAAGGCAACTACATATCCAGATGCCGACCACAGAGCCACGAGAAGACCAATGACGAATGCCCATCCCGCCGACGAGTTCTGTGCCAACTGCATCAGAGTCGGCCTCAGCGTATCCGCGATGGATGTTCCGCCAAGATCGGTGATGATGCCGGTGACCGTCTCAACCGTCTGCTGACTTTGGCCCACCAGACCCAGGATCGACAGAATCGCCAGAAGAGCCGGAAACAATGCGAGAACCAGATAGTAGGTCAGACCAGCAGCTAACTGCAGGCAGTCATCGCCGAGGAATTCCCGCAGTGTCTTGCCCGCCACGTACTTCCACGTCGGTCCGGTCAGCTTCTGTGGAGTATCAGGTTTGGTCGGATGCTCAGCTGCGACACCGTGCCTCGAATCCTTCGCCTCGTCATAGGATACCGGACCAGTATCATCAGCATCCACACGCTCATCGCGGCTCGATTGCCGGTCAGAGCGTATCGGAGGCCCGGATGCTGACCGTCTTCTGCCGGTCATCGCCGCCACCCCACCGCAACAATGACAGCAGTCAGGGCCAGGCCCGAGGCGATCATCAACGGCGCAAGACTGGCCCAGTCAGGTCGAGACCTCAATGCCAGATGGGTCTCTGCCGTTGTGTCCGGTCCGGCTCCGGCAGCCGCGGAGGTGGTCTCATCGTCGTAGGAGAACACAGACTTCACTGCACCGGTGGCTGCTGAGAGCTTCTCAGTCACCTTGTGACCCGCCTCGTCGAGAGTATGGGTCGCGTTGTCTTTGATCTCCTCGATCGTGCGCTCGGCCCCGGCTCTGACGTCGAATTTCTCGACGAGCTGGGCCAGTGTCTGGCCAAGCTGCTCACGGGTACGGGCAATGTCAGCCTCGACCTCGGCTTGGGAGGCGTCCGGACCCGGTCTATCCGACGACGAGGCGGGACCCGCATCAATGGTGTCCGCCATCACGGGCTCCTTTCTTCACTGTGTCCACAGAGCGCTTCGTACCCTCGATTGCGCGCTCGGGCACGGGCGTAGTCGCAGTGACTCTAGTCTTCCCGACCAGTACGGCAATCCCTGCGACAGCGAGCAGAAAAACGGTGACAATCAGACCCGCTAACCATGCCGGCATGACGAGAGCGAGGGCGATGATGCCGGTCGCGATTCCCGCACCGAGACCAAATAGGGCGATAATGCCGCCCGCACCGAGCAGGCCCGCACCAACGCCGGCCTGTTTGGCTTTCGCGCTCATCTCGATCTGCGCGAGCTGAATTTCATCACGGACCAGGCGTGTAGCCTGCTCTGACAATTGCGAGACGAGCTCACCAGTCGAGACGGCGCTCGTTGAACTAGGGACATAGTCAGACATCAGGCACCTGCTTTCGAAGGCGAGGGCGGACTGGACCCTCTGTTTCTGAGATAAGAGAATCGGCACACACGCTGACCCAGAGGCCGTTCAATACGATGAGCTGCGGAGGCTGATCGTTGTCGAAGTCTGCTAGGCGTCCGACTCGTGGCGAGGTGCCTGTGTCGGCGCAGCCTCAGGCGAGGTCTCCGCGCTGGTGTCAGTGGGTGAGCTCCCACTGGAATCGTTGCTATGTCGAGCGGCAGCATTTGACGCGGCCTCCCCCACGGACTTGGCTGCGCCTTGCGCGAAGTCGCCGGCCTTGTCGAGAGTATCGGCTAAACCGGCTTGTCCACGCGAACGAGCCTCATCCGCGGCTCCGGCTCCGAACTGCTTCGCTTTCGCGCCCGCCTGTCCGGCGATGTCAGGTGCACGGTCTTTGACCGAGCCAGTCACAGCACCGATGAACCGCTGGAGCTGAGGACTGTTCCACATCTCGCGGGTCCTGGCAACGAGGGCGTTGTACTGTTTTCGGCCCGCTCGAGAACCGAGCACGAACCCGACCCCGATGCCAGTCGCTAGGATTAGCTTCTTCTTCATGAAAATCGATCCCCTCACCTTTGTGCGAAGTCATCGTCGTGGGTAATCACCCATTTCAATGCGGTGTAGATTACAGTATAAACACGTTTGGGGGCTCTTCATAAATAGGGCGGTGCTCAAGAGCTGAGGCAACCTCGAACGACAACGGGACCCTGGGTGCAATGATGTAGGTGTTCAAGACTCCATCACGACCCAAGGTCCCTGATGCACAACTTTACCCCGCCCTGCCTCGACACCACACTCCGCCTGGATGAGCTCGGGCTCACCGCGATCGGCCAACACCACACAGGTAGGCACTTGACCGTGTTGTGCCTGATCACCGACGGCAACGCCGACTGCCCTGAATGCCAGCGGCCGGGACGAGTCCGATCCACACGGATTCGCCGGCTCGTCCATCCCCCCGATCGGGCTTACAGCCGTGACCCTGGCCATCCGCATCCGCACGTACGCGTGCCCCAGTTGCGATCGCCGGTGGTCGCAGTCACCGGCGAAGGCGTGTGTGGGCCGCTCGAAGCTTTCTCGGCCTGCACGTCTTTGGGCTTTGAAATCCGTCGTGATCGACAAGATGAGCATCCACGCCATCGCGAAGAACCTTGCGACGTCGTGGAACACAGTCTGCTCGGCAGTGCTTGATCTCGGCCGGACGTTGCTGCTTGCCGATGCGACCAGGCTTGATGGGGTCACCACGATCGGAGTCGATGAACATTGCTGGTCCCATCGCGGTCTCGACCGGTGGGTCACCGTCATCGTTGACCTCGCCAACAGGCCAGCAGGGTTGATCGACATCGTTCCCGGCCGTTCGGCCGACGTGTTCTCTGATTGGCTCAACAATCAGCCCGATGATTTCCGGACCGGGATCGCCCACGTCGCTATGGATGCCTTCGCCGGGTACAAGAAAGCCGCGACCGAAGTAGTCCCCGACGCGGTCACGGTCATGGATCCGTTCCATGTTGTTGCTCTCGTTGGAACGAAGCTCGGCGAGACAAGGAGACGACTCCAGACCGAGCTCCATGGTCGTCGGGGCCGGGCTGGAGATGACTTGTACGGGATTCGGAAAGCGATCCGTACCCGAGTTGGGCTGCTATCTGAGAAGCAGAAACACCGACTCAACACGGTCTTCGCAGCCGATAATCATGCGGCTTTGGTGGTGTGTTGGCAGTTCTACCAAGACACGATCAAGGCCTATGCCGCCGCCCCGAAGAAAGGCAAAACGATCATGGCCGGGCTCATCGACAAGCTGGCCGACACGATCCCGGACGAGTTGAAGGAGTTGCGGAGTCTACGAACGACGTTTCAACGCCGTCGTAGCGATGTTCTGGCGTATTTCGACCACCCGGGAACGTCGAACGGGCCCACGGAAGCGATCAACGGCAGGCTGGAGCATCTGCGTGGGATCGCGTTGGGATTCCGTAACCGGGGCAACTATCTCATCCGGTCACTCCTCCATGCCGGAGGAATGGGCAGGCTCCTACAGCCCTATTTATGAAGAGCCCGTTTGGGGCGCGGATGGCAATGTCGTCAGTGCGCGTCATGGCTGGGCCACTTTCATCCCAATGCCCACGCGTAGTCCGGTACTCGGCAATTATCTGCTCTTTAGGCAGTACCTTCTTCTCGGCTGCTGGCAGAGCCTCATAGGTATAGGTGGCCACAGACATAGAAAAATCTGATCGTGTCAAGGCGTAGCGGACACTGTGGTCGTTGGAACGCGAATCGCTCCGGCCTCCTTGTTTCAAGTTTTCAGCTCAGCCACCCGCGCAGCACACGCCGTAGAGCGGAGTATGTGGCCGATCTGGCTCTCCCCAGAGACGTCCTTGGCGGCGCGGCGTCAAGAGAAGGCAGCCGTTCGTTGCAGATTCGACCGCGAATCGCCGCCTGGCCGGCCCCGTCCCATCACCGACAGTCAGATCCGCAACGCGATTCGACTCATCGACAGTGGTGAAACTGCTGCACAAGCAGCCCGGGGCCTCGGAATGTCCACAGCTGCGCTTTGTCGAAGAGTCCGCCTACTCAGCGACTAGCGCTATCATCGCGCCCGGGACTCAGCCCAGCCCGGAGGCGATGTAGTCGTCAAGCTTGCCCGCGTCCCGGGCCGCTGCGACAGCCAGCGCCTCGTTGGGGTCTTCGAGATGGATCACCAAAGCCGCGTCATCGTAGGCTCGACCCGCGCAGATCATTTCGCCATCGTTCTCACCACCGTCGATGATCCAGACTTTCAGATCCTGCTCTTCCAGCGCATCCCAGACATCCGCTGCTTGCTTCTCATAAGCGGGAGAGAAGCGCTCGAAGACCTTCTCGACCTCGTCACCGGTGGGAGCCTGTGCCCGCCCAGGTCGGGGAAAGTCTGGTCGCGTCGTTATCTTTTCAGTGCTCATAATCACAATCTAGCACTCCCCCGATTCGGCGAGTGCCCACCAAGCCCGACCACGTCGATGAGAGCGGCATCTTTCAGTGCGCACAATTGAGCGTGTCATCTTCGCCCAGAGCGTTGCCTGACCTAGAACGCCTCGGCCGCCGGGAGATCGCGGAACTTAAGGACCACGCAGGACACCGGGCGCACCGTACAGTGCGCCCGGTGAACCACCTCAACTGGTTCTCAGACTGCGGATGGATGTTCTGTTCGGGCATACCTGGCGATCTCGTAAGCCTCTGGTCGATAGACCACGGCGTGAGGCCGACTCGTCGTCAGATAGTCACGAGCCCAGGACAGCACCGCCCCGGCACGTTGTTGCCAGCCTGAGAGGAGAACTGCGTGGACTGCCAGCCAGCCAAGGAATGCCGGCATCCCTTGCACTTGGTATCGGCGCGGAGTCAGCTCGGCCACTGACTGCCCTCGACCGATCATGGCCATATACCCCATATCGACGAACTTGAATTCGCGGCGGGGCCGTCCAGTCAGGTCGGCTCGAATATTGTCTGCCGCCCATCGGCCCGACTGTTTGGCCACCGATCCCAGCTGCGGCAGCTTCCGATCCTTGGCATCGACGATATTGGCGGCATCACCAAGGACATAGACTCCCTGGCAGTCCGGTGCCGTCAGGTCTTTGGCCACATCGACCCGTCCTCCACGACCGGTCGTGAGTCCGGCAGGCTCCAGTAGGTGTGAGGCTTTCAATCCGGCGGCCCAGATGACGATCTCCGCATCGATCTTCGTCCCATCGGCAAGGGAGATATCTGTATCGGAGACTTCCGAGACCGCACTGCCCAAATGCACCTTGACGCCGAGTTTCTCCAACCGGTCCCTGGTGTATTGCTGCGATGCCTGCGAGAAGGGCGGCAGCACAGTGTCGACCATGTCCACCAGGTGGACCGCGCACGACGACGCGAAATCGTGCGAATAGTACTTGCCGACTACGTCCCTGATGTTTTCGGCGATCGCCCCGGCGGTTTCGACACCATTGGGCCCGGCGCCGACCACGGCAACCGCGAACTTCCTGTTGGCGGAGTGATCTTGGTTCGCGGATGCTCGCTCCACAGCTCCGAGCAGTGCTGATGACAATCGGGCGGCGTCGTCGACCGAATACAGGGGGTAGGCGTGATCTTCCGCTCCGGGAGTATCGAAGAAGTTCGGCTCCGCACCCGAGGCGATCACTAAGATCTCCGCTCGGTAGCGCACACCGTCTGCGGTGGTGACCGTTTTCCTCGCTGCATCGATCGCAGCTACTTGCGCAGTGCGAATTGTGACATGCCTGCTCTCCCTGTGGAGGATGGAGCGCAGTGGGCGAGCCACCGTCGACAGGGCGATCTGGGCGGTTGCCACTTGGTACAACAGGGGCTGGAACTGGTGATAGTTGTTCTGATCGAGCAAGAGCACGTCGACTCCGCCCCTCCCGAGGCGTTTGGCTGCTTCGAGGCCAGCGAAGCCGGCGCCGACGATCACGACTTCGTAGGTTCGTGCCACAGATTCCTCGCCCGCCGCCCGCGGTTCGGCAATAGTTTCGTTCATGCTGTCTGTCCTCCTAAGACATGCTGTCGAGCAACCGTGTCGCAGACGCAGTCGCTGAACTGGTGCCGTCCTGCTTTCTGCGAGCAGATCGCGCCCACAACCGGCGGATGATGGTCGGACTCTTGGACCAAGTCTGTCAGCGATGATGAGAACGCGATAGACCCATCTACTCGACCGGGTATTCCAGCTGTGAATTCCTCGCAAGCACTGAAACGAAGCTCTGCCGCCATCGGACCTCGAAACGGCAGACGCGGCTTGGGGTGAGCCCGCAGCACTGAGGATCCGACGCGGCCGCCTTCGAGGACAAGGCCAAAGAACTGCAGGCAGACGCGATCATCAGGGCCTTCGACAACGGCTGTCCCGTGCCGGCTCGCCAACGGTTAACACATGGCCGTCCCGCCACCGAGCTCATCACAGTCAGCGAGAATGCCCAACTGTTGGTCCTGGGAACCCACGGCCACGGGGAGTTCGCCAGCCTCATCCTCGGCTCCGTCAGCCTCGAGTGCATCGCTCACGCTCATCCACCACAGTCTTGACCGTCCGCGCACAATGAGCAGCGACTTCGGCACGCCCGCTATGACCTGAGCTGGCGTTCTCGGTCTCGAAGCCCACAGCATTCCGATGACTCAATGTTCCACGGTGGCGCGACGCGTATGCTGGTGTCGAACCGAGAAGAGGAGAATCGTGGACGCCGACGTTGTAGTCGTGGGAGCAGGTCTCGCAGGCCTGCAGTGTGCCAGACGGTTGCAGCGCAACGGCTTGACTGTCCAGATCTGCGAATCGCGTGATGGGGTGGGCGGTCGTGTGCGCACCGATCGAATCGACGGCTTCCTCTGTGACCGCGGGTTTCAGCTGCTCAATCCTGCGTACCCCGCAGTGCGCGCCTTCATCGACGTCGCCTCACTGGACCTGCAGACCTTCGGCGCAGGAGTGATGGTCCGCAAGGGACAGCGTCTGACCACGCTGCGCGCATCCTTGAGTCGGCCTGGCGGCGAGTCATCGGTGTTGAGCTCTGGACTGATCAAACCGAAGGAGATCCGCGGACTTCTGAGGTGGCTCGGTCCGACTCTGCTGCGGCCATCGTCAGCCTCGCGGGCGACGCGGGACTCAACTCTGGCAGACTCTTTGGATGCTGTGGGAGTCACGGGAGCATTGCGCCGAGACGTCATCGACACGTTCCTGGCCGGTGTGCTGGCCGACAGTTCTGGCGCAAGCTCAGCGAACTATGCCCGCCTGCTGATGAGATCGTTCGTGCGCGCGATCCCCGGTCTGCCCAGTAAAGGCATGGCGGCTCTGCCCGAGCAGATGGCGGCTTCTCTCGGAGCGCCCGTGCGCGTGAACACCGCCGTGCGAGACCTTCGCGAGACCGACAATGGTGTGGAAGTCGACACCGACCGGGGACGGATACGGGCGCGTGTCGCTGTCACCGCAGTCGGTGCTGAGGATCTCGAGGAACTGACCGGCGAGAAGACTCCTCCTACACGCGGACTGACGACCTGGTGGTTCCAAGCTCCGGAACCTCCACTCGAGGATCCGCTGTTGGTGCTGGATGCCTCGGCTCCCCAGGGAGGCCCAAATGGGCCCGTCTGGCACACGGCAGTGGTCTCAAATGCAGCACCGAGCTACGCGCCTGCGGGATCGGCGCTCATTGAGGCGACGACGCTGCTCGATCGGCCCGACGGTCTGGCCGACGAACGGGAGATCCGGCAGCATCTCGAACGCATCTACGGCGCGTCGACGCGCCGGTGGCAGGTTCTGATCAATCATCGGCTTCCGCACGCACTGCCGGTCTCGACTCCCCCTCTGATCGACCGATCGGTGCAGCGGATCTCTGAGAGAATATTCGTCTGCGGCGACCACCGTGACACCGGCTCGATCCAAGGCGCTTTGGTCTCCGGTGATCGAGCCGGGCAGGGAATCGCCGGAATACTCGCCCCTGCCTCTCGTCGCTCCGACAACGAACCTAGTGCGAAACGATGATCGCAACCTGCGCAACTCCCCCATCTGTGTCCGAGGAGTCCGGGTATGCCCCGGGCCAAGCATCATGACCACCCCCATCCGACGGGCTGTTGCGGCCCTCCTGACCGGTCTCTTCACCGCGGCCGCCTCCGTGGGCTGCGCCGCCGCAGACACTTCAAGTCCGGATTCCCCGCTCGTGGCCGTGTACCGCGGTGAGGCCGCGTGCGACGGGTGCCCCGAGACAGTCGCACAACGGCTGAGAGCCTCGTTCGCCGACGCCGAGGTGGTCTTCATCGGTCGCGGTGAACGTCTGCCGCTGCAGGCCGATGCCCTTGCAGACGTGGACCTCTACGTCCAACCCGGTGGCGGGGATGACATCGACGCTGCCGCCGACGCGCTGCCCCCTCGATTCGTCGGGGGCCTTGAACAGTATGTTGCAGACGGCGGTCGTTACCTCGGTCTGTGTATGGGCGCCTACCTGGCGGGGCCGGTCGCCTTCGGCCTCGTCGAATCGGACCTCGACGGTGAGGTCGGCCGTCCCGAATTCCCAGTCACCGACAGCAGAGAGACCGTGGTCGACGTCGCGTGGGACGGTCATCATCGCCAGACTTTCTTCCAAGAGGGCGCAGTCCTTCCTCCACCCGAGGATCGCGCCGACGTGTTCGCGCGCTACGGCAACGGCGACATCGCCGCAGCACGCTACGACCACGGTGACGGTATGGCAGGTCTGGTCGGCCCGCACCCCGAGGCTGACCAGACCTGGCTGGACGAGGCGGGAATTGCCGATCCGGACGGAGACGACTGGAATTACGCCGTCCCCTTCGTCGCAGCACTGTTGGATTGACTTCGATACGAGGGCGAAAATCGAGTCTGCGGCGGGTGATCTCTGAATCGGACGGTCGGCGGTCGACGTCAGCGCCGCCATCGCCTCACCAGCCCGCACCGAGGTGGCACACACCCGACCGCCCGTGTAAGACTACGTAGGCGATTGCTCATTCAATGATCACTTGATCAGCGAATGAGCACACCGACTACGACAGCCTCCCCTACAGGAGCGCGGAGGAACCGAAGGAGCTATCCCCCATGACAGAAACTCCTGGGATCACAGGTCATTGGGACATCGATTCCTCACATTCTCGACTGGGATTCTCCACACGCCACGCCATGGTCTCGCGTGTGCGCGGAGCGTTCAATGATGTGTCCGGATCGGCCGACATCGCCGACGATCTTGCCGACTCGACCGCCGAGGTCATCATCCAGACCGCGAGCATCGACACCCGCAGTGAGGGTCGCGACGAGCACCTGCGTTCGGCAGACTTCTTCGATGTGGAGACCTACCCGGAGATCCGTTTCGTGTCCTCCGCCATCGATGAGGTCGACGAAGACTCCTACATCGTCACTGGTGAACTGACGATCCGCGACATGACGAAGACCGTCTCCGTTCCGCTCGAGCTCATCGGCATCGAGACCGACCCCTTCGGCAACCTGCGCGCCGGCCTCGAGGGCTCGCGTCGCATCGACCGCAAGGACTGGGGCGTGACCTGGAATACGACGCTCGATTCCGGTGGCGTCCTCGTCAGCGACAAGATCACGCTCGAGTTCGAGCTCTCCCTGATCAAGAACCTCGCCGAGGCGGCCCCGGCCGCTGAGTCGGCCGGTAAGGAATTCCCTCCCCCGCCGCCGGTCAAGCCCGCTGACAAGCCGGCGGAGACGGCCCCGGAGGCCCACCAGCCGGATGCCCAGTCGTCCGGAAACAGCTTGGGAAAGCTCTTCGGCCTCCGCTGAGCCCAGCAGCGCAGTGCTGTGACCGTTCGGTCATGGTCGTCGCGGCACCAGTGGGCGTAAGACGCTTCTTGCGCACCAAGACGGAGCCCAGCGCCTGCGCGGTCTCTCGCAGGATCGCAATCGGAAACGTCTGATCTTCATGGTTGGCCTGACCGATCCACCAGTCGGCAATGCCGGTCCGCTGTGCAAGCTCGGCGACCACGACCAGCTTGAGCTCTCCCGCAGATGCGAGCTCCGTGCCTTCAACGGCAACCTCGAGTAGAATGCGCTACGACTTGGTAGCCGAGGCACCTCGTCGGCAGTGCGCACCTCAAGACCTCGCTCGGCGGGACAGGCGAGCGCACGCCGCAGACCGGATGAACCGCATCGCTCTCCCACAACTGTTCGATGAGCGGGCACAGACCCGGTGGCGGCGGTGGTGGTCAGACATCATGTGTTGTGCCCAGGTGTCTAGTTGCCGTCTCAGACGGTTGTTGAAGGTGGTCGCCAGGGTATCCCTCGTTGACTATGTCGTAGCACAGGCATGTGGGCGCCGAGACGGCATAGTGTCCAGCGCTGATGCCCACTCGCGATACCGGGGTCACATGGTTCGGCAACAGTCTCATCGAGCAAAGAAGTTGTCGGCAAACTCAAGTAGGTCCAGGTCAGTTTCAGGCTTGGCGACGATTTGGACGGAAGAGTAGACCCCCTGACCGAAAGGTACAGTGATCGCTGGCCATCCCAACGTACTGATCGGTTGAGTGTACCGGACGCTGTCTTCAGCTGCGTTGGCCGAAGGCAGATCTGACCATCTGAGTTCCGGACCCGCCACGCTCGGGATGATGAGGAAATCGAGGTCGTCCCATACCGCAAGAGCGTCCTGTCTCAAGATCTCCAGATCGTGCTGAGCCTGCTGATAAGCACTAACATCGACTTCTGACCCGGTTCTGAGTTTCGCTCGAACACCGGGCTGATATCTCTCTTCGGACGTGACGAGATTGTCGCGATGGATCTCTGCAGCTTCATAGTCGCGAATAATGGGAAACAGTTCGCGAGCGCGATCGAAGAGGCTCCGCAACCAGGTGGCCTTCGGGCCCGTGGCCGTGTCAGGGGCGAATCGCAGGGCAGAGTCCACAGTCTGAAGAGGCGCCGCGGCTTCGTCGAAGAGCTGAACATCGATTCGCAGCGGACTCTGCGACGTGATGTGACGATCCTGCGCATTGGATGTTTCCTGCCGAAGCAGAGTTTGAAGCGCGTATCGCATGACCTCAAACGATGAGGAGAATAGCCCGACCGTGTCGAAGCTTGGTGCCAACGGGAAAATACCGTCTGTCGCCACCATGCCCAGAGTCGGCTTGAAGCCGAGGACTTCGCAGTAAGCCGCGGGAACTCGTGTGGATCCTGCAGTGTCGGTACCTACAGCCAGGTCAACAGCGCCGGCTGCCACGAGCGCGGCGGAACCGGATGATGATCCGCCGGTGATTCTTCGCCGATCGCGTGGGTTGAGGGTGCGGCCGAAGGCTGATTCGTCTCCGAGGATCCCGTAGGAGTATTCCTGACAGTTCGTCTTCGCGACAGTCATAGCACCTGAGACTTCGAGAGCTTCTACGACGGAAGCTGTTTGTGAGGCCGGGTTCGGGTCGTGGACTTGCGATCCCATTGTGGTGACACTGCCGGCGACGTCGATGACATCTTTGACCGCGAGACTCACGCCCTCGAGCCTTCGGCTGCAGTGGGACCAGGGTGAGGACGAGCGACTGTCGGACCCGAGGCGTCGAGCACGGGCCTCAGTCAGCGATGTCACTGCGTTCAAGTCTTCGCCAACCTCGCGGACGCGTTCCATCAGGGCGTCAATTTTTGCCGATTCCATTATTGACCGACCGTCGTCGAGGTTGGCGGGGTGACGTCCTCCCTTGACTCAGGGGGCCGTTGGGCGGCGGCGACGGTATGTCGCGCGAGTTCGGCTGCTGGATCGATGACGTTGAGGGACAACGGCTGCTGCAGGGTCTCGATGAGAGCTGAAAGTTCGGTGCATCCGGCGATGACGGTGGTGGCTCCGGCCGCGCCGAGGGCGTCGACGATTCCATGCAGGTGAGCCCCAACGGTGACCGGATTGGCTCCGCTCTTGACCTGATGGACTGCCTCCATAAGCTGCACCTGAGCGCCTGAGTCTGGCAGCACGAAGGTGCGGCCGGCGTCGGTCAAAGCCTCCTGGTAGATTCCCGCACGCAACGCGGCATCGGTGGCCAGCACACCGACAGGGGTGCTGCGATCGTCCGGGAGCGCGGTCAGAGTGGCCGTGATGATGCTGATGAATTGCATCGGACGCTCGGCAAATACCGAGTCAAGGTACGGGTGCACAGTGTTGCAGGGAACGACTACGATCTCGGCACCGCAGCGTTCAAGCTGATCAGCGCCGAACTCAAGTGCCGGTGTCGGATCTTGCCCACCAGACAGGAGGGCGTCTTGTCGGCTCGGGATCGTCGGATCGGCCCACATGACCACCCGGACATGGTCTTGGTCGATGGTGGCCGGTGTTGCAGCGATGAGCTTGCGGTAGAAGTCTGCTGTGGCTGCCGGCCCCATCCCGCCCAGTATTCCGACCAGGCGGGATGGGTGTGCATTCTGGGTCATGTGATCAGCCCAGGACTTCGTCACGGTAGGCGTAGATGGCGGGTGATCCGCCGGTGTGGACGAAGAGGACATCGCTGTCGGCGTCGAAGGCACCTTCCTTGACCATCCCGATCAGGCCGGCAGCAGTCTTGCCGGTGTAGACCGGATCAAGCAGGATTCCTTCTGTTCGCGCGAAGAGCTGGATCGCCTCGGTCATCTCGGTTGTCGGCAGTGAATAGCCGGGCCCGACGAATTCGTCGCGGACGACGACGTCGGAGGCGCTGACGTCTTGACGTGCACCGGCGAGTTCGGAGGCGGCGTTGGCGAGGTTGCGGATCTTCTCTTCCTGCGGTGCCTTTTCGGCCCGAACGCTGATTCCTGTCATGGCAATGCCGGCCTGGTTGCCGACCAGTCCCGCCACAAGGCCGGCGTGGGTGCCACCGGATCCGCTCGAGGACACGATGTGATCGAGTTCGAGGCCTGATTCGAAGCACTGCGCAAGAATCTCTTCAGCGCAGGCGACATAACCCAGCGCACCCAAAGCGTTCGACCCTCCGCCGGGGATGATGTACGGTGTCCGTCCTTCACTGCGGGCCTCTTCAGCCATCTGTTCCATCCCAGCAGCCAGATCGGTGCCGCCTGCTACCGGTCGCATGGTCTCTGCACCGAGGAGATGGTAGAGAAGGTTGTTGCCGCTGGCGTCGACGTTGTACGAGCCTTCGACACGTTCTTCGAGCAGCAGTCGGCACTTGAGTCCTTCCTTGACCGCGGCTGACAGCGTCAGACGGCAGTGGTTGGACTGGACGGCACCTGTGGTGATGATGGTGTCGGCACCTTTCGCGAGTGCGTCGGCCATGAGGAACTCAAGTTTGCGGGTCTTGTTGCCGCCGGAGGTCAGTCCCAGCAGGTCATCGCGTTTGATGTGAATGCGGGGACCGTTGAGTGCCTCGGACAGGTTGGGGAGGAATTCGATGGGCGTCTGCCCTTCTGTGTAACGGCGACGTGCAATATGTGTGAGGTTCATGGTCCTTCTTTCTTTGAGTGCGACGAATTTTCGTCAGTGCGGTTGAGACTCCGTGCCAGTGGCGCGGAGGGATCGGAGAGTCCCCTCATGGAGTGGAGTCAAGGGGCTGATCGGGGAAGTACTTCTGCAGGCGCACATCGGCGGCCAGGGCGTGACCTTCCATGCCCTCTGTTCGGGAGATGCGTGCTGCGACGCGCCCGACGCGTTCGTTGGCTTTCTGAGTCATGCGCTGATAGGTCACCGTTTTCACGAATTTCCCGGCCCACAGTCCCCCGGTGTAGCGCGCACCGCCAAGGGTGGGCAGGATGTGGTTGGGGCCGGAAGTTTTGTCGCCGTAGGTCACAGTCGTCTCTTCGCCGAGGAAGAGTGACCCATAGTTGCGTAGACGGTGGAGCCACCAGTCAAGGTCGGCAGCATGGACTTGCAGGTGTTCGTTTGCATATTCGTCGGCCAACCTCGCTGCTTCTTCGCGTGAGTCGACGACGGCGATTTCGCCGAGATGATCCCATGCTGTCTGGGCCACCGAGTCTGCGGGGAGCTGGTCAAGAGCCTGTGGGATGAGCTCGAGGACGCGATCAGCGACAGTCCGTGAGGTGGAGATGAGGATGGTTTGGGATTCGATACCATGCTCGGCCTGGCTGATGAGATCGACGGCGACCAGCCAGGGGTCAGCGGTGTCGTCGGCGATGACGAGAGACTCGGTGGGGCCGGCGACGACGTCGATGCCGACTTCTCCGTAAAGGAGGCGTTTGGCTTCAGCGACGAATCGGTTGCCCGGCCCTGCCAAGAAGCTCACGGGCTCCCCGGTGAAGTGACCGAATGCCATTGCACCGATGGCTTGGACTCCTCCAAGGCTGAGGATCGAATCCGCACCGGCCTGCGCCAACGCATACAGAGTGGCAGGATGAATGCCTTCCCCGTCACGAGAGGGTGAGCTGGCCGTGACGTGACGGACGCCGGCGGCTTTGGCTGTGATGACGCTCATCGCCGCCGAGGCGAGGTGGGCGAACCGGCCTCCTGGCACGTAGCAGCCAGCGGCATCGATCGGGATCTGTCGCTGCCCCACGACGAGACCGGGGTGTGTTTCGACTTCGAACTCTGTCAGCGTCGCCCGCTGCTTTTCGGCGAAGGCTCGCACTTGGGACTGGGCGAAGAGGATGTCATCTTTGAGTGTTGTGGACAGGCTGCGCTCGGCGCGAGCGATTTCCTGCTCGTCGACGACGAAGGATTCGGGATTCCAGGAATCGAGACTCTCCGACAGGCGTCGGGTGGCTGCTTCTCCCTCCGAGCGCATCTGGTCGAGCATGTCTTCAACGATGCGAGTTGTTTCGGTGGCGTCGGGGCGTGCGCTGGGCTTTGCGCGTTTGAGGTAGTGGGTAGTCATAGTGGCTCCTTCAACTGTGAGTGCGGACCGGCGACGAGGACGAAGGATGTCTTCATTCTTGGTGAGTGGCGTTATGGACGGCTGCGGCGATGATTGTCGCGATCTGGCGGCAGTGATCGGCTGTCATCGATGGCGGTATCCGCATATCGCAGAGGCTGCGCAGGATCTCCTCGGTGCGCGGTGCTTGCCCTGATGGTGTGATGTACTTCCATTGGGCAGGGCGGCTGGTGAAACCTTCCATCCGTTCTTGGCCGAACCATTTGAGATCGAGTTTGTGTGAGCGACAGAAGTCGATGATTGCGGCGATCTGCCCTGAGTCGAGGCTCGGCAGTCTCAATTGCAGTGAGCTTCCGACGAACTCTTCACGTGGATCGCGTTCGATGACTTCGACACCGTCGATTGCGGACAGTTCCGCAGCGAGACGTTCGTAGGCGTGGTTCATCTTCCGAATGCGCTCATCGAGTTCGTCGAGTTGAGGCAGTGCCACTGTGGCAGCGAGGGCGGAGAGGCGCAGGCTGAAGTTCGGGGTCACCGCGCGCCACTTTTCGAAGGCTTCCTCGTCGGGGCGGGCTGCATGCTGGGGGTAGAGCATGTAGCTGCCCGAGAGGATGATCGCCTGAGCCGCGAGATCAGCATCATCGGTGACGATGATGCCACCTTCACCGGCGTTGATGTGTTTGAACGTCTGCAGGCTGAAGCAGCCCGCGACACCGAAGCTGCCTGTGGGACGACCTGCCCAGTTCGCACCGAGGGTATGGGCGCAATCCTCGATGACGTTGATGCCGTGGCGCGTGGCAATAGTCATTACCTCGTCCAGGTTCGAGATGTGTCCGCGCATGTGCGATAGCAGAAGAGTCTTCGCCCCCGTCGCTGCGGCCTGCCGTTCGAGGTCATCAAGGTCGATCATGCATCGGTGATCGATTTCGACGATGACTGGTACGCCGCCGGCATGGGCAATCGCTCCAGGCACTGGCGCCAGGGTGAACCCATTGACGAGAACGTGGTCCCCTGGGGCAACTCCGCTGGCGCGCAGAGCCAGGAACAGTGCGGCACCGCAGGAGTTGACACCGATGGCGTAGCGGCGACCGATCGCTGTGGCGAACTTCTGTTCGAGGTCGGCGGCCGGGCTCAATTGTCCTGGTGCCGTTTCGCCGTAGCGGAAGAGGCGGCCGCTTCGCATGAGATCAAGAGCTTTCGCGATTCCGGCTTCGGGGATCGGTTCAGGGCTGGTGAGATCGAGATCGAGCGTCGGCACTGCGGCCTGGTCATCGGTCGGGGTCATCGTCGCTCCTTTCGGACTTCGCATTTGTCATGAATGAGACTGATCAGATGGTCGGGACTTCAGTCGACTTGGTCGCATATCGACGATTCCATCCGGTGATGATCGAGACGATGAGCACGATGATGAGAGTCCACGCATACGGGTTGAGTGCGGCAGAACCGATCGAGATTTCAGGTATGGAGTACTTCTGCGCAGTGGCCAGGGCTGTCGCGTACCAGATGATTACCGCATTGTGCCAGGGAAGCATGTAGAACACAGTGTTCGCGCTGCAGTCCATGAGGTTGGCAATGCGCGCTGGGGCAAGATTGTGTCGAAGACCCAAAGGCCGCCCGATGGTCGGACCGACAAGAAGAATGGCGGGTGCGTTCGCCCCGAGGGGCACGGTGAAGAGCATCGTGATCCCGGCAATTGCGAACTCCGCGCTGCGCACACCTCGTGTGGCGTGGACTTCCAGGCGCTTGAGAACGCTGGTCATGAAACCGCTGTCCGTGAGCACCTGAGCCAGAGCCAAGATGAAGAGCACTAGCACGATCGCTCCAGTGATATCGGCGATACCGTCCTGGATGAGTCCGGTCGACTCCTCACGGGTGGCAGGGATGGAGAAGATGTCGGAGAAGTGGAGCAACCCGGTCGAGACACCGATGACGATGCTGGTCAGGCTTCCCCACATGAGGGCGATTATGATGTGGTGGCGTTTCATCGCGAGGACGATCACGACGATGAATGGGATGAGCATGAGCAGACCGAGCGGATTGGCATCGACATCGATCTGGTTCGCTGAAGCATCCCCGCCGCCACCGAAGATCGCAAGAATCACGATCGTGACTCCAGCTGAGATGAGAGCCAGAGGTAGCCGCGATTTGACGACATCGGCCATCGTCGCTTTGGCGGTATAGGACGAACTGATTGTTGTGTCGGAGATCGGCGCGATATTGTCCCCGAAAGCACCGCCCGCGAGGATGCCGACCGCCAACATCGTAGGGTCAGCACCAAGTGCCACGCCAGTTGGATAGAGCACAGGGACGAGCGAGAGAGCAGCGCCGACACTGCTGCCGGTTCCGGCAGCAAAGATGCACGACAGCACAAACGCCAAAACAGTGAACAGGGCGCCTTCGAGCCCGATGTTGACACCGAGCCACAGCAAACCGTTGACAAGACCGCCGCCGGCGAGAAGGCTGCCGAAGACTCCGGCGAAGATGTAGGCGGTGATGATCACTGCGCCGGTGTTGTCCGAGAGACCGCGAATGATCGAGTTGGCGAATGCCCGTGGTGTGCGGCTGAGAATCAAACCGACAACAAGTGCGACCCAACCTCCGACCCAGAAACTTGACAGACTCGCTCGCTCTGTCGCCGAGAGCAGCACGAGCACGCCGACGAAGACGACGGCCGGAACGAGAACGGTGACTGGTCCGCCGAACATACGAATGGTCGGGGCCACCTGATCAGCAGGAGACTCGACTGTCGGCGCGGTCGAGGGTGACGATTCTGACGCTGCGCCTTCGGAGCGTTGGCTCATGGGACATCCCATCTTAGAAGTGATTTTTAATCAAAAATTAGATTGTCATCAGTTTTCGCTCTTGTCAAGGTATTATCGTGTCGATATGTCGACCATTTCAGAAAGTTCCAGCGATCCTGGAGGGCGCACGCCGGTGCGCGGAGACAGTCTCGTCTCTGTCGCCTACGCCCAGATACGAGAGCGCATCCTCTCTGGGCGACTTGCCCCCGGAGAGAGAGTGACGGTTCGCCCCCTCTCAGACGAACTCGACCTGTCCCCCACGCCGATTCGAACAGCCCTGACTGCTCTCGAACGCCAAGGACTGCTGGAAGCCCGAGACCATCGGGGCTTCTTCGTGCCCGAACTCGGGGCAGAGGATTTCGAAGAGATCTATGAGCTGCGCGAAGTGCTTGAAGGCGTCGCGTCGAGGCATGCTGCTCTATCGGCATCACGAATAGAGCTGGGTGCAAAGTTGCGAAATCTCCTGGCTGCCCAAAAGACGGCCATCCAAGACCAGGCCATCGATCGATATGGGGATCTCGACGTCGATTTTCATCGCGAGATCTGGCATGCCTCGGGTCGCTCTCGTTTGGCGAGCGTAGCGGACAACCTTTTCGGCCAGATGAGGGTCGGAAACAATATTTCCGCCCATGTCCCCGGCCGGCCTGAAGCCTCTCTTAATGAGCATGTGGAAATCATCGAAGCCATCGAATCCGGCGACGCCTCCCGCGCTGAGAACGCAGTTCGCGAACATATTCGATCAGCTAGTCAGGCATTGCTCGGATCGATTACTTCCGACAACTCAGTTGAGAAAGCAGCATCGCTGGATTGACATCGATAAGCGGCGGAGCGAGCCTCCGGGCGGAGTGTGTTTGAGTACGCACTCTCTAATGCCCCCGCAGCGGGAGCGACGCTTACCCCGTCAAACCTCTCGCCAAACATTATCTAAGCCCTTCATCTAGTCGAAGAGCTTTCGGTCGACGGCCCCGGAGACCAAGCAGCCGGATGCTCAACCGTCCGGAAACGGCTTGGGAAAGCTCTTCGGCCTCCGCTGAACCCAGAACATGACTCGACCGAGCAGCCCATAGCTGCTCGGTCGAGTTTTATGTGCCGAAAAATTACTGCACAGGGAACATAGTCACTCTCATTCCAACGAATTGATAACCCTTGCCTTGGTCCTCCGCCGGAGGCAATCTCATGCGTGATTGAACGGTTACGATAAGGCGTCTGCTTCGGTCAGAGTCGAATCGAGGTCCCGTGAAGCATCGCTCATCTCTACTGAGGTACTTGCCGTGGCAAATGAACACCAGACGCACCTTTGCCGCGATGGTCTTGATCCTTGCTCTCGTCGCACTTTCAGGTTGCTCAGCGTTCGGGGAGCAGTCAAAGAATGATGATTCGACAGGCTCAACTTCCAACCCGGCTGAGGACGTCAGCCCCGCAGCAGTAGCCGAACCAGCGCCTGAAGCAGTTGTCGAGGATCTGGACCCGTACTCGGCGGAGGAAGAAGAGCTCGTTTACTACGGTGAAGTGCTCGCCTATCGCTACGGAATCGACGTAGAACCGGATGAATGGCTGTCGCTCGCAGACAAGGAATGCGACTCGTATTCTGAGGCTGGTAGCACTCGCGTCTATGGTCCGAGGTCTGCCGACACCCTCGCCGACGATCCGCGATCAAGGCTTCTGCTCGAAACCTTCGTCTTCATGGTGAACGGTTCATTCTGGTGCGGCATCGACGATTACGGCGAGAGTTTCAAAAGGTACGGGTCTGAAGCTGAGCTGATCTCATTGGCTTTTCTCGAAACTGTCAATGCCACCGGTCCTGTCCACCCGCCGGTTGCGGACTTCTCGGACTACTACGACAATCAGCTGTTCATAATTCGATATGAGTTCGACACACCGCCGGACCCTGACATGTCAGGTCCAACGATGCCGGACGTTCCCGACCCGTATGAAAGCTCAGACCCGGTTGAGGACGAAGCACCCGGGTACGGCAGTTCCGACCCCGACTACCCATACCCGGGTCCGTATAACGAGTATGAAGGGAATGCTGGCGGACCAACCCAGTGCAACGACGGCACCGTTTCCAATTCGTCCGGCCAGGGGACCTGCAGTTGGCACGGAGGAGAGCGCTGAAAGTTCCTCTCGACGTACGTATCCCGCGGGTGAAATCGGTACACGAGCCGATCTCACCCGCGGCTACTATTGAGACCAGCACCAAATGACCGGACAGAGGAAGTAGGACTGCCATGGCCAAGCTGACGAAGATGGTTTCGGCCATCGGTTCTCTCAAGGACCTCAACTCCGCCCGCGCCGAGTTCGATGACGCATCGAAGACCATTCCCGCCGAGGCTGCTTTCCCACCCGCAGACATCCGTCCCACCGCGGACGAATCCCGCACCCTGATGCTTCGGGTGACGAATCCCGGAAACCCCGCCGAGGCAACCGAACAGCTATCGAGCCACGGTGACACTTTCGCTGTCATCCATGTTCCCGCCGCCGGCGACTTCGCTGCCGTGCTCGTGCTCAATCCCTCCACTCAGATCGAGGCCGGTCAGACGTTCGGCACCATCGCCGACGAGGGCGGATGGCCGGTCGTCGTCGCCATGGTCGAGGAGTTCCTCGGCATCCGCATCGATCACATCGCACAGCTGGAGGCAGACGCGCTGGGTCGCGTGATCGATGAACTCGGCGGTCTCCAGGCCTACAGCCGCACGGCGTTCAACGCCGACGGCACCGACTTCGTCGAGGGGACGAACAACCTCGACGGAGCGACATCGGCAATCTTCACCGCGGCAGACCCGGTCGATGATGCCGGCCAGACGCGAACCCGCAATCAACGCACGGTCGTACGTGCGCTCGTTCAGGGGCTCAAGTCAGGCGGGCTGGTCAAAGATCCCAACAAAGGCGCGGCGGTGCTTGGACATTTCGCGTTGGACATTCAGCACAACGCCGAGCTGACCACGAGTGAGCTCGTCAAGATCGCCAATGGCCTCCGCACCCTGCAGACGGACGACATCGCCGTGGTCACCGTGCCCACGAACTCCCGTCGCGAGGACGACGGCACGGTCATCATCAATTTCGACCCCGAAGCAGTACCGGTTCTCAAGAACGTTTTGGCCAGCAACGAGCTCGCCGACTTCTTCCGCTACCTCGTCTCACTGGGATATTAGAAGATCACGTCGATCTATCCGCGCAGAGACGCCCCTGGTACAGCCGCTACACTGGTCGTCGCATAACCCAGGTCGAGGGTTCCTCGTCGCTCCCAGTATTCAGCTGCAGAATCCAAGAGAGTGATGAAGCAGCGAGATGCTCTGTACCATGACTCGGTTGTCACCGTGCGCAGAGACCGGACGCCCAGACGGACTCGGTCGCCTGGCAGAAGCCCGTACACGGCCCAGTAGCTGGTGTCCGAGTCGAATCCGATCTTGTGGGCGACAAGAGTCTGACCATTCACCACGACCTCAAAGCGCATATAGTCAGTGCCTCTCGAGTTGACGTAGTTGCTGCGCAGGCTGAAAGTGAGAACGCTCGAGCTCTCGTCCGACCATGTCATTTCTCGTCTGGCGAATGCTCCGACTCCGAGCTCTTCTGCTGGAATCTTGAATTCGCCCCGCGGACAGTCGATCGTGTGATTGTTGGATTCCATCGACAGTGGCCCGGCCGACAGGGGATGGTCCTGGTTGTTGCCTGCTCGTCCGATCCAGGGTGGAGCCGCGGCTGCTTGTGACCTGAGTTGCACAACTTTTGTTACCCACCGCTGACAGCCGAATTTACGACTCTTCCAGCGCCTGGAGCATGTTCTCGACGGCCCTAGGTACTTCCGGTGTGAACGTGATGTCCTGCCCACCGACGCGCCCGGTGAACTCCCGCAATGGCCGCAGACTCGTGATGATCCTCTTCAACGACGCCCCAGTCGCGGCCTGCATGAACCTCGATACGGCCAATGCTGTGAACACGACCGTCAAGTGCGCCTCAATCGCATCCCTGGTCCGGTGAAAGATCGGCCTGGCTCTCAAGTCGGTCTTCGACATCCGAAAGGACTGCTCGACCTGCCACAGGTCGTGATAGCTGCCGATGACCTCGGTCGCTGGCATAGTCCCGACGGGAATGTTCGTCACGTAGCCTTTGAACCCCGTCAGCTTCATCGCCCGCTCATACGCCTTCTCGTCGAAGGCTTTCTCCTCGTCCGTGATTTTCCCGAACCGGGCGCTCTTCGCCGGCTTGTCCCCATCGATGATTGCCAGTGCGCGGTTGCGCCGCAGGTTCAGCGTCTGCTCATCACGCATCACCCTCTTGGGGACTTCACGACTGCCGATGCCACTCGTGGTTTGTCGGCAATATCGAAGTCGAGTGTGGCCTGTCCGGGGTCGCGCAGTTTGGCTTTGCCGGCCTCGACGAGAGCGGCGAGGTCTTCGGGTGTGTGGGCTGGCCCGAGGTGCTCGACGATCCGGTACTTCCCGCCAGTCTTATCAGCGATCTGTACGGCTGTGGCGCCCGACGCGGTGGGGCCCGACGCGGTGGGGCCCTTGCGCACGAATGGGCTCATTGCACCATGATAAGGCTCAAATTAGTTACCCAAATCCGAAACAAGCAACCTCCTGACCAGGAGGAATATGCTCCGTGGCCCCGAAAACCTCATCTACTTGTGCAAGTCAGATCAAAAATTCAAAGTCCAAGTGGGCACGACAGACGACGACACAATCAGTTACTCAACTGACGTACGGGGCCAAGCTGGCAGTAGCTTCAGTATAAGCCCCCCGCCTTCAAGCTCATTGCATCGACCGCCGTCAGCAGCACAGGTCACCGGAGAAACGAATGAGGGATCGGCGGAGTCCACGGACACTCATACGCACAACTGCTAAATCCTTTCAATCTAAACGGCTCCAGTCGGCGAACCCTGGGCTACAGACGTAGACGATCACTACCGAAAAATACATCCAAATCCACCTCCAAGGAATCGGACCCATGAAGATGAACTCGGCATAGGTCGAAGTGCGAGAGGCCACAGAACGACCGAAACATCACGAGAACCTTGTTGCTTTCAATCAACGCAAACAGAAGTATACGAACGAGCCTCTACACTTCACAGATTGGTCAAAGTGTCTCGTATCGGTCCACTGCATTCAGTACGTAATTGGTACCGACATTGCCATCGCCCGCACGTGCCCTTTCCATAGCCCATTGTGCCAGCTCGACGTGTTCCGACATCTCAACAGCGACGGACGACCACTTCGGATCCCGTTCAAGACCGCGGATAAAACAACGGCCAATCAAAGTATCCGAGCTAAGGATGTCAGAGCGAGTCATATCCCCGTACGTCTTAAAGAACATCTTGTTGTAAAGCTGCATGACCACGGTCTCCGGCTTCAACACCTGATCTGGCTCTAATGCTTCGACGAACTTCGCCGTCTCCGTGTAGTGCGTCGGCGCACAAATGGTGTGAGCAATATGCGTGTACGAAATCTCCTTCGCCAATGGCCACAGTAAATCGTAACCAATCCCTGACCAGCGCTGAGAAAGACCGCTATCAAGTCTAGAGTCCATCTCCTTTTTCCACCGAAGAATCAGTTGATGTCCGGGCTCGGCAGCAATCAGCCCGATGCTCGGCTGAAACGACTTCCAACCGTAAAATACAGCCCCCGACAATGGAAGCAAATCAGTAATAAGTGACAGTGGCCGCAAAGCGATTGTGTCGATGTCCATCCACATCCCACCATGACGGGCTAACACCGCACCACGAATATAATCCGCGCGATGAGCTACCTCGGGTATGTCGAAAAAGTCGGCACGCAAATCCGGAACGAAATCTCTAACGTTATCCCGGTCCAGCAAGACCACATTCCACTCCCCAGCCTGAGCTTCTATGGTTTCACTACAGAGTCTAATATAGTCGGGCATCGAGTCAGAATACACATTTTCCCAATACAGCCATATATTGTTCATTTTTTACCCTTCCAACTCCGGAGTTTCAATGAGGCCCGAGTATCTATTCACGAACCTCGCAGCACTCACACCGTCGACCATCGGTGCGAACCGCGAAAGGAAACTAACGTATCTTTCAACATGGTCGACATTTCCATTCTTGTTTGACTTAATCCATGCAGTAGTGTCATCTGTTCGACTAAAAATTGAACCCAAAGCATCGTCTACAAAGTCGAAGTAGAATCCACGCGTCTCGTTCCCATACTGGGAGAGGTCTGGCGCAACGAACGCAATCGGCTTCCCCGTCACAAGCGAACGCGCTCCGACTACAGCGCCTCGCCCTACCGTCGACACGGGCATCACCAGTACATCAACGCCCACCCAAACATGGTCTCCAATTTTCTTTCACAGATTTAGTTTAGACTTGCTGAGTCCATTACCAGCTCGGAGGTCACATATTGGACGCGAATCGTTCGCGCGCATCGCAACGCCTTTCCAAATCAAAATATCGGATCCAATATAGATCCGGGTCTATTCTCCACAGTTACATACCCATCGGGCCCCCAATAGAGACCATTATCCAGTATGATTTTGCAACCGAAGCCCGCGTTCATTCGCTCACGCAACATCGCCACATTTCCGAATCATATTTCAGAGCCATGTCTGCGGAAACCAAACGCGCCTCGGATTAACACACTATCATCAAAGAGTGAGGCGTTGTTTCTATCAATAAACTCAATTATAGATGGACCGAGAAACCTCAACATCCCAACCATATGGTTTCCAAACTGTTTGCTCCAAGGGACGATTTGGGTTCCCGACAAAACCGAACTCAAAACTACTATCCCATCTAAAGACTTCTCACAAAACAACAAAGACATTTGCGTGCTAACCGAGAGCATCGCCCCAGGGCAGGCGATTCGATTATACCGTAGATATCACCCGAGCCTTGGGCAATCAGCCAAATCCATTCTTCCACCCTGCACACGAGGACTGGCACCAGATTCTCGCAGTATACGTCTAGCCGAGATTGAATTTAGCGAACTGGCCCAAAGCGCTTGACGCCGGCGCACAGAGGCAGCGGCCTACACCGCACAAGCGTAGCCGGGTTCACTCCTCAAAATCGATGGACCCTTGCGATCCTTTCAAGCCGTTGACCCACATCGCTGCGGTCCCAAAGACCACAAACGTTGGAACTCAGTCGCCGACTGGCTCCGGCCTCTTATCTACCAAGAAGTACCGCAGCTAGCTGTCCTCTTGCGCCTCTTCCTGACCAGCGAAGCCTGGCAGGTCTAAACAAGGACCAGTCCATCACCCACAAAGACGAAGAGACAGAGGAAAGAGTGGGATAGATTAAATTTTCCTCTATTCAGCTTGATTCAAATCAATACGCTCGGTCGCCTGGTCAGCGAGCCTGAGCCCTGAAAACCACCATAAACAGCGAGTAAGTAACGTAGTCATGATTCACGTGTTTACATTTCTAGCATGTAGATATTTTATTCACAAACTGTCACAACTATTGCAGTTCCAAATAGACGGTCCCGGTTTTCCGTGACGCATACGACCCAATCAACCTTGCATACAATATCCCTATTAGTGCTCATTCTTGACATCGTCGGATTCGTTTAGAATCGTCCGCCACTGCTACAATCGCCTCTTGCCAGGCCGTTGGTGGGGCCTGTAGTTCAAACCTGCACGGGAGCAAAACGAGAATGACAACCAAAACCAACATCGCACGAGCTATGCGGAAGCTCGGGCTCAGTTCAGTTGTGGACTCCACGGCGTTCAGGCAGAAGGTCGGCGCTCCCGTGTATAAGCATCACCAACACGAACAGGCTGAACCAACTCCGGATTCACGCAATCTCAGGCCAGTTCTGGCAGTGGTAGTACCAGCCTTCAATGTAGAAAATTATTTGCGCGAGTGCTTGAATTCCGTGCTCGGTCAGTCATATTCGAACCTTGACGTTCTCATCGTGAACGATGGTTCCACAGACTCGACGGGTGCTATCGCCGACGAATATGCTAGAAATCACAAACGTGTTCGAGTAATTCATCAACAAAATGCTGGGCTTGGTGCCGCCCGCAATGCAGGACTGACTCACTCCACTAGTCAGTTCATAACATTCGTCGACTCTGATGACACCGTTCCTCCAGGCACTTATGAACGCGCGATGACTACGTTGGCCGGAACAGGATCGGATGTATGTATTGCGTCTGTCTCTCGATTCGACAGCCGGAACAAGTGGCTTCCCTTCTGGGTGCACCTTGCTCATGATGAAGAACGCCTCGCTATTAGAGGAACAGACTTTCCGCCAATCATGTGGGACGTGTTCGCCTGGAATAAAGTGTATCGCCGCAGCTCCTGGGACCGCCTGGTTGGACATTTTCCAGAGGGAACACTCTACGAAGACCAGGAATGTACCGCAAAGCTGTTCGTCGGAGGGGCCAAGCTCGACGTCCTGAAGGAGGTCGGCTACAACTGGCGACTGCGCGAAGACAATTCCTCTATAACTCAGCAGAAGACGAGTGTTTCAGATCTTAGACAGCGGCTAGACGTCGCGTTTAAGGTCAGGGAGGTAATCAGCGATTCCGACGAATCGTTCTTGCGATACTGGTATGCAAAGACTCTTGGCGAAGACCTTTATTACTATATTCGCGAAGTGCCCCGCGCCGATAACGAGTTCTTTGATGTGCTCGCAGAGGGAGTTTCGAGACTGTGGAACGATGCCCCGGATTTGGCGTTTGACGCGATCGATCCGATTCGTCGCATCTTGGCATATTACGTGGCGCACAGGGGCCGCGCTGATCTGAGTCGTCTACTAGTACGCCTCGAACAAACCAAGAATGCTTACAAGGGGCGGATAGAAGGTGACGACCTTAGGTTTTCCGTTGAGGATGAAGCGGGTGAAATCTTCGATATTCCCTCAAACCTACAGTCGGTTCCTTTGGACATCCTCAAACCACGCGTTGAGCTGGTTTCGTACTTCGCGAGCCCTAATGGTGACGTGAGATTTAATGGAATTGGATTCATTCCAAACTTTGATGTTCAATATGGATATTCTGCTGATCTGTTCGACCCTGAGACTGAAGAGATTGTAGCCACTCTCGAAGTACACAGCGTAAACGACCCGGTACCACAACGGCTGTCAGACGCGTACAACAGCTACCACGGTTCGCAGTTCGCGCTGAAAATCCCACACTATGTCGTTGACGAAGTAGCGCAGCATCTAGAATCCTCACAAGGGTCGAATCTTCAACTTAGACTTCATCTTCATCTGGCCAAATTCAGTTGGACTGATGCTTCGATAGTGCGCAGTCAGTATTCAGCAGCTGCTTATCCAGTGGCGTCGGATCTTACCAACCGTGGTGCTCGAATTGCAATACAGGGAGATCCGCGCAAACAGACTGAAATAGTGGTCCTAAAGCCCAAGTTCGTTGCCAAGGAAATCCGTATTGACGAAAATAGCCTGCACGTGAAGGTCGATCAGTGGTCGGTGGACTTGCCTACCTTCCCTTCAGCGCCCGCGAAGACCGGGCTGTACCTATCTTTGTCACAAGGGTCGACTGAGATCGCTCGAAGTGAGGCAACTAACGATGGAAATGCTCTAAGCTTCGAACTTGCGTTACCGCGAGGACCGCTTTCACTGTCGCGCAATCTTCACGAGCTCCAGTTACAGGTGGCTTCCTCCTCCGGAATGCGGTGGGCGCTTGCAATCAATCGTTCACAGACAGAACGACGACGGGACCGAGATTTCACTGTCGGAACAACAGGTTTTGGATATGCCGTTATTAACAGAGCCCATCAAGTGGCTACTGCCGACAAGATTGAGTTTTCCACAGAAGGCACAAGTGTTCGCGTAACAGGAACATTCACGATCGACACGGACGTTGCCCGTGCAGTTACGCCAACGTTCGCCCTTGTTGGCGCCAGGCAGATCATCCATCCAAAGCGGACTAGTGTAGATCACGCTTCACGTACTTTCGACGTAGAGTTTTCTCTCGTCGGTGCCGGGGGAAAGCAGTTGCCTGCTTGGGACCGCTATGTCCTTCAATTGCTCCTCGCAGCTGGAAAGTCGCACCCTGCATCGGCCTGGGTTTCAGCTTCTTACGAGCTAGAAGATTCGGCACCTAACCAAATTGTCACTCCTGTGAGCTTGATCACCGTGAATGCCATCGGCACTAGCCGCTCGGTGCGTATCGATGTTGACCAACCACTCGACCCAGACACCGAGTCCGGAATCTGGAACAAAGCGCAGAATTCAAAGGTATTCCTGTCTGCCAGTCGAAGTCTGGACCCGTCAGCGGTACTGTTCGAGAGCTTTTCAGGCAGTGCAGTTGCAGACTCACCACTGGCTCTTGACGGAGAAATCAGGCAACGCAGGCCCGACATTAAGCGCTATTGGACTGTACAGAATCCGCTCACCCCGGTTCCAAAAGGAGCCGTTCCAGTAGTTTTCGGTAGTCGCGAATGGTTCAACGTTGCCAGTTCAGCCAAGGTGCTTATCAACAATAATAATTTTCCCTACTTCTTTCACAAGCATCCAGACCAGTTCTATATTCAGACTTGGCACGGTACGCCACTCAAGAGAATTGGTAACCATGTTCCTCCTAAGAACCTGTCGCTCAGCTACAGGCAGCTGATGCGCCGAGAGGCAGAAGATTACTGGGACTTGCTACTCGCTCAATCAGAGTGGGCCGGAGACACTCTAAAAGACGCTTTCGGCTACGAGGGGGACGTTTTAGCAACCGGTTACCCGCGAAATGATGCGTTGGCAAATGCTGCTCAGCTTAAGGCTTCCCGAGACGCGACCAGAAAGAAGCTGGGGATCAATCCCGGACAACGCACAATTCTGTATGCACCGACTTGGCGTGACAACCTCAAGGAGTCTTCAGGACACTACAGCGCTGTCGATTTTCTCGGAGTCAAGTCCGCAGCAAAGAAGTTGGGAAAATCGTCTATTATCCTCTACCGAGGACATGCCAATTCATTGAATGCCGCGGCTCAACGTTTAGGAGAATCTGCTCTTGATGTTAGTCTTTATCCAAATGTCAACGATCTGATAGCAGCGTCCGATGTTCTCCTGACAGACTATTCTTCGATTATGTTTGACTATGTCGTTACAGGTAAGCCAATAGTATTCCTTTGCCCCGATTTGGACATCTATCGCGATTCGGTCAGAGGATTCTACTTCGACTTCGAAGCAGCCTCACCTGGCCCAATTGTAAAGTCGGCCGCAGAAGCCGTGGAAATACTAAAGGCAGATCGACAGTTCTCTGTTGATTCCACAGAACGATACTATAATTTTGTAGAACGTTTCGCCAGCCTTGACGATGGATATTCCTCAATGAGAGTGATCCAAGAAATTCTGCAGAATTTCGATTGAGACTATTTTAGCTGCTTTTAGAAGATCGTAAGCCATAGTCTGCCTATAGGTCATTCGGTATTTAGATTTGAATGCAGTCTGACTTATTTGGCCGACCCCATTCGTTCAGAAGCGCTCTATGGTTTTCGTCCATGGGCGAAAAGACTTCCTCAGATAGTTGCCCTGTTGATTGCTGGTAATGGTTATTGGCTTGGAACGCAGAATCAATCTGGATTCGCGTGCCTCTGAACCTGTCTACGCGTCGGTAACCTGCAGCGCTAACTGGAATATACGTACCGACGCGCGACATTGCGAACAACGCGTTGCAACGTCCGTATGAGCACTGTCTTGGCGCCGCGCGACGGGCGTTGACCACGGATCAAGGTTCCCGATGGCCACACGACACGTGTCGAACCCGCGATAGAGCGAAGCACCTGGCGGATTGCGACGTGCTTACCCACGATGTTCGTGTAAAGGCGATCTGGATGGCCAGTGCGGTGCCTCTATGTTATAAATCAAATGGCATTTCCGGTACTTACATAGCTGCTACCACTTCGTTACACAGGTGCTACCGAAAGGCGCTTCCTGTCCTGTCTCAACAGATCGTGGACACACGATCTCATGACATCGGAGACACTATGTCTCCTGCCATCGTGGACACTGGCAGCGTCGTGGTAGCCGGAGAGAATGACGAACTCTCTGACACCCCAGATCCGAGCAGCCATCATCAACTACGACCCGACGCAGCCGAACGCGCTGTCCGTCACCGAGTTCTGCCGCGCCCACAAAATCTCACGTAGTGCCTTCTATAAGATCCGCACCCGCAGCCAACAAGAATCAACCGCGGCGCTGCATCCCCGGTCGCGAGCTCCGAAACAACCCGCCCGGCGATACGGTCGCCAGGTCGTCAATGAACTCGTCCGAATCCGCAAGCAACTCAAAGCCGACGGATGGGACTATGGCCCCCGCACGATCTACTACGAGGCCGCAATCTCCGAGACGTTCCCGGCCACGACGATCCCGTCGCCGGCGACGATCGCCCGCCTACTGGCCAGCGTCGGCCACGTCGATGCCTCACCGAAGAAGCGCCCCAAATCGTCCTACATCCCTTTCATCCGCGCCACCGCAATGTCGTTATGCAACTTGATGCCTTCGAATACGACCTGACCGATGGTCAGACGGTGACGATCTATCAGCTCCTCGATGACTCCACCCGGTTCGACGTCGGCACGACCGCTCATATTCGTGCTGAGAACAGTACGGACGCCAAATCGGTGCTCGCTGACGCGATCGCTGCTCATGGTGCCCCGCAGGAGGTCCTATCGGACAATTCCTCGGCGTTCAACCAACTTCGGCAGGGCACGATCGGAGCCGTGGAAGTGTTCCTCGCCTCACATGGAACAATGCCCATCAGCGGCCTGCCAGGCAAGCCGACGACGCAGGGCAAGAACGAACGCTCCCACCAGACACTAGTGCGTTTCCTCGACGCGAACCGGGCCGCAACGGTCGAGCAGCTGCGGCAGATTATTCGGCGTTTCCGTGATCAGTACAACTCGCGTCGGCCGCACCAATCGCTCAACGATGCCACGCTGTCTCAAGCATGGAACCTCGTCGAGCACACTCCGGCCACCGAACCGATTCCGATGGCTGTTCTTGAGGCGAAAGCACGAGAATATCTACAGGCCCGTTTGCAGCGGCAGAATCAGCTCAACCGTGCTGGGCTGACGATCACGAAGAATGGACATGTCCTCCCGGTCACCGCTTCGGATAGGCAGCGTTCTGATCAGTCGGTGGTAACCGTCACGCGAGCGAACCGGCAAGTGTACTATCACGGCTATCACGTGTCGCTGCCGTCGACTTTTGCTGATCGGCAGTTTTATCGCACGATCACCGATGAGATATTCTTGCTCACGGACATGGGTACCGGTGAGATTGTGTTCTCCTTCCCCTTGCCGATGGTCGCTCTCGGCGTACGAGGACGCTTCATTTCTTCCTATGCGATCAGTGGAGTCTAGGTCGCGAATCCGACGAAGCAATGGCGCATAAAATACGAACAGTATGTTGAAGAGTTCGCCTCGCGTGGTGAGGATATGCCCGACGTATTCATGCTCCGGTAGATGAACTCGATTCCGCATCCGCTCCCTCCTCAGCGGAGGGAGCGGTAGTTGTGTACAAAGCTCTGAGATCAGTTGTCCCCGATGTGGTGAGGTTGCGTGTCCACGACGTTGCGAGGTTACACACCGAAAGGCGCTTCCGTACACTAAGGCAGATGCCTCTTCTATTTTGCCCATCCTTACAAGGATGTGGGCTAATTTAAAAGAAGCTAGCGCTACGGCGAAGTTGCGCGACTAGTAATTATATGGATTAGCTGGCTCAGTTCAGCTGCGTCGACTCCAGCTATTTTTCTTGATGGCCCTAACTCTTCAAGCTTTTCCTGCACAAGGAATATTAGTTTCGATAGATTGTCTGTGACCACCGCGTTTGTCGACCAGTCTTCGTAGAGCCCGCGCTCGCTGAGATATTCATTATAGTCTGGCGTGTAATGAATAACTGGTTTTCGGGTTAGTGCGAAATCGTAGGCAATTGAAGAGTAATCAGTCACTAATAAATCACAAATTGCAATCAGTGCCTCCACATGCGGCTCGTGAGATACATCGATCACTCCCGGATATTTCTCCAAAGGCATTGCAGTACTCACGTGATGGGCTCTGACCAATACCTTCGCACCGGTTTGCTCAGCTAGGAAGTACGGATTAAGTTGGTCCTTCCAGTTCATTCTCGTTCCGATTCGGTGGCGTTCTTTCCAAGTCGGTGCGTATAGTACGACTTTTTCGTCAAGTCTGATTCCTAACCTGGCACGAATGTCGACCGTGTGCTGAGCAAAGTCTCGAACTCGCAAGTTTCGTGGTGCCTCTACCAATATCACGTCGCCTTCGTAGCCTAGTCCTGAACGTAAGTGACCAGCAGTGGATTCGGACTGGGCGAGAAGCACATCCCACTGCGCAACTTGTTGACGCATAAGACGCCTGTAGGTCAGTGATGTTCGTCGCCGAGGTATGTCCCATAGCAACTTCTTGATTGGGGATCCGTGCCATGTCTGAAGATAGAACTGTCCGGGCAACTTTTGTACGTGGTGGGGGAAGTTGTTGTTGTTGATCCACACTCGACTAGTCGCTATTGCGCGGTGCCACTCGGCAGTCCCCTCAACTACTGGGATGCCACCGGTCGGCACGTCGACTCGGCGGTCTCTCACCGACCAGTAGAAGGGGATGTCCGCGTATTCTTCTTTGATGGCGTCGAAAAGAGCCCTCGGATTGTCGTTTGCGGACTTACCGTTATACGACTCGAAGACAATCCCCGCAGTCAGCGGTCCCCAGTCTTTAGTGCGGAGTTGAAAGCGCCCGTACTTGGTGCGCTCCTGAGCAGACCAAGGCGGTGAGGCCGTGACAGAAACGGCACCCGAGTTGCGTCCTTCGACCCGGAGCGTGTTCCACTCGGTGAAGCAGTCCACAGGTCGGATAGCAAGTTTGCCGGCTACCCTGGCCCACCCTTCGACTTTATCCGGGGTCTCGCCGTACCTCACATGATAGCCGCCTGCGAGCGCCGCGACTTTGCCTCCTTCGGCCCCGGTAGTCGTCAGGTCATACACAGCGGTAAAGCTGCCATCAGCATGCAGCGCAGGCTCATCAGGCTCAATCGTCTGCTCGGAGGATTTAAGTACGACCTTGAGCTTCTCCGGAGGGTCGATCCGGCCGATGATCAGTAGTCGATCCCGGTCGTTTGTCGCACCAGTGACAGTCACTCGCCGGAACCGCTGCGCCAGCCTCACCTTGCCAGCGGAGTTGGCCGCAAGACGCACGCATGAGGTGCCGGGTAGCAGATAGTCGACGGAGGCGTGGTAGACATCGACGTCATTGCCTTCGTTTGTCTTGGCCAACAGCTTCCATTGCCGTTCCCCATGGGCTCGGAACCGCTCGGGAAGTTCAGGCAGTGTGGTCGAATAGATGGAAGGGCCGTTTGCATCCAGCTCAACCTTGATTCCGGCAGTGTGCAGCGACAGACCACGGGCATTCGCAGAACGGTCGAGAGTCACCGTCACATCCCGCCCGCGGAAGTCGATGTTCTTCACGACGACTGGATCAGTGGGCATGTCTACGGGACGAATCGACAGTTCGCTTCGCTCGTCAGCGACAACTGTCAGGCGTCCTGAATCGCGAATCGGGCTTGGAGCAATCATTCCCACTACCGCTGTCAACACAGCCGGGGCTTGGAGATGCATCCCTTGCATTTCAAAGGAGCCGAACAGGTCGATTCCTCTCGGAGATATGTCCCTGAGGCCCGCGACGTCGATTCGAGCTATGAATCCCCCAGCCTCGTACGTCCTCCAAGGATCACCGACGTCCAAGTCCACTCGATTGTCATTTCGGGTCTCCACAGATACGTCCAGAACAGTCGCCCCATCCATGACGCCCTGCAAACGGAATGTGGTCTGCCCTGGATCAATGCCGGGGATGTATGCACACCCTTGGAGCTCGATCTGCTGATCATCGATCCACCGCGCATTTCGCACGATGACGACGGGTCTGAAGTCGACATGCTGTGCTTTCAACAGCCGCTGCGGCACATTGGTCTTGAGTCGAGACAGGTACGTCGGTGCGACTGTCCAGGTGCCGTCGACTAGTTCGAGCGGCACGGCTCTGGTCTCTTCCATCCTCGTTCCGAGGACTTCTTCGATATCGTCCAAGTCCCCGGACGCCACAACCCACATGTACAGACGTTCCTGCGCCGGCAAAAGCTTCCAAGCGCCTTTCGGCATCGCCTTTCGAAGACTCTTGGCCGCATCGCAGAGGGTGTTTCGGAACCGTTTGTTTGCCGTGTCGAGGTACTCCGCGTGCATAGCGAGGTCGGTGCCCATCCAGATCGCATATGCCTGCTCGACCACGTGATCGGGAGCGTGGTTCAAGGTATTCTTGAGAGCATCGATGACTTCAAGCTTTGACTGCAGATCGCTCAGTTCTGCTTTGCGTTTGGAACGGGTATCTCTGCCGTCGGCTAGCCTCCACGCATACACGTCATTCGTGAGCACGTCGATCGCCGCGGCACCGACCAGTGCCCTGTAGACAGGCTCTTGATCTTCGTAGTTGGAGAACCCCCACATCTCCCCCACATGACGATTCCAGAAGTCGTGCCTATAGACCTTGTTCCACAGGACAGGCTCCTCCAGCAGTTCCGGCATATCGTCCAACCGAACTGCCAACCGCTGGCGTGCGTGTACTCGCGCGGTCAGCTTCGGCCTGGATCGGCCGACTGAGCCAACACGAACATACGCCCCGGTGGCAATGTCAGAGCCGGTCCGTTCAAGCGAATCAACCATCGTCGTATACGCGTTTGCCAACACTTCGTCGTCTGCGTCGACAAAGGTGATGTATTTGCCGCGGGCAGCACCGATTCCGCGATTGCGTGCACGCGCCGGCCCTTCGTTGGTGCCCGTGAGGACCGCTACCGGGTGAGCACCGTGCGAATGTTGGCTAGCTTTTTCAACGGTGTCATCGGTCGAGCCGTCGTCGACGACAATGACTTCCAACGACACACCGCTCTGGTTGAGGATGCTTTTCAAGCATCGATCAATGAAGCCACTCGCATTGAATGCAGGCACGATAACGCTCAGCGTTGGAGTGTCCGTGCCATCCTGATTGGAAGATCCAGCGGTCGATGTCCTGGTCGAAGCGAGTTCCGATTCGCGCTTACGCCGGAATTCTTTGAATCCTTCGACTCCGCCATGCCGCAGATGCCACAGGGCTTTACGCCACTGCTGTCCGCTCACATGGCCTCACCACCGTTCTTATTCACCTGCTGACGGATGCTGTCGACGATCGACCGGTAGTCGGCGTGCCGATAGTGGAACGGTTGAGGTCCCCACTTGTGGTCTCTGTCGATTCGGACCTCGCGGCTCTCTCTCACCACTGACGACGCAGCCAGCGATCGTGCCTCTCTACGATACCGAATGTAGTCACTATTGGCCGAAAGAGCGCGGTCGGCATACTCTTCGGCCTCCGTCGGCTTGATGTTGCGCAGGCTCTGCCAGGCCTCGCCCAACCCGCGACCTCGTGACAGTTCCCTGCCCGCCTCACGTGAACCTCGTTGGAGGCGCCTCCACCGGCGACCGAGGCTGGCGAAGCTGTCGTTCTGCGGGTGCTGGGCTCCGTCAACGGCTCCGGCCCATTCGATGTCGAGGAGGATCGTCTTTTCCCACAATTCGGCGTCCTTGAGACCTTCAATGAGAGTGATGAGGCCCGACTTCCACTGATCGAAGTGCTCGTCGGTGCCGAACTCTATGAGCCGCGCACCGGCGCGACGCGCTGCACGAGCAGCTCCGCACGACTCGATTTCAAGTGAATTCGTCATTGTCGTGCCGTCGGGAAAATTCCAGAATCCCCGTCGTTCATCGACCAGGTCGAGGAGGACGACATCAAGATCCTTGGCATCCTTGGTAATCCGCTCGAGACCGGTGCCGTTGAGATCACTGGTGACCATTCGCTTCTGAAAAGCGGAGGTCAAGTCGCTGAGGTCGATTCCAGCTGTCCCATGGGGAGACTCCAGGCTCGTCACCGAGTGCCTGGCCACGTAAGCCACGACCTCAGCTTCAGGCATAAACTCCGCCGTATCACGGCTCACGCAGGAACCGAAGATTGCGATCTTCATCGGCCCGAATCCTGGTGAACGACAGGGGTCTCGTCTTTCTGCCGCAAACGCTGCCTCTCCTCATACCGTTCATCGGCGATCTTTCGCGCGCGAGAAGCGAGCCTCCGGCCGGTGAAGTCATCCGCAGCGGCAACCGACGACGCACGGTCATTCGGATTCGCTGCTCGCAGAACAACGCGTTTCTTACTGGGGTTCAGTCGCAGAGGCGGGGCATCGGTGATTCGTGGTGCGCTCACTGCCTGAGAGGCCGGTTTGGGCAGAGCCGGGAATTTGGCTTTCGGCATCTCAGCGTCGAAGGATTTCGGCCAGACCTGCTCCTCGGCAGCGGCCAGCATCGGGGTCGGAGTCTCTTCGACTACTTCGACCGTGTCCTGCCGCTTCACATGGCGCGCCCGAGCGGCCTTCTTCTTAGACGGGCGTGCTGCGTGCCGCGGGATGGGATCCTTGATGAGTTCGGGTTCGAGGATATTGATCTCCTCTTTGACCGCATTGCCCACCACATCGGCGAGTAACTTGTCGGCGATATCTTCCTTGCCCTTTGCCACATTCCACGCCCACCACCGGTACTTCTCTGCAACAGCCTCGGCGGGACCGTTCATGAGAATCTCACCTCGGTGCATCCACACTGCACGGGTGCACAGCTCCTGAATCACTTTTGCGGCATGGTTGACGAGCAGAACCGTTCCTGCTTCCGCGAGAAGCTCGTCCATCGCACGTTCGCTTCTCTCGGCGAAGGTCGCGTCACCTGTCGATAGAGCTTCGTCGATGAGCAGAATCTTCGGGCGCGCAGCCAAGGCGATGGCAAATCGGAGCCTGGCGCCCATGCCGGAAGAATAAGTTCCCATCGGACGGTGAATAGCTGAGCCCAATGCCGAAAGCTCAACGACATAGTCGAAGGCTTCGGCCGCCTCCTCGGGCGACAATCCCATCGCCAAACATCCGAGACGCACGTTCTCACTTCCGGACAACGCTGGTTGCAAAGCGGCGCTGACACCGAGCAGAAGCGGCTGATAACGGACGAGAATGCGGCCTCGATCCGGCTGCTCGACACCCGCGACATTGCGCAGGAAGGTGGACTTTCCGGAGCCGTTGGCTCCGACGATTCCGACCATCTCTCCTTCGCGGGCGACGAAGTTGACCCCACGCAGCGCTCGCACGGTGGTCTGACCTTGCCGCCCAGCGATTCTGTTCGTCAGGCGCCGGATACCTGTTGCCTTGCTGCCCGGGTCGTTGGTGTTGACGGTGTACCGGACTTGGACGTTCTCGGCGATGATATTCGGTTCCTGGATTTCAGAGTCGACCATAGTTCTCCTCCCCTCTCCAGAAGAACAGGAAGCCGACGATGAGGAGGCCGAAGGCCCAGACCGTGCCGACGATCCACATCTTCGGATCAGAATCGACTCCGTAGAGCAGTGAGTTGCGCACCAGGGTCAGATAAGCATGCATCGGGTTGTACTGCATTGCTTCCAAAAGCGCCGGGTGATTTCCCAAGCGGTCTTCGATGGAGAAGAACACTCCCGATCCGTAGAGCCAGAATCGGCTGACGATCGACATGAAGTTCGTGAGGTCCGGGATCTTGTGACCAAGACGTGCCAAGAAGCAGGCGAGACCGACGTTGAAGATCGTCTGCAGAACAATGACCGGGATGACGAGGATGACACGCCAGGTGATCACTTCAAGCGGGGGCACAACAGCGAGCACGATCACCATGACGAGCAACGTCGGCATGAAGTCAAGGAAATTGCGGACCACTGTCGAGATCGGAAGCGCAGCACGTGGGAATTGGAATCCCTTGATCATCGACGCGCCCGAGCGGATGGCCCCCGTTCCGCCGGTCATACATTTGCCGGTGTATCCGAAGAAGAACACTCCGACAACGAGAAATCCGAGGAAGTTCGGAACGCCTCGAGAGGTCTGCAGGATAAATCCGAAGATGAACCAGAACGCGAGCACCGACAGCAGCGGATTGAGGAACAGCCAGCCGTATCCGAGTATGTTCTTCCGCGTCGAGCTCGACATCTTGGCTCGGGATTCGGCGATGATGAAGTGCCGACGGTTCCACAGCGCGGCGAGGTAGCGGCTCAGACATGTCCGTCGACCAACGGGCACGAGGCCTTCGCTCGACACGGACGGGATCGAACTCAGCCCGAGGGGGTTCTTCGTCTCACTCATCGCACATCACTCCCCACGAGTTGAGAATAGACCTGCCCATATCGTCGTCCGATTTCCTTCCACCTGCGAGTTGCAAGAACATGTGCTCGTCCATTGTCCCCGAATCTTCCCCGTGCCGTGTCATCGGAGGCGAGCTGTGACAACAGTTCCGCGAGTTTCTGCGGGCTCTCCGGCGGTGTCCACAACCCTGCACTGTCCGGAACCAGTTCACGCAGTGCCGGCAGGTCGGAGATGACAACTGGTCGTGCAAGACCCATCGCTTCGATCGGTTTGATCGGAGTGACCAATCGACAGACCGGTTCGTCTTTGCGCGGCACGACGATGGCATCGAGGGCGAGTTGGTACTCAATTGCCTGAGCTTGAGAGACCCGTCCGGTGAAGACTGCGTTCTCCCCCAGCGGTGCTGCACGTTCCCGTAGTTCCGGCAGAGCGACACCGTCGCCGGCGATTAGCAGCCGCAGGTCCGTGCCTTGGCTCCGGGCCAGGATGACGGCATCGACGAGGTCGTCGAGGCCCTCATAGCCGACGATAGACGCCGCCGTTCCGACCCACACCCCGTCGTCGGGCAGGCCGAGGCTTCTTCTCACTTCGGCCGGAGTGCGGGTGACATCAGTATCGACGACGGCTTCGGAGACCGAATTCGGAATGAGTGTGATGGTTTCCGCCGGTACTCCCCCGGCGATCAGGTGCTCCCGCATCGTCTCGCCCAGAGTGATGACGGCGTCGGCAGCCGATGCAACTTCGATCTCCTTGGCCCGCATGAGTGCGAAGCGTTGGCTGTCCCTGCGCGCAGAACGCTCTTCCGGACTGCCGCCTGCAGCCGCCCATGTCTCTTCCAGGACACCGCGAACTTCGTAGACCCACGGCAGGCCCGCTGCAGCCGCCGCCGCTCCAGCAGCCAGGCCGTTGACGTAGTGCGTCGTCGTGTGCAGGATCTCAGTACCACGTTCGTGCGCCTCGGCGGCGATGCGATTCGCCTGCTCGCTCAGCCGTTCGGATGGCGTGGGACGCGGCCTCAAGGGCACGTCCCGGATGTACTCGACACCATCGATGACCTCGACCGGCGCCTGGCTCAGTCGTCCGATGGTCACGGGATACGACGGGCGCGTGATCGCAGCCGTTTGATGGCCGGCCTCCGACAGAGTGGTGAGGATGGCATGTGACCGGTACGCATAGCCGGAGCGGGTGTGCGGCAAGGAGTTCGTCAGCACATGTAGCACCGTCGGATGAGCATCTCGGTCATAATCCGTATTGCCGCCGGCCCGGCGAGCCGTGATGTGGCTCGAAACCTCGGGCCACCATTGCGGATGCAGGCACTGTCGTTCATCGATCAGTCGTGACCGGCGTGCGCCGTCGGGCAGAAATGCGATGGCTTCGTCGACGTGTCCCTCGGTCCACTCGATACGTGAGCTCAGTGCACGGGCACCGGGAACAGCAGCGGCGATCGATTCGGCTTCGTCGAGGAGTCCCAGATTGAGCGCGATCTCGCCGAGTAGGCGTGAAGGCGAGGGAGAACCTGCGACCAATGACTTCGCTGTCGTCTCTTCTCCGAGCAACCACGCAGATGCCGCCCGACTGGCATCGCCCGGCAAGCGTCCCAGCGTGTGTCCGACGAAACGCGAGGCAGGGCCCGGCAGGCGACGTGCCAACTGCATACCGAAGAACACGCGGTCATCGTTGATGTGTCCGACAGTCGTCACAACGACGTTCGTCAACTGCCGGGCGAGGAAGCGCAGGTTCACGAGACCACCTGCTCGAGGACGCGTTCGTAAGTGCGCCCCATTGCGGCGGCCGAAGCATGTCGAACCACCCAGTCGCGTGGGTTCTGACCTGCAGGCGGATTCGATCCGAACTCCTCACCGGTTTCGACTCGTTCTCGCATCCTCGACATCGCCGCGGCCACGGAATCGACATCACCGGGAACCGCGACTTCTCCCGCTGCGGTCTGCGTGATGATGTCAGCGGCCTCACCGGCAACGACTCCGAGGACAGGAATTCGACGAGCCATCAACGAATAGAGCTTCGACGGGACTGTGCATTCATAGGAATCGAGGCAGCTGAGGCTGACTAGTCCGGCATCTGCCCACTCCCAATGAGCAGCGAGTTCGGCGCCTGCGATCTGGGGATGGAACTCGACCGGCACCCCATACGCTGCGGCTGCGGTTTTGAGCTCGCCGGTATCGACGCCGCCGCCGACGATGCGCAGTCGCACACCTTCGGTGCGGGCCAAGGCGCGAATCGAGGTGCTGAGATCCTGGGATCGACCGACAGTGCCCACGTACAGCAGGTTGAGCCCTCGGCGATCGGCAGGAGTCCTGCCTTTGACGGCGTCGCCGACGGTGCCCGTCTCATCTGCGGTAGGGACCAGGGGGATTGCTCCCGTGGCGGTCAGGCCGGATGCGCCTTCCAACTCCGCCGGTGAGACTCCGCTGCGAACGACCTCTGCGGTCACTCCACGCTGTTCCAGGCGACGTTTGAAACCTTCAGTAGTGACGACGACGACCGCCGCACGCCGTTGGGCACGAGTGAGCAGGTCCGGCAGCAGTCGATGCTCGAGGCCGCGTGTCAGCGTCCCGGGAAGATATCGCCCGACCGCTCCCGTCACCAAGTTCATCTCCGAAATGAGATCGGGCCACGCATCGCGCACTTCAGCGACATGCGGCACTCGCAGCAGCCGCGACAGGGTGTCGCCCGCCAGCAGAAACGGCAGTGCCGGAGTCGTGGAGACGATGACGTCGGGACGCATTCTGCCCCGCAACCGGTCAATGACCGCCGACATCGCACCCGTCGCCGATACCGTCTGATCGAGCAGCTGACGAGCCATCGACGATCCGCTGTGCAGGTACGGCACGCGAAGGATCCGCTCACCGTCGACACCGGTGTCCCAGGTGCCGCCGAGGCGCACGTCGACTCGACGACGGCCCTGCCCGACCTTCGATCCGAAGAACCCGTTGCGGTCGGAATACGGGTAGTGGGGATGGGGTGCCACCGTGATGACATCGTGTCCGGCAGCGCGCAGGTGGTCGACGAGGATCCGCCACCGTCGCTGCGGTGCGCCAACCTCGGGATAGTAATAGTGGCTGAGCAGAACGATTCTCATGCGGTCATCGCCTCCTTCAGCGCCCGTCGCCGCAGCCACAGCGGCAACAGCGCATAGAGGGCGAGCAATCCGACCCAGAACACATGGGCCGGGTACGTCGTCGCCGTATTTCCGCTGATGAGAGTAGGGACGGCCATGATGCAGGCGAGGACGCTCAATGCGGCGTGGAAGAGCGAAACAGAACTGTGTGGCCAGCCCGCCTGCTGGATCCGCTGGTAGATATGTTCACGATGAGGCAAGAGAATATTCTCTCCCCGGAAGAGCCGTAGGACCAAAGTGACTCCGACATCGAAGAAGACGAAGATCATCGGTGCGATGATGACGACGATCGGGACGCCTTGGACGAACAGCCAGACCGCGAGAGCGAATACGGCCGCTCCGATTCCGTAGCTTCCCGTGTCTCCGAGGAACGCCTTGGCCCGACCGAGGTTGAACGGGAGAAACCCGACAGCAGCGCCAGCCAGCGCCAGAGCGAGCAGTGCAATGTCGTTCTCTCCTTCCCAGGAGCTGACAAAGGCGAACCATCCAGCGGTGACGATGGTCCACTCGGTGACATAGCCATTGAGTCCGTCGACGAAGTTCACGGCGTTGACAGTGGTCACGCCGATGACCGCGAAGGCGATGACGTGAGCGATTCCCTGTGTTGAGAACATCGCGATGATCGCGCTGAACAGCAGAGCCAGGATCACCTGTCCGATCAGCCGCCCAGCGGGGCGCAGCGAGTCGAGATCGTCGCTCATCCCGATGGCCGAATAGCACCAGGTCAGGACCAGGAAACCGACCGGAAGGAGGATCCCGCCGAGGCCGAAGACACCGTCTTCGCTGACGGTCCACACCATGGCGAGAATCGTGGCCACGGTGATGCCGCAGCCGATGGCGATTCCCCCGCCGCGGACGGTCGACAGCGTATGCGAGGAGCGATGTGAGGGGACATCGACGACTCCCGCTCGACGCAGCAGCGGAAAGGCGATGAGGGCGCTGAGAACCGTGACCACCGCGGCCACAACCAGGATCACCAGCGACTGCAGAGCCATCAGAGGCCGACTCCGGTGTCATGGGGGTCTGCGCCTGGCTCGGAGGCACTTGATGAAGTCGCTGCCGGCTCGATGGCCTCCGTCGCGTCACCAGTGGTCGGTGCCGTCTCGGAGTCGAGGAGACGCGTCAGGTGCTCTTCGAGGCCCGACCTGTGAGAGAAAACCCGCGGGTCACGTGATTCGGCGACCAGGGCACCGAGTTTCTCCAGATCGATCGGAGCGATCGGCACCTGAGTGATCAGCGGATGGTTGGGGCGGCTGTCGACCTCACCGGGCGACAGAAGGGCCTCAGTCAGCTTCTCCCCCGGGCGCAGACCCGTGTAGACGATCTGCGCATCACTGCGACCTGACAGCGCGATCACTCTCTTGGCGAGGGCCGCGATGCGGATCGGTTCGCCCATGTCGAGGACCAAAGTCTCTCCGGGGCCACCGATCGCTGCGGCCTGAAGGACGAGTTCACAGGCCTCATCGGCGGTCATGAAGTACCGGGTGACATCGGGATCGGTGACCGTGACGGGGTCGCCGGCCGCCACCTGGGCCACAAAGGTCTCGAGCACGGACCCCCGGGATCCGAGCACATTGCCGAAGCGCACCGACATATAACGTCGTCCGGTTGCCGCGGCCACAGAGGCGATCGCCCGTTCGATGGAGAACTTCGTCCGCCCCAGCACTGAGGTCGCACCGGCGGCTTTGTCGGTGGAGATGTGGACGAAGGAATCGACGTCGTGGGCCACCGCTGCATTGAGCAGGTCGAGGCTGGCACCGATGTTCGTGCGCACTGCCTGCTCCGGGAACCGCTCAAGGAAAGTCAGGTGTTTGAGAGCTGCGGCGTGGAAGATGATGTCCGGCTTCGCCTCAGCGACGAGGGAATCGATGAATGCCGAATCTCGCAGGTCTCCGAGGACGAGGTCATCACTGGTCAGAAGGGCTGAGCCCTCAAGACCGAGCTCAGTGGCGTGCAGGCCGGATTCGTCCCGGTCGGTCATGATGAGTCGGGCCGGATCGAACCGGGCGACCTGACGGCACAATTGTGAGCCGATGGAGCCCCCTGCACCGGTGACGAGGACGACCTTGCCGGTGATCGCCGAGGCGATGTCGTCGATATTCGTTGAGATCGGTTTGCGTCCGATGAGGTCTTCAAGGCTGACATCGCGGAAGCTGCGGTGACGCAGGTCCGCGACATCATGGGCGTCCGGCTCGGGACGTGCCAACGCGGAGTCCGAGAGTTTCGGCATGATCTTGATCTCGACAGGCCGAGATTCGAGATTCGACGCGATACGGGAGAGCTCTTCGGGCGGCAGGTCAGCGATCGCAATGATGACAGCCCCGGCTCCCGTACGGTCGACATGGGTGGCGATGTCGGCAATCGGTCCGAGCACGCGGATTCCGTTGTAGCGCAGATGCCGCTTGGCCGGATCGTCGTCGAGGATGCCGACAGCGACGAATTCGCTGTGCGTGTCGTGAGCGATCATATCGAGGGCGAGCATGCCCTGGTTCCCCGCGCCGACGACGATCGTGGGCCGGGACGCACCGGACGTGGTGAGGCTGCGTTGCCTCAAGTTGCGACGAATCCAGTTCTCGAGGCTCTTGACCACGACCATGAGCGCTCCCGCCGTAATGGGGACGCTGGTCGGGATGAGCAGTCGACTGGCGAAGGCGAATTCGGCCACCCACATGATGCCGACACCCAGAGCAACCGTTCCCACGATTGCGGCGAACTGATCGGTCGAACCACGTCGGTAGCGACCGCGGTAGATCGCCAGGGGCCCGCCGATGAGAAAGACGATCAGACCGACCGCCGAACAGACGAGCATTCCCGGCACGTTGACGAGAGATGCATGGAAGTCGTACCTCACGAGCGTCATCGATACGACGAGGAACGCGAAGACGAGACCATCGATGAGTGACAGCGCCATGGCTCTGCCGTGCCGACTCATTGGGGTCCGTGAGGGAATGGGCCCTGTGTTGCTTCCCACTGTCCTCATTTCTCCCGATGTGCACTGGTCAGGCTCAGGGAATCTCACTCCTGTAACGACCGTCTCGTTGAGACGAACCGAGCCTCATTCGACTTCCCGATTGTACTATTGGAGCTAACAGGTTCCAGTCAGAACAAACACTGCGAGCATTAAGAATTGGTTGCAATATACAGGTGAAGTAGCTCCAGGTCGTCACCTTCGAACCTGGTCTGCCACAAGGTTAGTTGCAATTGAACTGCCGCGCTTCGCCGCCCACTGCCTGTCCACTTCTGAGAGGACTCGATCCGTGCCCCGAACACCATTTCGCACACTGAGAACCGCTGTGTGGCATCTGCGCAACGGCGGAATCAGCCAAGTCGCGAAGTGGCGACGTCGCCGGTCGTTGGCCCAAGGAGCCGCAGAAGCCTCCGCCGAAGTCGCCACGGGAAGCCTGTCGGCGGAGGTCCTCGCAGACCTGTTCCCTCCCCTGCCGGTGCAGCATCGTCCTCCGGTCTTCGATCAGCTGTCCGTGGGCGTCGTCCTCGACGAGTTCTCGACCGAGAGCTTCGGCTATGAGTGGTCGCTCCGACCGCTGTCGCCGACGCAGTGGCCGACCGAACTCGACGATCTCGACTTCGTCTTCGTCGAGTCTGCCTGGAGCGGCAACGACGGTCAGTGGAAGTTCAAGCTCACGAGCCCGTCGGGTCCGAGTCCAGAGATCACCGAACTGCTCGGCGAGTGCCGTCGCCGGGGCATTCCGACCGTCTTCTGGAACAAAGAGGATCCCCCGCACTTCGAGGATTTCCTGCCCCTGGCACGGATGTGCGACGTCGTCTTCACCAGCGATGTCAGGTTGGTCCCCGAATATCGCTCCAGACTGGGCCATGACAGAGTCACAGCCCTGCCCTTCGCAGCACAGCCTGCGGTCCACAATCCTTCGCGTCCTGCGCGGAATGCCGCGGCTAGGGACATCGCCTTCGCCGGCATGTACTTCGCCCACAAGTATCCGGAGCGCAGGGCGCAGATGGACCTGCTGCTCGGAGCCGCTGACGCCGTATCGCCGAAGATGCAGTACGGACTCGAGATCTTCTCCCGCTTCCTCGGCAATGATGAGCGCTATCAGTTCCCAGGCAACCTGGCCGGGCGGGTGGTCGGGTCGCTCCCGTACCGCAATCTGCTCACCGCCTACAAACATTTCAAGGTCTTCCTCAACGTCAACTCCGTCACCGACTCTCCGAGTATGTGCGCCCGCAGGATCTTCGAGATCAGTGCCGCGGGCACCCCGGTCGTCACAACTCCGAGTGCGGCGACTCGAGAGTTCTTCCCCACGGACGAGGTTCCCCAGCCCGACACTCGGGAGGAAGCAGAATGGACTCTGCGCGCCTATGTGCGCAGCCCTGAACTGAGAGACCGCACCGTTCACCTGGCCCAACGGCGCATTTGGGCCGAGCACACCTACACGCACCGGGCAATGACAGTGATGGATTCGCTCGGACTGGATTATGTGCGGCCATACCCCACGTCCATCTCAGCGGTGGTGTCGACGAATCGGCCCGACCACCTCGGCGAGGTTCTGCAGACCCATGCCGCGCAGCTGCACGCGGACAAGGAACTCGTATTGGTCACCCACGGGTTCACAGCACCTGCCGATCTGCGATCGCGTGCGGCAGAAGCAGGTGTCGAGCATCTCCAGATCGTCGAGGTCGATTCTGCGCAGCCGTTGGGAGTCTGCCTCAATCGCGGCGTCGAAGCTGCTTCCGGCCAAGTGATTGCGAAGATGGACGACGACGATGTCTACGGAGCGCACTACCTGGGCGACCAACTTGCAGCACTGCGCTACTCGAATGCCGACCTCGTCGGCAAACAAGCACACTACCTGCATATACGGGGCCGGGACATCGTCATCTGCCGCTTCCCCGAACGCGAGCACCGGTTCACCGACCTCGTCATGGGGCCGACTCTGACGACGCATCGGTCAACGCTCCTCGACAATCCGTTCGCGGAACGCACCCTCGGCGAAGACACGGAGCTCCAGCAGAGACTCATCTCCTCCGGAGCCCGGATCTACTCAGCGGACAGGTTCAACTTCGTCCAGGTCCGCGGCGACCATGCCCACACGTGGAGCGTCGACGACAGCCACCTGTTGGCCAACGGCGATGTCCACGCATTTGGCTATGCTCCCGACCACTACTGTTTCTGACGCGTCCCGACTTGAAGACCGTCCAAATCGACGCTGCCCTCGAAGCTCCTAGAGACCCAAACGGACATCTCCACAAGCTCGCTGGCAGCAGGGACGCCGAGGAGATGGGCACGAAACTTCATCTTTGGTGCGTAAACCACAAAACCGACGGCAAGCGTGTCGCGATCTACTTCCACCCAACGCCCAGTTGCGGGTGGTCGGGTTCCTGGAGCGAATCGTGTCCCCAAGATGACCCTGCCTTCTGTCTGGACTTCCGCGGCCGTCACCTGTGCTTCAACAACCAGATCACCGTTACCGCCTACGCTCTCTCGGATCGGTTCTACAGACAAGCTTTGTTCCTTCATTACCGGTGCCAACGGAAAATCCGCGACGATGTCCGACTCACGAACCTGGGAAAACTCGGCCTCGAGACCTTCCACAGCGACAATTGGCTTATTGCCTTGCTCCTTCTCCACCGCTGCCAACGCTTGGTCCGGCTCCAAGTGGGCGCGGCCGTCCTGCATCGGATGGACGACTGTAATGAACGAAGGCTGCCGGGAATCAAGCAAGGTAGGAGCAAATTGGTCAATAATCGAATGGTCACCCCTGGGCGGCTCGATGAGCCGATCGCTCGATTCGTCGAAGGCGCAGATATACAGCTGCCCGATGGAGTTCTTAGGCCTGTAGTCCCGCCTCAAGTCCCACAGCTGTCCGTTCGAATAGATCATTGAGTATCCCAGCCCCAAACTGACCACACGGCCCGGCGACTCGGACTCCACGTACGGCACGATTCTGTCGAAATATCGATCAGAGACGATGTCGTCATCGTCTAGCCGGAACCAAGCGAAGCTCGTATACTTCCGGTCCTGTTCCGGGACGATCTCACGGAATGCGGCCGAGACTGACTGATCGTGGACGTGCTTCTCATCGCTACACACGATTTCCAGAAAGTCGTACTGCTGTGACAGTTCGCGCAGTCGCATTTGGTAGGGCGATGGCAGACTGCTTGAGTGCTGCACAATATGGCGGTAATCCGTTCCTCGTGAACCTTTGGCCAGCTGCGGCAAGGACAACTGCGTGAAAATCTTCAACCGAGCGTCCAAACGCTCCGGATCGTAGAGTCGCTCCCGATACGACTCAAGTGTCTCCGTTTGAGCCGACAGGTTCCATTGTGCAGCACCGGGCAGCAGCAGCGAGAACCTGGTGACTCCGACGATGCAGACTCTCTTCTTGCTTTCCATCACACCTCAATCTGCTGGGGGTCGCTGCCCATGAACTTCATCTCGCCAGTTCCCATCAGATGTGCGTCCGCAGCTGCCCAGGTGTGACGGGTTTTGTCCGCGTGGCGGTTGACGACATAGTTGAATCGGTCCGAACTGTAGATCGTCCCTCCAGACTTCCTCAGCCTGGTGATGAAGTCGGAGTCTTCGCCCGTGTGTTTCTCTTGAAACCTGGTTTCGGTGAAAGTCTTCCGACGTCCTGCAAACGTTGCACCCCGAACGAAGTCAGTCTCCCGATGCGCTTTCCCAGGAAATGTAAGGAAGGTCGCGTCTTCTTCCTCGAAGTACATGTAGGTTTCGGCCTTTCCCACCAAGTCGGCGCCACTGTACAGAATTGCGTTGAGTTGATCGCGAACATAGTTCGCTCCGTAATAATCGTCATCGTCCATTCGGAATGCGAATTCGCCAGAGGCTTCGTCGAACCCGGTGTTGAGCAACTCGCCCAGACTAGCTTGCTGATCGGCCTCGATCACGACTATGGGCCCCGGTTCCCGACCGAAGTCCTGACGTTCAGAAACTTCATCGAGGACAGATTCGAGCAACTCTTCTTTCACACTGAAGCCGTGTGTGACAACGACCAGCTCAATCGATCCGATTTGCTCGGCCCGATTCTGACGTAAGAAGTTTCCGATGATCAGAAGCAAGTTATGGGGACGGTTGGTGCACACGACGATTGAACAACGCATCGATACTTCTGCGGCATCCAGGTTAAGGAGTTCCATCACCTGACGGGCCCGATGCGTATACGTGTCGTTCTCCCAGATGCGTCGCTGTGCGCGGTGCACTCGGCGCTCTCGAAGTTCGTCGGAGCGGATAAGTGCCCGCATCCGGTCATAAGCCGTCGATTCGTCTTCGATCAGCGTCAGCAAATCGTCGTCAAAGAATCTGTCGATCGCGGCTGTAGGTGTCGTAACTACTGCTGCTCCGCACGCGGTTGCTTCGAATACACGCCTGGCGCACATCGAACTAGAGTTCACAACTGAATTGACGTTGATGACGACTTTGTAACCATGGTAAGCCGAAATCATTTGCTGGTACGGAATGCCAGGTCTGACAGATGCCGCAAACCGCTCAGGGAATCTGTATCGTTCCTCGTCTCCTGAGTTGCGAGAGTAGATATCCAACCCCAACTTCTCGGCCGCGGGAAGCAGGACGTCAAGCTGCTGCCGACGTTCTGCATACTTCTCCCGGAAATACATACCTCCGAATACGATCGAGCGATCTCTGTCAACACCACGCACACGTTTCGGATTGTGAATCGCCGGCTGGGCGGCGAATGGGAGCAGATGCACCCGGTCGTGGCCCAGGCGTGAGACATACTCCGGGATCTTGTCTCCATCCGTCGTGAATACAAAGTCAAACAGTGAAGCGGTGTCCAGGAAGTCTTCGAAATGTGGGGGATCCTCCTTATTCCAGAAGAGAGTATGGATTCCCTGTTCGCGGCAGTATCCCGTCAGGTCTCGGACAGCTTGTCGTGGCGCCGAGGATCCAACGAGGTGGTACTTCCAGCTTCCGCCGTTGCCTTCCCATGCGCTTTCGACAAACACGAATTGAGGTCGTTCGGCATGAATGACTTGCATCCAGTCGTCGGGTGTCGCGGTAACGACATTCCACTCGTGAGCAAATGCTTTGAGAGTGAACTCATCCGCGATCATCAATACTGTTATTGCAGGAAATGTTGGGAGTCGATCGGATTCCGGGGCATTAGGGAAAGAAATAGGCGCACTCCCCGTCGCGTGGGCTTCCAACTCTCCTGGGTTGAGTGCGGCAATTGTGACGGGATCAGCCCCGCCCGTCAGCGCACGCGCAGTGCTATTGAAGTCGGATCTGAGTCCGTTGACAGAAGCGTCGATTCGGCGAATGATCGGAGAACTTCTCCCCGCAGATCCGGCCGTATCGTTGAGAACGCGCTCCATCCGGCGCCCCCGAATGTCCAAGTGTGCAAGCGCCGCTGAGCACTCGCGTGCCAGATTCCGCGTATTCAGTTCACTCTGTGCAACAGCATTCCGAATGTTGATGGCGACCCGTTCGGATGCAATCAGCAGGACAATGACAACAGCGCCGAGTCCTAACGCATTGAATAGGTACAGGGGTTCGCTGAAGAACACCGTTGCAAGCAGGCCGCCGACTATCAGGATGATCGCAATCGCTGCCGCCGCAATATTCGCGCGGCTTGCACGCTGCATCTTGGAAAAGGACATGCTTTACATCATCTTCGCCGTCTTTTAACTGTTTGAAAACGTCCGATGAAGGCGAAGCGTCGTTCGGCTAACAGGTAAGTATTTCTGAGCTGTGCTCGCTTAGCGGAGCGCCGATTTCAGCCGTTTCCTCCCCCGCGAGGCAATCTGCCGGCAGCTCACACTTCGCCGTTGTCCGGCTCAGAGGCAAAGTCATCAATCCTAGCGCCGACGCCGAGTAGCTCCGCGATTGCGGCAACTGACCGCTCTGCGGCTCGGCCATCGCCATAGGGGTTGACGGCGCGAGCCATCGAACCGTAGGCAAACGAGTCGTCGAAGAGCCGCGACACTTCGGAGACGATTGCAATCCTGTCAGTTCCGACGAGTCTGACCGATCCGGCCGTGACGGCTTCAGGGCGCTCGGTATTCTCACGCATCACGAGCACGGGTTTGCCGAGGCTCGGTGCCTCTTCCTGGATTCCGCCGGAATCGGTAAGGACCACGTCCGAGGCGGCCATGACGGTAGTGAACTCGCCATAGGACAGTGGCTCCGTAATAAGCACATTGTCGAACTTCTCGACCCTGGGCAGCACTGCCTCGCGTACAAGAGGGTTACGGTGGGCAGGGAGCAAGATGAGCATCTCCGGGCGAGCAGCGGCCAGCTCGGCCAACGCGTCTCCGATGTTCTCCATCGCCGAGCCGAGATTCTCCCTGCGGTGTGTTGTCACAAGCAGCTTCGGCCGGCCGGTAGCGACATAGTCGGCCACCATGGGGTCGGCCGGGGCCACTTGCATGTCGACGGCCAGGTGGAGGGCGTCGATGACCGTATTGCCAGTGGTGACGACGTCGGCAGGAATGATGCCTTCGGCCACCAGATTGTCACGGGATCGGGGAGTCGGAGCCAGGTGGAGTGCGGAGATCTGACTGGTCAGTTTCCTGTTGGCCTCCTCGGGGAAGGGACTGAGCAGGTTGCCCGAGCGCAGTCCAGCCTCGAGATGGATGACCGGAATGCCGCGGTTGAAGGCGGCGATCGACGCAGCCATGACCGTAGTCGTATCGCCTTGAACGAGAACCGCAGCCGGTAACTCTTCCGCCAGGACCGCGTCGAGGCCGCCGATGACCTTGGATGCGACCCCATTGAGAGTCTGACCCTGAGCCATGAGATTGAGATCGATGTCTGGAGTGATGCCGAACAGCTCGTTCACCTGGTCGAGCATCTCGCGGTGCTGAGCCGTGACCGCAGTGCGCGAATGCAATGTGTCGCTGACTTCGATCGCCCGGATAACAGGGGCCACCTTGATGGCTTCCGGTCTGGTGCCGAAAACGGTGAGGACAGTTGGGGTCACGAACGAACTCCTGGTCGGGAGAACCTCGGGGAGCCGCCTCGGCGAGGCAGGGTTCTCGCATCAATTCCGATTTGGGTAATGGTATGCCGTTCTGTGGCACTTGGACATACCGACTGGGTCAATCACATCATGACAGCCCGGTTGCAATTGTCGGCAATTGCAAACTTTTGCAGCTCGTTCACCCAAAGTTGTTGACAAAGTCACGCCAGGGGTCATTTCATGAGTCACTGTGGTGAAGATGTTCCGACTCAGCCTCGGGTAACATCAGAAGTCGTTCATCTTCAGTTTGGAGCATCGCACACATGCCGCCCACCGCCACCTCTCAACGCCCTTCGGTCGCCGTCATCGGCCTCGGTTATATCGGTCTTCCGACAGCAGCTGTTCTGGCCAGTTCGGGCGCAGAGGTCGTCGGGGTCGATATCAACGCCGATGCCGTGGCCACGATCAACGCCGGTCAGGTTCCTTTCGTCGAGCCGGACATGGCGACGACGGTGGCCGGTGTCGTCTCTCAGGGTTATCTGCGGGCCACGACCGAGACCCCGCACGCGGACAACTACATCGTCGCGGTGCCGACGCCGTTCAAGGACGGGCACGAACCTGATCTGTCCTACATCGAGACTGCGGGCAAGCAGATCGCTCCCCTGCTCGAAGGCAATGAGCTCATCATCCTCGAATCGACTTCGCCTCCAGGAGCAACGGAGTTCCTGGCCGAGACGATCATCAATGCTCGCCCGGACCTCACCCTCAAACCCGGCAGCGCACAGACCGTCTACTTCGCACACTGCCCTGAGCGCGTTCTGCCCGGCCGGATCATGATCGAGCTGCGGACGAACGATCGCATCGTCGGCACCCTCAACGGCAATGCTGGCGAGCGTGCCCGTGACCTGTACGAACTGTTCTGTGAGGGCGAGTTCCTCATGACCGACGCTCGCACTGCGGAAATGGCGAAGCTGACCGAGAACGCCTACCGCGACGTCAACATCGCCTTCGCCAACGAACTGTCGGTGATTTCCGACGGTCTCGACATCAACGTGTGGGAGCTCATCAAGCTCGCGAACCACCACCCTCGAGTCAATATCCTGCAGCCTGGCCCTGGCGTCGGAGGCCACTGCATCGCCGTTGACCCGTGGTTCATCGTCTCCACCGCGCCCGAGCAGTCGTCACTGATCCGCACCGCGCGTGAGGTCAACGACTCGAAGCCCGGATATGTGCTCGACAAGCTCCTCCCCCAGGCCCGTCGCATTCAGGACGTGCAGATCGCAGCGCTGGGCCTGGCGTTCAAGCCGAACATCGATGACCTGCGGGAGAGCCCAGCCCGGCAGATCGTCGGACAGCTTGCTGATGCACTCCCGGAAGCCAACATCATGGCAGTGGAGCCCAACATCGACAGCCTGCCCGCGGAACTCGAAGAGCGCGACAACGTCGCTCTCACTGAGGTGAACGAAGCCATTCGCACGGCCGATATCGTGCTGCTGCTCGTCGACCACAATGAGTTCACGCGCATCGACCGAACGCTGCTGACGCAGAAGATCGTTCACGATACGCGCGGGGTGTGGGGCTGAATACCCAGTAGGCGGAAAGTTCAGTTACATCACCGACTCCTCATTCCGTTTTAGGACTACATTCGGTATTCGATAACATCAGTCTATGAATGTCGAACAAAACAATAGAGTGCGCAAAGCCGTGATCCCCGTCGCCGGCTTAGGAACTCGGTTCCTCCCCGCCACGAAGGCCACCCCCAAAGAGATGCTCCCCGTCGTCGACAAGCCGGCAATCCAGTACGTTGTTGAAGAGGCGACAGAAGCTGGTCTTCGAGACGTCGTTATGATCACTGGGCGCAACAAGCGGCCGCTCGAGGACCATTTCGACCGTGTGGACGGCCTGGAAGACGCGCTGGCGAAGAAGGGCGATGACAAGAAGCTCGCCGCTGTTCAGCATTCCACAGACCTCGCTGACATCCACTACGTGCGCCAAGGCGACCCGAAGGGCCTCGGCCATGCCGTACTCAAGGGACGCCAGCACGTCGGCAACGAACCGTTCGCCGTGCTCCTCGGCGATGACCTCATCGACGAACGTAACCCCATCCTGCCGAAGATGATCGAGGTTGCCGAGAAGACCGGCGGCAGTGTCGTCGCGCTTATGGAAGTCCCCAGCGAAGCAATCCACCTCTACGGCTGCGCCGCAGTCGAGACCACCTCGGACGACGAGGTCGTCAAGATCAATAACCTGGTGGAAAAGCCTGCCACCGAGGAGGCTCCCTCGAATCTCGCAGTCATCGGCCGTTACGTGCTGGCGCCAGAGGTCTTCGATGTCCTCGAGACCACGAAGCCGGGACGCGGCAATGAAATCCAGCTCACCGACGCCCTCCAAGAGCTCGCCGGAAACGCGGAAGGGAATGGCGTCTACGGAGTCGTGTTCAGGGGTGCCCGCTACGATACGGGCGACAAGCTCGACTACCTCAAAGCTGTTATGCAGATTGCCTGCGACCGGGAGGACCTCGGCGATGACCTCAAGGCGTGGCTGCGTGACTTCGTGCCGACGCTGGACTGATCAGGCTCTGCTCGCGCAGAAGATCGTCCACGACACCCGGGGCGTGTGGGGCTGAGCCTCAACCCACCTCCCTGTCCACTGCGCCGCTGAGAATTCTCAGCGGCGCAGTTGTGTTCCAGACAGCCTGCAATGGCCGCGGGGTCGGCGGCGTAAGGTGGGACTCAACTGCTCCACTGCAGAACGAGTACACCTCGTTTCAGGTAGTGGAGACCGCTATAGCTACCGCCCACCGCTGTGCTGAGGAGAAGAATTGACCGCTGAACCGATCTGGCTTCCCGACCCCGACCAGACCCCGCAACCGCAGATTGCCGAGTTCATCGACTTCGCCAACCAACGCACCGGCCAAAACCTGGCCGGATATGACGATCTGTGGAAATGGTCGGTGGACGACCTCGACGGATTCTGGGGCGCAGTCTGGGACTTCTTCGACGTCATCGCCGATGAGCCCTACACCGAAGTCGTCGCCGATCGGACCATGCCCGGCGCCACCTGGTTCCCTGGCACTCGGCTCAACTACGCCGAACACGCCTTGCGGGCCGGTCTTGATGACACACTCGCCGACGAACCGGCGATCATCACCATCAAAGAATCCGGCGAGCACCTTGAGACCACCTGGCGCGAACTACGTCGCCAGGTCGGTTCCGTCGCCGCATGGCTGCGTGAGCAAGGAGTCGGCCAGGGCGACCGCGTAGTCGGCTACCTGCCGAACACCCACCACACGCTCATCGCCTTCCTCGCCTCCGCGTCCATCGGCGCCATCTGGTCCGCCTGCGCCCAGGACTACGCGGCCGAAGGTGCGGCGACGAAACTCGGCCAACTCGAACCGACAGTGCTCTTCGCCGCCGATGGCTACCTGTGGAACGGTCAGGCTTTCGACCGCCGCGACCAGGTCGCGGAATTGGCCAACCGGATGCCGAGCCTGCGAGCCGTGGTTGGGGTGGGCAACCTCGGCGAGGAATTCACCGATGAACACGGTCAGATCACGAACCTTGTCACCTGGGACGATATCGCCTCCGGGGATGTTGAACCCGAGTTCGCGCGCGTCGATTTCGATACCCCGCTGTGGGTGCTGTACTCCTCGGGCACGACGGGGATTCCCAAGGGGATCGTGCACAGCCACGGCGGGGTCGTCATCGATCATCTGCGCCTGCTGGGTCTCCACCTCGACATTCGCCCCGGTGACCGGTTTTTCTGGTACACGAATACGAACTGGATGATGTGGAACCTCGTCGCCTCGGCGCTGGTGGGCGGTGCGACCACGGTGTGCTTCGACGGCAGCCCCCTCTATCCGGGGCCGGGCCGGCTGTGGGAGATCGCCGCGGACACGAAGGCCAATGTGCTCGGGGTCAGTCCCGGGATCTTCCTAGCCGGGATGAAGGCCGGGATCGAACCCGGCACGGAGTTCGACCTCTCCGCGCTGCGGACGATCGGTGCCACCGGCGCCCCGGTGCCCGCCCACTGCTTCCCGTGGGTGCGCGATGCCGTCGGCGAACGCGTGCAGTTGGCCTCGACGAGCGGCGGCACCGACGTCGTCAGCGGCTTCGCCGGATCCGCCCCGAACTGTCCGATCTGGGCCGGGGAACTCTCACGGCCCATCCTCGGTGTGGCGTTGGAATCCTGGGACGACTCTGGTCAACCTTTGGTTGGCGAGGTCGGCGAGATGGTCATCACCGCACCGATGCCGTCGATGCCGGTGAAGTTCTGGAACGATCCCGACGGTGAGCGCTACCACGATACGTACTTCTCGATGTTCCCCGGAGTCTGGTGCCACGGCGACTGGATCACCATCACCGACCACGGCAGCGTCATCATCTCCGGCCGCTCGGACGCCACCCTCAACCGGCAGGGCGTGCGCCTGGGCAGCGCCGACATCTACGACGTCGTCGACGGCATCCCCGAGGTGGCCGAATCCCTGGTCATCGGTGCCGAGCAGCCCGACGGCGGATATTGGATGCCGCTGTTCGTCGTCCTGGCTTCAGGGGCTGCGCTCGATGATTCGCTTCGGTCTCGGATCGTAGGCGAACTGCGGACGAAAGCCTCGCCGCGGCATGTTCCCGATGACATCATCGCCGTTCCTGCCATCCCCCACACCCGCACGGGCAAGAAGCTCGAGGTGCCCGTCAAACGCCTCGTCCAAGGCCACCCACTGGAGAAGGTCGCGAACCCGGACGCCGTGGATTCGTTCGAGGCGCTGGAGTACTTCGCGCGGTTCGCGAAGGGCAGAGAAGACTGAGGGACAGCCTCGAACGCGACTTCACAGCGACTCCTCTCTTCTGGTGGCGTGATCTCCACCCCTGCAATGTCTCGCCCGTGGAAGTTGTTGATTCTGCGGGGACAGGGCAGAGTTATTGAAGTGAACCTCAGAAGGAGTATTCAGGGCGGTGTTGTGGCGCTCGCCCTCGTGCTGTCGGGGTGTTCGTGGTCCGATTCGCAGGGCTCATCATCCTCTGCGGATCAGACTCCGGAGCCGAGTCCTTCTCCGACCGAATTCGAGCAGTCATTCGCGGGCTCTGTCAGCGGTGAGACCGCCACGGTCACTGCGACGGCAGAGCAGACCGGCCCCGGGTTCGCTGCCGACAATATCGGCGTCTCCTTCGAAGCTACTGGCCTGGCCGACCCCCGGCTCGATCCCGCGCAATCCAATCTCGACGAGCAGCTGAAGTCGCTCGGATCGCCGGCGCTGCGGTTCGGCGGCAATGCTCTCGACCGGAGGACGTTCTGGACGTCGAAGGGAGAGAAGCCGAAGCACGACGAGAAAGTCACCGTCACCCCCGAGGACCTGGGGAGGCTGAAAAAGCTCGTCGAGGCCACCGGTTCCTCGGTCACCATCGGCATTCCCCTGGGAACCTACGACCCGGAACGTGGAGCGGACATGGCCGCGCACGCGGTCGACATCCTCGGCGATTCCCTGGTCGGTCTTGCCATCGGCAACGAGCCGAACGGCTACACCGTCGACGATGTGCCCAGCGGCGCCGTACGCGGCAAAGGCTGGAACAAGGACAAATACGTGGGACAGCTCGAGGCGTATGCCAAAGCCATCCATGCCAAGCGCCCCGAGGCTCCGATCATCGGTCCCGATGTCTACGACGGGGCATGGATGGATGCGTTCGCAGGCTCTGATGTGAAGCACAAGACCGCGATCTCGCAGCACTGGTACCAGCTCTACGAATGCGACTCGACTCACGTGCCGGGCCGGGGCCCGCAGGCGGCGAACCTCATCGATCCGCTGGCGAAACAGTCGGCGAAGAAGAACCTCGGCATCGGCAAGGACAAGGCCGATGCGGCCGGGCTGCCGCTGTGGTTGGAGGAGACGGGGCCGACGAGCTGCCCGGGCACGAACGACACCTCACTGACGAATGCCTCGGCGCTGTGGGCGGCCGACTTTACACTGTACGCGGCCACCATCGGCGTCGACCGCATGGCCATGCACTCAATGCTCGGAGCCTGCAACGGAGGAGCGCCGATGTCGCTCATCTGCGATCCGGCCGACCACGGGGACCGGTCGAAGGCGTTCCAGGTGCGGCCGAACATGCTCGGACTGCGGCTGCTCGTGCCCAGCCTCGGCGGGAAGTTCACTCGGACGGCGGTCAAGGGCGGTGGGAATATGAGCGCCTACACGGTGGTCAAGAACGACGGTCGCACCCTGGTGACGACGGTGATCAACGCGAACGACGCAGCGACGGTGGGTGGCAATCCTGTGACGCTGTCGATACCTTCAGGTTTCTCTGTCGATTCAGCCTCGCAGGTTCATGGGGTGTCGAACGATGTCAAGAGCGCTACGCAGGTGGTGCCGGCTAATCCGCTGCCGGCTGATGTGCCCTTCAGAGGGAAGGACATCGATAGTGCGAGCGGGTCGGATGGAGCGAGGTCGTCGGCGGCTTCGAGTGGCGGGGCGGATGATGGCAAGCTGCGCATCGACCTTGCTGGGAGCTCGGTGACGGTCTTTGTACTGTCTCAGGGGTGAGTGGCAGTGAACAAGGCGGGCACTCGGTTTCCACCGGGTGCCCGCCTTGTGGGACTGCCAGGCTGTAGCTGACTGTCAGACCTGCTCAGAACAGGTCGCGCAGCAAGTTCTTCCTGATCTTGCCTGTCGAGGTCTTCGGCAGGGCATCGATGAACTCCACGCGCTTGGGTGCTTCGAAGCCGCTGAGACGCTCCCGCACATAGGCGAGAATCCCGGCTTCGACCTCCTCGGCCGCCTTCTGGCGAACCTCAGGGTCCGCCTCGTCGGCGGACGGTACCTTGTCGCTGAGGACGACGGCGGTGACCGCTTCGCCCCAGCGAGCATGCTCCGTGCCGATGACGCTGCATTCGATGACTCCCGGTGCATCGGAGAGGATCCGCTCGACCTTCATCGATGACACGTTCTCACCGCCGGTCTTGATGATGTCCTTGACTCGGTCGGTGAACCAGATGACGCCTTCCTCATCCATGTACCCGATGTCGCCGCTGTGGAACCACCCATGCCGGAACGCCTCTTCATTGGCATCGGGACGGTTCCAATACCCGGCAGTGACATGTGGTCCGCGGTAAACGATCTCTCCGACCTCTCCCACAGGCAGCAAGTTGCCCCCGGGATCCATGATCCGGGTCCGCACTGTCGGTGAGGAGACTCCCCAGGACGCGTTCTTCCCATGGCGATGCTCGGACCGCTGGAACGTCGTGGCAGGGACCACTTCAGTCTGGCCGGAGCCCAGGACCTTCCTGGCATGAGGCATCATCTCGTCCATGCCGGCGAGGACTCGCTCAGGCATCTGCGCCATCGCATACATCGCGGTGTCGACCGAGGAGAGGTCACGCGGCTGCCGCGAATTCTCCGCCACCAGTGCCGCCCACATCATAGGGAGCCCGACGAACGATGTGGCGTGCTCCCGCTCGATCGCATCGAGGACAGCGCCGGGGTCGAAGCCATGGTGGATGACGAGCGTCCCGCCCATGAACAGCACGGGTTTGGCCAGTGTGTTCAAACCGGTGACGTGGAACAACGGCAGACAGACGACCGTGATGCCCGGCTTCTGCGCCCAGCCTTCGCCGAGCAGCATCGAATTCGACATCACCCCGGTGACCACCGAGGAATGTGTCACCAACGCGCCCTTGGGCCGACCGGTCGTACCCGAGGTGTACATGCACTGGACGACGTCGTCGCTGCCGATGAGTATTCTCAACTCCTCATCAACCGGGGTCGCGAGCAGCTCCGACAGGTCCCGACGCTGGTAGGCGGAAGACGCATCTGCCTGAGTGCTCGTTCCATCGGTCTCTGCGGATCCGATCGTGGCGGTCCCTGAGGAGCGGACGACGGCGGTCCTGATCGTCGTGCCGAGCTTCACTGCGGCGTCGACGAGCGGGAGCATCGCATCATCGACGAAGACCAGGCTGGCGCCCGCATCATCGAGGATCCAAGCAATGTCGTCGGCAGTGAGACCGTAGTTGATCGGCAGAACCACTCGACCCGCCTTCGCAATGGCAAAGTAGATCGGCAGAAACTCGTAGCTGTTGGCGACGATGACAGCAACGGGCTCACCCTGCTCGGGCGCATCCGGCAGCTCAAGCAACCCCCGGGCGATCGCCTCGGCGTCGTGTTCGAGCTGTGCATAGGTGACGCGGCGATCACCGTCGATGACCGCGGTCTTCCGCGGGGACTTCTCCGCCGCGCGAGTCAGCGCATCACCGACGGTGTTGCGCCGGGCCAAGTTGAGATCGTAGTCATCGATTCTGGTCGTATCGGATTTCATTTCGTCCTCTTCATTGGGGTCGAACGGTGGGGTTCAAACGGTGTAACCATCAATTCGGGAAAGAACCTGCAACATGACCTCATCGGCGCCGCCGCCGATCGAAGACAGTCGAACGTCGCGGTAGAACCGGCTGGTCCAGTTCTCCTCCATGTATCCCATTCCGCCGTGGTATTGGAGCGCGGCATCGGCGACCTCGCGCATGAGCCGACCGGCGGTGAGCTTTCCGATCGTCGCCTCACGGGTGATGTTCTCCCCCGCCTCGAACTTCTGGCACATCTGTGCGTTGAGCGCGCGCAGCAACTCCAACTGGGCGGAGAGTTCGGTCAGGCGGAACACCGGGTACTGCCGTGTTGCCAGTGGTGCGCCGAAGACTTCTCTGGTCTTTATGTACTCCTGTGTCTTGGCCAGAGCCCATTCGCAGGCCCCGACCGCGGTGAAGCACACGGAGAGCCTCTCCAACACGAACTGGCCCATCTGCTGCTGGAACCCACGACCGATCTCTCCGATGGTGTTCGAGACAGGCACACGTACCTCATCGAGTCGCAGCTCCACCGTGTCGGAGGCGCGGTTGCCGAGTTTGTCCAGCTTCCGTGCAACTTCAAATCCCGGGGTGTTGGCCGGCACGATGATCTGCGACATGCCCCTGTAACCGCCCTCATCCGAGGTGCGCACGAGCATGCAGAACCAGTCGGCCTGCGTGCCATTGGTGATGTAGACCTTCGATCCCGAGATCACCCAGTCATCTCCCTCACGCCGGGCCCGAGTGGACAAGGTCGCGACATCTGAGCCGGCACCCGGTTCGGTGACGGCGATCGCGGCCACCTGACGGCCCTCGAGAGCCGGTCGGAGGTATTTGTCCTTGAGCTCCTGGGATCCGAACTCGGCAAGCGAAGGGGTGGCCATGTGCATCTGCACATTGATGGCCATCGAGATTCCCGCAGTGTTGCCCCGGGCCAGTTCCTCGGCGAAAACCCGCTGGTACTCCATCGGGGCACTCTCGCCGCCATCGGCGACATCATGGCTGAGACCGAGGAAACCCTGCGCCGCCAGCTTGGAGAACAGCTCATGCGCGTCGAAGGTGCCGGCGGCTTCCCACTCCTCCATCCGCGGGACGATCTCCTTGTCGCAGAAGGCACGTACGCTCGCGCGGAACTGCTGAAGTTCAGTGTCTGATTCTGTCATCGGGATCCTTTCGATCATTCTCCCCAGGCGGCCTGAGGACCGCCAGGCGGCGGTCTGCCGGCGAAGGATCGGCAACGTCGACAGACTCAGTGCCGCCGATCCGACGGTGACGGACAACACATTATCGACAAAAACCAAAACAATCAAGCGTGATTGATTGTGGCCGAAAAGTGTGCCAGCATGAATTCGACGGGCTCTCGCCCGGACTTCGCGACAGGAAGGATCGCTGACATGGACGCCTCCACCGCTCATGAGCTCTTCACTCTCCCCCGCACCACACGGGAGGTGACATCATGACGACGCTCAGAATCGGAAATGCTTCGGGCTTCTTCGGCGATAGGTTCTCCGCCTTCGCAGAAATGGTCGAAGCCGGAGTCGATGTCATCACCGGTGACTACCTCGCCGAGCTCACCATGCTGATCCTCGCACGGCAGAAAGCGAAGGACCCGGAGCGGGGCTATGCCAGCACGTTCCTGTCCCAGCTCACCGAGCAGCTGCACACGATCGCAGGCTCACAGGCACGGGTCGTCGTCAACGCCGGGGGCATGAATCCTGCCGGCCTGGCCGAAGCCATCCGCACCGCCGCACACGAGGCCGGCCTCGAGATCCCTGTGGCCCATATCGACGGCGATGACCTCACCGACCGCGCGAACACACTGGGACTGGGCACACCGCTGGCAGCCAACGCCTACCTCGGCGGATTCGGAATCACCGAAGCACTGCGGGCCGGGGCACGCATCGTCGTCACCGGTCGCGTCACCGATGCCGCTCTGGTGACCGGACCCGCCGCTTGGTTCCACAACTGGGCCCGCGAGGACTACGACCAGCTGGCCGCAGCCATGGCAGCCGGACATGTCATCGAATGCGGGATGCAGGCCACCGGCGGCAACTTCTCCTTCTTCACCGAGATCCCGGACTTGCGCCGGCCCGGGTTCCCGATCGCAGAGATCGAAGCCGACGGCAGCTGCGTCATCACCAAACCGGCCGGCACCAGTGGCGCCGTGACTGCAGAGACCGTCGTCTCCCAACTGCTCTACGAAGTCAGCGGAGCCCGCTATGCCGGACCCGATGCCACCGTGCGCCTGGATACGATCACCGTGACCGACCTCGGCGACGACCGCGTGCGCCTGGACGGTGTGCGCGGTGAAGCCCCACCACCGGAGCTCAAGGTCTCCATCACTGAGATCGGAGGCTTCCGCCAGGAGATCACCGCCTACCTCACCGGGCTCGATGCCGAGGCCAAAGCAGACCTCGTCCAGGCACAGTTCGCCCACGCCCTTGAGCTCTCCGGTCTCCCCCGTCCCCACAACATGGAGTGGACCCTCGCGCGCACCGACCGTGCCGACGCGAACGTCCAGGAAGAGGCGAGCGCACGCCTGAGCCTCGTCGCACGTGATCGGGACCCGAAGACGGTCGGCCGACAGTTCGCGAACCTGCTCGTCGAATTCGCCCTCGGCACCGTTCCCGGATTCTTCGTGGCAGCACCACCCGGCGAAGCCTCGGTCTACGGCCGGTTCCGCCCCGGAAAGGTGTCTCAGTCCGAGCCCATCCATCGAACCCACCATGACGATGAGACATCACTGACGATTCCCGCACCAACCGAATTCCGCGGGCTCGAACCGACGTCGCTGGATGCGCACAGTCCAGCTCCGGCTAATGGCCGGACATCGGCCCCGGCAGGTTCCCAAACCCCGGCTCCCGCCCACCGGTCAGGCACCACGGACGTCACCCTTCCGCTGGGCCGGCTCTTCGGCGGCCGCAGCGGTGACAAGGGCGGAACGGCCAACATCGGATTGTGGGCGCGCACCGAAGCCGCCTGGCAGTGGCTGCGATCCGAACTGACCCACGATGCACTGCGGCGTCTACTGCCCGAATTCGCCGACGCCGCCCTCGACCGGGTGGAGCTGCCCAACCTCCGCGCCGTCAACTTCGTCGTGCACGGGGCACTAGGAGAAGGCGTGGCCTACGGGGCCCGATTCGACCCGCAGGCGAAGGGTGTGGCGGAGTGGCTGCGCAGTCGCAGCATCACCGTCGACGCCGACATCGCAGGATCCGTCAACTTGGATGACTTCTTCACCGCCGAGCACACGCCCGCCTCGGCGTCGTCCGGGTCGGATGCCGCAGCAGGCGAGAGCTGAACAGACGAAGCAGAACTTTGACCACCTGAGCTACGACCGAACCGGAGCGAATCCCATGACAGTCCTGTCCACCACTCTCGATAAGAACTCCGAAGAGTATCAGCGGGCCACAGCGGCGATGGAGGCCAAACTGGCCGACACCGACGAGGTCTTCGCCCAACTCGCTGCTGCGGGGGGCGAGCGCGCCGTCGCCCGGCACCGCGACCGCGGCAAGCTCACCGCCCGGGAGCGCATCGAGCTGCTCCTCGACCGTGACACCCCCTTCCTCGAACTCTGCCCCTTCGCCGCCTGGGGGTCGGACTTCCCCGTCGGAGCCAGCGTCATCGGCGGAATCGGCACGGTCTCCGGCGTCGAATGCGTCGTTCTGGCCAATGACCCCACGATCGCTGGCGGCACCTCGAACCCCTTCACGCTGAAGAAGCAGCTGCGCATCATGGACATCGCGCTGAAGAACGAGCTGCCCTTCATCTCACTCGTCGAGTCGGGCGGAGCGAACCTGCCCACCCAGAGCGAGGTGTTCATTCCCGGCGGTGATTCCTTCCGCCGCCTGGCCGAACTGTCCAAGGCCGGCATTCCCACGATCTCCCTCGTCTTCGGCAATTCGACGGCCGGTGGCGCCTACCTGCCGGGCATGAGCGATCACGTCATCATGATCGATGGCCAGTCGAAGGTCTTCCTCGGAGGTCCCCCACTGGTCAAGGCCGCCACGGGTGAGATCAGTGACGATGAGTCCTTGGGTGGGGCCTCGATGCATGCCCGCACCAGCGGGCTGGCCGATCACTTCGCCGTCGACGAACCGGATGCGCTGCGCATCGGCCGTCGCGTCGTCGCCCGCCTCAACCACCGCAAACAGGGTCCTACACCGGGACCGGCGGTGGCTCCGGTGCACAGCCAAGAGGAGCTGCTGGGCATCGTGCCGGAAGACCTCAAGATCCCCTTCGATCCGCGTGATGTCATCGCCCGCATCGTCGACGGCTCCGACTTCGATGAATTCAAACCGCTCTACGGGGCCGGCATGGTCACCGGCTGGGGCCGGATCCACGGGTACCCGGTCGGGATCATCGCGAACGCGAAGGGAGTCATCTTCAGCGAGGAGGCGCAGAAGACGACCCAGTTCATCCAGATCGCCAACCGCCAGGGCACACCCCTGATCTTCCTCCACAACACCACCGGCTATATGGTCGGGCGCAGCTATGAGGAAGGCGGCATCATCAAGCACGGCTCGATGATGGTCAACGCGGTCTCCACCTCGACCGTGCCCCACATCTCCCTGCTCATCGGCTCCTCCTACGGGGCCGGGCACTACGGCATGTGCGGGCGGGCCTTCGATCCCCGGTTCCTCTTCACCTGGCCCTCGGCGAAGTCCGCGGTCATGGGCGGAGCACAGTTGGCCGATGTCGTGACCTCGGTGGCCAAGGCCTCCGCGCAGGCACGGGGCAAGCCCATCGACGCAGAGACCCTCGAGGTCCGCAGGGCCGCGACCGAGAAGCAGATCGATGACGAATCCTTGCCGCTCTTCCTCTCCGGCCTCGTCTACGACGATGGGATCATCGACCCCCGCGACAGCCGCACCGTCCTCGGTCTCTCGTTGTCTGCCATCGCCAACGCCCCGATCGAGTCCGATCGGTCCTACGGAATCTTCAGGATGTGAGTGCCCTCATGAATGCACAACCGACAGCAGCCACCACACGCCCCATCACCCGAGTCCTCGTCGCCAACCGAGGCGAGATCAGCCGTCGCGTCTTCGCAGCCTGCCGGGCCCGCGGCGTCGGCACCGCCGCCGTGTTCTCCGACGCAGATGAGCACGCTGCCTTCGTCGCCGAGGCCGATGTCGCCGTCCGTCTGCCCGGAACGTCACCGTCGGAGACCTACCTGCGCGGTGACCTCGTCATCGCCGCGGCACAGTCCATGGGCGCCGACGCCATCCACCCCGGGTACGGGTTCCTGTCCGAGAACGCCGAGTTCGCCCGCGCCGTCGTCGACGCCGGGCTGGTGTGGATCGGACCCGATCCGGAGTCCATCGAGCAGATGGGCTCCAAGGTCGAATCGAAGCGACTGATGGAAGAGGCCGGAGTTCCCGTCCTCAAGGAGCTGGACCCGGAATCCATCACCGAGGCCCAGCTGCCGGTCCTCGTCAAGGCCTCGTCCGGCGGCGGCGGGCGCGGAATGCGCGTGGTGGAGAACCTGGACGAGCTCACCGAGACCGTGGCCGCGGCCTCCCGCGAAGCCGCGAGCGCCTTCGGCGACTCCACCGTCTTCTGTGAACGCTACATTCCCACCGGCCACCACATCGAGGTGCAGGTCTTCGGCGACCGGGCAGGGACAGCATGGGCGGTGGGCGAGCGCGAATGCTCGATCCAACGCCGGCACCAGAAGGTCGTCGAAGAGGCCCCGGCGCCGCTCGTCGAACGGCACGGCCAAGCAATGAGGGACCGTCTCTACGAGGCCGCCCGCAACGCCGTGTCTCGGATCGGATATGTGGGCGCCGGGACCGTGGAGTTCCTTGCCGATGCCGACGGGTCCTTCTACTTCCTGGAAATGAACACCCGCCTCCAGGTCGAACACCCCGTCACCGAATGCACCACCGGACTCGACCTCGTCGGGCTCCAGCTCGACCTGGCCGCAGGCGGCTCCCTCACCGGCACCGAGCCCACAGCCAGCGGCCATGCCATCGAAGTCCGCCTCTATGCCGAAGATCCGGCAGATGACTGGGCCCCGCAGGCAGGTCCCGTGCGAGCCTTCGACATTCCCGGCACCGAAACTCGTTTCACCCTGCCGGAACCGGGACGCCCGAGTGTCCGCGTCGATGCCGGGGTCGAAGCCGGCGAAACCATCAGCACCTACTACGATCCGATGATCGCCAAGGTCATCGGGGTTGCAACCACCCGTGAGGCCGCGGCGCGAGTCCTCGCCGCGTCCCTGGCGCGGATGAGCTGGGACGGTCCCCGCACGAACGTCGACCTCCTTGTCCGAGTGCTGCGGGAGGCCGACTTCCTGGCCGGGTACACGGCTACGTCCTACCTGCCAGAGCACCCGGAGGTCTTCGACCGACTGGTCGACGAGGCGACCCTGGCCACATCCGCGATCGCCGCGGCCCTGTCAACGGCGGCGGCACGCGCCGAGGGCGGTGTCGCCGGCCCTGAGGACGTCGTCTCCACGGGAGGGACGGAGAGTGCTGAATCCGCCCTCGCCGAGTCGATCGCACGGGACAATCCGCGCCCCCGCATCGGCGGCTGGCGCCTGTTCCATCCGGACTGGCGCACCCGCGCCTACACCATCGACGGGCACGACCATCCGATCATCTACCGCCAGCGCCGGGATCGCTGGGAGGTCTCTTCCGACTCGATGCCAGAGGGCTCACAGGTCGACGTGGTCTCGGTGGATCCCTCGACGGTGCGGTTGAGCATCGATGGGATCGAACGACGCTTCCACGTCACCCGGCATGGACGACGCATGCTCGTGTCCACCTCGGCGACATCTCTCACCCTGGTCGAGGCCGAACGTTTCACCGACCCGCAGGCGGTCGTCGCGCCGGGCAGCCTGCTGGCTCCGATGCCGGGAACCGTGATCCGGGTCGGCGCTGCCGTCGGTGACACGGTCACCGCGGGACAGAAGGTCATCTGGCTCGAAGCGATGAAGATGGAACACGCGATCACGACTGACGCAGCAGGCATCGTCGAAGAGCTGCGCGTGTCTGCAGGCGATCAGGTCGACATGGGGATGATGCTCGCCGTGATCGCCGAGGAGTCTGAACCGGAGGAGGGACAGGAATGAGCGTCGTGACGTATACGGTCAAAGGGTCGACTGCCACGATCACACTCGACTCACCCGGCAACCGCAATGCCATCAGCGAAGCACTGCTTGAGGGCATCGACGAGGGCATCAGCCAAGCCGTTGAGGACGAGACTGTGCGCAGCCTCGTCCTCACCCACACCGGCACCGTCTTCAGCGCCGGCGCCGATCTCAAGGGCAGCTCCAAGACAGCCGACCCACGTGCCCGCGCGCAGGCGGCCAACTCAGTCATTCGTCGTTTGCTGACATGTCCGAAGCCGGTCATCGGTGCCATCAACGGACATGTCCGCGCCGGCGGTATGGGATTCACCGCCGCCTGCGACATGGTCGTGGCGGGCCCACAGGCCACCTTCGGCCTCAGCGAGGTCAGGATCGGAGTGGTCGCGGCGATGATCGCCCCTGTCGTGCTGGCCCGCCTCGACGACAGGACGGCCGCGGACTGGCTGCTGCGCGCCCGCACCGTGACGGCTCAGGAGGCGATGGCTGCGGGCTTCATCACCCACGCTCTGCCCGCCGACGGGCCCAGCGTCGATGACGTTGTCGACGACATCCTGACCGATCTGCGCAAGGGAGCCCCGCAGGCACTGGCCGCGTCGAAGTCGATCGTCAACCGGGCCGTGCTCGCAGCGATGGACAGCCGTGAAGCCGAGATGATCGACCTGTCCGGACAGTTCTTCTCCAGCAGCGCCGCCAAAGCGGGGATGCAGGCCTTCTTCGATAAGACGCCTCCCCCATGGGTCGTCGAGACATGACCACCGCGCGCAGGGGCCGTCTCTGCTCCGTCGCATCGCCGATCGAGGGGCCGGTCGGAATCTCTTCCCCGGCCCCCTCCTATACTTGAGAACCATGACCAGCGACCCCAGGAACAGTCCCCAACAGGAGCGCAGCAGGGAAACACGTTCACGCATCCTCGAATCCACGGTCACTTGTCTTGCCACGAAGGGCTGGCAGTCGACGACTACCTCGGCGGTCGCCGCTCACTGCGGAATCAGCCGCGGGGCACTCCAGCACCACTTCCCGACCAGGGAAGGACTCTTCCTCACCGCCCTCGAGCAGATGTTCGACGAGCAGGCCGCGGCTAATGCCACCTCTGCCGCCCTCGCCGATGGCACAGACCGCTTCGATCTCATCGTTGAACAGGTCTTGGGCTACTATGCCTCCGACCTATTCAAGGCGGCCCTGCAGATCTGGACGGCTGCCGCAGCCGAGCCGGCCCTGCGAGAGAACATCCTGCCGCTGGAGGAGAAGTTCGCGAGACGCATGTATGACAACGCCGTGCTCGTCCTCGGTGCAGACACCTCCGACGAGCGGACCCGTCGGCTCATCCAGACCACCCTCGATCTCGCTCGAGGACTGGGATTGGCCGATGTCCTCAGCGACGATTCTGCCCGACGGAGGAAGATCGCCCACTTCTGGGCGGAGGAGCTGCGGTCGATCAAGACCGCACATCCCACCACTGAGCAGGGCTGAGGTACCTCTGAGCAGGGCTGAGGACTCGGCGGTGCTCCCGCCGATCAGCGTCAGTCCTTGTCTTTGTCTGCTTTGTTGAAGTCCTGGTATTCCTTGATGATGTCGGCGGCCGGCCCGTCGGCTCGTAAGACACCCTTCTCGATCCACAGCACGCGGTTGCAGGTGTCCTTGATCGAACGCATCGAGTGGGAGACGAGGAAGACCGTGCCGGCGTTCTCCCGGATCGAACGGATGCGTCCCTCTGAGCGGTCGCGGAACTTCTTGTCACCGACGTTCAGTGCCTCGTCGACGATGAGGATCTCGTGCTGGACCGAGGTCGCAATGGCGAACTTCAGACGCTGGGACATGCCCGAGGAATAGGTGCGCATCGGCAGGTTGATGAAGTCTTCGAGACCGGTGAACTCGACGATATCGTCGAACTTCTCTTCTATCTGGGGGCGGGTGAGGCCTAAGGCCAGTGAACCCAAGACAATATTGCGGGCACCGGAGAGATCAGGGATCAGTGCCGCACCGACACCGAGGAGATTCGGCCGTGAGCTCGCGTAGATCGCACCTTCCGAGGTGGGTGTCAGGCCCGTGATCGAGCGCATGAGCGTGGACTTGCCGGAGCCGTTGCTGCCGATGACACCGATGGATTCGTTCTTGTGCGCGACGAAGCTGACGCCCTTCAGCGCGTGGACTTCCTGAATGCCGCGCTGGCGACTGAGCATTCCGCCCCCACCGCCGAGTTTGAGCTTTTTGCCTGTGGCCATGGTCTTATACCGGACGTGGACATCGTCGCAGATGACGACGGGCGGATCGTCCTGTGTCACCTCGGGGAGGCTTCCGGTCTCGTGCGAAGTCTGTTCACTCATCGCGACCGTACCTTTCCTCAGCTTGCCAGAAGAAGACGAAGCCGAAGATGAAGATGGCGACGGCCCAGATGGCGAGGTGCCAGAAGTAGTCATAGGGGATGACACCGCCCTTCATGAGGATGCCGCGGGCGATCGCGAGGACGTTGTTCAGCGGCTGCCAATCGGCGAAGGGCTGCAGCGCGGGGTTGATCTTCTCGACCATGGTCTTGAGCTCGAAGAAGACGCCCGAGGTGTAGAAGATCATCCGTGAGATGAATGGGGTGACCTGGGACAGATCACGGAAGTGGACAGTGACGCGAGCGAAGATGAACGCCACGCCCTGGTTGAAGATCCAGAACAGGATGACCAAGGGGATGAAGAGGAACCAGTCCCAGTCGGGGCGGGCACCGAACATCATCGCGAGAATCATCATGAACAGCAATGTGGGAATGAAGTTGAGGAGATTCTGAAACACCGTGGCGATGGGCAAGACGATGCGCGGGAACGGCAGCGACTGCACCAGGGACGCGTTTGAGATGATCGACTTCGCACCGCCGTTCATCGAGGTGTTGAAGAACTCGATGACGAAGACGCCGATGACGACGAAGGGGGCGAAGTCGTCCGGGCGCGCAGTCGCACCCTGCATGATGACGCCGAAGACCGTGCCGTAGATGAGTGCTGAGAATGCCGGACGCAACAGCACCCAGAGCATGCCGAGGCGGTTGCGTTCGTTCTCACTCTGCATCTTGTACTTGGCGAGAGTGAAGGTGAAGTCGCTGCGAGTGATCAGCTGCTTGACGTACTGGGGCAGTGACGGCCGCCCGCCTACTCTGTCGAGGCCATGCTCGTCAGCTAGCTTAGCCATATCCATGTACAGAAATTTCTCTCGTCGGCGACTGGGGGTCGATCACAGGAAGTCTACGTGATGAGATTAGCCGATTCTCACAGTCGGCTGTGAGCCTTGACGTCGAAGTTGGGGTCTCCGATCTGGGCACGAGTGGGAATGTTCGTACCGGCAAGTACTCGGCGTGCCGCGGCCTGCATGGGCGGCCAGTTGAGTGTTTCGACTCCGATGAGTCTCGCGTGCGGTTCGCCGCCGTCGAAGTGGAAGACCTGGAACTTTGTGCCGCTTGGGTCATGTCTGATGATCGTGTCGGTGGCATCTGGGCTGGTCAGGCCTGCGGTGAAGACCTTTTCTGGGCCTTGGAAGCTCCAGTGCCAGGGGATGTCGGCCCAGGGTTGCCCGGCGTCTCCGTCGTCGGCGCCCAGCAGTTCGGCGAGGTATTTGCCGTGGCTCTCGGCCACGGGTTCGCAGGCCCAGGGATGGTCAAGGGCGAAAATTCCGTCGGTGATCTGCGCGCAATCACCTGCCGCCCAGACTCCTGAGTGTGGTGTTGCCAATTTCTCATTCACCTCCCACGCCTCGGCGGGTCGGTCACCGTCGACGGGGATGAGGACCGGGCGGGCCCCGACGCTGGTGACGAACAGGTTGTGAATGTTCGCCTGGATTTCATCTGGACTGCTGGTGTGAGCCACGAACTTCACGCCGGCGTCCCTGTGCTTGTCCAACAGTGCCTTGCGCACAGGCGCCGAGAGCTGCTTGCGCAGAGGTTCATCACCGCGCAGGTAGACGGTCGCCTCATGCCCGGCGGCAACCGCCGAGGTCGCGACCTCCATGCCCAGGTATCCGGAGCCCAGGACGCCGACGTTGAGCGGGGTACTGGATTCGGCGACGAACTCGCGGATCCACTCAGCCTCAGCCAGGTTGTACACAGGCAGGGCGTCCGGATACCCGGGGATCTGAGGCCTATTCGCCTCCATACCGGTGGCGAGGATGCAGTGGGTGAAGTCCAGCGTCTCCCCCGACGCCAGGTGGACGGTGCCGGCCTGCTGGGACTGGTCGGCTGCCTCGGCGAGGGTGATCTCTGTGGCCCTGTCACGAACGAAGGTGATGAGTTCACTGGACTCGAGGTGGAAGGGCAGGTGGTATCTGGAGCCGTCGAAGAGGTGCTTCGACAGTGGGGGCCTCTCGCTGGTCTCCCCCGCGGCGGGGTCGACGAGTGTGACCGCCTGACCGCGTTCGCGAAGTTCCCGGGCGGCGGTGGTTCCTGCCAGCCCTGCGCCGATGATGACGATCCTCTTTGCCATGTCTCCATGCTATGCCCAGGTAGGACAGTGGAGTCGACACCGGAGGGTTGGGCCACCTCGGCGAGGGCGGTTATGCGGGTTTGGTCGCTTTGCCGTCGAGCCACAGGAGATCGGACTCGTCACTGTGGCTTCCGGAGGTGCCGACGTGCCTGCTGTCGACCTGCGGGCCCTTCTTGATTACATGGACCAGCGCCATTCTATGCCCGCGGCCGAGGTCGTAGTCGGTCTTGAGCCAATCGAGGATGACTCCGGCCTTGACAGAAGGGTCATCGTAGCCGCGTTCGCTGGCCTGTTCTATGAACTCACGCGGAGTGAGTCCGGTCTTGTCTTCGATGGTGTCGAGGTAGGCCTGGAACGACATGTGGGTCTTCCTTCAGCATTGGGCACTACGGTGTGCCGCCCTGCATTGAACCTATATCGCTGGACGAGGCATCACAAGGGGTCGTCGTTGACGTCGAAACTGCCCCGCCGATGTTCGGCAGGGCAGTTTCGGCAGCAGAAGGTCGCTAGCCCACCTCACAGTTCCGTGGTGGTGCTGCCTCCCCCGGTGCGATCACCGGAGATCTTGGCCTTGACCATCTGGGCGAGTGCGGACACCTTGCCGCCCTTGAGTCCCCAGTGCTGTGCCGAATCCCCTGTGACCTTGATGAGTCCGAGGTTCGGATCGTTGCGGCCACCATCGAACCAGGCGGCCGTCTCGTCATTCCACAGTTCGTCCATTTTGTTCTGGTCGTCGATGAACTCGACCCTGCCGGCCACCGAGAGCCAATTGCCCGCCTCGGCGACGGTGATATTGACTTCGGGGTTCTGCAGCAGGGCTTTGGCCTGGTCACCCTGCAAACCGAGGAAGAACCACACATCGGCATCGTCGGTGACCTGCTGGGGCACCATCGGATGCGCGAGCAGTTTGCCGTCATCGAGGGCGGTGGTGAGCATGATGTAGCCGCTGTCGCGGAGGAGTGCGACGACATCTGCCTGGTTGAGTTCTGTGGGGGTGGTACTCATGTGTGTCTCCTTTGTGGGGACGGCGGTGGAGCGCCGCTGTTCGATCAGCTGTTGATGTCGGAGTCCTGCTGTGATTCGTCGACGGCCGTATGTGAACCATCGGCGTTGCGACGCAGAGTCACACCCTGTTCGCCTGCGGCCTCCTGGGCACGGTCCTCGGGTGAGTCTTCGGTATAACCGACCTCGACTCCCGAATCAACGTTGGACGTGCCGCCCAGCTTCTCTGCTGTCTCATCGAGCTTGGCTGCGACGCCGCGCAGCTTGTCTTCTGCTCCCATGACCATTCCTTTCGCTTCCAGTCAATGATCTCCACGGTTCACAGATCGCACCTCTTGTGAAACGACGATCTGTGAGCACCCGTCCCGTCATTCTCACACGCTGGCGTGTGAGACAACAGTTGCCGCCTGCCCGTTCCCGCCTTTGCCAGGCAACGGACAGCTTTCAAAACGTGACCGCCCGCATGAGGGGTCAGTGCCGGAATTGTGTCACGATGGCGGAATGGATCTCAGCTACTTCTGGACCGGTTGGTCCCCAATTTGGCACACACTGCTCATCGGCATCGTCGGGTACCTGACGCTCGTCATCCTGCTGCGTGGCACGGGTCCTCGCACAATGGCGAAGATGACGCCCTTGGACTTCGTGATCGCGGTGACGATCGGCTCAGCCTTCGGTCGTGTCCTGACTGCGGTCGATGTCAGTCTCGTCCAGGCCCTTGTCGCCTTGGTGCTGCTGGTCATCGTGCAGTGGATGCTCGCAACCATCCGCTCGCGGTCACATCTCATGCGCAGGCTCCTCGACTCGCCGCCGGTGCTGCTCTACTACGACGGAGCGCTGCAGCGGAAGGCCCTGCGCAAACACCGACTCACGGAGGCCGATGTCCACACCGCGGCCCGTCAGTCGGGGCACGGTTCGCTGCAAGACCTCCAGGCCGTGATCCTGCATCAGGACGGCTCGCTCGGTGTCATTGCCGGGAACTCGATGGGCGATGGCTCGAGCATCCTGCCATTCGTCGAGCAACACCCTGGAGATGACAGCCAGGATCGTTGATCCGCGAGGCGTCGCGGCAAGGCCTCGGGATGCATGCTCGAAGTCTGCGTGCCTACACTGAAGCCATGGATGAAGAAGCAGTCTCTGTCAACGATATCCCCGAAGGCGCCGCCATCATCGACGTGCGTGAGGACGACGAGTGGGAGGCAGGGCACATCGACGGTGCTCTGCACGTGCCGCTGGGCGACTTGCCGACCCGCCTCGACGATCTGCCCCTTGATGACGACATGTACGTCATCTGCCGCACCGGCGGTCGCTCCCACCGTGCCGTCGCCTGGCTGACGACCAACGGCTTCGACGCCTACCATGTCGCCGGCGGCATGGGTTCGTGGAACCTGGACAACGGCAAGCCGATCGTGTCGGAGAACGGCCAGGAACCCTGGGTGATGTGAGTCCAGTTCGGGGCTGAATCCCCACCGGGTGTGGACGCCGCGAGTCCACGATGCAAGAACACGGACGCCAGGACTGTGTGCATCGGCTCTGGTTTGGCATTGTAGAAGTATGACTACTCGCGCCGGCCAGCTGGCCCAGGACCGGGATCTTGTTGACATCCCCGCACTTCTCGACTCGTACCATGACCTCGTCCCCGATCCTTCCGTGCCCGCACAGGCCGTGAGCTTCGGAACATCAGGCCACCGCGGCTCGAGCTTCAACCGTGCGTTCAACGAAGCACACATCACCGCGATCACCGCCGCCATCGTCGACTTCCGCAAGGACAACGGCATCAACGGGCCCATCTTCCTGGGCAGGGACACTCACGCCTTGAGCGAGCCCGCGTTCCTCACGGTCCTCGAGGTCCTCGCCGCTGCGGAGGTGCCCGCACTCATCGACGAACGCGATGGCTTCACCCCCACGCCGGCCGTATCCCACGCGATTCTCGGTTTCAATGCGGGCAAGGCCCGATCCGAGGCCCAGGCGGACGGCATCGTCATCACGCCCAGCCACAATCCCCCATCGGACGGCGGCATCAAATACAACCCGCCGCATGGTGGGCCGGCCGGCACTAAGACGACGATCTGGATCGCTGACCGTGCGAACGCCTACCTCGAGGCGGGATGGGAGAAGATTCCGCGAACCGCGTTCCAGCGGGCCTTCCATCTGGAGAACACCGAGAACTTCGACTTCATCGCAAACTACACCGACGACCTCGAGTCGATCATCGACCTCGACGTCATCCGCAACTCGGACATCTCCATCGGCGCCGATCCCCTGGGCGGGGCAAGTGTGGACTATTGGGCCGCGATCGCTGAGGACTTCGATCTCAACCTCACCGTCGTCCACCCGGAGGTTGATCCTGCCTGGTCATTCATGACCCTGGACTGGGACGAGAACATCCGCATGGACTGCTCCTCCCCCTACGCCATGGCCGGCCTCATCGCCTCCCGGGATGACTTCGACATCGCCACCGGCAACGATGCCGATGCCGACCGACACGGCATCGTCACCCCCGATGCCGGGCTGATGAACCCCAACCACTACCTGGCTACGGCAATCGACTACCTGCTGGACAACCGGCCCGAATGGCCCAGCAAGGCAGGAATCGGCAAGACCCTGGTCACCTCCTCGATCGTCGACCGAATCGTGGCCGCACACGACCGCACTCTGTTTGAAGCTCCTGTCGGCTTCAAATGGTTCGTGCCGGGACTCCTCGACTCGACGCTGGCCTTCGGCGGTGAGGAATCCGCGGGAGCATCGTTCCTGCGCCGCAACGGCAAGGTCTGGTCGACCGACAAGGACGGCATCATCATGGCCCTCCTCGCCGCCGAGATGACTGCGAAGACAGGTCAGACCCCCTCCCAACGCTACGCGGGACTGGCCGCGAACTTCGGCCACAGCGCCTATGCCCGCCAGGATGCCCCGGCCACCCGGGAGCAGAAGGCACGCCTGGGGGCCTTGGACGCTTCCCAGGTCAAGGCCACATCCGTCGGCGGCGAAGCCGTGACCTCGGTGCTCACCTCGGCGCCGGGGAACAATGCACCCATCGGCGGGCTCAAGGTCACGACCGACAACGCCTGGTTCGCTGTGCGCCCCTCAGGCACAGAGGACGTGTACAAGATCTATGCCGAGTCCCTGCGCGATGAGGATCATCTGCGCCAGGTCCAGCACGATGCGCGCACACTCGTTGACGGGGTCCTGGAGGGATAAGCGAGAAGGTTGCCGCCGGAGGGGTGCCGGCTGATCACAACTCGACGTCCTGATTCTGAGGCGGCAGGGCAGCCACGGCGGGGTGGTCCCGGCCGGTGTTGCCCAGTTTCGCCGCACCCCCGGGTGAGCCCAGCTCGTCGAAGAAATCGACGTTGTACGTGTAGTACTCCGCCCACTCCTCCGGGACATCGTCCTCGTAGAAGATCGCCTCGACGGGGCAGACCGGTTCACAGGCACCGCAGTCGATGCATTCGTCGGGGTGGATGTAGAGGCTGCGTTCGCCTTCGTAGATGCAGTCGACAGGACATTCATCGACGCACGACTTGTCCTTCACATCAATGCACGGTTGCGCGATGACGTAGGTCATGCGGGCCTCCGCTCTCTGCTCGGGTCGTCCCCTGACTAGGAGTGACGAACAAGTGGGACCTGAGCCCAGTCTAGGCTCTCGTGTCCATTGCGCATCTGACCGCCATCACGGATCGATGGGGTGCCTTCATGGTGACCCGACGTGAACTGACTTTCTACAGGTGTGACTCCGGAGCGTTCTGCACGTAGTCCTCAAGGGTGTCGTTCTTGTACGCGTCCTGGACCTTCTTCAGTTCCTCTTCGTCGACGTTGACGATCGACTGACCGTCACTCGAGGTTCCGACTCCGGCAGTCGGGGAGGTGAAGAACTGGATGTCGCCGGGGCGGACATCGCGCATGCCGAAGGCAGTGGCGGAGATGTACTGGGCGTCGAGGCCGGAGTCGACGTACATGTACGGCGAGAAGTCCTCGACCATGTTCTGGATCTTCATCGGATTCGACAGGGTGTCAGCGGAGATGATCTCACTGGTCAGGCCCTTGATGAAGGCCTGCTGGTTGCGGGCGCGCTGGAAATCGCCGTCCTTGAAGGACTTGCGTTCGCGCACGAAGGTCAGTGCCTCGTCGCCGTCGAGGACGTTCTCTCCTTTTGCGAAGGTAAAGCCGTTCTTCTCGAAGCTCTGCTCCGAGTTCACGCTCACCCCACCGAGGCTGTCGGTGAGTGCCTTAAAACCTTCGAAGTCGATGATCGCCACGTGGTCGAGGTCCGTGCCGATGAAGTCCGAGACCGTGGACACGGCCAGCGGCAAACCACCGTAGGAGAGAGCTGCGTTGATCTTCGCCTTGCCGTGACCTTCGATGTCGACCCAGCTGTCACGCGGAATCGACATGACCTGAACCTTCGAACCGTCCTCGGGCAGGTGCATGACCATGATCGTGTCCGAGCGCAGCCCGCGGGAGTCGTTGACGTCGACCTGGTCCATCGGTTCATCGGAGCCCAGCAGCAGGATGTTCGTGCCGCCGTCCTCCTTCCGGTCATCGGGACGCTGCGTGCCGAAGATCTGCTCATCGGTGAGCTTGTTGGCGTTGTTGTCGAACGAACGGCCGACGTTCCACAGGTAGAGGCCGATGCCGAGCACGCCGAGGATGACGATCACGAGCACGATGACAAGGACCTTGCGCCAGACCTTTTTCTTCTTGCGGCGGGGGCGCTGCGGTTGCTCGTCCTGGCTGTCGAACAGATCATCGATACTGCTGTTGTCCGTCATCGGCACTCCGGGTTTCAGTCAATGCGGCGGGCCCGCCGGCAGGGAGAAGATTGCAATAACGGCAATTATATAGGTTTTGTTACATTTTCCTGGACGTTGCGCCCGGCTGCGCGGCCAAATCCTGCCAGTTCCCTCCGTGTGTCCCTCGCCGAGGTGACTCGACTCACCGCTAAGAACGCCGTCTTTGTATGGTGGTCGTCTGGTGCGCTGGGTAGACTTTCCTGGTGTTCAACAACTATCGGGAAATTCTGTCTCTTCCCGGTGCTCTCAAGTTCTCCTTGGCCGGTCTTGTTGCACGTATGCCCATCGCAGTTCTGGGTCTGGGAATCGTCCTGTTCATTCAAGGCGTCAGCGGCTCCTATGGCTTGGCAGGCATCGTCGCCGCCGTGTACATGATCGTCCAAGCTCTTGCCGGCCCGGTAATTGCGCGCCTCGTCGACCGCCGAGGACAAGCTGCGGTCATGGTGCCTATCGTCGTCACCCACCTCGTTGCCCTGCTGATGCTCATCATCACCGTCTACGCCGACTGGTGGGTGGGTTTCATCTTCGTCTTCGCCGGCATCGGCGGCGCCACCGTCGGCTCCGTCGGCTCGCTGGTGCGTTCACGCTGGTCACACGTTGTCGACTCACCGAAGAAGCTGCAGACCGCGTTCTCCTGGGAGTCCGTGGCAGATGAGCTGCTCTTCGTCACCGGGCCAGTCGTGGCCACTGTTCTCGCAACTGCCGTGTGGCCTCCAGCCGGCATCATCCTCTCGATGGTCACCGCGGGCGTAGGTTCGATGCTCCTCTACATTCAGAAGTCGACCGAACCCCCGCCGATCGAACGGACCACCGAGGCCAAGGGCCATGTCTTCTCCAATCCCGGAATCTTCACGATCATCATCGTCAATGTGTTCCTGGGTGTGAACTTCGGTGCCATCGACGTCATCGCTGTGGCCTTCGCCGACGAACAGGGTGTGAAGTCGCTGGCCGGGATTCTCCTCAGCGCCTTCGCCCTGGGATCGCTCATCGCCGGGGCGCTCTACGGATCACGGAACTGGGCGTCGGCCACCCACCACCGCTTCGGCGTCACCGTGTCCCTGCTGGCCATCGGCGCCTGCACGATGCTCCTGGCCCAGAACATGGTCTCCTACACCATCATCCTCTTCCTCGTCGGCTTCACGATCGCCCCCAGCCTCATCGGTGCGAACTCCGTGATCGAACGACTCGCCCCACCTCGGCGCCTGACCGAGGCCTTCGCCTGGTTGGGCACCTCGCTGGGCTTCGGCGTCGCATTCGGTTCCGCCATCGCCGGCAACATCATCGACGCGGCGAACGCGAAGACGGCAATGCTGCTGCCAGCCGGGTGCGCGATCATCGGAGCCCTGCTGGCACTGAGCCTGCTCAAGCTGCTCAACCCAGAACGTTCGAGCCACGAGGTGCGGCTGGCGAAGGACCGTCGCAAGGTCCGCATCGAGGAGTAGGGAACCAGAACCGCGGTTACCTGCGGCGATCTGCGCTTTGACTATACGATTGAGGGACATCGGTCATCTGGCCCTGACTCCGCCAAGGAGGCGCAGTGGAACTCAACTCAGATGTGATCGTCGGAATCGACGATTCGGCGCAGAGCGGCGAAGCAGCCGCCTGGGCACTCAAGGAGATGCGCGGCAGCGGGCAGCGGCTGCGCCTCATCCACGTCATCGCCCCCGCACCCCTGCACGAAAGCGGACCCCACGGCGCGGATGAGGCGCAGAGGAATGCGGCTGACCATGAGGTCGTGACCCGTCTCAGAGATCGGCTCATCGAGCTCGATGCCTCCCATCCGCAGGGTGCGTCAGGCACCGAGATCCTCACCGAGGTGATCGTCGGCGATCCTGCCGAGCAGCTGTGCACACTCGACTACGACACAGCATTGTTCGTGCTCGGACACCACGGAGCAGGCCAGATCAACAGCCGACGGATCGGCACCATCAGCTTCGGACTGCCCGGCCATCTGCTGTCCTCGGTGCTTGTGCACTCCACGCGAGGCGGCAGCGAATTCGACGACCCTGCCGCGCACCCGATGATCACGGACGATGCTGGTGCTGCCGGTGCTGATGGGGCCGATGGCGGCCGGTCCGGTAGTGCCGGCGTCATCGTGGGCCTCGACACCTCCGAGTACGCAGGAATCGCAGCCCTCGATGCTGCTTCCTTCGCGGTCGACAACGGCGTTCCTCTGCGCCTGCTTGTTGGCATCGACGCGCTCGAGGATCCCACCGCGAGGGATCTCGCCGAGGCGGATCTCGCGTGGCTGCGCTCCGAGTTCCCCCGCGTGGACGCCCAACTCGAATTCCGCTCCGGTGATCCCGCAGACTTGCTCATCCGGGCCTCTGCCCACGCGGACCTCGTGGTCATCGGCAAACGCGGCATCGGAGCCTTCGCCTCGATGACATCACAGCTGGGCAGGACCAGCTCGGCAGTTCTCTCCGCGGCGCTCTCCAGCGTCCTGTTGGTGACCTACCGCTCGGATCCGCGACTGGCGAACCGCGGTCAGGTCCGCTGAAGCGCAGTCAGGCTCAGCTCTTGTGCGGTGAGGTCTCACCGAGGCCTGATTTGCAGATGTTGGATGGGTCGACCTGGATATCGCGTTCAGCCACACCTTCTAAGCCCTTGGTCTCTGCGCGAATTCTCAAGCGCGGCGACTGAGGGAGACATCTACAATGAGAGCAATGCTCTACCCGTGTGTCAGCGAATTGACGAATGGGTGACGGTCAACTTAGGAGGATCTGTTGAGAATCGAACTGGACCAAGACATCTGCGTCGGCTCCGGAAATTGTGTCATCTCGGCCCCCGACGTTTTCGACCAGCGAGAAGACGACGGAATTGCGTTCCTCCTCGAGGAGAACCCCTCCGCTGAGCGGGAGAGCGCCGTCAAAGAGGCAGAAGCACTGTGTCCTGCCCTCGCAATCCGCGTTCACAAGAAGTGACAGGCGACGTTTCAGCGGGGAACGCTTCAGCGAAAAAAGTCGTTATCGTCGGCGCTGGCCCTGCAGGAATCGCTGCCGCCGATGCGCTGCGGACTGAAGGTCATGCCGGAGAGATCCTGATCTTCGGTGAAGAGCGGCATGCGCCCTACGACAGACCGCCACTGTCCAAACAGATCTTGGCGGGCACCTGGTTGCCCGAAAAAGCCCAGCTGCGTTCCGATGATCAGCTGGCAGCTGCCGAAGTGAGCCTTCACCTCTCGGTCAAAGTCGCCTCAGTGGACGTCGAAGCCCATCAGGTCACCCTCGAATCCGGCGAGCAGGTCGCTTATGACGCCTTGATCCTCGCCTCCGGAGTCACCGCTCGAGAGCTGCCGTTCGGACACCACCTCGAAGGTGTCCACGTGATGCGCACTCTTGACGACGCCCTGTCTCTGCAAATCAACTTGGAGACGTCTCAACACCTGGCAGTCATAGGCGCCGGATTCCTCGGCGCAGAAGTGGCCGCTGTAGCCCGCTCACTGGGCAAAGAGGTCACCATGATCGATCCTCTCGAACTGCCGATGCAGAACGTGGTCGGCGACGAGGTCGGATCCATGATCGCCGACCTGCATCGCCACCATGGTGTGAACCTGGAACTCGGCCACGGCGTCAGCTCCATTGAAGACAACTCGGGGCGGGTCACCGGGGTCAGGCTCGACGACGGAAGAACAGTGCCTGCGGATGCGGCTCTCGTCGCAGTTGGGGCCCGCCCTGCCGTGGATTGGCTGCGTTCGAGCTCGGTTCCGCTGACCGCACCGAACGACCCCGGCGCCGGTGGTGTGCGCTGTGATTCGAGCGGACGCGCCACCGATGACGTCTGGGCCATCGGCGACGTCGCCGCCTGGTGGGATCCCACGCAGGAACGCTACGTGCGCGTGGAACATCGGATGACCGCGAACGAGCACGCTCGCTCCTGCGCACGCGACATCCTGGGACTCACCCCCACCGCAACGAAGTCCCTCCCGTATTTCTGGTCCGACCAGTACGATCTCAAGCTGCGCAGCTTCGGCTTCCCTTCACGTCACTACAGCTTTCACGTGGTCGAGGGGGACCTTGAGGACCGACGATTCGTTGCCGCCTACACGGACGAATCCGATCGCATTGTCGGCATCATCGGGGCCGGAATGTTCAAAGCGATGAATTGGTGGCGGCAGCAGATTCTTGACGGCCAGACGCTCAGCGATGCTCTCAGTATCAAACGCTCTGCGGAGAACCCCGCTTAGTCGCTCGGGATCGCTTCAGGCCCAGTTCTTGTGCGGTGAGGTCTCACCGACGCCTGGATTGAAGACGTTGCACGGGTCGAGCTCTTTGAAGTGAGCTTCCATCTCCGGGGGCACGCGGTAGAGGCGCCCATAGTTGTGTTCGGCGGGGAGCGCGATCGTCGGAGTCCTGCTGGCACTGAGCCTGCTCAAGCTGCTCAACCCGGAACGCTGGAGCCACCAGGTACGGCTGGCCGACGAGGGGTAGACGAGGCTGGCTGGGCCGTCTGGGTGCCGAGCCTCGTGCCCCTCCACCTCGCACCCCACACTCGGAGCTCTAATTCCTCCCTTTGCGGCGGTATGAATTGGCACTCACGCGCCCGGGTCACAACCGCCCCTCACCGTCACCTCTTGTTGGCACCATCGCAGAGGGATGACTACACATCCACGGTGATAGGTACGCTCCAACCGCTCCTGAAATGTCAAAGATTCTTGACACATCAATGTCAATGATGTTTTACTTTTTATGTAAAGAATCATTGACATTGAGAATGTTAACGTCAGGAGGCGATGTGGAAGTTCAGACCTCGAGCCTCAAGCAGGTTCGCAAATCAGCGGGATTCACTCAGGCTCAGCTGGCCCAGCTCACGGGCGTCTCCCGTCAGACGATCATCGCGACCGAACGCGGCGACTATGCGCCCAGCGTGTATCTGGCCCTTCGGATCGCCCAGGCACTCAGCACCACAGTGGAAGACATCTTTTCACTTCAGGAGGAAGAATGAGCAACACCAACGGGCAGCAGAAGAGGCCCAATGCCCTTGCCAACAGAATTGCCGGGCTCAATGACCCGTCGATGGGCGATGAACGTGAACGCGACGTCATCCTCCGGGCCTACATGTTCGGTTCGATCATCTCGATGTATGCCTTCCTCGCCATCGCCGTTCTCTTCGCAGTCATCGGAGCCGGGCTCTGGACTCTGCCCTTGGTCCTTGGCTCAGGGCTGATGACCTTCGCGGTCTCCGGCTATTGCAAACATGAGGGCGTCGACTTCGCGCTCGCGGCAGCACGTGCTGCACCCAGGCGGTTGGTCCTCACCCAGATCGTGACCTCCTTGATCGCCTTTGCCTGGGTATTCGCCGTTGGCTTCCACCAGTCCACCGGTCATCCTCTTGCCGAAGCAGGCTTGGGGACAATCATCAGCGGCGCCAGCGGCAGTTCCATCATGATCGGCGGCGTCATCGGAGCAGTTGCCGCGATCGTCGGTATGGCTGTCTCCCGCTACCGCAAGCTCAAGCAGGCACGACTTGAGGCCGCAGCCGCCGCGGACATCGAAGACGAAGACTGACCTGAGCCAGGTCTGTCCGCCGAAGGCCGGTCTATCAGCCAGAGTCAGCGCTGCCCACCAGCGCAGTCCAAACCCGCAACGACAAAACGCCCCGGCGCACCGGGGCGTTTTGCTGCTGAATGTAGGTGATGTGGAGTGAGGCGCTGCGTTCAGGCCCAGTTCTCGCGTGGGGAGGTCTCACCCACACCGGGGTTGAAGACGTTGCAGGGATCGAGTTCCTTGAAGTGAGCTTCCATCTCCGGTGGCACCCGGTAGAGGCGGCCGTAGTTGTGTTCGGCGGGGACTGCTGCTCCACGCGCCTCGAGCAGCTCCATCATCTGCTTCTTGAGGGCAACCGGGTCCACCCCCTTCTTCGCCACATGGTCCTGGTGGAGGACGTGGCAGAAGAAGTGACCGTAGTAGGAGCTGATGTGCAGCTGGGCGGAGATCTCTTCCGGCAGCACCTCGAGCCAATCGTCCTCATCCCGGCGCAGCGCGACATCGAAGGTGATCATGTCCGAGGAATCTTCACGATTGAGGTTGTAGTACCGGGTTGCCGCACTGGCAGCACCGAAGCGGTGAAGCATAGCGGACTGAGCCTCATCGGCAGTGCAGATGAAGAAGTCCCCGTCTCGGGCCGCCTCGGCGAAGAACGTTCTGAGAAACTCCTCTGTCTCCTGCTTCTGGCTGCCGCTGACGACGAGCAGCAGATGATGTTCGAACCGGTCACGGTACTCGAGCATTCGGTCCGGCAGTTGCTGCGGCAGCAAGCTGAACGCGCCCTGCGCGATGGAATCTGCGACGGTCTGCCCGAAGAACGGCAGCTTCGCGAAGACCCCGTTGGCCCAATTCTTCAGCGCGAAGAGCTTGATCTGTTCGCGGCTGCCAGCGTGCTTGACGGAGACGAACGTGTCCTTGCCGTACTTGGCTGCGAGATCGAAAGCGGGCCGCCCCATGTATTCACCGGAGATCGGCAGGGGCATGTCCGAAGTCAGTATCGCCCGGCGCAGTGCCTCAAGCTCGGCAGGGCCGCCGGTCCCGACGTAGAAGGTCGTCGTATCCTTCTGCTTGGGGAAGGTACGGGTACGCACGGCGAAGACCATAAGTTTGCCCGCCGACCCGGAAGCTTCGAAGAGGAACTTCGGGTTGGCGTTGTAGCGGGCTGGAGAGTCGACGATCTCGCGCACGTGCTCACTGTATTCGGTGTCGGCGCTGTCTTCCGGCGCGGGCGTGACGTCCTCTTCACTCCAGTCTCCGCGCTGGAGTCTATCGAGGATATGCGCCGGATCGGATCCGAGGCTGATGCCCAGATGGTTGACGAGCTCGACCTTTCCTGTCTCGTTGACTCGCGCGAAGATCGCATGTTTGGTGAATGCCGGTCCCTTGCGGATCTGACTGCCGCCGGAGTTGTTGGCGATCCCGCCGACGACCGAGGCACCGATCGAAGATGACCCGATCACCGAGTGCGGTTCGCGTTCGTGCGGGGCCAATGCGTCTTCGAGTTCATAGAGTGTCGAACCGGCCAGGCAGAGGGCTTCGCGGGCGTCGTTGATGAGGTGGATCTGGTTGATGCGCAGGGTGGAGATGATGACGATCTCGCGGTCGTAGTCCTGGTCACCGGGGCCAGATCCTCCGGTCAGTCCGGTGTTCGCCGACTGCGGGATGACGATGAGGTCGTGATCGACGCAGACCTGCAGGGACCGCCACATATCGACGAGGCTGCCCGGTTTGAGGACCGCGAGCACGCTGCCTCCGCCGAAGCGATTGCCCTTGGCGTAGGGCTCAGTGGCCCGGGATGAGGTGAGCACATGGCGTCTGCCCATGATGTCGATGAAGGCGGTGACTGCAGGTGATGGCTTCTGGCGTGTTCTTCCGAGCATGGTGTCGATTCCTATCCGGTCGTTGCGAACTGTTGTCATCGTAGATCTTCGTCAGAACTGGCGCCGAGGTGGCTCACTGCGGTCAGTCCTCAGACCTCGGTCCCCTCACCATCCTGTTCTTCCTGCGTCCGTTTCTCAGTACGCATCCGTTCCCACTCAGCCAGTTTTTCGGCGATGACACGTTCGTAGCCATTGCCGGTGGGCCGGTACATTCTCTCCGGCTCCATCTCCTCGGGGAAGTAATTCGCCCCCGAGAAGCCTCCCTTCGTGTGCGGATCGTACTCATAGCCTTCCCCGTAGCCGAGGTTCTTCATCAGCTTGGTCGGAGCATTGAGGATATTCGCCGGCGGCATGAGTGACCCGGTCTTCTTCGCAAGCTTCCGCGCGGCGTTGAACGCCGAGTAGACCGCGACGGACTTCGGTGCGGTGGCGAGATAGACGACGGCTTGGGCGACGGCGAGTTCGCCTTCCGGAGATCCGAGCCGCTCGTACACATTCCATGCCGCCATGGCCTGGTGGACGGCTTGGGGATCGGCGATCGCAATATCCTCGTTGGCGAATCGAATCAGACGTCGGGCAATGTAGAGCGGGTCCTCGCCGCCGTCGAGCATTCGTGCCAACCAGTACAGTGACGCATCGGGGTCGGAGCCGCGCATCGACTTGTGCAGGGCAGAGATGAGGTTGTAATGCCCCTCTTGCCCCTTGTCGTAGATCGGCGCACGCTGCTGAACCAGAACAGCCAGGCCAGCGGTGTCGAGCGTCTCACCGACAGTCTGAAGCTGCTCGATGAGGTTGAGCAGGTAGCGGCCGTCACCATCGGCCATCGCCACCAATGCCTGCCGTGCCTGCTCATCAAGTGGCAGTCTTCTGCCTGTGGCCTCCTCGGCGCGGTCGATGAGCGTGGTCAGCGTCGGCTCGTCGAGGCGTTTGAGGACGAACACCTGAGCACGGGAGAGCAGTGCGGAGTTGAGCTCGAAGCTGGGATTCTCCGTGGTCGCGCCGACGAGTACGACGGTGCCGTCCTCCACGTAGGGGAGGAAGGAGTCCTGCTGAGCGCGGTTGAAACGGTGGATCTCATCGACGAACAGCAGCGTGCCCTGCCCGAGCTCACGCCTCTTGGCTGCTGATTGGAAGACTCTGCGGAGTTCGGCCACACCGGAGAAGGTCGCTGAGATCGGTTCGAATGCGAGATCGGTGCGTTCTGCCAGCAGGCGCGCGATGGTTGTCTTCCCACAGCCCGGCGGCCCCCAGAGCACCATCGAGACCAGACGGCGTTCGGCGACCATCCGACCGATCGGTGCGTCGGGCCCGAGCAGATGCTCTTGCCCGAGCACGTCCTCGAGGGTCTCCGGACGCAATCTGTCGGCAAGCGGACGACCTGCGTCATCGGGTTCGAACAGTGACGGCGGTTCCTGGCTCACGGTCTCATCTCCATCATCACAGCCTAGGTGAAGCGGCAGGTGTTCGTCAGTGAAGTGGTCGCCACCAGTTTGCCGACCTAGCTGATCTCTTCGGCTTCCAAGCACCCCATGGCCCGAGTAGAACCGCCGCCCCGAAGAGACCCTGCGTGCGACGCTCGTTCCAATCCTGGAAGGCCGAGCAGAACCTGTGGGCAGGAGTGGTGCGAACGGCACGTCAAAGCCATCGAGAAGTCGAACAGGGAATCAGCCTCGGTCGCAGATGCTGTCAAGGGCGTACCAGCCGCAGTGAACGGGGCCACGGCCGCTGTGATAGCCGCAATAACAGTCGCGACCGTGTGAGTCGGACGGCTAGTGCCTGGATGGGACCGACTCAGAACCAGGCGTCGGCGAGGAGCCTCAGGGAACGCTCCGTCACTGCAGGCTCATAGGCATAGGTGACGGTGATGAGCTCATCCGCGCCGGTGCGTTCGACGAATTCCGACATCTGACGGGTGGCTGTCTCCGGTGAGCCCACGGCACTGATCTGGAGCATCGGGTTCTCACCACCCTCTACGTCTTGTGGATCGATCGGCGGCTGGAGTCGCCGGCGGCGACCGCGGCCGATGTCTGCGAACATCTGCCGCACCGAGGTGAACTCGCGCTGGGCCTCCTCGTCGGTCTCGGCCACCATGACGTTGATGCCGGCCATGACGTAGGGCTTGTCGATCTGCGCGGTGGGCGCCTCGGCGGTGAACGAATCGCGGTAGACCTTGATGGCAGCGTCGATCTGGTCGGGGGCGAAGTGCGAAGCCAGCGAGAATGGCAGCCCCAGCTGCCCGGCGATCGAGGCACCGTTCATCGTCGAACCCAGCACCCAGATCGGGACATTCATCCCAGCTGAGACGGCAGATTGGATCGGCGTGGTGTGAGCCTTGCCCTCAGCACTGAACCAGCCCTGCATGTCATAGATGTTCTGCGCGAAGGACTGCGGTTCGGCCGAAGATCGGCTCAGCGCCTGCGCCGTCATTCCATCGGTGCCCGGCGCACGTCCCAGCCCCAGGTCGATGCGATCGCCGTGGAAGTTGGCCAGGGTCCCGTACTGCTCCGCAACCATCAGCGGAGCATGGTTGGGCAACATCACTCCGCCCGATCCCACACGAATCTTCTCAGTCACCGACGCCGCCTGGGAGATGAGCAGCGCCGTGGCACTCGCGGCCAGTCCCGTGGTGTTGTGGTGCTCAGCGAACCAGAGACGTCGGTAACCCAGCTCATCAGCCACACGCGCGGCACTCATCGAGGTGTCGATCGCTTGGCGGGCAGTGGATCCTTCACGGATGGGAACGAGGTCAAGAATGTTCAGCGGAACGGACAAAGCGATACGGTCCTTCGATCGAGAGTGCAAAATCAACTGTTGAGCACAACAGCGGCACTGCAGGATTCTATTCCGTGGGTGATGAGAGATGGGGCGATCCACACGTGGGCCCCACGATCTGCCTCAGCGTAGTTTCGCAACGGTCAGGACCACCACAGAGTCCTCGACTGCTTCCAGAGCATGGGCGGCGTCAGGGATGAACATGAGGTCGCCAGGTGAACCGTTCCAGCGCGCCTCTGGCCCGACGAGGGTCACTCGTCCGCACAGTACATGCAAGGTCGCTTCCCCCAGATTCTCATGCTCTTGCAGCCCTGTCCCGGCGCGCAGGGCAATCATCGTCTGCCGCAGGATGCGTTCATGGCCGCCGTAGACGGTCTGGGCGCTGCGCCCACTCGATGCACCTTTGGCGATCTCCAGCTGGTGTCGCATCAACGCCGTCAACGATACTTTCTGCATGAGGGCTCCCTGTCATGTCGGACAACTCTGTCTGTAGACAACCACGATCTCAGCGCATCGAGCGCTCAGCATCTCTGTGCCCAAACTACCAGAACGGCTGCCGAGAACTGCCTCTTCAGCCATTGCGGCTGCGAACGCTTGCTCAACGACCAAGGCCCTAGGCGCTTTCGCACCCAGGGCCTCGGTCGTGTGATCAGCTGCACCGGTCTCGAAGCGCAGCCACCGCACTCATTGAATCGACCCTCCGCGTTCAGCGGATGGTCCCCAGCCTCAGTCGTCCTTCGGACCGTCGCCGGATTCGTCACCCTGGGTGGTGCCGGGCAGACCTTGGGCCTTACGGCGCATGAGGAGGACGACGATGACGATGATGGCCAGACCGCCGACGCCCAGCAGTACGATCATCGGAGTCGACATGCCGGAGTCGCTGCCGGTCGATTCGCCGATCTCGCCACGCTCTTCGGTGTTCTTGCCCGGCTCGTCGACGACTCCGCCGCCGAGTCCGGCCGGTGAGGATTCTTCGACCGAGCCGCCGGCGCCTTCGGCATCGGCGATGGTGAAGTCGAAGTCACCGGAGATCGGGTGGCCGTCCTGGGAGACCACACGCCAGGTGACCGTGTAGTCGCCTGGCTTGAGGTTCTCGGGCAGAGCCGAGCTGAGTTTCTTGCCGTCAACGGTGAGCTCACCGGCAGAGACATCCGTGCCATCGGTGACGACCTTGACCTCGGAGCCGACCTCTTGGATGTCACCGGAGAAGGTCATTTCGATCCATTCCGGCTGCTGGTCGAGCTTCGATCCGTCCTCAGGTGTCGAGGAGACGAGCTGGTCGTGGGCACTGGCCGGGGCGAATGCGAAGACACTCAAGGCGGCCACCAGCAGTGCGGCGAAGCCGAGCTTGAGAGCGGACCACGTGGTTCGAGTCATGTGAAATTCTCCTTCAACGAATACCTTCAGTATCACCGAGTCTGCTCGGCCAAAGAGTGCAGATAGTCTATGATTCCCGGCACGGACACCTCTATTGTCTCAACAGTTTCTTCGAAATCCTTCATTTGCCCCGCCCACGGGTCGGCGACGTCCGGTGCGGGGGCATCGACGGTCTCTTCCCCAGCCACCCGCGGATCGAATTCGCGCAGCATACGCAGCTTCGGGGCCGCCTCGGCGGGGAGGTCTTCGATGAGCTTCTGCAGGGCACGGTAATGCCTGCGGGTCATCGCGATCGCCACGTCTCGCTCGGCCAACCATTCGGAGGTGATCTGGCGTGCGACATGAGCCTCGGTGCGGTAACCGGCGGTTCTCAGCACCCGAGCCTGGGTGGGGTCGATGGGGTTGCCGGCCTCCTCATCACTGATGCCGGCCGAGTCCACGACCGCCTCGACGCCGGCGCGGGCCAGGTGATGCTGGAGCACACGCTCGGCCGTGACCGAACGACAGATGTTGCCCGTGCACACGAACACCACGGATGCGAGACTCATACGTTCCTCCTCGTCGAACTGGGGCTGGCCATCGGGCCACATTCGCCCCGGTGACTCCTGACCATTGTGCCTGTTGATCACGATACTGTTGCACCATGACATCTGTTGCATCTCACGCTTCGGCGCGCCCTCAGGACGATCTGTTCCGCCACACCAACGGCGAATGGATCGACTCGTTCACCATCCCCGACGACCGTGCCGGCGACGGCGCGATGCGCGAGCTCTTCGACACCGCTGAGACCAAGGTCCGCGACATCATCACCGCCGTGACCGACGCCCCGCAGGAGCCGGGCAGCGAAGGCCAGAAGGTCGCCGACGTGTACTCCTCGTTCATGGATCTCGAGCAGATCAACTCACTCGGAGTCAGCCCCCTCGATTCCTCCTTCGCCGCCATCGACGCGGCCGAGGACAAGTCGGAGCTGGCGAATCTGCTCGGTCGCCTCGAGGTCGAAGGCATCGGCGGGGTCCTCGGCGGCTACGTCACCGCTGATGCGAAGGACTCCGACATCTACGCCCTCTACCTCGACCAGGCCGGGATCTCCCTGCCAGACGAGGACTACTACTTCAACGACGACCACGCCGAGGTGCGCGTGAAGTTCGTCGATCACGTGAAGAAGATGTCCGCCCTCGGTGGGCTGGGTGCCATGAGCGGGATCTCCGACACCGAGGTGGCCGCCAAGGTGATGGCCTTCGAAACCTCCCTGGCCCGCCACCACTGGGACCGGGTCGCCTGCCGTGACGCGGAGAAGACCTACAACAAGGTCACGGTCGATGAGCTGCGCGAACTGGGCCCGGGCTTCGACTTCGACTCCTGGTTCTCTTCGCTGGCCGCCGACGTCGATGGCGAACTGACCTACCTGGTCATCGGCCAGCCCTCCTTCGTCACCGGCATGGCCGAGGTGTGGGAGCGCACCGACATCGAGACGATCAAGACCTGGCTGCGCTTCTGCGTCCTCTCCGCCACGGCCTCGCTGCTGACCGATGAGATCGTCGAGGAGAACTTCGACTTCAACGCGCGCACTCTCTCGGGCACCCCTGCACTGCGGGAGCGCTGGAAGCGCGGTGTCGGGCTGGTGCAGGGCCTCCTCGGCGAGGCTGTAGGCAAACTCTATGTGGCTCGTGAGTTCCCGCCGGCAGCCAAGGATGCCATCGACCACCTCGTCGAGATGCTCATCAAGGCCTACGACAAGTCGATCAACGAACTCGACTGGATGAGCGAGGAGACGAAGCAGAAGGCCCTGGTCAAGCTCTCGAAGTTCACTCCGAAGGTCGGTTACCCCGAGGTGTGGCGCGAGTACCCGGCCGCGATCGACTCCTCGGATCTGGTGGGCAATGTTCGACGCTGCTCCCGTGCCGAGCACGTGCGCCAGATCAAGCGCATCGGCAAGGAGATCGACCGCACCGAATGGCTGATGACACCGCAGACCGTCAACGCCTACTACCACCCGGTGATGAACGAGATCGTCTTCCCGGCCGCGATCCTGCAGCCGCCGTTCTTCGACGCCTCCGGTGACGTGGCAGCGAACTTCGGTGCCATCGGCGCGGTCATCGGCCACGAGATCGGACACGGCTTCGACGACCAGGGCTCACGCTTCGACGGCGATGGCAACCTCGTCGACTGGTGGACGGCCGAGGACCGGGAGCGCTTCGAGGAGCGCACCAATGCCCTCATCGCCCAGTACGAGACGCTGGTTCCGTCCGGCCTGGACCCATCGCAGCACGTCAACGGCGCGCTGACCGTGGGTGAGAACATCGGAGACCTGGGCGGACTGTCCATCGGCTGGAAGGCACTTGAGCTGGAGCTTGAACGGGAGCCCTCGTCGGATGAAGCTGCAACCTTCTTCGAGGCCTGGGCGAAGGCCTGGCGGGCGAAGATGCGCACCGAGGAGCGCGTGCGACGGCTGAGCATCGACCCGCACGCACCGGAGGAGTTCCGCTGCAACCAGGTCGTGAAGAACATGACCGCCTTCCACGACACCTACGGCGTCACAGAATCCGACGGCATGTACCTGGCTCCCGAGGAGCGCGTCACCATCTGGTAGAGCCTGGTGAAGTCTGGTCAAGTCTGGTAAAAGCTTGATGAAGCGGTCTGGCGGCCAGGCTGGCTAGCTGTGCTGGCTAGCTGGACTGTCCCACTAAAACTACCTGACGGCGGCCCAGCAACCTTGCGCGAGGTTGCTGGGCCGCCGTCAGGTAGTTGTGGGAGAGTACGAGCACAGGCAGCCATGCACTCCCGCAGCCCCCTGCCCTCGGCTCAGCGGTGCTGGCGGATGAGGCAGACCATGCGGTAGTCGAACTCTTCCCAGCTGTTGATCGGGGCATCCGCGTGCATCGCGGCCTCGAACTCGTCGATCTCGGAGAAGCCTGATTCCAGTGGGATGTCATAAGGCATCTCGACGTAGAGGAGACCGCTGGCATCGGTATGGACAACGTCGAATCCGGCGCGCTGCGGCATCAGCTCATTGTTCATCACGATGAGCAGCTTGCCATCGGTGCCCGAGTACTCCTGCTCGATGCCGTCGGCGTACCCCTCGGATTCGCGCAGTTCGCGCTGTGCTCGGACGACGAACTCGGCATAGGCGCCGATGCCGATCACGGGGATACGGGAGGTCAATGCCTCGGTCGCGACCTTGACCAGGTGCGACCTCGCCTTGCGAGTCAGTGGGGTGAGGTCCCCTCCGGACATGGCGACGCCGTCGAAGCCGACCAGCGATTGTGCAACGTCATCGTGGTTCGGGTTGATAAGTGTGGTGTCGACCCCGAAGCGGGCGTACCACGGCCGGGTCACCTTGGCGCTTTCCTCGTCCCACCACACGTAGAACAGGAATGGCACGTTGATGCCGGCCTCGGAGAAGTAGAAAGGTGGGGTGCGCTCTCCCGCGGTGACGTCGAAGGGAACGACGTTGCCCTCAACCGGTGCCGGGCAGGTGGCGAAGGCGGTGAACGCGAATGGGTAGTTGACGGCCCGGTTGAAATCGACGACCAGTGAGCCGTCATGGTTCGGGATGCCCAAGTCCAGGGTTCTCCACGCGGGTGTGGAGACGCCATTCGTGGAGTCGTGGAAGTCGAGCTGCAGCCCGCTGGCGGGGTTGCCTGTGGCCAGAAGCCTCACCTCGCCGGCTTCGCTGGTGAAGGACACGGTTCCGACTGCCGCAGTCTCCACGTTCAGGTCGTCCTGCGCCGTGCTGATCGCGTGCACCTCCGGCGTCTCGAAGGGAGTGAACTTGGCGAGGAACACGAAGCTGGGGTCGGGGTCGAAGACGGGCACCTCGAAGAACTTGCCCAGCAGCGGCGACTTGGCATCACGCACCCGAATTCCGATCCGACCAGAACGGTCGATGAGTTCGTAGAGCACATTGCCGACAGTGAACCACTGGAGGGACCCATTGGTGGGCAGCTTCGCGCTGAACCCGTTCTCTTTGACTCGCACCTCGGGACCGGAGACCTCTGGGATCTTCGGCAGAATCGTGGTGTCACTGGGCACCGAGGCCGAGCTGGAGGGAGACGCTTCGCTGGTGTTCGGGCCCGCCTCGGCGGACTTGCTCATGAGGTCGAAGGTCGCAGCGGCAGGACCGGCTTTGGTCCCGGGTTCCAAGGTCACGCTGACCCAGCCGTCGTCGACGGTGAAGGTTCCTGGGGCGTCGGGCCACGTCGTGGTTTCGTCGAGCCAGTGCAGACCGGACACGCTCAGCCAGCCGAAAGGAGTCGCCAGCGCCGAGTTCCTAGAATCCCGCCATGTGTTCCATTCGGTCACGAACTGGTTCACTTCGAACACTCCTTGCATCGTGTTGCTTTTCGGCGCTGGTTCTCGGGCGTTGAACAACGAAGCCCGAGCAGTCGATGGCTCCTGCGGCACCAGCCCCTCACCCGCCGCCGTGTCGACGCAGATTCGAGAACCAATGTCCTTGTGGCCAAAGCTACCGCAAACGATAGGCTGTGAAAATGAGTACATCCCCCGTGAGACCATGCACGAAAACCCAGGTCGCAGCCGATCTGACAGACTTCATCAGTTCTTCTCCCAGCTCCTATCATGCCACCGCGACGGCGGCCGCACGGTTGGAGACCGCAGGTTTCCTCCGACTCGACGAGCGCGAGATTTGGTCACTCGAGCCTGGTCAGGGCCACTATGTCATCCGGGACGGTGCGATCATCGCATGGCGGACTCCAGCAAGCAAAGCTGGTGCCTCCGATGCCGACTCTGGTGGACCTTCCGGCCCGATTCCAGGCTTCCGCGTGTTCGGTTCTCACACGGACTCCCCAGCTTTCAAGCTCAAACCGGGCGAGGAGTTCATCGCCGAGGGCACCCGCCAGATCGGCGTCGAGATCTACGGCGGGCCGCTGCTCAACTCGTGGCTCGACCGGGAACTGGCGCTGGCCGGGCAGCTCAGCCTCGCCGACGGTTCCGTCGTCCTCGCCCAGACCCCGCCCATCGCGCGCATCCCGCAGCTGGCCATCCACCTCGACCGCCAGGTCAATGACGGTCTGACACTGGACAAGCAGCGCCACACCACTCCGATCATCGGTCTGGCAGACCTGGCTGAAGCCGATGTCATCGAGATCCTCGCCGCCTCCGCCGAGGTGGATCCTGAGCAGGTCGTGGGACACGACGTCTACACGATCCCCGTTCAGTCCCCCAGCCTCTTCGGTGCCCAGGAGGAGTTCTTCGCCTCGCCGAGGTTGGACAACCTGCTGTCCGTTTACGCCGGCGTCAACGCCCTGGTCGATGTCGACGCTTCGGGCCTCGAGGCCGTTGCGCTCTTCGCCGGGTTCGATCATGAGGAGATCGGGTCGAACTCACGGTCCGGTGCCTGCGGGCCGTTCCTCGCCGACGTCACCGAACGCATCATCGCCTCCCTGTTCCCGGCCTCGACGCGCAGTGACTACTTGGCTGCACTCGCCTCATCGATCTGCGTGTCCTCCGACGCGGGGCATGCCGCCCACCCGAACTATCCCGAACGCCACGATCCTCATATCCGTCCCCGCCTCGGCGGCGGTCCCCTGCTGAAACTCAACGCCCAGCAGCGCTATGCCACGGATGCTGTGGGCACCGCCGCCTGGTCGCAGGCGTGCACGGCGGCCGGGGGCGAATACCAGAACTTCGTGTCCAACAACGCGATGCCCTGTGGATCGACGATCGGCCCGCTGACCGCGACTCGCCTGGGCATGACCACCGTCGATGTGGGGCCAGCACTGTATTCGATGCACTCGGCCCGCGAAATGGTTGCCATCGATGACGTTGTGGCACTCGGTGTTGCTGCGAAGGCGTTCCTGCAGGGGTGATTGCTGGGGTCGCTCGCGGTTGCTGGGGTCGCTGACCGATCGAAGTTTCATAGCCCCGCTTTGAAGGTGGGCTATGAAACTTCGACCGATCCCTTTCGGCGAACCCACGTGGCTCCACCGTTGAGGCAGCTGCCACCAGAACGGTCGGGGCGAGACTTCTGACAGGACCGCTTAGCAGAAGGTGAACGTTGCGGCTGCCGTGGCGCCATTCATTGAGATGAAACGTGTCTTGCCGAACACGAGGGGAGGTGGAGACCATGGATTCTCCGACCCCGGTCTTCGACGCGCACCTGCACATCATCGATCCGAAACATCCTCTGGTCGAGAACAACGGCTACCTGCCCGACCCCTTCACGGTCGAGGACTATCTGATGCGCGTCGGTGGCCTAGGCATTGCTGGTGGCCTGGGCATTGCCGGTGGCCTGGGCATTGCCGGTGGAGCAGTGGTCTCTGGGTCGTTCCAAGGGTTCGATCAGTGTTTCCTGATCGACGCCCTGAGCACTCTTGGCCCCGATTTCGTCGGCGTCACTCAGCTTCCAGCCGACACGTCCGACGATCGCATCCTCGAACTCGACCGCAACGGCGTGAGAGCACTGCGCTTCAACGTCGCTCGAGGCGGGTCTTCAGCTCTGGACGATCTTGACCACATGGCCCGACGGGTCCATGATCTCGCTGGATGGCACTCGGAGCTCTACATCGATGCCCGCACCATCGACGAGGACCTCGGTCACCGCATCGCCGGACTGCCCGCCGTGAGCATTGACCATTTCGGCATGCACAGCGACGGCCTGCCCGCCCTGCTGAAGCTGGTCGAACGAGGCGTCAAGGTGAAGGCGACAGGCTTCGGCCGCATCGAACTCGATCCTGCCACCGCTATGCGAGCAATCGTCGATGTCGACCCTTCGGCACTCATGGTGGGAACCGACCTGCCCTCCACCAGAGCACCTCGACCATTCGAGGACTCAGACTTCGACATCATCCGTGACACCCTGTCACCCGAGGAGCTCACCGCCGTGTGCTGGGACAACGCCGCCACGTTCTATCTGGGGCGCGAACGCGGCTGATCGCAGAGCCGACGAAAGCCTGGTTCGCGCAATGGATCCGAGGCGACCGGCCCTGGCGAAGCGCGGGACGGCGGGTCCTGTCTTGGCCACTGTTGACCTCGATCAAGTAGCATTCCACGAATGAACTCCCAACGATCGAATCTCGCCTCCACCCTGCACAGCCTCGATGGCCGCAGCTACGGAAATTACAAGCAGATCCGTGGCAGCTACGAGTTCGGCCCGGTCACCGTGTTCATCGACCGGGTCCAGGTTGACCCTTTCGCATCGCCGTCGAAGGTCCGGATCAGGATCAATCGCTCCGAGGCGGGGTTCCCCACTGATATCACCACCGACCGGTCGGATCGCATCGCGGCCTCTGATTTCCTCTTCCGCGTCGGCGATTCGTTCCTGCACCGCAATGACCGGCGCGCGATCATCCTCGGACGTCCGGGCCAGGAGGTGCTTGAGCGCACCAATGTCGTCATCGATGACGAGGGACTCGAGGCGCGTCTGCTCGTCAATCTCCCGGCTCGCGGCAGACGCATCCTGGGTCACCAGGCTGCCGACATCCTCACCCGCGACGTCCCCGAGCTCGCCCAGGCGATGTTCGTCCACTCAAATCTCTCCGGCGACGATCTGCGCGAGCATGTTCAGCTCCACCGAGATCAGCAGGAACTGCGCAACCACCTCGGCGAGGAAGGCCTCCTCGCGTTCATCGGCAACGGTGCGATCCTGCCGAGGCGAGCAGGCGATTCGGATCTGCCGATGGATTCCAGCGCCGTGGCCTTCAGCAGCCCGGCATCACTCGAGCACACCGTCACGCTCTCGAGCGGACGCAGTCTCACAGGCATGGCGATCCCGCGTGGCGTCACAGTCATCGTCGGCGGCGGCTATCACGGGAAGTCGACGATTCTGCGCGCTCTCGAGCGCGGCGTCTACCCGCATATAACAGGCGACGGCCGGGAATGGGTCATCACGGAACCCAGTGCCACCTCCATCCGGGCCGAGGACGGTCGCGCCGTCACCGGCGACGACATCTCACCCTTCATCAACAATCTGCCATCCGGCACTGACACAGGAGCCTTCACCACCACGAACGCGAGCGGGTCCACGTCACAGGCGGCCAACCTCGTTGAGGCCGTGGAGGTCGGTGCACGTTCGCTGCTCATCGACGAGGACACCTCGGCGACGAACTTCATGATCCGCGACGATCGGATGCGGGCGCTGATCCCGGCCAACCGCGAACCCATCACCCCGTTCGTCGACCGCATCCGGCCGCTGTTCACCCGCCGAGGCGTCTCCACAGTGCTCGTCGCCGGTGGTTCGAGTGCGTTCTTCGAGGTCGCAGACCGTGTCATCGCCCTCGACGCCTACGTGCCTCAGGAGGTCACCGAGACAGCGCATGAACTCGTCGGTGTGAGCGCCGCGGACCTGACAGGCAATGTCGAGCCGGACAGCGCCGCGGTGGGGGACCATTCGGACGTGAGTGCACCGCGCAACCCGGCCGAAGCGGCTGTCGAAACGGCTGGAGAGGTATTCACCACCCCACAGCCCCGAATCCCGACGGCGAAGGCACTGCGTCCCAGCTCGAAGACGAAGTCAGCGAAGGCGAAAGGGTTGGGCCAGGTCCAGTTCGGCAAGGCCTTCATCGACCTGTCCGCCGTCTCCCAACTCGTCGACCCACAGCAGACCACGGGCATCGCCGAGGCACTCGAATACATGTCAGAGATCTTCGACGACCGGGTCTCACTCACCGAGGCTCTGGCGGAGGTCGAAGACATGCTCGATGCGCAGGGGGTCGACGGTCTGACCGGCAACCGCGACCACCCGGGACACGTCGCCCGACCCCGCCCGCAGGAGATCGCGGCCGCCCTCAACCGCTTCCGGGGACTGCGCCTCGTCGACTGAAGCGAGCACCTGTTCGACTGCGGTGGTGCCTCAGGTATCCAGCAGCCCTATCAGCTCCTCAACCGTGGTCACAGGCAGCGAGCACTGCGTTCCCCGGCAGACGATGGCAGTGCCGTCGGGCACCTCGACCTCGCCACCGCTTTCAGCCGGAACGCCGGTTGAGCGAGTGATCAGCGTGACCACCGGATGCCTGGCCGCGATACCCGACAGCGCAGCATCACGGGTGGCGACGCGAACCGGGTTGAGTGCCCGTTCTGACTGCCACAGCGCGTGGCCACAGCCGCGTGGGGCTCGACCGGCGAGCGCCCGATAGACGCCGAGCAGACGGTCGCGCAGATCCAGAAGCCCGCTTGTGCTCAAGCCTTCAGCCGAAGCGGTGCCCGTCGAACCAGCCTCAGAGCTGCCCTCCACACCGATCTCCGCGAGCAGGAGTGCGACTTCTGCTGCGGCGGATCTGCCGGAGGGCACTGTGTTGTCCACCGGGTCGGAAGCTCTCACACCCAGGATCTCGTCACCCATGTAGTCGAAGACCTCGAGCGTTTCGCCCTCGGCGGTGAAGTCTGTGAACATCGTCGCGCTCGCAGACATCAGATCGCTCACCTGCACCGATGCGTCCGGCAGTTGGCTGACCGTGATGCCGGCGGTGATGAACTGTGCCCAGTCAGCGAGTCCGGCTTGGCCTGGTCCCGGCCTGTCACCGGTGAAGCTGCGGCGGACATGGAGCCCCGTATCCGAACTGGCGCTGGAACTATCGGCGCCCACGTCCGAGTCGCGGTCACTGCCTGCAGCGGAGTCGCCGAAGCGTGCCAGCATCGCGTCCCACAGATGCATCGCCGCACTCCCCCAGTTCACCGCCGAATCGGCGACTGCGGAATCGCCGGTGCCACTTACTCCGGTGCGCCCCACGCCGGGCTCACCAGCACCAGCACCCGCCTCGTCGACACCACCGGTGTACAGCGCTGCTTCGGCCAGTGCCGTGATCGCCAGCGAATTCCATTCGGTGATCGTCTTCTCGTCCCGTGCGGGCTGGGGTCGCTGAGCCAGCAGTTCTCTGAGTCTGTCCTGCTGTGCGACCGTCGCCGAGGTGGTCCACGGGGCCGGGTGCTCCTCGTCGAAGGGCACATCGTCCATGCCCAGCCAGTCGATGATTCGAATGGCGGCGACGACGGAACCGGAGAGCTCTCCGGCGGCGGGCGAATCGACGAGCTGCAGCAGGCCGTCCTCCCCCACCTCGGCGAACTCCTCGGGTGTGACGACGTACGCGGCGCCTTCCTCCATCACTCCCTCAGCATTGAGTGAGTCAGCGTCGAGCGCTGCGATGAAGCGGTCACCATCGGACATGTCCGCGGTGAGGAAGTTCGCGGTGTCGGTGACTTCGCGTTCGGCCAGCGCCAGCCACTTCGAATCCGGGTTGAGGGCGCGTTCGACCTTCGCCCACACGACGGCGGCGCGCAGGTAGAGCGCATTGTCGTAGGCCATCTTCTCGAAGTGCGGCACGAACCACTGCCGGTCGACGCTGTAGCGGGCGATGCCGCCGCGCACCTGGTCACGCATGCCGCCGCTGGCGATCCGCGCGAAGGTGCTGCGGGCCGCGATGAGGCAGTCGAGGACGAGTTCGCCCTCGAGATGTCCGTCGGCTCCCAACCGGTCGACCATGTCAGGCCCAAGTGCCTTCTCCCTCGCCGAGGTGGTCCCGCCCAAGCGCACGAACGTGGCCAGGAGCTGCATGAGGTTCATCAGCGGTGGGAACTTCGGTGCCTTGCCGAACCCACCCCACGCCGGGTCGTAGGAATCGAGCAGGGACTCGGCTGCCGAGTCGAGTTCCTCGGCGCTGAGCAGTTCGGATGCGGCCTCGGCAGGCAGTGCGTCAGAGACGGCGCTGGCCATATCGGCCAGCCCACGATCCATGCGCTGGGTCATCTCGTTCACCTCGGCGCGGCGATCCGTCCACGACTGGGACACTGCGCCGAGCACCTGCGTGAACGCAGGCAGGTTCCTCCGCGGTGCCGGCGGAAAGTACGTCCCGGCATAGAAGGGACTGCCCTTAGGCGTGGCGAAGATCGTCATCGGCCACCCACCCTGTCCGCGCATCGCCTGCAGGGCGTTCATGTAATAGGCGTCGATGTCCGGCAGCTCTTCGCGGTCGATCTTGATCGGGAGGAAGTTCTCATTGATGACGCGCGCAATGGCCTCGTCCTCGAAGGATTCGTGGGCCATGACGTGGCACCAATGGCATGTGGAGTAACCGATCGAGATGAGCAGTGGCACGTCACGACGGGCCGCCTCGGCGAGGGCCTCTTTGCTCCAGGGCCACCAGTCAACCGGATTCTCGGAATGCTGGCGCAGGTAGGGGCTGGTCGTGCTCTTCAGTCGATTCGTCATCGGTGTTACTCCAAACGCGGGGTAGCTGCATCATGTTCGCGGCTGCGGGCATCCTCAATTGGGCATGAAGCCTCGACGGTCTTCAGCAATGGAGCTGTGACTGCTCATGCCCCCGTCGACGACGAGGAGCTGACCGGTCAGGTAGCGGGACTCGTCCGAGGCCAAGAAGAGCATCGTATTGGCGATGTCCTCAGCTTCGCCGAGGAATGGGAGCGCATTGTGCCCCTTGATGGCCTCGATCTCGTCCTCGGAGAGATTGTCCCGCAGTGCCGGGGTGGAGATGGCGCCCGGTGCCACCGCGTTGCAGCGCACCATCTGGGGGCCGTACTGCGTAGCGATGTACTGGGTCAGACGGATCACCGCCGCCTTGGCGGTGCCGTAGGCGGATTGCAGATAGTCCCCTGAGAGCCCGCCGACCGATGCGGTGTTGATGATGGACCCGCCGCCGGCTTCGATCATGTGCGGCAGCGCCAATCGGGACCCCAGTACCGTGCTGCGCACGTTCAGGGCCATGGTTTTGTCGAATTCATCCATGTCCATCCGCAGCAGGTCCAGGTCCTTGCGCGGATTGCTGCCCCCGACGTGATTGCACAGTACGTGCAGGTTGCCGAATTCATCCACGGCCCGGGCGATGAGTGCGGCGATCGATGCTTCCTCAAGCACATTCACGGCAACGCCGATCGCGGTTCCGCCCGCGTCGGTGATTTCCTGGGCCGCGGCCTGGGCGTGCTTCTCGTCCAAATCGCCGATGACGACGGACGCGCCTTCGGCGGCGAAGCGATGCGCCGCCGCCAGGCCTATTCCGCTGGCGCCACCGGTGATCACGGCTACCTTGTTGGACATACGCATAAGCTGTCTCCTCCGTACTCTTCAATCGTGCTCTTGAATCGTGTTGTCTCTCGATGGTCTCACCGGACGGCTGAAGATGTGTTGTGCGGCGGACGTTGCTGAGATGGCAGAGACCAGACTGTGGCTCATCGTTCCCTTGTGAGCCGCTTTAATCTACACTTCGTAGAACCTGATGATGGCGATGCCCCACTCACGTGGCATCCTTCCGCCCCGAGGAGAGGAAGAGAGATGGACGCGAAGTCGAACATGATCTTGGACATCAACGACTGCTGGGAATACCTCCGCAGTACGACGATCGGGTGCCTGGCAGTCATCGGCCCTGACGGACCCGACATCTTCCCCGTCAACTACGCCGTCGAGCACTCGGCGATCGTCTTCCGCTCCGGAGAGGGAACGAAGGTCGACGCCATCCGCGAGCACCCGGCGACGGCGTTCGAGGTCGACGGGTACGAACCCGAGACCGACACCGCCTGGAGCGTCGTACTCAAGGGCCAGGCGAAGGTGATCAACGACCCGGATGAACTGCGGGAGACCGTCGCCCTCGATGTGTTTCCCTGGCAGCCCGGAGCAAAGAATCGCTTCATCCGGATCACCGCCGAGGATGTGTCTGGCAGGCGCTTCCCAGTGACGGATTCCGCCGCCTGGGAGACCCCGCTGAGTCACGTGGCGCGCGCACCGCGGGAATGACCGGACTCAGATCTCCTCAACCAACTGCACGAGACGATCGGGCAGGTTGGTGATGATGCCATCAGCTCCGAGGTCGATGGCCTTCTCCATGTCGTCGACGCTGTCGACAGTCCAGACCAGGCTCGACATTCCGAGCTCGTGGACGAAGTCCAGATAGATCGGATCGACCGCGGTGTACTCGGAGTTGATCTGATCGGCCCAGGTGGCGAATTCGCGCAGCTCGGCCAGGCTGGGTCGACCCAGTATCCCGACGGGAATCTCCGGCGCCAACTCGTGGAACTCGCGGACGAAGCTCCAGTCTGCGGACTGGACGACGAGCAGTCCTGCGGCCAGAGCCCGCTCAAGATATCCGGGCACGGATCTCAGGGACTCAGCAATAGCCTCGGCGATTCCAGGGTACCGGGCGGGTTGCTTGACTTCGAGGAGCAGACCGGTGCGGGTTGTGTGCACCAGATCCAGCACTTCCGTGAGGTGAGGGACGGTGACCCCGGCGAAGGATGCCCCCTTCCAGCTGCCCGCGTCCAGGGCAGCGATCTCTGCCGTCGTCATGCCACTCACGCTGATCTCGGCACGGTCAGGGTGGAGCGTGCGGACGTTCGTGGTGCGGTCGAAGGTGTCGTCGTGGATGACGATGAGATCGCCGTCCCGGTTCAGGTGCACGTCGGTCTCGATCATGTCTGCACCCTGGTCGATTCCGGCGACGAAGGCAGGGATCGTATTCTCGGGATGCTGCACGGACGCCCCTCGGTGAGCGACGACCAGCGGTGGAACACGAGCGTGCGTGACCTCCGCGGCGGAGTCATTTATCAGTGTGATCGGCATGTCGGGCTCCTCCGGGGATGACAGCTCACGATGGCGGCGAGCAGCCGAAGCTGCAGTCCAATGCGGCTCACACTAGACTTCGTGGGCCAGGAGCCAGTGATGCGCGAGTAGACAGAGCGTGAATGCTGCCTGGGAAGGCCCGGAATATGAGAACGGCCCAAGGCGTCTGAGAGCTGCTCGGGCCGTTCTGCCTCGGTCTGCGCCTATGAGCACCTACCTCATTGAGGACTTCGAGGTCACCTCTTGGCAGACTTCGAGGTGGCTCCGGTCGCCCAGCTCACCTGGCTGAAGGTCACACGGTAGGTCTTCTTGCTCGCCGTCCTTCGCCGGACTATTGACCTTCGATGTCGACGTCAGGGTGGCGGTCTTGCCGCTGCGCTTGGACGAGAGTGAGGCGTAGGACCTGCTGCGGAAGCAGAAGGAGTCCGTGGTGTGGTCGGTGCGGCGTCATCCGAGGGCTACCACTCCTGAAGTCCATCTGGGAACAGAAATGGTGGCCACGCAACCAAGGTCGAACCCCGCGCAAGGCGGACTTCTCCTCGGTTCCGTGGCCACCATTCCTGGTGTCCGGACGTCGGACGGAGCTTCAGCGACCGATGAAACGATCAGCCACCTCGGCGAGTGGAGCTCTTCAGTTCAGGCGGAGGACTTCAGTCCTCTTCGACGATGAGCGGGTAGACGCCGTTCTCGTCGTGGGTCTCACGACCGGTGACCGGCGGGTTGAACACGCAGGCCATGCGCAGCTCTTCTTCAGCCACGACGGTGTGCTTCTCATGACCGTCGAGCAGGTACATGGTGCCATCGGACAGTGGGTATTCCTTGCCGGTCTCCAGATCGGTCAGCGTGCCTTTGCCCTGCACGCAGTACACGGCTTCGACGTGGTTCTGGTAGTGGAAGGTCGAGGTGGTTCCGGCGTAGATCACGGTGTCGTGGAGCGAGAATCCGACGCGTTCCTTGCCCAGCACCATGCGACGGCTACGCCAGGTCTCCGACTTGATGTCGCGGTCGGTGTCATTGAGGTCATCGCGGTTGACTACGTACATTCGTGGTCCTTTCGAGTGGTCTATCAGACGGGTTGCCGGTGCATCAGTCGAAAAGTCGAGAGATCCACCGGCAACGCGTCATACAAGTTTCATGATTGAGTCTCGGCGAACCGAAGCTCTGTTTTTCAGGCTCTCGCGCTCAGCTGGGAGCAGGCTCAGACCGCCGCAGTTTCTGCGGCCGGAGCGAACTTCAGCACAGCAGCCTCGATGATGTCGAGGCCCTGCTCCAGATCGTGCGAGGAGATGGTCAGCGGAGGCATGATCTTCGTGACCTCATCCTTCGGACCGGAGGTCTCGAGGAGCAGTCCGTTGTCGAATGCATACGCTGCGATCTTTCCGGCGACCTCGTCATCCTCGAAGTGCAGTCCGGCGAGGAGTCCGCGTCCACGGATGGATGCTCCCTCTGCCTTCTCCACAATCGAGTCGAGGCGCTGATGCAGTGCGGCGATCGTGTCGGCCAATTCGTTCTGGAACGTGTTGTCGGCCCAGAAGTTCTTGATCGCGGCGGTCGCCGTGACGAATGCGGGGTTGTTTCCGCGGAAGGTTCCGTTGTGCTCGCCGGCCTCCCAGACGTCGAGCTCAGGACGGAACAGGGTCAGTGCCATCGGCAGACCCGAACCGGAGATCGACTTCGACAGGCAGACGATGTCGGGCTCGATGCCAGCCTCTTCGAAGCTGAAGAACGAACCGGTGCGGCCACAGCCGGCCTGGACGTCATCGACGATGAGCAGGATGTCGTGCTTCTTGGTCAGCTTCGACAGCTCGCGCAGCCATTCGGCACGAGCGGCGCGGAGGCCGCCTTCGCCCTGCACAGTCTCAACGATGACAGCGGCCGGCTTGTCGACGCCTGAGCCGGAGTCTTCGAGGACCTTCTCGAGCCACAGGAAGTCAGGGATCTCGCCGTCGAAGTAATCGTCATAGGGAATCTTCGAGCTGTTGGTCAGCGGGATGCCTGCGCCTTCGCGCTTCATCGAGTTACCGGTCACCGACAGCGAACCCAGGGTCATGCCGTGGAATGCGTTGGTGAAGGACAGCATGTGCTGACGACCGGTGACCTTGCGCGCCAGCTTGAGGGCAGCCTCGACGGTGTTTGTTCCCGTTGGTCCGGGGAACATCACGGTGTAGTCGAGTCCGCGGGGCTTGAGGATGAGGTCCTGGAAGGTCTCGAGGAACTCACGCTTGGCCGGTGTCTTCATGTCCAGCGAGTGCAGAACTGCACCTGACTGGAGGTACTCGACCAGAGGATTCATCACGACGGGGTTGTTGTGCCCATAGTTGAGGGCACCGGCGCCGGAGAAGAAATCGAGGAATTCCTTGCCGTCTTCGCCCCACTGCTTCGCGCCATGTGCCTTGGCGAAGGTGGCGGGCCAGGAGCGCGAGTATCCTCGCACCTCTGATTCGCGGGTTTCGAAGATATCGGGAGTTGTGGTCTTAGAGCTTTCGGTCATCACTAGAGTCCTTTCGACTTCTGGATTACGCGCTTGCCTCGTGAGCAAGCGGCTAGGCGGTGGCCGCGACCGATCAGTTTCGGATACGGCTGTCGCCGGTCGGCATCCCAGTCAGGATCAGCTGATCCCCAGGTCGCCTGATGGCACCACGCTTGACAGCGGTGCTTTAAAGCGGTGCGATCTCGTACAGAAATTCGGTGTCGTGGCCGTCCGGGTACAGTTCCGGGGTGATCAGCGCACGTCGTTCGCATGATGCTCCGCGCTGCTCAGCGAATGACTGGAACAGACGGTTCGACGCGTCGTTGTCATCGGTGATCGTCGTTTCCAGGCGGAGCGAATTGGTGCGATCGGCCAGCTCGTTGAGCATGGTCTTCGCCAATCCGTGCCCGCGGAAGTCGGACGAGACAGCAACCTGCCAGATCATCAGCGTGTTGGGTCGATCCGGACGTGTGTAACCGGTGACGAACCCGGCGGGCTCTCCGCCGATTCGCGCGATGGTCGAGGTAGCCGCGAAATCACGACACCAGAGGATGTAGGAGTACGAGGAGTTAAGGTCGAGAACGGCCGAATCTTTAGCCAGTCTCCACATGTGTTGCCCGTCCTCCATGGTTGGAGTACGGACATCGGTTTCCGTTTGAGGTTCAGCGACTGCGTTTCTCACGCCCCCAAACCTAACGACCTGAGAATGAGCGTCAACTCGGAAACCAGCGATTCGCGCCACATTCAGGGGTGATTCCCGCGCGTGTTCCACACGTTTCCAACCGGGGCTTCCCCATGGCATCTCTGGGATGCGTCAGGGCGCTCCTGCGCGCTCATTCCGGGGCTGAGCTTCGTTATCGTTTCGTTACATCTCAGCAGCTTTGGAACTGCGGTTCCATGGTTGTTCCACGTTTCGAAGCCACTTCCGGTCGCAGCTTCGTCGATGACTCTCCGCAGGTTTGCGAGTGAGATCGGTCCGGCTCACACCCTGACAGGGCTGTTTGCCTGCTGGGGGTCAGGGCTGCTCATTCGCTGCGCCATTTGGCCCTGGCGCATCGCCTCTGCACCGAGATACGGGCGTACGCGGTACGCGGGCGCTTCTCGGTGCAGAGGCAGGTTACCGAGGGAGCAGCAGGGTGTGAGGCCGCAGCTCGGCGGGGCACCCGTGTCTCGGCAGGGCTATTGGGCGGCAACCCAGCCCGTGGCGCGATGCCTGGCCTCGCGACGCGGGGCCGGCATCACGCCCCCTGCGCCCAGCGGGCTACCTCAGCATTCGACGACGTTGACGGCGAGGCCGCCCTGCGCTGTCTCCTTGTACTTCGAACTCATATCGGCACCCGTCTGGCGCATCGTCTCGATCACCTCGTCGAGGCTGACCCTGTGCTGACCATCGCCCCACAGTGCCATCCTCGAGGCGTTGATGGCCTTGCCTGCCGCGATCGCGTTGCGTTCGATGCAAGGAATCTGCACGAGCCCGGAGATCGGGTCGCAGGTCAGGCCCAGGTTGTGCTCCATGGCGATCTCGGCGGCGTTCTCTACCTGCTCGGGAGTTCCGCCCATGATGGCGGCCAATCCTCCGGCAGCCATCGACGACGCGGATCCGACCTCACCCTGACAGCCCACCTCGGCGCCGGAGATCGACGCCCGCTCCTTATACAGGACACCCACCGCAGCCGAGGTGAGCAGGAAGTCCACGATCGCCGCATGCTTGGCGGCCTCGCCACCCTTGACCACGGAATCCACGTAGTTCAGCGCGTAGTGAAGGACGGCAGGAATGATGCCGGCAGCACCGTTCGTCGGTGCGGTGACCACGCGTCCGCCCGAAGCGTTCTCCTCGTTGACGGCCATGGCGATGAGGTTGACCCATTCCAGGTAGTAGCCGGGATCGCGGTCGGGGTCCTCGGCCTTGAGCTTGAGGTGCCAGTCGTGGGCACGCCGGCGCACCTTGAGTCCGCCCGGCAGGTAGCCCGAGCGATCCAGCGACGCCGAGGCGCATTCCTCCATCACGGAGTAGATGTGGAGGAGGCCGTGCCGGATCTCGTCCTCATCACGCATCGACTTCTCGTTGGCGAGCATGATTTCAGCAACCGACATGCCGCTGTCCTGACATCGCTGCAGGAGTTCAACGCCCGAATGGAACGGATACGGGAGTTCTTCGCTGTAGGACTGCAGTTCGGCGTCGATGACCGAGTCGGCAACGGCGAACTCACTGGCGTCGTCCTCACCCGACTCCGCAGCGGCCTCGGCGGCCTGCTCCTTCTCGCGGAACTCGGTCTCGGAGGTGACGAAGCCGCCACCCACCGAATAGTAGGTCTCTTCGGCCACCGTGTCACCCGAGGCGTCGAAGGCGGCGATCGTCATGGCGTTCGTGTGGCGGGGCTGGATGGTCAGGGGGCGTTTGACCATGTCGTTCTCGGTGAAGTCGATCTCAACGCCGCCGTCGGCAGATCCCGCAGTCTCGGCAGCGTCGCCGAGGAGGATCGTGCCCGTTTCGGACATGCGGGTCCGGCGGGCGGTGAGTTCATTGGCTTCGACGTGCTCGGGCGAACAGCCTTCCAGCCCGATCAGTATGGCGTCGAAGGTGCCGTGTCCGGCACCGGTGGCGGCAAGGGATCCGAAGACATCAACTTTGATGCTGGCAACGGATCCGAGCTTGTCGCCCAGAAGAGTGAGGAAGCTCGATGCCGCTCGCATCGGGCCGACGGTGTGGGAACTCGACGGGCCGATGCCGACGGTAAAGAGATCGAAGACGCTCAGTGGCATGGAAGATACTCCGATTCTTTGCGGGTGCTCGATGGGACCGACCAGGGCCGGTCCCATCGAACGAAAGGTGGTTTCAGAGGGAGTTGGCCTCTGCGTAGCCTGCTGCATCCATCACTTCGCCCAGTTCGGTGACGTTGACTTCGAACAGCCAGCCGTCGCCGTAGGGGTCGGAGTTGAGCAGTCCGGGGTTGTCCGTGGCTGCCTCGTTGATGGAGGTGACCTCGCCGGTCACGGGGCAGTACAGATCAGAGACCGACTTGGTCGATTCGACCTCGCCGCAGGTCTCGCCCGCGGTGACGGTGTCGCCGACTTCCGGCAGGTCCACGTAGACGACCTCGCCGAGTGCGTCGGAGGCGACCGCGGTGATGCCGATCTTCACCGTTTTGCCGACAATGGCATCGGCTCCGGCGTTGATCCACTCGTGCTCGGCGGAGTACGTGAAGTTGTCGGGGAGCGGAGGCAGTTGCGCCATGATTGTCCTTTTCTGCTTAGGTGACAGCTGTATGGGTGAGCAGGTGCCCCCAGTGTACGAGTCACCGGGGGCAACAGCATCAGGATGGGCGGATCAGTTCTTGCCGCGTGTGTAGAACGGCAGTTTGGCTACGGTGAATTCGTGCGCCTTGCCGCGGATGTCCACGAACACGGGCGTGCCCGGAGCGGCCAGACCACGGTCGAGGAACGCCAGGGCGATGGGGTGCCCGAGCGTCGGTGAAGGCTGTCCGGAGGTGATGGTCCCGACGGCTGCAGCACCCTCAGCACCGACCTCGTCTGCCGAGGCGAAGACACTCGCCCCCGATCGTGCGGCGCGGCGGCCCGCGGAGGTGAGTCCGACGAGCACGCGTGCCGGATCACTCTCCCCCAGCTTGGCCAGCGCCTCACGCGCGACGAAGTTCTCCTTCGTCTTGAAGCCGATCATGCGGCCGAGTCCGACGTCGAAGGGCGAGGTCTCGAGGCCGAGTTCGTTGCCGTAGAGCGGCATGCCCGCTTCCAGGCGCAGCGAATCACGTGAGGCCAGACCGCAGGGCACGAGGCCGTAGTCAACGCCGGCTGTCGTCAGGGTCTCCCACAGCCGCTCAGCGGCGATATTGGGAACGTAGAGCTCGAATCCGTCCTCACCGGTGTAGCCGGTGCGTGCGAGCATCAGGTCGATACCAGCGATCGTCAGCGGCATCCACGCGTAGTACTTCAGCTCCCGGACCGCCTCGCCGACGGTGATCCCGGTCGAGTTCACGGAAGAGTCATTCGCCGAGGTGGTGCTTGGCCCGAATTCCCCACCTGCACCCTCATCGAGGGCGCGGAGGATGATGGCCTCGGAGTTCGGTCCCTGCACCGCGATGAGCGCAGTGCCCTGGGACTCGTCGACGAGTGTGGCATCGGCGCCCGGGGCCTCGTCCCGCAGGAAGTTCTGCAACCGTTCCTGCAGGGTCGCGACGACGGTCGGGGTGTTCGAGGCGTTGGGAACGATGAGGAACTCTTCGTCACCGATCCGGTAGGTGATGAGGTCATCGAGGAGGTAGCCTGCCTCGTTGACCAGCACACCGTACTTGGCCTTGCCGATCTTCATCTTCGAGTACTTCGCCACGAGCGCGTAGTCGAGGAACGCAGCGGCATCGGAGCCGGTGAGTCGGACTTCGCCCATGTGGGAGAGGTCGAAGATTCCCGCAGCCTCACGCACCCCACGGTGCTCGGCCAGTTCGGAACCGTACTTCAGCGGCATGTCCCAGCCGCCGAAGTCGGTGAAGGATGCGCCCAGCTGTTCATGGATGGCGTGCAGCGGGGTCTCGCGCGTCGAATTCTCAGTGCTCATCAGTCGTCCTCTTCATCGTTGACTTCGAAGGCCTCTGGCGGTGGGCAGGTGCACACCAGGTTGCGGTCGCCGTAGGCACCGTCGATGCGGCTGACCGGCGGGAAGTACTTGGTAGCCTTCAACCCCTTGACCGGGAACACGGCAGTCTCGCGGGAGTACTTGGCGTCCCAGTCGTCCATCACCACGGTGGCTGGGTGCGGGGCTCCGGCCAGCGGTGACTCCTCGTAGGTGTACTTGTCGCCGATCGAATCGATCTCTGCGCGGATGACGCGCATGGCTTCGATGAAGCGGTCGAGTTCGTCCTTGTCCTCGGACTCGGTCGGTTCGACCATCAGGGTGCCGGGAACCGGGAACGCCAGGGTCGGGGCGTGGAAGCCGAAGTCGATGAGGCGCTTGGCCACGTCCTCGGCGGTGACCCCGGACTTCGCGGTGGCCTCGCGCAGGTCGAGGATGGTCTCGTGCCCGACGAGTCCGTGTTCTCCCGAGTAGAGGATGGGGAACACGTCGTGAAGCTTGGCCGCCAGGTAGTTCGCACCCAGGAGTGCGACACGGGAGGCTTCCTTCAGTCCGTCTCCGCCCATCAGCTCGAGGTAGGCGAAGCTGATCGGCAGGACGCCGGCGGAGCCGAACATCGATGCGGAGATCGGCAGCTCGTGCGCGTCCTCTTCCCCGGCCACAAGCTCTGGTGCGGTGGGATCGCCGGGCAGGTACGGGGCGAGGTGTTCGCGCACCGCGACCGGTCCGACGCCGGGTCCGCCACCACCGTGTGGGATGCAGAAGGTCTTGTGCAGGTTGAGGTGGGAGACGTCGCCCCCGAATTCGCCGGGCTTGGCCAGACCGACCATGGCGTTGAGGTTCGCACCGTCGACGTAGACCTGGCCGCCGGCGGCGTGGATCTTCTCGCAGACCTCACGGACCTCGGATTCGAAGATGCCGTTGGTCGAGGGGTAGGTGATCATGATCGCGGCGAGCTTGTCCGCGTTCTTCTCGATCTTCGCGTCAAGGTCGGCCATATCCACCGCTCCGTCTTCGGCGGTCGCGATGACCTGAACCTTGAGTCCGGCCAGGACCGCCGACGCGGCGTTGGTGCCGTGAGCCGACTGCGGGATGAGGACCACGTCGCGGTCGGGTTCACCGCTCGCGACATGGAAGTTGCGGATCGCCAGCAGTCCGGCCAGTTCGCCCTGGGAGCCGGCGTTGGGCTGCAGGGAGACGCGGTCGTAGCCGGTGACCTCGACGAGCGAGTTCTCCAGGCGGGTGATGAGGGTGCGCCATCCGTGGGTCTGCTCGACCGGGGCGAAGGGGTGGATGGAGGCGAATTCCGGCCAGGTGATGGGTTCCATCTCTGCCGCGGCATTGAGCTTCATCGTGCACGAGCCCAGTGGGATCATCGTCCGGTCCAGCGCCAGGTCCCGGTCGGCCAGGGTGCGCAGGTAGCGCATCATCGAGGTCTCGGAGCCGTGTGAGCTGAAGATCGGGTGGGTGAGGAACTCGGTGTCGCGGTGGAAGGTCGCGTCGAAGGCCGGGGTGGGCACGTGGTTGGCTCCGAAGGTCCCCGCCGAGGCGGCTTCGAAGTTAGCCGCATCGACCCGGGCGATGATTCCCAGTGCTTCGAGCAGTCCATTGGCATCGGCAACAGAGTGGGGTTCGCCGAAGGAGACGCCGATGGTGGAGTTGTCGATGACGCGGATGTTGAAGCCTGCGCGTTCGGCGACGACTCGGGCTGCTTCTGCGTCGGCGACGCGGATGGCCACGGTGTCGAAGAAGTCACGGCTGAGAACCTCGGCGCCGGGGGCGGTGTCGGCGGCAGACGCGAAGGCCTGGGCCAGGCGGTGGATGCGGGAGGCGATGCGGGTCAGGCCGACGGGGCCGTGATAGACGGCGTACATGGAGGCGACGTTGGCCAGCAGAGCCTGGGCGGTGCAGATGTTGGAAGTCGCCTTCTGGCGGCGGATGTGCTGTTCACGGGTCTGCAGGGCCAGACGGTAACCGGGCTTGCCCTGGGCGTCCTTGGAGACGCCGACGAGGCGGCCGGGCAGCTGACGCTGGAGACCGGACTTCACAGCCATGAAGCCGGCGTGAGGTCCACCGAAGAACAGGGGGACACCGAAGCGCTGGGCCGAGCCCACGGAGATGTCGGCTCCCTGGGAGGCGGGATCCTTGAGCAGGGTCAGGGCCAGCAGGTCGGCATCGAAGGTCACGAGTGCGCCGCGGTCATGGGCGCCGTCGACGGCCTCGGTGAAGTCGCGGATGGCGCCGGTGGTGCCGGGCTGGGCGCAGACGATGCCGAAGATGTCTTCGCCCACGAGGCCTTTGGCCAGGTCAGCGACGGTGACGCGGAAGTCCATGGCCTTCGCACGGGCGCGGACGACGGCGATGGTCTGCGGGTGGATTTCGGAGTCGAGGACGACGGTTGTCCCCTTCTTAACGGCCCGACGCATCAGCAGGACCGCCTCGGCGACGGCGGTGGCCTCATCGAGGAGGGAGGCGTTGGCGATGTCGAGGCCGGTGAGATCCTGGACGACCTGCTGGAAGTTGAGCAGAGCCTCGAGGCGACCCTGGGAGATCTCGGGCTGGTACGGGGTGTAGGCGGTGTACCAGGCGGGGTTCTCGACCAGGTTGCGGCGGATGACGGCCGGGGTGATCGTGTCGTAGTAGCCCTGGCCGATCATCTGCGTGCGCATGATGTTCTGGCCGGCGATCGCGCGGAGGTCATCGAGGACCTCGGCTTCGGAGCGACCGGTGGGCAGGTCGAGTCCGTCGATCTGAATGGATTCTGGGATGGCTGCCGATGAGAGCGCTTCGAGGGAGTCGTAGCCGAGTTCGGCCAGCATGGCCGCAGTGTCGTCGGCGCGGGGGCCGATATGCCGGTCGGAGAAGGGGCGTTCCGTGTCTCCGGTGGGCGCTGTGGTGTGCGCGAGTGAACTTGTGTGGGCGAGTGAACTGGTCATTGCCGTCCTCGGGTCGGTGTCGCGCCCGCCTATGGAGGACGCACTGAGCAGTGGTGGTCCTCCCCGTTCTGTCGGACGCACGTCTCCATTTCGCAGTGCGACAAGTGGCGCGCGGCGAGCCGGAATCGGCTCCTTCAGATATGCCTGCAATCGGTGGTACTGGGCCTGAGAGTTTCCCGGGGAGGGAATTGCACCTACGGCGCTACTTCGGACTGTTCGGGCAACTGGTGGTTGCGACAGTTGAGCAGCTCTCCCACGTCATGTCTTAACGGCAGTATTCAATTGTGTGTGGCTGTATTCCTATAGCCAGTGTGGCTATATTCCTATAGCTGGTGTGGCTATGAACTTATGGGGTTAAGTCTAGTGGCTGGGATTACGGTGGACAAACACCGAGATGGGGCTCGGTGACCGGGCGATATTGAACCCGCAGGCACACGAGTTGAGGAACTTTTGGTGCGCAGAATCCGTCACGGATCACACCAAAAGTTCCTCAAGTCGTCGTTGCGACGGCCTGGGCCTCAGGCCTTCCCGCCGGCGGTGACGACGCCGCCGTCAGCGGTGAGCACCTGCGCGGTGATCCAATCGGCATCGGAGGAAGCCAGGTAGGCCACGGCACCGGCGATGTCCCCTGGAGTTCCGAGTCGTTTGGCCGGGTATGAGGAGGCGACTTCCTCTTCCTTTCCCTCATAGAGTGCGGTGGCGAAGTTCGTCTTCACCACAGCCGGGGCGACGGCGTTGACCCGGATGTCCGGGCCCAGCTCGACGGCCAGCGACTTCGTCAGATGCGAGACCGCTGCCTTCGAGATGCCGTAGAAGGAGATGCCCGGGCTGGGAACCTGACTGGCGACCGAGGAGATGCTCACGACCCGTCCCCTGTTTTCGCGGAAGCCCAGCTTCTCGTGATGGACTGCCTCCTGCACCCAGGCGAGCGTGCCGATGACGTTGACATCGAGGATCTTGCGAGCGGCGTCGAGGTCGAGGTCGATGAGCGGGCCGTAGACCGGGTTGATGCCCACGTTCGTGACCAGCACATCGAGGCGGCCGAACTTCTCTGCGATCGTGTCGTAGACCTCTGCCCGGTGCTCGGGATCGTCGGACTTCCCGGCGATGGCCAGGGCAGTGCCTTCGGGGAACTGCGCGACCGCCTCGGCGAGGGCCTCGGGTTTGCGCGCGGTGAGGACGACGGTGGCGCCTTCGGCCTGCAGCCGCTTGGCGATGCCAAGCCCGATGCCGCGGCTGGCGCCGGTGATGAGTGCGACCTGACCGGCAAATCGCGCGCCGAGGTGGGGCTGAGCTTCCGAGCTGGCGTGTTCTGTCATGCGTGAACTCCATCGTCCGTCGAGTTAACCGAGCGTTCGCTCAGTACTGTGTTTGTATCGTAGGCAGGAGCGGCCGCCAATCACAAGGACGAGTTGGCCGGAAACATCAGGAGACGGCGGATGCTGCCGCGCACGTAGCGCTCATCCCACGGTCGGCAGCACCTCCTCGGCGAGGGCCAGCACCGCATCCAGCGAAGGTTTGCCGTGGTCGCTCAGGTGCGCCAGGTACAGCGTTGAGGGATCCTGTGGAATGTCGAGGGGCACGGCAACCGTGCCCGCCTCACGCGTGTTCGCCGAGACCGAGTCGAAGGTGATCGATACTCCCAAACCAGAGGCGACGAGGGCACCGATCGTCTGCGAGTCCGGGGCGGCTTGGGCCAAACGAGGTGAGAAGCCGGCTTCTCGGCACAGCTTCAGCGTGTTCTCACGCAGGGTCGAGCTGGGATGTTCCGGCAGGGTGATGAAGTCTTCATCGGCCAGGTCCTCGACCCGAATGGAGGAGCGGACGGCCAGGCGATGATCCTCGGGCAGGGCAGCGCACAGGCGCTCGATCATCACCGGTCGCCCCGTCATTCCCGGCGGCTGCCTGTCCCATCTCACCAGCGCGAGATCGAGGGTTCCGTCGACGAGTCGAGCCAGGCCCTCCTCCGCGAAGACATTGGATTCGAGGCTGAAGACGATGCCCGGATTCAGTCGGCGCGAGGCCGTGACCAGGCCAGCAGCCAAGGTCCGCGATGAGGATCGGGCGAATCCGAAGCTGATGCGCCCGGTCTCCCCCGTTGCAGCTCGCTGCACCGAGTCGACCGCGAGACTCTGGTACTCCAGCATCTTCCGCGCCGGCTCGATCAGCGCCTCTCCCGCGGGCGAGAGCTTCACGTTTCGGGTCGTGCGTTGGAACAGTGTGACGCCGAGGTCGTCCTCGAGAGCCCTGATCGTGCGGCTCAGCGGGGGCTGGAGCACACCCAGACGCTCAGCCGCACGGCCGAAATGCAGTTCCTCGGCGACGGCGAGAAAGGCACGCACCTGCTGAATCTCCATCATGTCTCGCTCTCCTCTTCCCCTGCGACCACCTCGGCTGCTCCAGCTGCTGCGACAGTCACTTCGACAGTCGCCAAACTCTACTAGATATCATTTTCGATAATAATCACTTCTCATTATTATTCACTTTGCTATATTGTGGACTGGAACACTCTGAGGAACTTCAGAGCCGAGCAGATCCATCGGGAGCGTTTATCGATGAATGGTGAGACCACCGCGAACCAGTCCCACACCATCAACGACTTCCTGCCCCGCGCTGGCAACGGCCCGCTGTCAGGCCAGATTGTCGTCGACTTCTCCCGCGTCCTCGCCGGCCCCTATTCCACGATGATGCTCGCGGACCTGGGCGCCACGGTCATCAAGGTCGAGGGCCCGGGCGGCGACGACACCCGAAACTGGAGTCCACCGGTTCGCGATGAGGATGCCACCTACTATCTGTCGATCAATCGGAACAAGTTCGACATCGTCCTCGACTTCTCCGATGCCGATGACCTCGCGGTCGCCCAGAAGCTTGCCGCCAGAGCCGACATCGTCGTCGAGAACTTCAAACCGGGAGGCTTGAAGAAGTTCGGCCTCGACTACGACTCGGTCAAGGACGCCAACGCGGAGGTCATCTATGCCTCGGTCACAGGCTTCGGCGCCCACAATCCGCTGCCCGGGTACGACCTTCTGGTGCAGGCCATGTCCGGGTTCATGAGCGTCACCGGCAGTCCCGACGGCTCCCCTTATCGTGCCGGAGTCGCGGTCTTCGACGTCATCACCGGTCTCCACACGACGATCGGGATCATGGCCGCAATCCAGCACAAGAATCTCACCGGTGAGGGGCAGCTGGTCGAAACCAACCTCATGTCATCGGCGATGTCGGGCCTGGCGAACCAGTCCGGAGCCTATGCCGCGGCCGGTGTGACACCGACTCGCATGGGCAACGCCCACCCCAGCCTCTATCCTTACCAGCCGATGGCGACTAAGGACGGCGAACTCATCGTTGCCGCGGCCAACGACGGTCAGTTCGCAGCCCTCGCCATGGCCCTCGGACGACCCGATTGGGCCGAAGACGTTCGCTTTGCCAAGGCCAAGACTCGCAACGCCCACCGCGATGAGCTCGAACCTGAACTGCTCGAAGCACTCCAAGCCCACACGGCTCAGGAATGGTTTGAGAAGCTCACCGCCGTGGGTCTGCCCTGCGCCCCGATCAACTCGATCTCCCAGGGAGTCGAACGTGCCCGGGACCTCGGCCTCGAGCCGATCGTCGAAACCGGTCAGGGCGAGCGCATCATCCCCACAATCCGCAATCCGATCCGATTGGCGAAGTCCGAGGTCTCCTACGACCTCGCACCACCCGAGCTCGGGGCCGACTCCGATCAGGTCCGCGCCTGGATCGACAGCCTCTAGCCCCACCTCGGCGACAAAGTCACCGCCACCCCACCACTCAAGGAGAACGAAGAATGGATACCTCGGAACTGGATGACGTCCTCTCGATCGTCCGCGAATTCGTCCGCGAGAAGGTCGTCCCCATCGAACTCGACATCGAGGCCGATGACGCCATCCCGGAGGCGATCATCAAGGAATCCGCTGAGATGGGGCTCTTCGGCTGGGCGCTGCCCGAAGAGTACGGCGGGCTGGGCATGAATGCCGAACAGGACGCCGCACTGGCAATGGAGCTTGGCTACACAACACCGGCATTTCGGTCCGTCTTCGGCACGAACAACGGCATCGCCGGGCAGGTCCTCGTCAACTACGGCACCGATGAGCAGAAGAGCGAATGGCTGCCTAAGCTGACCTCGGGTGATGTCGTGGCGTCCTTCGCTCTGACCGAATCCGAGGCCGGTTCCGACCCCTCGGGTATGCGCACCAGAGCTGTGCGCGAGGGCGATGACTACGTCATCACTGGCAGCAAGCGTTTCATCACCAACGCCGAGTCCTCCGACGTGCTCATGGTCTTTGCCCGCACCGACCCGAACGCGCAGGGCTCGAAGGGCATCTCGGTCTTCCTCGTCCCCACGAAGACTGCCGGCGTCACCGTCGGAACTCATGACAACAAGATGGGCCAGGCCGGCGCTTGGACCTCGGAGATCTTCTTCGACGACGTCCGCGTGCCCGCCGCCAACCTCATCGGCGGTGAGGAGGAGAAGGGCTTCTACGCCGCGATGGCCTCGCTGAACAAGGGCCGCCTGCACATCGCCGCGATCTGCGTGGGCCAGGCCACCCGCATCCTCGACGAGTCCGTGAACTATGCCGCCGAGGCGAAACAGGGTGGCCAGCCCATCGCCCGGTTCCAGCTGGTCCAGGCCATGCTCGCCGACATCTACACCGACCTTGCCGCCGCCAAGGCTCTCGTGCTCGCGGCCGCGAAGCGCTGGGATGCTGACGAGGACCGCAAGCTCGGACCCAGCTCGGCGAAGCTCTTCGCCTCCGAAGCTTTGGGCCGCATCGCCGACAAGGGTGTGCAGATCCAGGGCGGAATGGGCTACATGCGTGAGTCCGCAGTCGAACGCTTCTACCGCCATGCTCGGCTGTTCCGCATCTACGAAGGCACCTCGGAGGTCCAGCGCGTCGTCGTCGCCCGGCAGCTGCTCAAGGGCGCCCATAAACCCCAGTTCAACCTGTAACTCATCCACCCGCAGAGAAACTCATCCACATACATAGAAAGAAGGCCCATATGACCGACGCACCGGCCACCACCGAGTTCTCCAACGCGCAGGGCATCTCCGAGATCCCCGGCTTGCTCACCGGCAAGGTCGCCGTCGTCACCGGCGGCGGGCAGGGACTCGGCCTGTCTATGGCCCGGTCCCTCGTGAACTCCGGAGCCAAGGTCGTCCTCGGCGATATGAACGAGGAGAGCCTGCGCTCGGCCGTCGAGGAGCTTGGCGGAGCAGAATCTGCAGCCGGAGTCGTGTGCAACGTGGCCTCCCTGGAGAACACGCAGAAACTCGCCGAAGCGGCAACGACAGCCTTCGGTGGCGTCGACATCTGGGTCAACAATGCCGGCATCACCCGCGACGCGACGATCCGCAAAATGACGGAGCAGGAGTTCGATGACGTCATCTCCGTCCACCTGCGCGGAACCTGGAACGGCCTCAAGGTCGCCACCGGTCTCATGCGCGAACAGGACCGTGGCGGCACGATCATCAACGTCTCCTCCATCAGCGGCAAGGTCGGAATGCTCGGCCAGTCGAACTATTCGGCGGCGAAGGCCGGCATCGTCGGCATGACCAAGGCCGTGGCCAAGGAAGTCGCGTTCAAGGGCATCCGCATCAATGCGATCCAGCCCGGCTTCATCAACACCGCGATGACCGCAGCCATGCCTCAGCATGCCATCGATTCGAAGCTCGCCGAGATCCCTCTGGGCCGTCCTGGAGAGCCCGAAGAGGTCGCCTCGGTGGTGCTGTTCCTGGCCTCCGGCCTCTCCAGCTACCTCACCGGTACGGTCACCGAGATCTCCGGTGGGCGCCACATCTGATCAGGATCTAGCCATTGCCTCTGCGAGGATTTTTGCGTGGGAGCTTGACGACGCCGAAGACGACCATGCCCACCAGCGGCAGCAGCGGCCAGATCCAGGTCACACCGGCAGCGTCGACCATTCCCACGTCGGCCATGATCGCCAGTCCCGCACAGATCGTTGCCGCGGCGAGGAGCGGCATCCACACCGGCGGGGCTGGGCGATCGTCGGGCTGCGGCGATTCGAACCGGCCGAAGATCACTACGAGGATGCCGGTGATCGCGAGCAGCGCCAGGCACCACAGGGGGCGGGTCAGCCACCACACACCGGTCGACGGGGTGGGCAGCAGTGCCTCGGCGTCGAGTGCGAGGAGCACGTGGGCCAGGGCCGTCAGAGCGGTGAGATGCCACAGGAACCAGGTCATGATCCGCTGGTTCACAAGAACGGTGAGCATCCACAGCCCGGGGCTGCGCAGCAGGCCCGCCAGTGGTCGCGCAAGCATGAGCACGATTCCGGCCTGCGCCATTCCCAGGAAGGCCATGGTCACCCGCGTCGGGGCCGAGTTGGAGATCGCATCGGTGCCGGCGGTGATCATCGAGACCGGGTACGGGCCGAAGCCGACGAGGAGTCCGAGCCCGAGCGCGCCGATGACGAAGAGCAGCAGGCAGCGTTTCAGGCTCGAGAGCCTGCCGTCGAGCCACGCGTAGCCGAACTGGTGGAAGCTGGCCCAGACGAGCAGATAGTTGGGGTAGCCGGCCAGCGTGCTCCCGGTGGTGATGCTGATGAGGTCGATGACCCCTGCCGCGGCGATGCCGAGAACGATCGACCACCAGCCCCACTTCTCCCACAGCACCAGGCACGGCGGGGCGACGATCGCGACCAGCAGGTAGGCGGCGAGGAACCAGGTGGGCACCAACGCCATCTGCGATGCCAGCTGCAGTGCGGCAGGCTGCGCACCGAAACTCAACGCGATGATGCAGGTGGCCAGCCAGACAAGCAGCAGTGGGATGAGCGGCAGTCCCAGACGACGCAGGCGAGCGCGCAGCCATTCGGCGTAGCCGATGTTCTTCCGCCTGGCCGAACGCCAGGACAGAGCGTTGGAATAGCCGCCCACCAGGAAGAAGATCGGCATCACCTGGAACACCCAGGTCAGCGGGTGCGTCCAGCGAGCCTCATCGAGCAGGCCGTGGGGCTCGATGCCTCCGGTGGAACTCACCGCGATGATGGTCCAGTGGCCGAGGACGACGACGGTGATCGCTGCCGCGCGGAGGAAGTCGACTTCACGGTTGCGAGAGTCCGGGGTGGCGGCATCGATCTTCCGCGCCTGAGCCATGAACGAACGAGGCATGTGTGAGGATCCTTTTCGGCAGGATGGGACGGCGGGATCGGGCGACTGGACGGTAGGCCGGGATCGGACGACTGGACGGTAGGTGAGTGGAGGGACCGGTCAGACGGTGTACTTCACCTGGCCGCCGACCACGGTCAGCGCGACCGTGGTGTCACGGATCGCCTCGGCGTGGGCGAACAGAGCTGCTTCGGACTCGTAGCCGAGCAGGCCGTCGTGATTGAGCAGGCCATCGTTCAGCCCCTCTGCGGCACACGGATCGGTGTCGACGACGATGAAGTCAGCGTCCATGCCCGGCGCCAGATAACCTCGGCGGTCTTCGAGTCCTGCCGCAAAGGCCGGTCCCTGGGTGTGCTGCCGAATTGCCTCGACGGCTGATAGCCGACGACGCGGCTGGAAACTGGTGGCCGCATCTCCGGAGATGCTCGCCCTGGTCATCGCCGCATAGATCGCGGCGAAGGGATTCGCAGGTTCGACCGGGCCGTCGGAGCCGAACGCCACATGTGCCCCAGCGGACAGCAGGTCCGGCCAGGCGTAGGCGGCGAGTTGAGCGGATTCGTCGATGAGGTGGAGCAGGTGGAGGTCGGAGATGCAGTGGCGGGGCTGCATCGAGGCGATGATGTCGAGTTCGGCGAACCGGGCGACATCGGCAGGCTGAATGAACTGGGCGTGCTCGACCCGGTGACGCAGGGGCCGTTCGAAGCGTTCCTCGGCCTCCTTCGTGGTCTGGCGCAGGCGCTCGACGACGTTGAGCACATGGTGGTTGGCCTGGTCGCCGATGGCATGGATGGCGACCGAGATGCCTGCCTCTGTGGCCCAGCGTGCGTTCTCGAACAGATCGTCCTCTGACATCTGGGTGATCCCGTAGTTGGCATCGGCAGGCTCACTGCTCAAGGCGTCCTCGGGCACAGTGCCGGGATAGGTGTAGGACTCCTGCTCGGAGGTCTCGCCGAGGGCGGCTGGCTCCTCGGAGGCGGCTGGCTCGTCGTGAGCGCTCGGCTCAGGAAACGGTGAGGACATGTGGCAGGTGTGCGAGCCCAGGGCTCCGTCGGAGAACAGCTTCAGGCCACCTCGGCGCAGCCAGTCATCGCCGTCGCCGGTATGCCATCCGGTTTCGATCGCCCAGGGCACCTCCGGTGAGCGCAGATACTTCATCACACGAATGTGCTGACGATCGGCTTCCCGCAGGTCGTACCACCCCAGCGTCGAGGCGATGCTGTCGAAGTCGTGGATCCCTGTCAGCCCCTGGGAGAGGAACAGCTTCTGTGTGCGGTCGAGTCGCTCGACCTGCTCCTCACGAGTGGGTTCGGGAATGAACCTGGCCACCAGGTCAGTGGCATCCTCACGGACGAGTCCGGTCAGCGAGCCCTCGTCATCGCGAACGAATTCTCCACCGAATGGGTCCGCCGTGAGGTCATCGATGCCGGCGATCTCCAGGCCGTGGGCATTCGTCCAGAGCGTGTGGAGATCGACCGACCACATCGCCACCGGATTGTCGGGCACGGCCTGGTCGAGGAGTTCTCGATCGGGGTAACGCGGGTCATCCCATTTGTTGATGTCCCACCCCGAACCGACCACCCATTCACCGAACGGAGTCTGGCCGGCGCGTTCGCGGATCGCAGCCACCGCCTCGGCCAGCGATCGGACGTTCGAGAGATCAAGGTCGGTCAGGGAGTCTGCGTAATGGACCGAATGCATGTGCGCGTCGACGAGTCCGGGCAGGATGACCTGACCTGCGCAATCGATCTCCTCGATTTCGAGGCCCGGAATCACCGTGGTTGCCCCGATTCCGCCCGCCGAGGCGAGCGCTGCGGTCGTCGAGGATTCCGCGGCTGCGATGTCGAGCAGTTCCGCTCTGGTGCCCACAGCCACGATCTTCTCCCCGTCGACGAGGATCGAGTCGGGTGCCGTGTCAGAGACGGCGGCCGATGTGGCGGCATTCGATGTGGCGGCATCCGACCCTGAGGAGGGAGCAAAAGTTCGCACGACGGCGTTGGAGAACAGACGCATGAGCACCAGTCTAGAGCTCAAGGTCATGTGTTCCCGACAGGGCAGCCGTCTGGTTTCGCAGCACTTGGGGCAAGCATGTTCTACCGGGAGTAGAATCCGAGGCATGGCGAAAATTCTCAGTTCTCAGGACACCCGCCTATCCGCAGGAGCCCGCGTCGTTCTTCCGGCTATCTGGCTCGGCCTCATCATCGGCATCTCGCTCATCGAGGCCCCGTTGAAGTTCACCGCTCCGGGCATCACGATCCCCTTGGGCTTGGGCATCGGCCGACTGGTTTTCACCACCATGAACTGGGTCGAGATCGTCATTGCCGTGATCCTGCTGTGGGCGGTGCTCAAGGAGCACGTGGGAAGACTCTACCGGGGGCTGGCCTGCGGCATGATCGCTGTCCTCATCATCAAGATCACTGTGATCCGGCCGCTGCTCAACAAGCGCACAGATGCTGTGCTCGCTGGAGTCGAGGACGGCGGATCCAGCCTGCATCTGCTCTACATCGCCGCCGACGGGATTCTCATCCTCGGCCTCATCACCATGCTCATCGTTGCGGTTCGCCGGTGGGTGACAGTGCAGCCTGCCAGCCAGGACGCCACGCCGAACTGAGTGACGATGCAGCCTGCCGGCAAAGATGCCACGCTGTGCGGGACCGGCACTGCGGCATCGTAACCGCCCCCTTCGGTTTGCAGACGAGCAGCCTGTTTGCAGACAGGCTGCTCGTCTGCAAACCGAGTCGTTGATGCACGTAAGGCGAGTGATCTGCGCACACAGCGCACCCGCGGTGGACGTCACCTGCCGCCGTGGACATGTTTCCGGAGTTCGGGCGCCTGAGAGAACAGCTTGGTGGCGAAGACACTGAGGTTGAGAAGTTCTTTGAATCTGAATCGCACCACGGTATAGCCCAGCGCCAAGAGTCGATTGTGCTGGTCGCTCTCTCGGTTCATCAGCTCTCGTCCGACCTTGATGTACTTGCCTACGCCGTCGACTTCAAGGATGGTCATGGTCTCTCGATGCGCGAAGTCAGTGCGCGAGACGAACCCGGCATCGTCGTAGATCTTCACCTGCTGGTCGAACCCATCGACATGCAGAGCCTTGAGGTCAAAGGAGCAGTAACTCTCGGCGATGCTCTCGGACTTCGGGTTGAGTGCGTCACACATTCTCCGCGCTGTGGCCTGCCCGGTCGTCAGCCTTTCAATCACCGGGTACCAGTTGTCCACAAGTTCTCCACGTGCGAGTCGGAGAAAGTCGGGTGGGTAGCCGAACTTCGGCTCGATCGCCCCATACCGGGCGAGAAGAACCCGACGAAGAACGGTCTCCATTGCAGCGAACCCGGCCTGTTGGCCGCGAATATGGATGAGGTCCAGACTCGTTCTGACCGGCGTGGTCACCTCAAGGTGCAAGTGTCTGATGCGGTCGGCCCGGCCGATTAGACGATTCGACCGGTGGATTTCGCGAGTCTTCGAACTGCTCCGGGGATGGGCGACGGAGATCGGCCCCGCGTCGATGCCGAGCAGCGGGATGTTCTGGAGCATAGCGGCAGACGTCCCCCAGATGGTGTCATCCGCACGGTACCTCGGATAGTGGAGGATGCGCAGCCTGCGCAGCAGCTCCTGGTAGTGATAGTCATTCCGAAGCTCCTGTGGCGGAGTTGCCCAATGACGATCCGTCCACGCAGTGTCTTCGACGAATCTCGCAATACGTCGATGCGAGTCGATCCCACACACCAACGTGACGGTATAGACGCCGTTGCACAGTTTCAGAAGGCAACATTCCTGCGCTTGCCTGATCAACCGCGTCGATACACCCGCCGACTCGAGTTCCCGGTAGTAGACGATGTTGTACATTCCTTGACGGTGCACCACCGCGGGTCGGTTCCACCAGGAGAGATCTCACGCTTGTGGACATCACCTCACCGTGCACAGCCGATTCGCACACGAGTGACACCAGTGTCCACAAGTACCTGCGGTCGAGTCCTCATGGGCTGCGGAGCCCGCCCGGCAGACCGGTGGCAGCGAGACGGCAATCAAGACCCAGCGCAACCAGTGCCCACCAACTCTTAAGGGCTTCATACAGAACCTCGCGGCCCCCTGTCTCGCCGCCACGGCGCCCCGCCAAACCGCCGCGCCCCGCTAAACCGCTAAGCCGCTAGGCCGCCAAACCGCTAAGCCGCTAGGCCGCCAAACCGCTAAGCCGCTAGGCCGCTAGGCCGCTAAGCTGCCAAACCGCTAAGCCGCTAGGCCGCTAGGCCGCTAGGCCGCTAAGCTGCCGCATCATGTTCCGCCGCGCCGCACCTTGCCCCGCAGTGCCGCCTCGCTTTGCGGACGAGAAACCTGTCTGCAAACAGGCACGTCGTCCGTAAACCGAGGGGCAGGCGTCCGTAAACCGAGGGGCACCCGCGGCGCCACTACCTCACACAGCGACACCCGCGGCGCTCCGCCCGCCCTCGCACAGCCACCACCGCGCGGCTCAGTAGTACACAGCCAGCCGACCGCGGGGTCCGTCGATGACCTCGACGGGAGTGTCGAAGACGCGAGAGAGCACCTCGTCGGTCATGATCTCGGTCGGCGTTCCGAACTCGACGACGCTGCCTTTCTTCACCGCGCAGATGTGATCGGCGTAGTGTCCGGCGAAGTTGATGTCGTGGAGGACGATGACGATCGTGCGTCCCATTTCAACCGCGGCCCGACGCAGGTGCGCCATCATCTGCACGGAGTGCTTCATGTCCAGGTTGTTCAGGGGTTCGTCCAGCAGCACGTAGTCGGTGTCCTGGGCCAGCACCATCGCTACGTAGGCTCGCTGACGTTGGCCGCCGGAGAGTTCGTCGATGAACCGGTCCTCGAGATCGTTCAGTTCGAGGAAGTCGATGGCCTGCGAGATGATCTCCTCATCAGCAGACGTCAGACGCCCCTTGGAATAGGGAAAGCGGCCGAAGCCCACGAGCTGTCGGATCGTCAGCCTGGTGATGAAGTGGTTCTCTTGGCGCAGGATGGACACGATCTTCGCCAGGTCCTTCGACTTCGTGGAGGACACGTCGTATCCGGCGACCTCGATCGCCCCGTCGTCGATGCCCAGCAGCCGGCCGATCATCGTCAGCAGCGTCGACTTTCCGGCGCCGTTGGGCCCGACCAGCGCGGTGACTCCCCCGGCGGGGATCTGCAGGTCGACCGGTCCGATCTCGACGTCGTTGCCGTAGGCCTTGCGGACTTGATTCAGGGTGATCACAAGCGTCCCTTTCTCATGATGACGAAGAGGAATGCGCCGCCGCCGATGACCTCGATGATGATCGACACGACGCCTTCGGCGTAGAACAGGTTCTTCATGATGAAGTACGCCCCGCCCAGGACGACGAACCCGAGGAGGGCCGCCATCGGCAGCACGTATTTGTGGTCGTAGGTGTCCGAGAACTGGTAGGCGAGCATCGCGACGAGGAAGCCGAGGAAGATCATCGGTCCGATCATCGACACGGACACCGCCATGAGGATCGAGACGAAGAACAGGATCTTCATCATCTCGAAACGGTGCCCCAGCCCCAGGTTGCTGGTCGTCTCCCTGCCGAGCGCGAGGACGTTCAGACGCGCAGAGCTCAAGTAGATCGCGGCACAGGCGAACAGGCACAGCGGGATCGACACCGGGAGATAGCTTGCGTCCGAGTTGGAGACGGAACCGAAGAGTCGGGCCGCGAGCACATCGAACTCACTCGGCGTCAGGGTCCGCTGCATGAACGTCGCGATCGACCCGAGGCCACCGCCGATGACGACGCCGATGAGCAGCATGATCGCGATATTGCCGTATCTGCCTGAGAGCAGCCACCCGTAGAGCGCGAGCGAGAGTCCCACCATGAGCAGCAGCTGCACGGTGAAGGGCACCAGGCCCTTGAGGTCGACGATCGCGGTGACCCCGAAGAAGTACATGGCCCCGGTTTGGATGGCCACGTACAGCGATTCGAAACCCATGATCGAGGGCGTGATGATGCGGTTGTTCGTCACCGTCTGGAACGCCACGGTCGCAAACGCCTGGCACAGTGCGACGATCGCGATGACGACGAGGTTCTTCATCCGCAGCTGCGCAATGAGCCAGAACCCCTCGTCGGTGATCGGCATCGGGTTGTCCCAGGCCAGGAGCCCAAGAGCGATGGCCGCCGAGGCGACGATGAGGCCGATCATGATCGACCAGTACCGCCACCTGGACTTCGACGTCGCCAATGACTTCGACGACCGCCGAGGTGGCGCTGGGTCCCGTTTTGACCTCGGCTCCAGCTGATCCTGAGCTGCTTTGGCTCGCCCCGTGATCGAGCGTCGCCCCGTGGTCGATTGTCGCCCCGTGATCGAGCGTCGCCCCGTGGTCGATTGTCGCCCTGTGTTCGATTGTCGCCCTGTGTTCGGGTATGTCGTGGACTCTGTCGTCTCTGCGCTCATGGCGTGCCTCATCCCCGCTTCCGCTGTCGTAGGAGGAGCCCGACGAACACCGCGGCGCCGACGACTCCGAGGATGACGGAGACCGGCAGTTCGAAGGGCATGATGATGACTCGGCCGATGAGGTCGCAGATCGTGACGATCGCGATGCCCAGCAGACACACCCAGGGCAGATTGCTTCGCAGGTCGTCGCCGCGGAGCATCGAGACGATGTTGGGGACGATGAGGCCGAGAAACGGCAGACTGCCGACCACCACCGTGACGACCCCCGTGGCGATGGCCACGAGGATGGTGCCGATGAGGATCACCTGGTTGTAGTTGAGGCCGATGTTCGTCGCCACCTCTTTGCCCAGACCGGCGACGGTGAAGCGGTCGGCGGTGATGAAGACCGCGATGACGACGATGACCACGACCCACAGGATTTCGTATTGGCCGCGCAGGATCGAGGTGAAGCTGCCGGCGAACCAGATGCCCAGGCTCTGGAGCATGTCGGTCTGGACGGCGATGAACGTCGAGATCGCTCCGACCACCGCACCGAGCATGATGCCGATGATGGGCACGATGAGCGAGGACTTGAGGGACACCCTGCGCAGGAACACGAAGAAGACCAGCGTGCCGATGAAGGCCGCGATGATGGCCCCGATCATCCGCGCCAAGATCGAGGCATCCGGGTAGACGATGACGGTTAGCATGAGGCCCAGCCCCGCCCATTCGGTGGTGCCGGTGGTCGTCGGTTCGACGAACCGGTTCTGCGTCAGCAGCTGCATGACCAGACCGCACATGGCCATCGCCGCCCCGGAGAGGACGAGGGCGATGGTGCGCGGCACGCGGGTGATCTGGAACATCTCAGCTCCCCTGTCACCGCCGAAGATGTCGTAGACGCCGGTGAACAGGGAGAGCACGAGGAGCAGCAGGACTATGACGATGCCCATCGCCAGCTTCCAGCTCAGCAGCTGCCTCTTGCCCCCAGCAGAGTCCTTCCTCGCGAAGGTGGTGCCGGCAGGGCGCTCGCCTGTACTCGTCATTCTCTCGATCTCAATTGCTGATGGGAAACGTTACTTCTGCTCTTCGAGTTTGTCCGCAAAGGAGTTGAAGAACTCGGTGTAGGTCTGGATGCCCTCATTGAGATAGGTGTCCTGCGGGAAGTAGACGATCTTGTCATCCTTGATCGCGGGAACATCCTTGAGTGCTTCCGAGTCTTCGAGGACCTCGGCGGCAGGTGCCGAGCCCTCATCGCGATCCTCGGGAGCAAATGAGGCATCACGGTCGAGGACGATCATGAGCTCGGGTTTGGAGTCGGCAATCGCTTCGACGGAGATGTCGTCGCCCTGGTGGTCCTCGCTGCTCGATTCGACCTCGAGGGCCGGGTCCAGGTCGAGGATGTCGAATACCGGTCCGACTGTGCGTCCGTTCGAAGGTGCGGAGTAGCCGATGTCGCCCGCCGAGGTGATGAGGCCCATGGTCTTGTCAGTGCTGTCATAGGCAGCCTTGGCTCGTTTCACCGAGGCGTCGTAGTCGTCGATGGTATTCTGCGCCTCGTCCTGCTTGCCGAAGACCTCTCCCAGAGTGGTCGTCTGACGCTTGAGTTCGGAGCCGAAGTCCTCGCCGTCGCGCGGATCGAGTTCGAGCACGGTGGCCTCGGGCGCCAGCTTCGCCAAGTCGTCATGGAACTGCGCAAACCGCTGCCCGTTGATGATGAGGTCGGGCTTGGCCTCGACGACCTTCTCGAGGTCGGGCTCGCGGTGCGAACCGAGGTCGAGGATCGAGTCGTCCTTCGTGTAGCTGAGATCCTCGGGCATCAGGGAGACCGCACCGGCACTGAGCTCGATGCCCCAGGTGTCGAGAGTCTCGAAGGTGCGGTTGTCTGTGGCCACCACCGAGGAGGGAGGGCTCGCCACGCTCTGCTCTCCATTGTTGTCCTCGACGTCGATGGTGCTGCCGGTGTCGGCGCCGGCGTCATCGGCGGCTGCTTGGCCGCAGCCGGACAGAGCGAGTGCAACCACGCCGGCCAGAGCGGTAAAACGGAGGCGAGACGAAACCATGATGATCTACTTCCTGCAAAGGTCATTGATGTCAGATGAACACGAACCGTGAATTAGCTTAGCCTAAGCTTCACGAAATACGTGACAGTAATCTAACGTTATTTATCTCACAATGACAGCGGAGGTAGTCGGCTGACCCATCGCGGAGCCAGTCAGCCGGCCCCTCGGGTAGGCCGAAACAGTCAATCAGATCGAGGCGATGAGCCGCCGAACCTCGCGCTCGGACTCCGCTGCGGCCGTGGGGCCACCGGATCCGCCACGGTGCACATGAGCCCCAGCCTCGGCGGCGATGACGCCACCACCTGCATAGTCATAGATCCCGATGCCTCGCTCTGCATAGCTGTTGACCTTGCCCTCTGCGAGCATGCACAGATCGATGGCCGCCGATCCGCAGCGCCGGATATCGTCGTAGCCCTCCATGAGCGTGAACAGCTTAGCCAGCTGCGGCCCACGACTGTCGCCGGTGTAGGCGAAGCCTGTCGCCAGCAGCCGGCCAGAGAGCCCGGCTGGAGTGCCGCGCAGCCGCCTGGCAGGAATGGCCGAGGCCGAGCCATCGACCAGTGCGGAGCCCCCTCTCCCCGACAGGCGACCTTCGATGCGATAGGAACCGCGGCCCTTGGCGCCCACCCAGGTGACGTTCAATCCCGGCGAGGCGACGAGGCCGATGAGCCACCGCTCCTCACCAAGGCCCCGACCATGGGACTCCCCGGCCTCACAGACTCCAACGGAGAACGCATAGTGTTCGATGTTGCGCACGTAGTTGACGGTGCCGTCGATGGGGTCGACATGCCACTCCAGCGGCTGGCCGCCGTCGCTCATGTCGCGGAGGTCATTGGCACTGGGGTCAAAGCAGTGGAGTCCGCGCGCGAATTGCGCATCGAAGAAGTCGATGGGATCCAGTGCCGGCGCACCCTCCTCGCCGACCATGGTGTCCGCAGGCCGGACCTTCGCCAGGTACCCGCGGACAAGTGATTCGATCTGCGCATCTGCCAGAGTCACAAGGTCATTGGGCGAGGTCTTCGTGTCCACCACCGAGGCATCAAGCTGCGCACCGAGGGAGCCGCGCCAGGCCACCATCTGCTCCCACGCCATCATGGACAGGTCCGAAGCGATACGAACCAAAGGCAGATCGCTGACGTCACAGGGCAGAAGTTCGGTCTCTGAGCTCATGGTTCAACTCTAGTCGGCCCCGACCGGACCCCTCCTGTAACAACACTGCAATACAGAGGCGAGTGTGTACTTCTTGTATCTAAGCCGCATTGAGACCGGCTTTCAGGTGGTTCAGAACTCCGAGTTTGATCAACCGCGCTTCACTGCAGGGAACCGAAATCGGCACCCGGGAACCGGGCTTCTCGATCACACGTGCACTCAACTGGAGGGGCCCTTCACTACCCCTGGACAATCATCTTTTGAACACTTCATGCATGTCTTTCACATGATTTCCATAATAAAGAGATCTTGTTATCAAACGGTAATGAAACGAATGACTCTGGTCACCACAGAGCACCCGAGGTGCGCCTCGGCGCGAATCACGACACTGTGACACACAGACCCGATGAGCAGCTCGGCCAACCGGCCGCAAACAGGCGCCAGAGTGGCGCCCTGCTGCCCCTATTTCGCGGGGGCTGGTGCGGATCCCGCGGCGTCGGGGCGCTGAACCTGACCATGCCTGCGCACGATCTCCTGCACCGCCTGCGAGGAGGTGCCTGCCGCCTCGGCGATGGACCCGAAGGTTGCACCTTCTTCACGGGCGCGAAGAATCGCCATCACGTAGTCAGTATTGATTTTGGCTCGCTGACGAGAAACCTTTCGAACTGCACCAACTAAGGCTGTCTGGTCAACTGTTAATTCACGGGCGCGACGCGACATGGTTTTTTCCCTTGCTTACGACTGTGGCCTGATGCCACTTAAATGTGTAGTTCCATTAGATACCACGTATATGACAATAATCCAATAATTCCCGAATCAAAGAAGTTCAGACACTTTCTTGTTCGTTTCGCATAACACTTTGATAACTTTCGCTGAGGTTCCGGCGCTCGGCTGTCGTGCAACCAGACACGTGCCATCCCGCCCGCAGTCGGCACCATCCCACCCGCTGCTGGGGGAGTACCTCACTGACAACTGAAGTGGCACAATGCGGACATGACCACATTGGCTGACAGTTCCAGTGCACCTCGGAAGTCTGCGGAGACTAAGACGTCTCTCGCCGATGTCCTCTCGATTGAGCTCAGATCCGCGGGGGTCAGCGACTTCAGCGTCGATGACACCGATCGTGCTGCCTACACCACTGATGCTTCCCTGTTCCGGCTGGTCCCCCAGGCCATCGTGTTTCCGCACGACGAGTCCGATGTCTCGCGGACACTGGCGATCGCACGCCGGCTGGGCGTGCCCATCACCAGTCGCGGCGCTGGCACGTCGATTGCCGGCAATGCGATCGGCACGGGCATCATCCTCGACTTCTCACGCCACATGAACGAGGTCATCTCACTCGACCCCGACGCGCAGTCTGCATGGGTCCAGGCCGGATGCATCCACGCTCACCTGCAGGGACAGGCGCGGCCGCACGGCCTGCGCTTCGGTCCGGACCCCTCTACCCATACTCGCTGCACGATCGGCGGGATGATCGGCAACAATGCCTGCGGACCACGAGCTCTCGGCTATGGACGCACCGGCGACAACATCCTCGCACTCGTCGTCATGCTCGTCGACGGAACCATCGTTACCCTCGATGAGACCGACGCCTCCCGGCAGTTCCCCCGTCTGCATGAACTCGTCGCCGGGCAGCTGGGCACTATCCGGACGAACCTGGGCACCTTCTCTCGGCAGGTCTCCGGGTACGGGCTGGAATCCCTGCTGCCGGAGAACGACTTCGACCTGCGCCGGGCCTTCGCCGGAACCGAGGGCACGTGGGGCATCGTCCTCGCCGCGAAGATGCGCCTGGTCAAGGACCCCACCCACACCTCAGCGGTGGTGCTCGGATATGAGGACATGGTCGCCGCCGCACATGACGCTCCCCTGCTGAAGGACTTCCCGGTCGCGGCCTGCGAGGGTATTGACTCGCGCATGCTCGATCGGGTCGCCGAGACCAAGGGCGCCGAGGCGATCCCCCACCTTCCAGACGGTGGCGGATGGCTCGTCGTCGAACTCACCGGCGAAGACGAAGCTGAACTGGTCGATGAGACGAAACGACTGGTCAGAGACTCGAACGCCCTGGATTCGGCGGTGCTCAGCCCCAGTGCCGCCGCCGAGGTGTGGGCGATCCGCGCCGATGGTGCCGGCCTGGTCTCCCGCACACCGGATGGGCGTGACGCCCACGCCGGGTGGGAGGATTCCGCGGTTCCGGTGGAGCACCTCGGCGACTATCTGCGCGATCTCATGGATCTGCTCACCGAGCATGGGCTGTGGGGGATTCCGTACGGGCACTTCGGCGACGGCTGTCTGCACATGCGCGTCGACTTCCCACTCGAAGATCCCGACGGGCCCGAGGTGATGCGGACGTTCATGGTCGCGGCGACGAAGCTTGTGGCGCGCTACGGCGGGTCCGTCTCCGGTGAGCATGGCGACGGCAGGGCGCGGTCGGAGCTGCTGCGCCTGATGTACCGGCCCGAAGTTCTCGATCTGTTCAAGGAGGTCAAGGAGCTCTTCGACCCGCAGTATCTGCTCAATCCAGGAGTCATCGTCGACCCCGATGCCCTCAACGAGTCACTGCGGCTGACCCAATTTCCACTGCGGGAAGAGCTGCCCGGAACCTTGGCAATGGCCTACGAAGGAGAATCGGCGGGGTTCGCCTCCGCCGTGCATCGCTGCACCGGCATCGGCAAGTGCCGCGCCGACTCCGCCGCAGGTGGCGAGGTCATGTGTCCGTCCTACCAGGCCACCCGCGACGAACGCCATTCCACTCGCGGTCGCGCCCGGGTGCTGCAGGAGATGGTGTCCGGGGACCTCCTCGACTCCTCTTGGCAGTCACCGGAAGTTGCCGATGCCCTCGACCTCTGTCTGTCCTGCAAGGCGTGCGCCACCGAGTGCCCGACCGGGACCGACATGGCTACATACAAGGCAGAGGTCCTTCATCAGTCCTACAAGGGCAGACTGCGCCCGATGAAGCACTACTCGCTGGGGTTCCTGCCGCAGCTGGCCCGTGTCATCACACCCCTGGCCCCCGTGGTCAACCGCGTTTCGGGCCTGCCGGGGCTCACGACAGTGGCCAAGAAGCTGGCCGGGATCGACGTCCGCAGATCGATCCCACAGTTTGCGTCGACGACGTTCAGGAAATGGTGGACAACCACTGGCCCCACCCCCGCCGAGGTTGGGCCCGCAGCTGTTGGTTCCGCAGCGAAGACCCGTGAGGTGATTCTGTTCGCCGATTCGTGGTCGAATCATTTCGCGCCGCGTATCCTCGCCGCCGCCGTTGCGGTGCTCGAACGCGCGGGTGTCACGGTTCGTGTCATCGACCAGACCGTGTGCTGTGGTCTGCCCCTGATCTCGACAGGTCAGCTGGATGCGGCGAAGGCGAATCTGACAGCGACGATCAGCGCACTCGATGCGACCGGGGATGTGCCCATCGTCGGGGTCGAGCCCTCGTGTCTGGCCACCCTCAAGGACGATTCGCAGAAGCTCTTGGCCGATGAGGCCTCGGCCCGAGTCGCGGCACGTGTGCAGACCTTCGCCCAATACCTGCTCAGTGTCGGCGCCGAGCTGCCCAGCTTGAACGGAGTCGACGCACTCGTGCAGCCACACTGCCATCAGACAGCGATCTTCGGCAATGCCGCCGACAAGGAGCTGCTGGCCAGAACCGGTGCCGAGGCAAAGTTCCTGGGCGGTTGCTGCGGTCTGGCCGGAAACTTCGGCGTTGAGGAAGGACATTACGAGACCTCTGTCGCCGTGGCAGAGGTAGCTCTGCTGCCGGCCCTGCGCGACCAGGAAGCACCGCGCAATCGGGCACCGGACGCGGTCGGGGCTGGAGGAGCGGCGGGCACAGGCAGAACTGCCGGCGACGGTGACCGCACACGGGTCGTCTTGGCCGATGGCTATTCCTGCCGCACTCAGATCACCGATCTCAGCGATGCGCAGGGTGTGTCACTGCCGGAGCTGCTCGCCTGGGGCTGGGGTCTCGAACCCACCCGCTAGGTCTACTGACCAGCGACGGGCTCAGACACACCACGCCTGACCTCAGGCGAACGGCCCCTGGGCTCAGGCCTTGGCGGTGAGGACCGGGACCTCGGCTTCGAGGAGGATTCGCTGAGCCTGTGAGCCGAGGATGAACTTGCCGATCGCTGAGCGTTTGCGCAGGCCGATGACGATGAGCTGAGCCTCGTGCTCTTCGACGAGATCGTTCAGGGTTCCCGGCAGATCGTCTTCGTGGTCGGGCTGGAGAACCTCGACCTCGACGTCTGAATCCTTGCCCAATGCGACGATGCGGTCGATGACATCCTGGTCGATCTCGGTCGGAGTTCCACTGGCTCCGCGTCGCTGGGAGTTGATCACGACAGCATTGCTCGACCGAAGTTTGGCTTCTGCGAAACCCGCGCGCAGAGCCGCCTCACCCTCAGGAGCAGGAAGATAGCCAATGAGAATCGTCATAGCAATCATTATATTAGCTCTGCCCTGATTCGTTCATTCCCGTATCACCGTGAGGACATCTCGCGGTCATACCGAGCTCCAGCCACCCGAACCTGCAAAAGCCCACCGCCTGCACGACGCTTTTGCAGGTTGAGGTGGCCGGCAGTGCACAGAGTGCTCATTCCGCGCGGCTGCTACCGCTTCTGCTCACTCGAGTCGCACGCTCGCCGAGGCCCTGCAGAGCCGACAGCAGTTCCGGTGGCTCGACGACGCGGAAGGAAACAGGCGTCGCCGCAGTGATCACGGCCGCCCAGGTCAGGTCCTCGACTCCGAATTCGACGCGAGCACCGCCGCCGGTCTTCGTGATCGTCGCGGACCTCGTCGGGAACCATGATTTGGCCTCAGTCACGGAGGCATCCACGTCCAGGATCACTGTGTGGCGGTAGGCAGCGGTGGTCACGGCGGAACTCACAGCCGCCTCGGCGTCGGGATGGTCTCTGGCAGTGAAGGCGAACGTCGTTTCATGGACCTGACTCATCCTGTCGAGGCGGAAGACCCGCCAGTCGCTGCGGTTGAGATCCCAGGCGTAGAGGTACCAGTGCGCACCGAGGACAACCATCTGCACAGGCTCCACCCGGCGCTGCAACGTCTCGGATCCGGTTGCCTTCCGTTTCTCATGAGTGAACGTAAGAATGTTCCGGGACGCGATCGCCGAGGTGGTCGTCATCACCGCTGTCATGTCGACTCCGGGTTCATGACCAGGAAGGACGGACACGGACGTGCTGATTTCCCCGACTGTCTCGCGCACTGCGGGAGGCAGCATCGCGCGCAGCTTCGCAGTGGCCGAATCGGCATTCTCGGTGCCCAACCCGGCACCGTTGAGCAGTGCCAGGCCGACGGCTGTGGCCAGTGCCTCCCCGGTCTCGAGCTGCAGCGGAGGCAGGACGGTACGCGAGTGAGCACGGTAGCCGCCGGCAGCACCGGGGATGGATTCGATGACATAGCCGAGCTCACGCAGACTCGCGATATCGCGACGAATAGAGCGCGGGGTGACACCGAAATGCGCGGCCAGTTCGGTCGCGGAGTAGGTCCGCCCTACGGCGAGCATTCCCAACAGCGACAACAGACGGGATTCAGCAGTCATCGCGGACAGTATATGTCCGCAATTGCTAAGACACTTGTGTCACAGATCCGAACGACCGCATCAGTCACCGATGCTCAGGAGATCCCATGCCATTCTTCGCCCCATCCGTCACGACAGAGGCCGACGCCCTGTTCACCTACCTCGAACAGCAGTGCACCCAGCTCAAGCTCACCACCCTTGAGCTCACCGATGAGCAGGCCCGCAGCACCCCCACCGCGAGCCCACTGAGCATCGCAGGCCTAGTCGCTCATGCGGCGCAGGTCGTCAATGGTTGGCTGCAGCAGGTGAAGGACCCAGCCCGCTGTATCGGGGCGGAGGAATATCCGACGATCAATGACGGGCTCGGCCTCAACGGAATATTCGATGGGTCTGCGCTCCCAGACCTCGGCATCGCCGAGGTGGTGGTGATCTTCGAGAAGAGCATCGCCGAGATCGAGGTGGCTCGCCGGGCCGTCGAGGAGAACGGAATCAATCTCGGCACCGTTGTGCCGCTGCTCGGCAATCCCTGGATGCCCAAGGACTTCGTGATGAACGTCCGGTGGATCCTGTGCCACCTCGCCACCGAGATCGCCCGCCATGCCGGCCACGCTGACATCATCCGCGAGTCCATCGATGGAGCGATCGCCTACCAGCTCAACGCCCAGGCCGACGGTCAGCCCTGGCCACCCGAGGGATGGAGCTGAGCGGTCGCGCGGCTAAGCGGCGCCCTCACGCAAAAACTACCCGAACCTGCAAAAGCCCACCGCCTGCACGACGCTTTTGCAGGTTCGGGTAGCTGATGCAGAGGTTCGGGTAGCTGAAGTGTGACGATCAGACCGCGAACACGGCTCCCTTCGACACCCTGTCGACCAGGTGGTCGGAGTAGGCGGGCATGGTGAGGAATTCGGGGAAGTCCTCGCCCAGTGCGCTCTTGCGGAAGATCTCGACCGCCTCGGTGTAGTGATCTGCGGGGTGGCGCTCGATGACTGCGAGCTCCTCGCCCATGTAGCGTTCCACCAGGTCGCGGGTGAGCTGCTTCCCGTTGTCCAGTGTCACCGAGTGGCGGATCCACTGCCAGATCTGGGACCGGGAGATCTCAGCCGTCGACGCGTCTTCGAGCAGGTTCTCGAGTGCCACGTTGCCGTTGCCGCCCAGCCATTCGTTCATGTAGCCGATGGCCACGCGAATGTTCAGACGAACGCCTTCCTCGGTGACCGTGGTGTCCAGCCCCGACACGTCGAGCATGTGCTCGGCGCAGGCGTGGGCATCGACCCGGCGGTTGTCGAGCTGATTCGGCTTGTCGCCGAGGGCTGCGTCGAAGACCTCCAGTGCGTCATCCACCAGACCCGGCTCCGCCACCCACGTGCCGTCGAAGCCACGGGAGGCTTCGCGAGCCTTGTCTTCGCGCATCTTGGCCAGCTCTGAGGCGACGAATTCCTTGTCCGGGTGCGTGGTCATGAGGTTGCTCATGGTCCCGATCGCGTGTGCCCCGCGGCGGTGGCAGGTCGAGACGAGCCGGTCTGCGAATGCCTGCAGGAGCGGCAGTCCCATTGTCAGGTGCTCGCGATCCGGCAGCACCCACTTCGGGGAGTTCCGGAAGTTCTTCACGAGTGAGAACAGGTAGTCCCAGCCTGCGGCGTTGAGGCCGGCACAGTGGTCGCGCAGCTCCCACAGGATCTCTTCCATCTGGAACACAGCGGTGATCGTCTCGATGTGAGCAGTCGCCCGGATGGTTCCCTGTGGGATGCCCATGTAGTCCTGTGCGAAGACGAAGATCTCGTTCCACAGTCGTGCTTCGCGGAAGGACTCGAGCTTCGGCAGGTAGAAGTATGGTCCCGAGCCGTTGTCGATGAGACGACGAGCATTGTGGAAGAAGTAGAGACCGAAGTCGACCATGGCGCCGGAGGTCTCCGACTGACTTCCCTGGTCATCGACGTGAAGCAGGTGCTTCTCCGGCAGGTGCCAGCCTCGGGGACGCAGGCCGATCGTGGGCTGCTCACGGTTGTTCACACCCGGCAGGTTGCCCCGGATGGCGTTGAACAGGTTGAGCTGTCCCCCGATGATGTTGGCCCAGGTCGGGCTGGTTGCGTCTTCGAGGTCGGCGAGCCAGACCTTCGCGCGGGAGTTCAGCGCCGCAACGACTTCAGGTTCGGAGACGGGGCCGGTCAGTTCGACGCGTCGGTCTTCGAGACCAGGGGCGCCGGTCGCGCCGGCAACCTGCCACTTGGTGTCGGCCCGGATTCCTGCGGTGTCGGGGATGAACCTCGGGAACGTGCCGTTCCTGATGCTCTGCGCCTGACGCCCGCGGACTCCCAGCAGCGTGCCCAGACGGTCGCTGAAGCGATCGTGGAGTGCCGCGATGAACTTGAGGGCGGACTCCGAGAGGATTGTGTCAAAGCCTGGTTCGATAGGGGCGTTGATTGTGATGTGAGACATGGGGCTTCTCCTCACCCGTCGGGATGTTGGCTGCTGATGAGCGTTGCGATGGTGGTGCTGCGGTGGTGCTGCGGTGGTGTTGCGGTGGTGCTGTGCCGGTGGCGCGATTCTTCGGTGGTGCTGGTGTCGCCGAGGTTGTGGTTGGAGCCGTGTGGACCGGTGTGCCGGCGCGGATCAACAGTGCAAACCCCGTGAAAACACTGTCGATCCGCGCCGAGTACTGGGTGACGAGTCCACCGGCGAGTCCGGTGTCCGTCGTCTGGTGACCGGTCGGGTCACCGAAGGCTCAGCTGAACTGAGCGGACTCGGTCGAACCGGCCAGAGCTGTCGTCGAGCTCTCCGGGTTCAGAGCGGTCGAGACCAGGTCGAAGTAACCGGTTCCGACTTCACGCTGGTGCTTGGTCGCGGTGTAGCCGCGCGACTCGGCAGCGAACTCGCGTTCCTGCAGATCGACGTATGCAGTCATCTGTTCGCGGGCGTAGCCGTGAGCCAGATCGAACATCGAGTAGTTGAGCGCGTGGAAGCCGGCCAGGGTGATGAACTGGAACTTGTAGCCCATGGCTCCCAGCTCGCGCTGGAACTTCGCGATGGTGGCATCGTCGAGGTGCTTGCGCCAGTTGAACGACGGCGAGCAGTTGTAGGCCAGCATCTGGTCCGGGTACTCCGCATGGATCGCGTCCGCGAACTGCTTGGCGGCCGCGAGGTCGGGTGTGGAGGTCTCCATCCACAGCAGATCCGAGTACGGAGCGAAGGACAGTCCGCGAGCGATGCCTGCTTCGATGCCGTTCGTGATCTTGTAGTAGCCCTCTGCGGTGCGCTCACCGGTCACGAAGCGCTGATCGCGCTCGTCGATGTCCGAGGTCATGAGCGTGGCGGCCTCAGCGTCCGTACGGGCGATGACGAGGCTGGGCACGTTCTCGACGTCGGCCGCCAGGCGAGCCGCGTTGAGGGTGCGGATGTGCTGCGAGGTCGGAACGAGAACCTTGCCGCCGAGGTGGCCGCACTTCTTCTCGGAACCGAGCTGATCCTCGAAGTGCACACCGGCTGCGCCGGAGGAGATCATCGAACGCATGAGCTCGTAGACGTTGAGCGCGCCGCCGAATCCGGCTTCCGCGTCAGCGACGATCGGGGCGAACCAGTCGTCGACGTTCTTCTGACCTTCCGAGGTCTCGATCTGGTCGGCACGCATGAGCGCATTGTTGATGCGACGCACGACCTGCGGGACCGAGTTGGCCGGATAGATCGACTGATCGGGGTAGGTCTGTCCGGCTGCGTTCGCGTCAGCGGCGACCTGCCAGCCGGAGAGGTAGATGGCGTTGAGGCCGGCCTTGACCTGCTCAACTGCCTGGTTGCCGGTCAGCGCACCGAGTGCGTTGACGTAGTCGCCGGACTTGATGTCGGTGGAGCTGACCTGGTTCCAGAGGCGCTCGGCACCGTGGCGAGCCAGTGTGTGCTCTTCGATCAGCGAACCGCGCAGTTTGACGACATCCTCGGGCTCGTAGTCACGAGCGACTCCCGACCAGCGGGCGTTGGTCGCCCAGTCACGGCGGATGGCCTCAGCATCGTGCAAGTTGGCCTGCGTGGTGTTGTCAGTCATTGTCATTCACTCCTACTCGTTCGGGGTTGATGAGTTCAGTCTGCCGTGAGCGCAAGTGGGTCGATAGAGGTTTCTTCTATGAATAACCGCCTGTTTTCCGGTTTTAGAAATTTCCCTGTTCTGTCATACTGAATCCCACTGCACGTGAACCACGCCACAATGCCACCGGGAGCCGCAATGACAAGCAATGAGACCGACCTGAGGGATGCTGAGCAAGAGGCGGACACCCTGAGCATCGGCAGAAGAATTCGCTTTTTTCGCAAACAGCATGGACTCACGCTCACCGAGCTGGGTGAGAAGGTCGGTCGTGCGGCCTCTCAGATCTCGACGATCGAGAACGGCAAGCGAGAAACTTCTGTCACCCTGCTCAGTGCGATCGCGAAGGCCCTGCAGACCGATGTCGCCGAGCTCATCGATCCCACTCCGGTCGACGGCAGGCAGGCTCTCGAGCTTGAAGCCGAACGCAATCAGGCCTCGCCCATGTACTCCTCGTTGGGTCTGCCGCAGGTGCGGATCAAGTCACTGCCCCACGATGCCCTCGAGGCGATCGTGGGTCTGCAGAGACAGCTCGGCCAGGTCCTCGAACGCCGGGCCGCGACTCCGGAGGAGGCTCGCCGGGCCAACCGGGAACTGCGCGAGCGGATGCGTGAGAAGAACAACTACTTCGCCGATCTCGAGGCTCAGGCCGCGGAGCTGCTGCGCCTGGCTGACTACGAATCCGGTACAGTCTCCCAGCGGCAGACGGCACTGATCGCGGAGAAGCTGGGTTTCAGCCTCCACTACGTCTCGGACCTGCCGAACTCGACCCGGTCGATCTCCGATACCGCGAACAACCGTCTCTACCTGCCCAACGCCGATGCTGCCGCAGACCCACGCTCCCATCTGCTCACGAGTCTCGCTGCACACGTTCTCGGCCATGACTCGCCGAAGGACTTCAGCGAATTCCTGCAGCAGCGGGTCGAGGCGAACTATCTGGCCGCGGCGGTGCTGCTGCCCCAGAGCGCTGCTGTGCCGATGCTCGTCGAGGAGAAGCGGAAGCGTGAGATCTCGGTCGAGCATCTGCGCGATATGTTCGGCGTCAGCTACGAGATGGCCGCCCACCGGTTCACGAATCTGGCCACCGAGCACCTGGGGCTGCCCGTCCACTTCATGAAGGTCCACCGCTCCGGGACGATCCACAAGGCGTATTCGAACGACGGTCTGCCCTACCCCACGGACCCGCTCGGCGCCATCGAGGGACAGTTCGCATGCAAACGATTCACCTCACGCACAGTGTTCCGGGTCGCGGACAGGTTCAGCCCGTACTACCAGTACACGGACACACCGGAGGGCTCGTTCTGGTGCACCGCACGCGTGCTGCCCGGCGGTGACTTCGCCATCAGCGTGGGCGTCCCCTTCGCCCACGTGAAGTGGTTCGAGGGACGAGAGTCGCAGATACGGTCCAAGTCAGCCTGCCCGGATCCGGCCTGCTGTCGGCAAGCACCCGAGGATCTGGCCGAGAAGTGGGAGAAGCAGGCTCTGCCCTCGGCGAAGATGCACGCCTCCCTGCTGGCGGCCGTTCCGCCCGGTGCTGTCCCGGGCGTCGACGATACCGAGGTCTACGAGTTCCTCGAACGCCACTCCGGCTGAGCCGAGCTCCCGGTTCACGCCGACGGTGTCGGCCAGCGACTTCGCGGGCCGGCTGTCCTCACTGGCCGTCCACGTCGGCGGGTGCGTCAGCCGTTCGCGTCGGTGGGCGCGTCAAGGACCGCATCTGCGATGTCTTCGGCCACAGCCAGCGCCGAGGTGGCCCCTGACCTCGGGAGGCTCCTGACCATGGTGAGCCTGCCGCGGGTGGTCACCCGCAGTTCGTCGACCAGGTCACCGTTGACGCTCATGGCCTGTGCGCGGACGCCCCGGAATCCGTGTTCGACCGCCGCTGCATCGATGGCGGGGACGAACTTCTGAATGCCGTCGACGAAGGCAGAGGTGCTCACGGTCGACCTGACATCGCGCGCCGCGGTCTTGGCCGTCTGCGACGCAAATTTCCAGAATCCTTTGAAGCCGACGGTCGATCCCATATCGCCCAGATCGAATCCGTGCCTGTCGTATCGTTCGCGCCCCAGGGACACGAAGGTGTTCGGCCCCAAGGTCAGCGCACCGTAGGTGGCTGGGACAACGGACTTCTCGGAAAATGGGGAGCCGGGTTCCGGGACGGTTCCGATGATGCCTCGGACCTCCTCTGCGGGGGTATCCACCCGGTAGTAGTCGCTGGTGAAGGGGACGATGCGAGGGTCGTCGTCGAAGCCTGCAGCCACGGCCAGCCGGTCGGATTGGAGCCCGGCACAGACGATGACGAGATCAAAGAGCTCGGAGTCTTCGTCACCGGTGGGGTGCTGGGTGGTCTCGGCGGGCCCTCGCCCCGAGGCGGGGTTCGAAAACCGGTGGCTGAGGTTGCCGATCGTGTCCTCGACCTGTTTGAACCAGTCCTGCTCGCCGAAGCGATTGCGCAGCCCTTCGCTGAAGTCGATGACCGGACCTGTGCTGTTATCGCCGCGATACGTCCGCGGCGCCTCGTGCACCTGATCGTCGAGATTGCTGCGGCGTCTGCACTGGCAGGCTCATGCCCATCATTGTCCCCGTGTTCGACATCGGGTTCGCTGGAGTCTGGCGCGGCTGTGCGGGTACGGACCCGGACCTCGTTGCTCATCACATCGATGCCGGTGACCTCTGTGCTCAAGTGCAATGTCCCACCTGCGGCGCTGACATCGGAGGCCAGCGCCTCGGTCAGGGCAACGAAGTCGGTGACGGCGGTGTGCGGTGAGTACAGGGCGAGGACTCCTCTGGCGTTCGGTTCGATCTCCCGCATCTGCGTGCGATCGAGCAGCCGGACCCCCGGGACCTGGTTCGCTTCGGCACGGGCGAGGATGCCCTCGAGCCTGTCAGCTTCGTCGGTGTTCTGCGCGACGAGGAGCTGCCCGCACTCGCGGTAGGGGATGCCGCGTTCGGACACGTACGGGACCAGCAGCTCAACACCTCGGCGGGCGAGCTTCGCTTCCGCTGATCCGGCCTCCGCGTCGAGGGCGGGGTCCACGATTCCGGACGTGTGCCCGCTCTGATGTGCGGCGACGCGATTGGCCTTGTCGAAGACGGTCACTTCGGCTGTGGGGAGTCTGCGGGTGATCTCTCGAGCGAGCGCCACTCCGACGATCCCGGCACCGACCACGGCCACTCGTGAAATACTCATACAGCAATCTTGGCACCGATCGCAGAGAATCGGCACCGATCGCGGAGAAGGAGAAGGATGTCGACGGCCCTGAACTGGACTGGCAAGGACGCCTCCTTCGCGCTCGGTCGAGCGCTGGAACAGCAGAGCCGCCTCGGCGAGGGTCCGCGCTTCCTGCGCGACGGTGCCACCTACGTTCCAGGCTCCCATGAGAACATGTTGGTCGTCGGGGACAATCTGCCGGGCCTCACGGCCCTGCTGGCCACGCACCGGGGGCGGGTCAAGGTCGTCTACATCGATCCGCCCTACAACACGGGCAATGCGCTGGCGTACAAGGATCATGGCCACGATCACGCGAGCTGGCTGAACTTCATGACGCCGAGGCTGATGCTCGCGCGTGAACTCATGCGTGATGATGGTGTGATCTTCATCCACCTCGACGACGGTGAGAGTGCGTGGGCGCAGCTGCTGGGACATGAGATCTTCGGCGAGGAAAATTCGCTGGGCACCCTGATCCATCAGCGCGCGAAAGGCGGAGGCAACTCACCCTCCTTCGTCCGCGGTCACGACTATGTCCACGTGTGGGCCAAGGCCGCTGATCAGGCGGGCGCATTCCTGACGGAGAAGAAGGCTCCGGCGAAGCTCGAGATCATCGACGGCAAACGTATGCTCGTCGAAACCGATGTGCTGCGCGCTGGTTTCGGCCGCTATGCCCGGGGCCAGGAACGCCGGCTGATGTACGAGGACATCCTCGAAGTCAAAGGAGCGAAGAAGCTCGCCGAGGTGGATGCGAAGTTGGCCTCGGGGGAGTTCATGCTCAAGCCCTGGGGTGGTGGCAAGCATGCCGTGGTTCGGGTGACGCCGGCAGAGAAGGCGAGTTCGAAGCTCTACTCGATCATCAAGGCCCTGGGCGGGCAGAACGATCTCGAGGACCTCGGTCTGGGTGGAATCTTCAGCTATCCGAAGCCCGTCGAGCTGGTCAAGACGCTGGTGGCCTCGCAGACGTTCTTCGAACCCGAAGCGATCGTCCTCGACTTCTTCGCCGGTTCCGGTACGACGGCGCAGGCAGTGATGGAGGCGAACCGACGTGACGGAGGCGCGCGGAAGTTCATCCTCATCCAGACACCGGAGCCGCTGCGGTCGACGAATGCGCGCAGCCTGGTGGACGCGGATCCCGACGCCGGCTTCCCTGAGATCAGCAGGCTCACTGCGGAGCGGATCCGGCGGGCTGCCCGGCGTCTCGATCCGGAGCTGTCATTCACCGAAATCGCGGTGGCCGAGGAATGAATTCTCGCCAGCACCCTTGAGTCTTTCCTGGTGACAGTGTAGAAATACATCAAGGCCTATCTGTCGGCAATGATTTCGAGAAGAGTGATCCAGTGCCCACCTACGTCTACCGATGCACGACCTGCGGCGACACCGAACAAGTCTTTCCCATGAGCCGGAAGCCGGAATCCGTCACGTGCCCCGACTGCCGCGGAACGGCCGTCTCCGCATTCACATCCCCTCACCTCGGCGCCGGGTCGGGGACTGCCTTCGGCGTCATCGACGCGACGAAGAAGACCGCAGACTCACCGCCCGTCGTCTCGCGCATCCCCTCCACCGGTCGCCGTTCGCAGCCGGTCAGTCGGGATCCGCGGCACGCCAAGCTTCCCCGCGCCTGAGGTCGATCGGCTTCGGCGGCAGGGACCACGAAAGGAATAGAACAATGCCGGACAATGTATTTCCACTCGATTCGACACAGCCCTTCACCGCCCAGGAGATCACCGGTCACAACCGCTGGCACCCGGACATTCCCGCAGCTGTGCACGTGAAACCGGGGGAATCGTTCCGGCTGGACTGCCGCGAATGGTTCGACGGAGCGATCAAGAACGACGACAGTGCCGATGACATCCGCGACGCACCGATGGACATCGTCCACGCTCTGTCCGGTCCGGTGGCGATCGAAGGTGCGAAGCCCGGTGACCTGCTCATCGTCGATATCCTCGACGTCGGTCCGATCCCGCAGGAGGATGGCCCACTGGCCGGGCAGGGCTGGGGCTACACCGGCATCTTCGCGAAGAAGAACGGCGGCTCGTTCCTCGTCGACCAGTTCCCTGACGCCTACAAGGCAGTCTGGGACTTCTCCGGCGGGACGGCGACATCACGCCACGTCCCCGGTGTCTCCTTCACCGGGATCGTCCATCCGGGCCTCATGGGCACCGCCCCGAGCAAGGACCTGCTGGGTAAGTGGAACACCCGCGAGGCGGCCCTCATCGCCACCGACCCGAACCGCGAACCACCCCTGGCACTGCCGCCTGAACCCCAGGGCGCGATCCTCGGCTCGCTGAGCGGCGAGGACTTCAACCAGGTCGCATCCGAAGGCGCGCGCACCGCTCCCCCACGGGAGAACGGCGGCAACCAGGACATCAAGAACCTCACCAAGGGCACACGAGTCTTCTATCCGGTGTTCGTCGACGGCGCGAACTTCTCCGTCGGCGATCTCCACTTCAGCCAGGGCGACGGTGAGATCACCTTCTGCGGCGGCATCGAAATGGGCGGTTTCGTCGACATCAGCGTCGACCTCATCAAGGGTGGGATGGACACCTATGGGGTGAGCGAGAATGCCATCTTCCAACCCGGCAATTCCGCCCCGCAGTATTCCGAATGGCTGGCATTCTCCGGAACCTCGGTGACGCTTGACGGCGAGCAGCGCTACCTCGACTCCCATCTGGCCTACCAGCGGGCGTGCCTGCACGCGATCGACTACCTGTCCAAGTTCGGCTACAGCCCGGAGCAGGCTTATCTGCTGCTCGGCGCGGCACCGATCGAGGGCAGATTCTCCGGTGTCGTCGACATTCCCAACGCCTGCGCCACCGTGTACCTGCCGACGGCGATGTTCGACGTCGATATCTCGCCCAGTTCGAACGGGCCGACTCAGATCAATCCGGGCATCGGCGCACCGCACTCGGCGTTCTGAGCGCCGTCGTCCCTGTCATCTCCTGGTGCTGAGACGGGGCGTGGTCTCATGTGGACAATTCAGCTCGAATCCAGACTTCGGTCGTAGCCTCGAAGAAGACTCGAACGGTTTCACCGTCGGTCTGTGAACCACTGCACTGCAGATAATCGTTCCCCAGTTCTAGGAGCCAGTATGTCCGTCGTCGCCATCAATACCCTTACCGTCCCCGAGGCTGCTCGCGGTGAGCTCGAGAAGCGCTTCGCGGCACGCAAGCACTCCGTCGACGGCTCGCCCGGCTTCGAAGGCTTCCAGCTGCTGCGCCCGGTCGCCGGCGGTGACCAGTACTTCGTCTACACGCAGTGGGCCACACGCGAAGACTTCGAGAACTGGAAGCAGGCACGCCAGCCGGCCCACGAAACCAACGGCAAGGAGCCGGTCTCTGAGCAGGCCAACCTTCTCGAGTTCGAGGTAGTCGACCTCGGCGAGTGACAACGACCTCTCGTGGGCTCCGGCTGCGCCTGCGAGACAGCACCCGAAGCCGCCTGGGCATCTCTGCGAAGGTTACTGGCCGGAAACTCTCCGCTTTACTGCTACTCTGCGAAACAGTAATAGCAGGGACACGAGAGGCACGCGATGACTCAACAGCAATCAGTGGCCACCGACCGGGGCCACGGCTTCGTCAAGGCACTCGGAACGGTCGACGCACTGTTCATCGGGTTCGGAGCGATGATCGGCTTCGGCTGGGTCGTCCTCACCGGTGAGTGGCTCAGCGGCGCCGGAACCCTGGGTGCCATCCTCGCCTTCGCCGTCGGCGGCGTCATCATGTGCTTCGTCGGCACGGTCTACTCCGAGCTGGTTGCCGCCATGCCGCACGCCGGCGGTGAGCACAATTACCTCATCCGGGCGATGGGCCCCCGCGTCTCTCTGTTCGGCTCGTGGGCGATCACCGGCGGCTACATCAGTGTCGTCATGTTCGAAGCAGTCGCAGTACCCAAAACTGCGCTCTATCTGTTCCCGAACCTCGAGCACATCAAGCTGTGGACTGTTGCCGAATCCGATGTCTACCTCACCTGGGCTCTCGTCGGCACTGTCACCGCGATCTTCATCTCCTGGATCAACATCCGCGGCGTCAAACTCGCCTCGCTGGTCCAGACCTTCGTGGTCTCGTTCCTCATCATCGTTGCCTTCCTGCTCCTGACCGGTGGTCTGGTCGGAGGCGAAACCGCCAATGCCGAACCGCTCTTCACCGGTGGCGGTGCCGGCTTCATCGCAGTGGTCGCCGTCGTGCCCTTCCTATTCGTCGGTTTCGACGTCATTCCGCAGTCCGCGGAGGAGATCAAGCTGCCGCCGGCGAAGATCGGCAAGCTCGTCGTCATCTCCGTCCTCATGGCAGTCGCGTTCTACATCATCATCATCTGGATGACGTCGCTGGCCATGCCCGCCTCGGAGCTCGCCACCCATGACCTCGTGACTGCGGATGCTCTGGCCACAATGTTCAACTCCGCGTTCTGGGGCAAGCTCGTCATCGCCGGCGGTCTGGCCGGCATCATCACCTCCTGGAACGCATTCCTCATGGGTTCGTCTCGCCTGATGTGGGCCATGGCCGTGGCCGGTATGATCCCCGCCTGGTTCGGCAAGCTGCACCCGCGTTACCGCACCCCCGTCAACTCGATCATCTTCATCGGCATTCTCTCGGCGCTGGCGCCATTCCTCGGCGCAGCGGCCCTGGGCTGGATCGTCGACGCCGGCTCACCCGCCATCGTCATCGCCTACTTCCTCGTCAGCATCGGATTCCTCGTCCTGCGCAAGCGCGAACCGGCGATGGACCGTCCCCTGCGCATCGGCGGCAAGAGCAATGGCGGCATGGTCATCGGAGTCATCTCAGCCGTGCTCACCCTGGCGTTGTTCGTCCTCTATCTGCCGATCACCCCCTGGTCGGCACAGCTGGCATGGCAGTCCTGGGCGATGTTCGGCCTCTGGCTGGCAGTCGGAGTCTTCTTCATGTTCCGTCTGCCTACCGGCGTCAAGGCAGGACCCAACGCAGAAGTCGAACTCCTCGCCAAGGTCAAGTCCCTGCGCAGGAAGTGATGCGGTGAGGCTCAGCCCGACTAAGGGCGACTGAGACGAGAGTGCGGCCATCGGAGACTTCTCCGGTGGCCGCACGTCATTGCAGGAGGGCTGCGCCTGAGGACTGTGATCGACGATCGTGTCGTGCGGATTGACGCTGAGGTGCACCTGCTGGTGGTTCACCCCTCACCGCGAGCAGCAAATCACCCCCGTGCACATGTATGAATTGGCGCCACCGGTGCCTCGCGTGAAACCACCGGTTGTTATTGAGGCCGCGGGGAGGAAGTCGCGGCGCGGGGAGGAAGTCGTGGTGCGGGGAGCTATTGGAGCTGCGGGTGCGGGCAGAGGCGAGCGCGGCCACCGGCATATCGCACAGTGACCGCGCTCGGATCAGGGGAATGGAACCAGGCGGCATAGACCCAGACGCTTGCCGCGACTCAGACGGCGGCGTCGAGGCCGTGCATCTTCAGACGTTCACGCTGGTTGGGATTGACGCTTGGTCGAAACGGCATCTCCACCACCTCGGCGCGGACGGGTTCACCCGGGGTGTCGGCGAAGGGCTCGGGCAGCTGAACCCAGTACTCGGTTCCCAGCGCACTGCCCTCGACCGGCACATGAGCCATCGCGATATTGGCCTCGAGTTCCGGCGAGTACCAGGGCGAAGTCACATACCCGACTGGGTCGCCACCGGATGTGGCGCTGACCAGCCAGAAGTCGGGAGCGTAGTCCGTGATCGGCTTTCCGCCGACCAGCAAGCCCACGAGCTGAGTCTTGAACGGTGGAGTGCCGGCCGCGATCTGCTCGCGAACTTCCTCGAGCTTGGCCTTTCCGATGTAGTCGGCCTCCTTCTTCCGCGGCACCTGGTAGGAGAGGTTGACTTGGAACGGGTAGGTCTCGAAGTCCATGTCCTGGCCCCACGAGAGGATGCCGGCGGCGATCCTGCGGTGGTGGCTGGGAGCAACGACCCTGAGATTGTGGGCAACCCCGGCTTCGAGCACCGCGTTCCACATGTCCTCGGCGTACTTGGTCGAATCCTTGAGATAGATCTCGTAGCCCTTCTCTCCCGTGAATCCTGTCTGGGAGATGATCACGTCATGCCCGCCGACCTGGGCCTCCATCAGTCCATAGCTGGGCAGCGTGCGCCCCTCCTCTCCGACCAGGTCGGAGATGAGATCGACGGACTTCGGTCCCTGAACCTGAACCGGCGAGACGTCGATCTCCTGGATGGTGACATCGAACTTCCTGCCGACGTTGACTCCCTGCAGCCAGAGCATGAGGTCGGTGTCGGAGAGGCTGAACCAGAATTCGTCGATCGCCACACGCAGCAGGATCGGGTCATTGAGAATGCCCCCGGCCTCATTGCACAGGATCACGTAGCGGGCACGCATGACCGGGATCTTGGTCGCGTCACGGGTGATGACAAAGTTCACGAACGCCTCGGCGTCGGGACCCTTGACCTGAATCTGACGTTCGACAGCAACGTTCCACAAGGTCACGTCGTTGACGAGGGACTGGTACTCGGCCATCATCCCGCCGTCTTCGCGCGGCACATAGCCGCGCGGGTGGTACATCCGGTTGTAGATGGAGGCCCGCCAGCATCCCTGCTGCATGGACAGTTCCCAGTACGGCGACTTGCGCACTCTGGTGTCGATGAGCATCTCAACTGGGGTGGGGCCTGATTGGCGTAGGTTGATCGGGACTTCTCTGTCGCTTTGATCCACTGACGGGACGTTATTGTCCATGGTGTTCCCCCTGCTAACAGTTCTACAATGTAGAACTCGATTCCCATATTATGGGTATATTCAGTGTAGAATCGAAGTGTCGGCGGAAGCAAGGGTTTCCGTCCAGATTCATCGGCCGCCGACCCCCTTCCAAGGATTCTCTCAAGGGAGCCGGAATGTCACAGGCAAATCTGAGCACACTGCTCAAGTCCGCACGGTATGAAATCCTGCCCACCGCCGGAGTCGTCGACCGTGTCCACGAATACGTCGCGCCCGGCCGGGTGATCACGGTGACCGCCTCGACGGGCCTGACCCTTGAGGCGACACTGTCCACTGCGGAGCAGCTGCAGGCGCTCGGCTTCCAAGCGGTCCCCCACATCGCCGCGCGGATGGTGCAGAGCAGAACCGAGCTCGAAGAGATCGTCGCCCGCATCGCCCGGGCCGGCATCGATCGAATCTTCGTCCCCGCCGGTGACGCCACTCCTCCGGCTGGCGGCTACGCGAGTGCACTCGACCTCATCGTCGACCTCGCGAGCATGGCGGCACCTATCCAGCACCTCGGCGTCAGCGCCTACCCCGAGACCCACCCCCTCATCTCCGACGACGTCACCGTCCAGGCCATGTGGGACAAACGCGACTACGCCACCCACCTCGTATCGAACCTGTGCTTCGATCCAGCTGTGATCGCCACCTGGCTGGCCCGGGTCCGGGCCCGCGGCATCGAGCTGCCGCTCGTCCTCGGCATCGCGGGCAAGGTGGAGCTGACGAAGCTCGCACGAGTGGCGGGCAAGATCGGCGTCGGCGAATCGACGCGCTTCCTGCGCAAGAACACGGCGACCTTCTCCCGGATGGCCAAACCCGGCGGTTACAACCCACGGAAGCTCCTCGACAAGCTCGCCCCCACTCTCGACAATCCGGCTATGGGCGTGGTCGGACTGCACATCTACACGTTCAACCAGATCAAGGACACGGAGATCTGGAGGCGCAAGCAGCTCGCCGCCCTTGGCCACACCGACGAGGCGACGATCAAGAACGGCTGATCTCCCCACCGCACTCAGAGCGCGGCTCGCACCGGCGCACTCACACCTCACAGGAAGAATCTCACAGTTCTCACCGGGCCTGGGCATACGGTGGCAGGAAGAGAGATGCTGCCCGACGCCGCTGATCAGCACACAGAACCAACGGTGCCCGTCGCTGAGACCGTGACCCGAAACTCGGGGCTCCATCTTTCGCTCGGGAGGAGATCGCGATGGGACGTTTCCTGGCAATCGCTGCGACACTCAGCATTCTGGTGGCCCTGGGATGGGCGGCAGCAGTCGGACCGTGGGCATGGTGGGTGATCGGGGCGCTCGTCGCCGCCGTCATCGTTCTCGCGATCTACGACCTCACGCAGAAGAAGCACGCGATCCTGCGCAACTATCCGGTTGTCGGGCACCTGCGGTTCCTGCTCGAGAGCCTGCGGCCAGAACTCCAGCAGTACTTCATCGAACGCAACTGGGACGGTCGCCCCTTCGACCGTGACACACGCTCAATCGTCTACGAACGATCGAAGGGCATCCACGGAGAGAAGGCTTTCGGCACCGAACGCGATGTCAACGCCGCCGGCTATGAATACCTCACCCATTCGACCGCTCCGGTCACCGCACCCAGCACTGCCCCACGCGTCATGGTAGGCGGTCCCGACTGCTCACAGCCCTACAGCATGTCCCTGCTCAACGTCTCAGCGATGAGCTTCGGTGCCCTGTCCCCGAATGCCGTGCGCGCACTCAACCGAGGAGCCGAGATGGGCGGCTTCGCCCACGACACCGGCGAAGGCGGCATCTCGCCCTACCACCTCGAGAACAATGGCGACCTGATCTGGGAGGTCGGCTCGGGATACTTCGGCACGCGCACCGACGACGGCCGGTTCGATCCGGACCAGTTCGCGCAGCAGAGCTCGCGTGAGCAGGTCAAATGTGTGTCCCTGAAACTGAGCCAGGGAGCGAAGCCAGGCATCGGCGGCGTGCTGCCGGCGGCCAAGGTCACGGCGGAGATCGCGCGGGCCCGCGGAGTCCCGGAGGGCGAAAAATGTGTCAGCCCCGCGGCTCATTCTGCTTTCAGCACCCCGACCGAACTCATTGAGTTCATCGCTCGCATGCGTGAACTCTCGGGTGGGAAGCCGGCCGGTTTCAAATTGTGCGTCGGCTCCCGTATCGATGTGCTGGCGATCTGCAAGGCCATCAACGAGGTCGGCACAGCACCGGACTTCATCATCGTCGACGGCTCCGAGGGCGGAACCGGTGCGGCTCCGCTCGAATTCGAAGACCATATGGGAACGCCTCTGACCGACGGCCTGCTCACCGTGCACAACGCACTGGTGGGAACCGGTCTGCGAGACCAGATCCGGATCGGAGCCAGCGGCAAGGTCGCCACCGGCAACGACATCGTCAAACGCCTGGCACAAGGGGCCGACTACACGAATTCTGCACGAGCGATGATGATGGCCGTCGGCTGCATCCAGGCCCAGATCTGCCATACCGGCCTGTGCCCTGTCGGCGTTACGACACAGGATTTGAAGCGGCAGCGGGCCCTGCACGTGGGAGACAAGAGCGAACGCGTACAGAACTACCAGAAAGCGACCGTCGATCAGGCCGTCCAGATCATGGCGTCCATGGGTGTCAGCGACCCACGAGATCTGCGCCCCGAGTTCCTGCAGCGCAATATCGCACGCAATGAGCATCGCTCATATGCCGAACTCTACGAATGGCTGCAGCCGGGAGAGCTGCTGGCACAGGCACCGGAGTCATGGGCGAAGGACTGGGCTCTTGCCGACTCAGGCACCTTCCGGCGGCGCGCGTGACTCAGCGGTGGGTGACCTTGCGCTTGAGGCTGCGGGAGAGCAGGCCCGCTTCGTCGACGAGGAGACGCCCGACCTCATCGTGGTGATCAGCGATGCGCATGGTCGGACCCGAGATTCCGATCGCCGCAATCACCCGGCCGTCGACGCCGTTCACGGGTGCGGCCAGGGCATCGAGGCCCTCTTCGAACTCCTGGTGCACGATCGCGTATCCACGTTCGCGCACCTCGGCGAGGTTGTCCAGGAGCTCTTTCCGGGACCCCAAGGTGTAGGGGGTGCGCCGTTCCAGACGGCCCGAGGGGACCGGAATGATGTCGAAGGCATACATGATCTTGCCCAGCGCCGAGCAGTGCGGCGGCACCTCCACATCGACCCAGTTCGTGGCGCCGAGGACGAAGGTCGAATCGACCTGCGCGACCTGCACGACACCCGTGGAGCTGGGGACGGCGAGGTTGACCGTCTCACCGGTCTCTTCGCTCAGCCGCTGCAGTGTGGGATCAGCCGCCGTGACCAGCGTCTCGACGCGATCGAAGCGCGAAGCGTAGGTCGCGAACAGGGAACCTCCGCGATACTGCCCGCCCCCGTCACGTTCGACCAGCCCGTTGCGTTCGAGGGCGGAGAGCAGTCGTGAGACCGTCGAGCGCGCCAGCTGGGTCGACTCCACCACCTCGGTGTAGGAGATCGGGGCATCCGCCTTCACCACCAGCGACAATATCTCTGCCGCACGATCGATCGACTGGGTCCCATTGGTCATTACGCTCAACTCCGTCGGGGAAAGATATGCCGCGGCACCAGTGGCACTCCGGCGGCATTCACCCTACAGCACACGTGATCGGCCCCTGTTCGTGTTGTGCCATGTGAGCTACAGTTTCGAAATGAGCAACAGCGAGACGAACACCGGCTCCGTGCAGTCGGTCGACCGCGCGGTCACGATCCTGGAGATCATAGCCCGCACCGGCCTCGCCGGCGTCACCGACATCGCCGCCGAACTCGGCGTGCACAAGTCGACCGCCTCCCGCATCGTCTCCACGCTCGAGGCCCGCGGCCTCGTCGAACAGGACCAGCATCGCGGCAAGTACCGCCTGGGCCTGGGCATCCTCCGCCTCGCCGGAGCCACCACCGCACGCCTCGACATCGTCCAGGAGGCCCGCCCGATCGCGAAACTCCTGGCCGAACGCACCGGGGAGACGATCAACATCGCCGTCCTCTCCGACGGCGCGGCCCTCTACCTCGACCAAGTATCGGGCACCGCCTCCGTCCAGAGCCACAACTGGGTCGGCCAGCGCATCCCCCTGCACGCGACGTCGAACGGCAAGGTCCTCTTGTCGGGCCTGAGCGAGGCCGGCATCCGCACTGCCCTTGAGTCCAGGCTTCCGACCTACACCCCGCACACCGTGACTTCGATTCCCCACCTGCTCACCGAAATCGCCGAGGTGGTCGCCGCCGGGCACTCGATCGTCATCGATGAGCTCGAGATCGGCCTCACCGCCGTCTCCGCACCCATCCGCAACGCCCACGGCGATGTCATCGCCTCGATCTCGGCCTCGGGGCCGGGGTTCCGCTTCACCGACAAAAAGGTCGCTGCCGCCAAAGACCTGCTGGTGGCTGCGGCCGCTGACGTCTCGTCACGGTTCGGCTGGCGCGAAAACCCTTGACACGCCTCGGCGGGCGGGGGACGATCAAAGCACCCAGTTTCACATAGTGCGTCACGTTGCATAGTACGCAACATGTGCCGTTGAAGGCGAAGAAGCCTTCGGAGAGGAGCCTGATATGGCTTCCATTCCCACCCAGGCCAGTGTCGTTGTCGTCGGTGCAGGCATCGTCGGCAACAGCCTCGTCCACCATCTGGCCGAACTCGGCTGGAGGGACATCGTCCAGGTCGACAAGGGCCCGCTGCCCAACCCGGGCGGCTCGACCGGGCACGCCTCGAACTTCATCTTCCCGGTCGACCACTCCCGCGAGATCACCGACCTCACCCTCGACAGCGTGCGTCAGTACAAAGACCTGGGCGTCTTCACCCAGTCCGGCGGCTTCGAGGTCGCCCGCACCCAGGAGCGCATGCAGGAGCTGCGGCGCAGGATGGCCTCGGCGAAGGCATGGGGCATCGAGTCCCACCTGGTCACCCCCGAAGAGGTCGTCGAGAAGGTCCCCTTCCTCGACCCCTCCGTCATCGTCGGCGCCTTCTGGACACCCACGGTCGGCGTCGTCGACTCCGTGGGGGCGGGCACGATGATGCGCGAATCCGCACAGAGCAAGGGTGCGCTCACAGTGTCACCGAACACCGAAGTGACCGGCATCGACGTCGAGAACGGAGCGATCGCACGGGTCCACACGACCAAGGGACCGATCGAAACCGATAAGATCCTCGTCGCCTGCGGAGTCTGGAGCCCACGTATCGCTGCCATGGCCGGGGCCGCGATCCCGCTGACGCCGGCAGTGCACCAGATGATCAGCGTCGGCCCGGTCCCGCAGCTGGCCGAGCAGACGGGTGAGATCTCCGTTCCCATCGTGCGCGACATGGACACCTTCTGCTATGAGCGCCAGCACGGATCGGACATGGAGATCGGTTCCTATGCCCACCGTGCGATCCTTCACGAACCAGACGAGATCCCGTCGATCGAGGCCGCGAAGCTCTCTCCCACGGAGATGCCCTTCACCGACGACGATTTCGACCCACAGCTCGAACAGGCCCTCGAACTCATGCCCGAGGTCCTGTCTAACCCCGACGTCGAGATCCGCTATGCGATCAATGGTCTGCTGTCCCTGACCCCGGACGGTGCCCCCATCCTCGGCGAGTCCCCCGAGGTCAAAGGCCTGTGGTCGGCGGCAGCGGTGTGGGTGAAGGAAGGACCGGGCGTGGGCCGTGCCGTGGCCGAATGGATGACGAACGGTCTGCCCGAGATCGACGTGCAGGGCGCAGACATCGCCCGCTTCCACCCGCACCAGCGCACTCGCGAACACGTGAGGGCCCGCACCTCCGAGGCATTCATCAAGACCTACGGCATCGTCCACCCGGGCGAGCAGTGGAACTCCGACCGCAATGTCCGCCTCTCCCCCATGCATGAGCGCGAGAAGGAACTCGGCGCCGTCTTCTTCGAGGTCGCCGGCTGGGAACGCCCGCAATGGTACGAATCGAATGCGAAGCTGCTCGAGGAGTTCGGCGAGCGCGTCATGGACCGCAGCGCGGAATGGGACTCGCGCTGGTGGTCACCGATCATCAATGCCGAACATCTGGCACTGCGCGAGCGCGCCGGGCTCGTGGACCTCTCAAGCTTCGTCATCTTCGATGTGTTCGGGCCCGCCGCCCTCGATGCCGTCCAGTCCATCGTGCTCGCCCAGATGGATGTGAGCATCGGCCGCGTGGTCTACACACCGGTCCTCGATGAGGCTGGCGGGTTCCGTTCGGACCTGACCATCATGCGCCTGGCTCACGACCGGTTCCGCGTCGTCACAGGTGCCGCCCACGGCATGGTCGACGTCAAATGGTTCGCCGATCGGCTGCCGGTCACGGGTGCCCAGATCGCCGACCTCACCTCCTCGTGGACGACGATCGGACTCTGGGGGCCACGGGCACGGGACATCCTCTCGCAGATCACGAGCGCAGACGTCAGCCACGAAGGCTTCAAGTTCGGTACGGCGCGGACCATCGAAATCGGCTCGCTGACGGTCCTGGCCTCCCGCATCTCCTACGTCGGCGATCTGGGTTGGGAGCTCTACGTCCCCATGGAATCCGGGCTGAAGCTCTGGGACGTCCTCACCGAGGCCGGACGCGAGCACGGGCTCGCACCGGTGGGGCTGGGCGTCTATGGCACGACGGGGCGCATCGAGAAGGGCTACCGCGCCTTCGGTGCCGAACTCGACTCCGAACGCAGCGTCATCGAGGTCGGTATGGCCCGACCGAAGGTGAAGTCGCAGAGCTTCGTCGGCCGCGATGCCCACCTGCGACACCGCGCGGAGGACCCGAAAGCGGTCCTCTGCTCACTCACGGTCGACGATCATACGAGCGCCAGCGGCGAGAAGCGCTACATGCTCGGCGGGGAACCCATCCTGTCCCAGGACGGCGGCCCGCTGGTCGATGGGCATGGGCACCACGCCTTCGTCACCTCGGCGGGGTCCGCTCCGAGCCTGGGACAGCACGTCCTGATGGCCTTCCTCCCTCCCGCCGAGGCGGTCCTGGGCAACCAGCTCACCGTCGTCTACATGGAGGAGTCCTACCCGGTGACGGTGGCCTCGATCGACGCCACCCCACTCTTCGACCCCAGCAACGAGAGCATCAGGAGGTAGGCGATGAATATTCTCGTCTGCATCAAGCGCATCCCCGACATCTCGGGCCAGATCACACTCAACGACTCCGGCACGGACATCGATGACTCGGGTCTGGGCCACACCACCTCGGCGCATGAGGAGTGCGCGGTAGAGCTGGCCATCCAGACCGCGGCGGCCACCGGCGGCAAGGTCACGGTGCTGACCCTGGGCCCCGCCGAGGCGGTCGAACAGCTGCGCGCGGCTGTGGCCGTGGGCGCCAACGACGGGATCCTCATCGAAGCCGAGGCTCCCGGAGCCTTCGGCCCCGAGGACATTGCCCAGGTCATCGGCGACGTCATCCGCGACCGCGCCGAGGAGGGGCAGAGCTTTGATCTCGTGCTGTTGGGCAATGATGCCGCCGACACCGGTGATTTCCAGGTCGGAATCCGCCTGGCCTACGACCTCGAATACCCCGTGCTGACAGGGATCCAGACGCTGAGTGCGACCGGTGGTTCTGGCGGTTCGGCGGCGATCGAGGCCCATGGGATCGGGCCGGCTGGGACAGAGGTCTTCTCCCTTGATCTGCCCGCCGTCATCGCCGTTCAGGAGGGCGGCGTCGACCCGCGCTATCCCTCGATCACCGGGCGGATGAAGGCGAAGAAGGCTCGCATCGCCGAATATGTGGCGCCGGAACCGGGTGCCGGAAGTCCGCGCATCGGCCTCGAGCTGCCACCGGAGACGGCGAGCGCGGTCACCATCCTCGGTGAGGGGCCCGATGCTGCCGGCGCCCTGGTTGATGTTCTGGAAGAGATCGGAGTGATCAGGTCATGACTCTCGTATACGTCGAAACCGATGAGAACGCTCAGGTGCAGCTGACCTCGGCCGAGGCGATCACCTTCGCCCGCACGAACGCGGACGTCCTCGCCGCAACCACCCCCACACAACTACCTGGCGGGGGCCCAGATACCTCGCGCGAGGTTGCTGGGCCGCCCTCAGGTAGTTCGGGGAGTGGTGGCTTGGGTGGAGGGGTGGAGGTTGCGGTCATCGGGCCGCTCTCCAACGACTGCGTTGATGAGTTGACCCGCCTCGGGGTGGACACCATTCATCACCTTGAGCACACTGACCTTGAGGCCTATTCAGCCGCTGCGTGGGCGCAGGCACTGGTCGACATCGCGCCGGAGACCGGGACCGTGATGGCGTCGGGGACACCGCGCGGAATGGAGCTCATGGCACATGTGGCGGTGAGAACCGGGGAGCGGATGGCGGCCAATGTCGTGGCCGCCGATGACGGGGGTCTGCTGCGGCAGGTGCTCGGCGGGGCCGCGTTCGAACGCCTCCAGCTCGGCGGTGACCTGCAGGTTCTCACGATCGCCGGTCACGCCTGCAATCCGCAGGAGACGACACCGACAAGCCCCGAGATCGTCAGCCACTCCCCAGCGGCCGCGGCCGACGATCTGCGAACACGAGTCGTGCGCACCGAGGTTGAGACCGCCGATGACACCGACACGTCGGGCTTGACCCAGGCCCGCGCCGTTGTCGGTGCCGGCCGCGGGGTCGGTTCGGAGAACGGCTTCGGCGAGGTCCTCGAACTCGTCGACCACCTCGGCGGGGCACTGGGTGCCTCTCGTGTCGTCACGGGGCTGGGCTGGCGGCCACATGCGGAGCAGGTCGGTCAGACCGGCAGTCGGATCACGCCCGATGTCTACATCGCGTGCGGAATCTCCGGCGCAGTCCAGCACATGGCCGGCGTCGAGGGTGCGAAGACGATCATCGCGATCAACACCGATGAGGAGTCGACAATGGTCCAGCGCGCCGACTACGCGATCATCGGCGACCTCCACGAGGTTGTGGGTGCGGTCAACGAGGAGATCCGGAACCGACGCGGCTGATCCCGCTCACAGGCCCAATTCGGCGATCACCGCGTCGGTGTCGGAACCGATGGCCGGAGCCCGCCGAGGCTGGTCTGCACTGTCCGTGCCAGCTGAGGTGGGTGCGCCATCAGCAGAGGTGGGCGCGGTTGCCTGGCCGAACCTCGGCGCCGGTGTGGGCTGATCGATTCCGGCTTCGTCGGTGTAGAAGAGGCCGCGGTGTAAGTTGTGGGGATCGGTCTTCGAGTTCGGCCAAGGTGCGTGAGGCGAGCGCCTCAGCAAAGACTGGTCGCATGATGGACCAGTGCCTCGGCTGCCAATGATCGATCTCGCTCAGCGGTGCGGGCAGTTGGTCTTCGATGCCGAGGGTGCCCAGGAAATCGGCGAAGAATGTCGGTTCGATGCAGGCAACGGACACGTACCTGTCATCGGCGGTGGGATAGACGTCGTAGAACGGTGTTCCGGAATCCAAGAGTTTGCGCCCACGTGCATCGTGGCGCCACATTCCCATCTCGGAGAAGCCGTGCATCATCGAATACAGATGGTTCGCGCCGTCGATCATGGCGGTGTCGACTACAGTGTCGATGCAGGTGATGCGGGCGCTGGTGAGTGCGCCGAAGACGCCGACGACGAGGAGCATGCCGCCACCGCCGAAGTCGCCGATGAGGTTCGCGGGGAACTGCGGCGGTCCTTCGGCGCGACCGAGCTGGTTGAGCAGTCCCGTCGAGGCGATATAGCCCAGGTCGTGGCCGGCCTTCTGCGCCTTCGGCCCGCCTTGGCCATAGCCGTGATGCGGCCGTAGACGAGTGTCGGATTGAGCGCGTGGAGATCGTCCGGCCCGAGGCCCAACCGTTCCGCATCGCCTGGGCGAAAGCCTTCGATGACGATGTCGGACTCCGCACCCAAGGAGCGGGCGAGTTCGATGCCGGCCTCGGACTTGAAGTCTGCGGTGACCGAGCTTTTACCCCGGTCGAGGACGGGGTTCATCGGCTGACCTGCAACTGCGGACGGATCGAGGCGAATCACCTCGGCGCCCATATCTGCCAACATCATTGTGGCGGAGGGATCGGGGCCGATTCCGCCGAGGTCGAGAACGCGCACGCCTTTGAGCACAGTCATGATTTCCTTTCGTCGACCAGTCCTGTTTAACTATAGAACGATCGATCAGTTCCGCTCAGGAAACAGGACCGCTCGTGAGCATGAGGGATCCCGGCGATCAGGGCCGCCCTGCCGTCCTGGTAACGTCCCAGAGTCGGAGATGGAGAGTCTCCGAAGCAGTTGAGTCGAAAGGTTGTCCGTGAAGACATTCGAGTATTCCCCAGAGGTGCGTTGGTCCGATCAGGACATGCTTGGCCACGTGAACAACGCGCGCATGATCACCCTCATCGAGGAGTGCCGCATCAGGTGGCTCCATGAAGCCGAAGCGGGCAGCCTGACCGGCGGGGGCATGCTCGTCGCCAACCAGTCGATCGACTACCTGCTCCCCGTCATGTACGGCCCCGAGCTCACAATGACGGTGACCGTCAAACGGATCGGCAGCTCCTCGTTCACTGTCCACACGCGTGGTGACCAGAGCGGCCAGAAGGTGTTCAACTCCGACGTCATCCTCGTCCACATCGACCGGGAAACCGGCCGACCAGCACCGATCACCGAGGACATTCGCAGCGTTCTCGAGGAATACGTCGCCGAGGCCGGCTGAGGCCCGGCCCGACAGGGCACAATCACATCGCAAGCATGCGATCAACGGCGCACCCACCGCGCCGAGGCGGCAGCGGAGCTGACTGCCTCGGTCGATGCCACCCGGTCTGCGAGTTCGACCGCTAAAAGGGCCGAGCCCACCGTGAGGCGCGGAGCCTGGGGATGGCCATCTCCGCGCACATCAGGTGCTCGTGCTTCTTCAGTTTCGAGCGGTATTCTTGGAACCCATCGGCTAGCCCCAGGCCGACGCCGCCTGATCTCCGACCAGCCGGCACTCGACTCCCCCAGGAAGGACCAATGGCAGCCACATCCCCCTCGCCGGTCTCAGCACGTCGGCAGGCTCGGCATGTCACGGTCTTCCTTGACGTCGATGGAGTGCTCAACTCATACCCGGTGCCCAAGCTGCGCATCATGACCGAAGGCCGCAAGAAGCTCCAAGCCTGGCAGTACGAACTGCACTACAAGCCTGCGGTCATCGCGTTCTTCGACCGTCTCGTCGAAACCCACGAGGTCGACATTGTGTGGCTCTCCACCTGGTCCCAGCGGTGCAAGACGGAACTGGAGCCGAAATTCGGTCTGCGCAATTCCTTCGAGGTCATTCAGATGCCCGACGAGTCCCACAACCGTTACGCCAACGATCCTCACCTGTGGTGGAAGGCCCGGGCCATGGAGGACTGGCTCGACTCCCACGAGCATGGTCGGGCCGTCTGGATCGATGATGACCTCGCCGCACCGGCCACGCGGGACTACTTCGTCGAACACTATCCGGCGAACAGGCTCAAGCTCATTGCTCCTGAGTTCGCGCAGGGCCTGACGAAGGCGCACCTGAAGGAGATCAAGGAATTCGCCTACCCGAAAGAGGATTCATGACGCGTATCGGTCTGCTCGATTCCGGACTCGGACTGCTCGGCACCGCCGATGCACTCTTCCATCTGGCTCCGCACGCGGATCTGATCCTGGCCATGGACCCGGACTTCACCCCCTACGGCAGCCTCAGCCCGGAAGCGCTCGAGGCCAGGGCCCTGCACTCGGCAGCGGTGCTCGCCGAATGGGAGCCCGATGCGATCGTCATCGCCTGCAACACGGCATCGGTTCAGGCGCTGGCGACCGTACGCGCCCGCTACGAGCCCGACATCCCCGTCATCGGCACCGTGCCCGCGGTGAAGATGGCGGCCGGGACCGGGCAGGACTTCGCCATCTGGGCGACCCCGGCAACGACGGGCAGTGCCTATCAGCAGAACCTCATCGACACCTTCGCCGCCGAGGTGGCAGTGTCGCCAGTGGCATGCCCAGGCCTCGCCGAGGCGATCAATGAGGCTGACATCGCCATGATCGATTCCGCGATCGACGCGGCCCTGGACCAGATGGATCCCGGTATGGAGACGATCGTGCTCGGATGCACCCACTACGGCCTGGTCGCCGAGCGGATCATGGCCGCCAGGGCCGGCGCGATCACACTCTTCGACTCCCCCATTCCGGTGGCGAAGCAGACTCTGCGCAGAATCGGCATCGATGCCCACGGGGTCGGCCCTGGCCAGCCCGACACGGGGGAGGTCATCGCCACGTATGCCTCCGGTCGGCTCGTGCGGCTGCCACGGTCACTGAATGCCTATCCGGCCGGGAAGCGCCTGCTGGCACGAGAGTCCTCGGCGGCTCCCCACACCGAGATCTGAACGGATCCAGCCAATCGGCTCAGCATTATAACCAAGACGGATCAACATTTCCACTCCGGTGCTAGCGTGGATAGGAGAGCCAATCGTCAAAGGAGGCGGTCCCGATGTTCTTGCTGTATATAGTCCTCGGCCTGGTTGTACTGGGTCTGATTACGCTTGGCAATAGCCTGAAGGTCATCAAACAGTACGAACGCGGGGTCGTCTTCCGTCTGGGACGAGTCACGAACGACCACAAGAATCCAGGTATGACGGCGATCGTGCCGTTCGTGGACAAGCTGGAGAAGGTCAATCTGCAGATCATCACCATGCCGAACGTGAGCGTCGTTCACGCGTGATCATCGCCGACGGTGAGTTCCAGGCCTCCAACAAGCTCGCACAGGCAGCCGAGATAATGGCGGACACGCCCGCAGCTCTGCAGCTACGCCTGCTTCAGACGATCGTCGAAGTCTCCGCCGAGAAGAATTCGACCCTGGTCCTGCCATTCCCCGTCGAGCTCCTGCGATTCTTGGAGGGGAACACTCCGACGGCGGCGACTACCTCAGCCGAGGACGTCCCCGCGGGGACGTCTGGCAACGACAGCACCGCCTCGGCGGCGAACGCCTCGTTGAGCTCCACTTTCGGAGCCAAGGACACCGAAGCCTCGCTGGAGGATCTCAACGGAATCGTCCGGGCACTCTCCAACTCGATGAGGCTGAACGAGACGATGAACCTGCCCGCATCGATCAAGCTTCCAGGCAGCGAGAGCAGCACTGCAGCCTCGGCGAACATAGCTGGGAACGACGAAAAAGCGCCTGCATAGCCTGATGCGCTCAGCGAGCTTCCATACCGAGTGACTACGCTTGAGGCATGGACCTGAAACGCACCAGCAGAACAGTCATCGTCAACGGCGTCATCGCCTTTCTCGTGGGTGTCCTCATGATGGTCTGGCCCGGTGCCAGCGCCGAGGTGGTAGTGCGAATCTTCGCCGCCTGGCTGGCCGTCATCGCCGTCTCCTCCTTCGTCCTCGCCCCGAAGGGCGGACGAACTGGGAGTTTGGTGGCCCGTTCTGTCCTGCTGATCCTCCTCGGCGCGCTCATCTTCTTCTCCCCCATGTTCTTCGCGGCCTTCGTCACCGTATTGACCGGGTTCGCGGTCATCTTCTTCAGCTTCTTCGCCGTCACCGTCTCACTATTCATTCGCAGCATGGGTGTGCGGATGTGGTGGGCACTGACACTCATCGGAGTGATCGGCATCATTCTCGGCGGCTTCTTCCTCTTCGCCCCAGAGGCCGGCGTCACAGCGCTCATCTTCACGCTCGCGACCTTCATCGTCGTCGTCGGTATTGCCTTGGTCGCTCTCGGCAGGCGTCTGCACAAGACCGCTCAGAACCTGCAGCACGACCCGAACCGCCGGCCCCCCGAGGACGGCGGCGACATCATCACCGGCGAAGTCATCGAATAGAGCCCGGCCACCTCGGCCCCAGAAATTTCGCCGAGCGGACCACTTAGCGTCGAAGGGACCAGTTGCACTGAGCTCCCTCGACGCCAAGTGGTCCGTTCGGCGTTCAGCAGGCATTCGGCAGGCCCCGACGCTGAATGGCCAGGTCCCATCTTGGAGATCGGTCCCGGCATCGGTGCAGTAGCTGCTCAGTCCCCAATGTGCACCCTGGTTCGACATTCGCCGCATCGAACGCCTTCCGACCGGGTGATGAAGAAGCTCGAAGTCCACACCCTAGGCTTCGACAGTGACGCCAAGCTGAAGAGTCACGACCACGGGCACACGCCCGCGCGCGACATGCGTGCTCGTGTGTGACGTGCGTGTCTGCGTGTCTGCGTGTGCGTGTCTGCGTGTCTGCGTGTCTGCGTGTCCATCATCACAGTCCGAGATCTGCCCAGCAAAGATGACGGCTGAGCCGGCGATAACTGGCCAGCACATACCATCTGACCTGGAACGTTAAATGAACACCGAGTGCACTTTCGCGAGAGTGCATCCGCTGTTCCTCGGGCGCAAGAAGTTTGTTCACCGTCCGTTCATCTTCTGCTTAACCTTGCGGACACCCTGGATGCGAATCATGGGAGACAGCCGGTTACACACCCCATGATTCTCGCAAGGAGACACGCATGACCCAGGTCCTGGCCCCGGAGACTTTCACTCCGACGCCTGCAGTCGGCCGCAGCAATGATCGCCGCTGGAACCTGGCCTTTGGCCTGCTCCTCGCGATCAGTCTCATCGCCTTCACCCTGTGGTCATTCGGCTATGTCGGCCAGGACGCACCGCGCATGGTGCTCATCACAACGGTCATCTTCGGCGCGTTCATGGCCTTCAACATCGGCGGCAATGATGTGGCCAACGCCTTCGGCACCTCGGTGGGCGCTGGCACCCTGACAATGAAGCAGGCACTCCTCGTCGCAGCCGTCTTCGAGGTCAGCGGCGCGCTGCTGGCCGGTGGTGAGGTCACCGACACCGTCAAGAGCGGAATCGTCGATCTCGGCGCTGCCGCTCTTGACCCGATGGAGTTCGCCTACATCATGATGGCGGCCCTGCTCGGTGGAGCAGTGTGGCTGCTGATCGCCACCCGCATGGGATGGCCGGTCTCGACCACACACTCGATCATCGGTGGCATCATCGGTGCTTCACTGGCCACTGGCTTCGTCACCGGCACAGGCGGATTCGCCATGGTGCAGTGGTCAGAGGTCGGCATGATCGCGATCTCCTGGGTCCTCTCCCCCGCGCTCGGCGCGCTCGTCGCCTTCCTCATCTACGGCGCGATCAAGAAGCATGTCCTCGGCAATGGACTGTCGCAGACTCTCAAGCCGCACATGCTTGCCCGAACCAGCGGTGAGGGCCACGCTGCAGAGACCGAAATGGACCTCGAGCGCGATGCCGCGACGTCGACCGACTCAACGGTCGGCTCGCACTCGACACTGCAGCGCTGGGTTCCGCTCATCGCTGCCGGCGGTGCCGTCATCATCACCGGGATGCTCCTGTTCAAGGGCCTGAAGAACCTCGACATGAGTGTCAGCACCGTCGGCGGAATCCTCATCATGGCGATGATCGGCCTCGCCGTCTGGATGGCAGTGTTCGTCTTCGCCAAGACCCTGCGCAAGCAGACCGTGCCCCGCGCAACCTACATTCTCTTCTCCTGGATGCAGGTGTTCACGGCCTCCGCGTTCGCCTTCAGTCACGGATCCAACGACATCGCGAACGCAATCGGGCCTTTCGCAGCCGTCCTCGACGTACTCAAGACGGGCAGCATCAGCTCCGAGGCGACCGTTCCCTTAGCCGCCATGCTCACCTGCGGAATCGCCCTCATCGCCGGCCTCTGGTTCATCGGTCGCAAGGTCATCACCACAGTCGGGACCAAGCTCACTGAGATCCACCCGGCCTCGGGCTTCGCCGCCGAGCTCGCCGCAGCAGCCGTCGTGATGGCAGCTTCGATCAGCGGACTGCCCGTCTCCTCCACCCACATCCTCATCGGTGCGATCATCGGCGTGGGCCTGGTCAACCGGTCGGCGAACTGGAAGCTGATGAAGCCGATCGCCATGGCCTGGGTCATCACCCTGCCTGCAGCCGCGAGCATCGGCGCCATCAGCGTGCTCACCCTGCGCATGTTCTTCGGCTGAGGGCACCCGCACTCCCCCGGCATACCCGACCGCATTCCCTGAAGATCTGAACGCGGTTCACGGCGGCCCGGACCAGCAGCACTGGTCCGGGCCGCCTCGTCAACGTGACCTCCGACCACGTCTGTCCGAGTCCTGTGTCAGGGCGGTCGGATAAGATCATTCACACGTTCACGAGTCGTGGCTATCGGTACCTGGCCGGCCACGCGGCAACCCGTCATCGACCGGGTGCCCCAGGGAAAGAACGGGCCAGCACCACGTGGTGCTGGCAAGATTCGATCCGGGCGCGATGCGCCCGAGAAACGGGTGCCGTCATGTCACTTGACACCAACGAGAACTGGCCAGGATTCTCCCCAGAGGAATCCCTCCAATGGGCCCGAGCTCTCCTCCGCCATTCGCCCCAGGCGCTGCCGCCCAGCTACAAGGCACTCGCTCACGCAGATATCTCACGCGGGGTTCCCCACGCCGGACCAGACTGGATGAGAACCGCCGAAGCGGCTAGCACCATCGACTTCACGCCTGTGCTCTACCACTCACTCTTCAAATCCCTGGAGTCGATCGACCCCGACTCATTCAGATGGCATCCGAAGAACCGTGAGATCACCAATCGCGCCTGCGTCCCGGGGATTCCCTTCGAGACCGAGCTGTGGAAGGAGTGGCCGCAGCTCGTCCTCAAAGACGACTTCTCTCCGGGAACTGCCGCAGAACTGGTGCTCACGTTCGCTGACGTGAACTATCGCAGCTGACACGGCGGCCTGTTGCCTATAGGCATCGTCCTCGGCTGTGTGGTCAGGTCGCTGACAGGTACACCGCCGAGGCCACCGCCCGGTCGATCTCGCTTGACTCGCCGCCGATCGCGACCGTCACCACCACGATCCCAGCGTCGGCACCGATGCTATCGTCCGTGGCGGATTCACCCACTTCCGACGACGACCTGCTCACGTCCGCAACCTCAATATGGGCACCCGGGATGACCCCTGCCTCGGCGAGGTGGGCGAGCACTGCGGGATCGGCATCCGAGACCCGGATGACCTCGTAGGACCCGGGATCTGCCTCGGTGAGGAGGATCGAGGAGTCGTGTGATTCGATCTGCCCATCGGGATCGGGAATCGGATCACCGTGGGGATCTGCCTGGGGACGGCCCAGGAACGCATCGATGCGATCGACAAGCCGGTCAGAGGCCGCATGTTCGAGGATCTCCGCCTCGTCGTGGACCTCGTCCCAGCCATAACCCAGTGATTCGACGAGGAAGGTCTCGAGCAGTCTGTGCCGACGCACCATGGACAGGGCGACCTTCTCCCCGGCAGGGGTGAGAACGGGCGGGCGGTAGGGCACCCGGACGATGAGACCGAGCTCGTCGAGCCGTTTGAGCACCTCGGTGACGTTGGCCTTCGTGGTGCCGAAGCGGTTCGCCAGCTCCGTTGCGGTCATCGGCTCTCCGCCCCACTCCTGGGCCGACCAGATCGCTTTGAGGTAGTCCTGGCTGACCTCGGAGACTTCGCCTGCACGCATGCAATCAGCGTATCCGATGTGCCGAGACCGCCAATAGGTTCAAATTCGAGGTCGAGGCGGGGTCGAGGCGAGGTCGATGCGGGGTCGAGGCGCGCGGCGGACTGCCGGCCAGACGTCGTCGCGACACAGATCTGGAACATTCCCTCGCCTCCTGTGCCGAAACGAAATGGAAGAATCACAGTATGAGGTTCAGAACGCACAAGTTCAGCACGACGATGCTCTTCGCGGTGACGCTCGCCGTCTTCATGCTGATCATCTTCGCTTTGACGAATGCCGGCTTGGACCCCCGTGCGGGCCACTTCAGGGACTTCGACCCTGAAGACGCAGCCCCGGCGTGCTTCGGCCTGCTCGGTCTCTACCACTCCATCGCGATCATCTTCTTCGATGAGGACGATTCGACACCCTCGAAGGCCAAGGCGGCTGCCGACTCTCATATCCCACGGGCTCCCGACTCCTACACTGGCTTCATCCGGCAACCCTGGTACAAGGTCCTTTCCGTGGGACCGGTCTTCGCCGCATTTTCCGCGACCTCGGTGTTCCTCTGGCACACTTTCGCAGAATTTCCGGGTACTCCGGGCACGATGTGGGGCGACTACGCCTCTTCGACACTGCCCGCCCTCGCACTCTTCCTTACATGTTGGTCCGCGGCGAACATTGGATTCATGTTCGCCGCCATCGCCGAGGCGTTCAACCGCGACCATCCGGGGATCACCATCACATCCCTCATCGTCATGTTCATCGTCGGCATCGGCCTCACCATCGGCTTCATCTTCATGGCGAACGGACCCACGGGCAGGATCCTGGCCCTAGCCGCTCTGGTGTTCCCACTGAGCCTGTGTACCTCGATCGGCACCCACGTGTGGGCTCGCGTCCGCGTCGCCCGATACGACGCCGCTCATCCCCATCAAAGTCCTCGAGCACGCAGGCGGGCGACGAAGTTCGGTGCACGCAAGGTGAATCAGGGCGGGCCCGGCCGAGGTGGTCCTCCGGTGGATCTGCTCGAACCCGGTGAGCGTCTGCTCATGCACTTCAGAAGCGATAGAACCCCGGAACCCCAGCTTCTCATCGCCACGGATCAGAGGTTCGTCCGTGCCTCGATCCTCGGATCAGATCGGACCTTCATCCTCGAACAGGCCAGTCCTGGGCAGCTGTCCGGAGGCACATCGGAACGAGTGGGCCATGACCTCATGACCACTGCGCACTTCCGCGATCGTCAGTCCATGCGCGTCGTCGGCGGAGACCCCGAACAGTCCCGGGCCTTCGCCGAGACGATCACCTTCCTCGCACGTACCGGAAAGGTTCGCCGCTGACACGGCGACCGTCGCTGACCTCGCCGAACTCCCCTGCAGAGCGGAAATCACACCCTGCGCGACTTACCGCACAGTAACGGCTCCGTCCTGAAAGCCGGGGGTGGAGTCGCTGACAAAGTCCCGAGAGTCTAGGATGGATCGGTGCCCTTTTGGGCGAGTCCAGAGTTTCCGACCGGAGGTTATGCGTGCAGGATCCCAACGATGAGAAGATGAAGCGGCCGATCGTCGAGCGCGAGCTCTTCGGCGGAACCGACAGGCCCTCCCGAGACGTCGACCCCGAGAAGCTCCCTCCGATCTCCAGCACGGAGATGAGCCGCGGCCCCGCGGAACTCACGGACGAGCGGGGGTCTCGGGTCAATTGGAAGGTCTTCCTCATCTCATCGGCGGTGATCCTCGCCTTCTCGATCTGGGCGATGCTCATGCCAGACACCGCTCAGTCGACGATGAAGGCCGCTGTCGATTGGATCTCGGTCAATCTCGGCTGGTTCTATGTCGTCACGGTCACCGTCGTCATCGTCTTCGTCCTGTGGGTCGCCTTGTCGAAGGAAGGCTCCGTCCGGCTGGGACCCGACCATTCCAGGCCGCAATACAATCTCTTCACCTGGGTCGCGATGCTCTTCGCCGCGGGCGTGGGCATCGACATGCTCTTCTACTCTGTGACGGGACCGATCACCCAGTTCCTCCAGCCGGTCAATGCCGATCCCGAATCCGCGGCCGCCGCTCAGGATGCCGTGGTGTGGACGATGTTCCACTACGGCATCGCCGGCTGGTCGATGTACTCGCTGCTCGGCATGGCCATGGGCTATTTCGCCTACCGCTGGGGCATGCCCCTGTCGATCCGAGCGGTCCTCTACCCGCTGCTGGGCAAGCGGGTGCGCGGAGCCACCGGTGACGTCATCGACATCTTCGCCCTCGTCGGCACCGTCTTCGGTGTGGCCACCTCGATGGGCATCGGCGTCGTCCTGCTCAACGTCGGCTTCTCGACGCTTTTCGGACTGCCCCAAGGGCTGGCCCTCCAGATCGGCCTCGTGCTCGTCGCCGTCATCATGACGGTCGCCGCCTGCACCTCGGGCGTGGACAAGGGCATCCGCCTGGTCTCCGAGCTCAACCTCTGGTCGTGTGCGGCGATGATGCTCTATATCCTCGTCACCGGCAAGACCGCGTTCCTGCTCAACGCCATGGTCGAGAACATCGGCCGGTTCATCTTCACTCTGCCCGAACGCACCCTGTCCACCTTCGCCTACGTCAGCGACGGCTCCGAGTGGATGGGCGCATGGACCTTGTTCTTCTGGGCCTTCTGGCTGGCCTGGGGTCCCTTCGTGGGGCTGTTCCTGGCCCGCATCTCCCGTGGTCGCACCTTGCGCGAGTTCGTCATCGCCGCGATCAGCGCCCCGGTGCTCTGCGACTTCATCATCGTGACGATCTTCGGAAACTCTGCCCTGTCGGAGGTCTTCGACGGCAATTCCGAATTCGCGAAGCTCGCCATCGACTCACCGGAGCAGGGCTGGTATGCCCTTCTCGAAATGTTCCCCGGAGCGACCTTCCTCATCGGGTTGGCGACGCTCTCGGGGCTGCTCTTCTATCTCACGAGCGCGAATTCGGGCGCCATGGTGATGTCGAACTTCTCCTCCACGATCCCCAACCCCGAAGAGGACGGCGCGAAATGGCTGCGGATCTTCTGGGCGGTCGTGACCGCGGTGCTGACCATCGCCATGCTCGTGGCCGGCGGAGTGACGACGATGGAGTACGCGACGCTGATCTTCGCACTGCCCGTGACGATCATCGCCTATCTCGTCATGGCCTCATTCTCCAAGGTCCTGCGCATGGAGAGAGCCGAGCGGGAGGGCAGGACCCGCAAGCGCCGGACGACCGCAGTCCATGGCGGCAGGACTCCGGAGAAGACGTGGCGGCAGCGCTTGGCGACGCTGCGCTCGTATCCTTCTAAGAAATCGGTCGACAGATTCGTCGCCGAGGTGGTCGAACCTGCCCTGGAAGCGGTGGCCGCAGAGTTCCGCGAACTCGACTACACGGTCGAGCTGATACAGGAACCGGGCCCGGAATCGGGCATCACGGAAAGCACCCTCATCGTCGACATGGGCGAGCAGCGCAACTTCCAATATCAGATCGCGGCGGTCGAACACAATGTCCCGTCGTTCGGCGGTCGCAATGCTCCTCGCGGCAACGACGTGTACTTCCGAATCGAAGTCTTCACACAGACCGGCTCCGAAGGTTACGACCTGATGGGCCTGAGCTCTCAGCAGATCATCGACGACGTCCTCGACCGCTACGAGAACCACCTGTCGTTCCTCGCCTACTCCCACGAGCACTCGTACCAGTCGGTGGTCACTCCGCCGACACCCCCGGCCACGGATTCGATTCCAGCTGTTCCCACCTCGGCGGAAGAGGTCGAGGAGATCGACCCGGAACCGACATCGGAACCGGTACACGACCGTACTTGATCAAAGGCACAATGCCCGAGCCCTGATTCCGGTCTATGGCGAACCGGGCCAAACGAGGCTGTCCCCGATCCTGGGGGCAGCCTCGGCGCATTCATGACAGGTATTGCACGACACCGTGCTTGGGACCATAGTCGAGGCAGGACCGTCGGGAACCGCGCCGACGCACGAACCGGGAGGTGATCGCCGTGGACATCGCCACGGTGCTGTCATTCTTATCGGCCGAGGACTACACGATCGCCCGCGAGGTCATCCAGCGCGGATTCGGCGTCCTGTTCTTCATCGCCTTCCTCAGCGCCTTCAACCAGTTTCCCGCCCTGCTGGGCGAACACGGACTGACCCCAGCCCCGCGCTTCATCGAGCTCACCACCGCCAAGCAGGCACCCACGCTGTTCCGGTGGAAACACACCCGCTACACCGATCGTCGACTGCGCATCGTGTGCGGCGTCGGCATGCTGCTGGCCGTCTCAGTCATCGCCGGCCTCCCTCAGGCGGGGCCCGCGTGGACGATGATCCCAGTGTTCTGGCTGATGTGGTGGCTCTACTTCTCGATCGTGGCCATCGGGCAGCGCTTCTACGGCTTCGGCTGGGAGTCCCTCCTGCTCGAAGCGGGCTTCCTCGTCGGATTCCTCGGCTCCCACGAGGTCGCACCCTCACTGCTGATGATCCTTCTGCTGCGGTTCTTCGTCGTCCGCATCGAGTTCGGGGCGGGCATGATCAAGATGCGCGGGGACAGCTCCTGGCGGGACCTGTCCGCCATGGACTATCACCATCAGACCCAGCCCATGCCCAATCCGCTCAGCCGCCGTGCGCACCTGATGCCCGGCTGGTGGCACCGAGGAGAGACTCTGGGCAGCCATATCGCCCAGCTCAGCGCACCGTGGCTGCTCTTCCTGCCCCAACCCATCGCGTCCTTCGCCGCGCTGGTCATCATCATCACGCAGCTCGCACTCGTCATCACCGGCAATTACGCCTGGCTGAACTGGGCGACGATCCTGCTCGCATTCGCCGGGATCAGCGACTCATTCCTCGGCTGGGTTCTCGGCGGCCCGTGGCCCGGGTGGGGGCTGTCAGGATTGCCCGGCGCCGAGGCGGTCGGATCATCCGCGTCGACCGCTGCGCTCGCGTCGTCCTCGGCTCTCCCCCTGTGGTGGGCCGTCCTCGTCACTGTCTTCGTCGTGTGGCAGTGCGTACTCAACGTCCCTGCCCTGCGCAATCTGTTCTCGCCTCACCAGCTGATGAATGCCAGCTTCAACCGGTGGGGGCTGGGCAATGCCTATGGTGCCTTCGGTTCGATGACCGAATCCCGGGACGAGATCATCATCGAGGGCACCCTCGACCCTGATGCGAGCGACCACGCGGATTCCGACGACGATGTGGCGGATGCCGATGGAGGCTGGCGGCCGTATGTCTTCAAGGGCAAACCCGGTGACGTGTCCCGGCGCTCACCGATCGTCGCGCCCTATCATCTGCGCCTGGACTGGCTGATGTGGTTCGCCGCCCTCGGCGACTACCGGCAGTCGTGGTTCTACGCGCTGCTCGAACGCATCGGTTCCGGCGACCCACTGATCCGGAAGCTGCTGGGCCCGGATCCCTTCGGCGGGCAGGCACCGGCGCTCATCCGCGTGCGGGTCTTCACCTACCGCTACGCCACAGACAAGGAACGACGTCAGGCCGCGGACGAGGGCCAGCCTCGACCGTGGTGGGTGCGTTCGAACTCCAGAACCATGGTCGAACCCACAGCTCTGCGCAAGGACTGAGGTTTCCACCGAGCCGGGCAGAGGTTCCCACCGAACCGGTCTGAGGCTCCCCTGACTCCGATTGCACACTTGCGCAGGCAGGAAATTGAAACTCCACTCACGAATGCTTAAAGTTAATGTACCTTAACTTTTCGGCTCCGGTGCTGGTGCCGAAACCCGACTTCGTGCCAGGAGCCGCCTTGCCCCACCTCAGATCCCGCCGTCTCACACTCCCACTGACGGCCCTCACCGCATCCGTTCTCGTACTCGGCCTCAGCGCCTGCGGTACCAGCAGCTTGGCAACCGAGTCGAACAGTGGAGAGAAGCCGGTCGTCCTCACCACCTTCACCGTTCTCGCCGACATCGCCGAGAACGTCGCGGGTGACCATCTCGAGGTCGAGTCCATCACCAAGGTCGGTGCCGAGATCCACGGCTACGAGCCCACCCCGGGCGATATCCGCCGCGCATCGAAGGCTGACCTCGTCCTCGACAACGGGCTGAATCTCGAACAGTGGTTCGAACAGTTCGTCAACGATCTCGACGTCCCTCACGCCGTCGTCAGCGAAGGGGTCGAGGAGCTCTCGATCACCGCGGACGCGTACGCGGGCAAGCCCAACCCGCGTGCCTGGATGAGTCCGCTCAATGTGCAGATCTACGCGCAGAACATGGCCCGGGCATTCGGCGAGCTCGACCCCGATCACGCCGATGACTACAGCGACCGCGCCGAGGCCTACAACGGCCAGCTGCAGGAGGTCCAGGACGAACTCGCCTCGGACCTGTCGGCACTGCCGCAGAAGAAGCGGGCGCTTGTCACCTGCGAAGGCGCGTTCTCCTACCTCGCCAGGGATGCCGAGCTGACCGAGAAGTACATCTGGCCGGTCAATGCCGAGGCGCAGGCGACGCCCGGTCAGATCACCTCGGCGATCGAATTCGTCGATGACAACGACGTGCCCGCAGTCTTCTGCGAATCCACGGTTTCTCCGGCCCCGATGGAACGGGTCGTCGAAGCCACCGATGCGGACTTCGGCGGCACCCTCTACGTCGATTCGCTCTCCGAGGCCGACGGCCCGGTCCCGACCTACCTCGACCTCATCCGTCACGACGCGTCCGTGATCACCGAAGCCCTGACAGGAGAGAACTCATGAGCACCCCCGCCATCGCCGTCAACGAAGTGACCGTCCACTACGGGTCCGTCTTGGCCCTCGACCGTGCTTCATTCACCCTCGAACCGGGCCGGATCTGCGGTCTGATCGGCATGAACGGGTCCGGAAAGTCGACGCTGTTCAAGGCGATCATGGGCATGGCCGACCCCGATTTCGGCACCGTCTCCATCAATGGCGAATCTACTGCCTCGGCTCGGCGGGCCGGCATCCTCGGCTACGTTCCGCAGAGTGAGGACGTCGACTGGGACTTCCCTCTCTCCGTGCGGGAGGTGGTCATGATGGGCCGGTACGGACACATGGGTCCGCTGCGCATCAGGAGGAGGGCCGACCGCGAGGCGGTCGATCGGGCTCTCGAACGCGTCGAACTCACCGAGTACGCCGACCGTCAGATCGGCCAGCTCTCGGGCGGACAGAAGAAGCGCGCCTTCGTCGCCCGGGGAATCGCACAGGGAGCCACGATCCTCCTCCTCGATGAGCCCTTCGCCGGCGTGGACAAACGCACCGAGGCCACGATCACCCGTCTGCTTCGGGAACTTGCCGCCGCCGGTGCCACGGTGCTCGTGTCCACCCACGACCTGCACGCCCTGCCGGACCTGGCCGACGAAGCGATCCTGCTCATGCGCAGTGTCCTGCTCCAGGGTGAGCCACAGGAGGTTCTCCGGCCCGAGAATCTCGCGTTGGCGTTCGGTCTCGACGTGATGAAAAGAGGCGCAGCAGCATGACCGCCGTTCACCTCCTGCTCGAACCCATGAGCTATGACTTCATGCTCCGCGCGCTGGCGACCACGCTCATCGCATCGATCGTCTGCGCCGTGCTCTCGTGCTGGCTGGTCCTCATCGGCTGGTCGCTCATGGGTGATGCGGTTTCGCATGCCGTGCTGCCCGGAGTCGTCCTCGCCTACGTCGTCGGGGCTCCGTTCGCCTTGGGTGCTGTGGTCTTCGGATTCCTCGCCGTCGGGCTCATCGGCGCCGTGCGGGATACGAGCCGGATCAAGGAGGACGCCGCGATCGGAATCGTTTTCACCACACTGTTCGCCCTCGGCCTCGTGCTCATCTCCGTCGTTCCCTCACACACGGATCTCAACCACATCATCTTCGGCAACCTCCTCGGCGTCTCCTCCTCCGAGCTGCTTCAGGTGTCCGTCCTCGGCGTCATCACTCTGGTGGTGCTCGCGGCGAAGAATCGCGATTTCACCCTCTTCGCCTTCGACCCCACGCATGCTCACGCCCTGGGCCTCAACCCGAAGATCCTCGGCGCGCTGCTGCTGGGTCTGCTCGCGCTGACCTCCGTGGTCGCGCTGCAGGCCGTCGGAGTGGTCCTCGTCGTCGCCATGCTCATCATCCCCGGCGCCACCGCCTACCTGCTCACCGACCGGTTCCAGCGGATGCTGATCATCGCACCGGCGATTTCGGTCGTCTGTGCGCTGGTCGGACTCTACGCCAGCTACTACATCGACACCGCCTCGGGCGGCATGGTCGTGCTCTCACAAGGTGGCGTCTTCGTCCTCGTCTACCTCTTCAGCCCCCGCCACGGTCTGATCGGGCGGCGCTTGTCCGTGCGCAGGCGGCGACGGGAGATGGCCGATCCGAGCTTGACCGTCCAGCCGCAGTGACCGACAGGAGTTGATTGAAGCCGACTTCAGTCGATGCCCAGAGCCAGGAGCACGATGAGGACGAGGTTGAGGACGATGATGAGCGCTGAGGCGAGGATCGCAACGATAGTGATGATCCGTGAGTTTGCGTACCGTCCCATCACCTTCTTGCTCATCGTCAGCCTGACCAGGGGAACCATCGCAAATGGAATTCCGAGGCTGAGGACGACCTGACTGAGGACGAGCGACCAGGTCGGATCTGCCCCGATTCCTAAGATGATGAGGGCCGGGATAATCGTCACCGCCCTCTGCCACACGATCGGGATCTTGACTCGCAGCAGTCCCTGCATGATCGAGGCCCCCGCATAGGACCCGACTGCGCTCGAGGCCAAGCCGGAGGCCAGGAGTCCGATGCCGAAGAACAGACCCACAACCTCGCCGAGGTTGGCCGACACCACCGCATGCGCCCCCTCAATCGTGTCGGTCCCGTCCTGGCCGCGAAGTGAGGCAGCGGCCAATAGGAGCATCGCAATATTGACCGAGCCCGCGATGACGAGAGAGGCCACGACGTCCCACCGGGTGGCCTTGAGCAGCTGAGGAATCGAGGCACGCGGCGCGGCGCCGTGCCGGTCGACGGACAACGCCGAATGCAGGTAGATCGCGTGCGGCATCACGGTCGCACCCAACATGCTTGCGGCCAGCACCACCGAGTTCGTGCCCTCGAGTCTGGGCACGATTCCACCTGCCGCTTGCCCCCAATTCACATCGCCGACGAACAGACCTGCCAGAAAGCCGATGGCGATGATTGCGAGCAGGGTGATGATCACCGTTTCGAAGGGACGCTGACCACGGGTGGACTGGATCGAGAGCAGGACCAGGGACACGACGCCGACGATGATTCCGCCCAGGAGGAGCGGCAGGTCGAAGAGGATCTTCAAGGCGATGGCGCCGCCGATCACCTCGGCGATGTCGGTGGCGATGGCCACGATCTCCGCCTGCACCCAATACGCCAGCCGGGACCTGCGGCGCAGCCTGCCGCCGAGGAGGCTCGGCAGGGACTGCCCGGAGACAAGGCCGAGTTTCGACGACAGATACTGCACGAGGACTGCGATGAGGTTGGCCGCGACGAGGACCCACACGAGCAGATATCCGTACTGGGCACCCGCGCTGAGATTGGCGGCGACATTGCCCGGATCGACGTACGCGATCGCCGCGACGAAGGCCGGGCCCAGGAGGAGGAACGTGGAGACCTTCTTCGGGCGCGCAGAAGTGGCGGCCGTACCGATACTCGGTGGATCGACGTTCATTAAGTTAATGTACGTTGACTTTGATGCGCGAGGCAAGGCCGCGACGGCTCAGCTCCAGAGTGAAACCAACCCCGCCTGGTAACTGAACACGGAAGGGCCTACGATTCAATCATGCCTACTGAACATGTTCACTCACAGACCGGCCGTCGGCTGAGAACCGAGGAGAAGGTCATCTCTGCCGCCGCCGATCTCTTCCTCGAGTTCGGCTACAGGGCCACGACGGTCAGAGGAATCGCCCACCGCGCCGAGGTGTCCGTGGGCAGGGTGATGACCGCCGGAGACAAGGAGGTTCTCCTCATCCGCTGCTACGACCGGTGGATCGCAGCGCTCCAGGCCGGGACCTACACCCTGCCCACTCGGACGCGCACTCAAGCGGGGACAGCGCCGTCCGCGTATATCCACGCCAGGACAGGACCCACCTCGGCGGTGCAGAGCCATCTGCTGGGGATCTTCCTGCCCTTCCTCGAATTCTTCGCCGCTCATGAGGATCTCTCCCGGGACTACGCGGCGGCACTGATGCGCGTGACCGGCAAACCTCAGGTGTTTGACACCCTGGCGGCCGATCTGCAGGACAAACTGTCCTCCAGCCTGATCTCGATCGGGATCAGCGAAGCCTACGCACTGGCGAGCGCCTCTGCACTCTATGACTCCCACCTCGGAATCCTGTTCCGGTGGGCGGCCAGCGATATGAGCCTCGACGAGGCGACCGAGGCCCTATCGCGCAGCATCGCGTTCCACACACAACTGCGGAGACCCGTATGACCCTGCTCCCCGATCCCTGGTGGCCGGTTGCGGTGATGGCCTTCATCGTCCTCATTGACGGCATCCTGACTTTCGCCCCGCCGAAGGTCATTGCCGACTGCCTTGACGGAGTCGGACTCCCCCGTAATTGGTGGTGGGTGCTCGCGGTCGTGAAGTTCCTCGCGGTGGCCGGGCTCATCGCAGGCTTCTGGATCCCGGGCCTCGGCTTGGCTGCGATCGTCGGCCTCATCGTCTACTTCCTCACCGCCGCCGGCGCCCACCTGCGGGCTGGTTATGTGGGACGCGATTTCTGGCTCAACTGCCTGGGGATGCTTGTGCTCAATGTTCTCATCCTCGTGTTCTGCTTCCTCGTCTGAGCCGCTGCCGCACCTGAGCCGCTGCCGCACCTGAGCTGCTGCCGCCCCGGCGCCCGCGCCTGAGGATTTGCCTTCGTCCGTGAAGGCGGGTGGCCCCTTGCGGTAGATTTCATTGTGGAGTTGCGTTCGACGATCGGCGATTTTTCGCACGCAACTCCACAATGACCGCTACTGCGGCCGAATGGTTGGCATGAAGTTGGAAGGATTGGCAGCGTGGCCGAATCCACAGAGGACCGATACGCCCGGTGGGCTTGGATCCACGAGACCGCAGTGATGACCGGGTGGGACTTCGCCGCACTCGGCTCCAGACTCGTCGCCGACGAACCACCCTGGGATTTTGACCTGACCTGCGCCAAGGCGATGGCGAGGTCAATGCCGTGCCTCGACATGGGAACCGGCGGAGGAGAGCGCCTCAGCGAACTCGTCAAACGTGTCAGCACCGTTGGAGGCTTCATCAGTCGCAGATCCTCGGTCCATGCCAGTGAAGGGTGGAAGCCGAACTTGGAGCTGGCCACCTCGGCGCTGGCAGAATACGGCATCGAGGTTCGTGAGTACGACAGCGAGACCGGGGAGGCCATGCCGTGGCCCGACGACTTCTTCACCCTCGTGATGAACCGGCATGAGAGCTATGACCCGGCAGAACTCGCTCGCGTCATCGCACCCGACGGCGGCTTCCTCACCCAGCAGGTTGACGGCACGGAGGCCTCCGAGTTCAGACACTGGTTCGGCGGCGCACCGCAGGCGCCGGAGAACCGACTCGAACCGTGCATCGACGGGCTCGAAGCACATGGCTTCACCATCACCGATGCCGACGAGTGGACCGGCACGATGGAATTCGCCGACGTCGAGGCGATCATCGAGTACCTCGCCTACATCCCCTGGGATGCCCCCGGATTCACCGTGGCCGGAAATCGTGAGGCCCTCGACCGGCTGGCGGCCCGCAGCTCTCCGATCGAGGTGACCCAGAAGCGATTCCTTATCGTCGCCGAGCAATAGCCACCCGCACGGCGACCGCGCTTGGTCGAAATCTCGTCCTCACCTGAGGGTCAGGTTTCCCCGACCTCGGCCACAGGCGAGCCGCATGGGCGGGCCGTGGCCGGCGTGGATAGTGTCGAAGACATGACCTCGCCGGATTTCATGTATCCCCAGCCCACCGATGACGAGTTGGCCGCACAGCAGCCCTACACCGCAGCGCGGGGAAATCACGTGCACGGCGTCGGTCACAGCAGTGCCGTCGGTCAGGCACCCACCTCACCAGGCGTGCAGCCCGATCACGACCGGATTTCACCCGCAGGAGCGAACCGCCCGCTGTTCGGCACAGTCGCCCTGGTCGTCACCATCGTCGCCGCGGGACTGTCCCTGCTCGCCTCGATCGTCCTCGGAGTCACCATCGGCCCGATGGAGAACGAGAACGGCTACTACTTCGCCGATACTCCCAGCTGGTACCAGAATCTCGCAATCGCACTCGCCGGCCTTCAGGTCCTATGTGCGGCACTCGGAGTCACCGGCCTCATCATGGGCATCGTGTCTGTTGCCACCAGCCGCGCCAGGACGCAGGGAATCGTCGCAATCGCCATCGCCGCACTGGCACCCTTCGTCTCCTTCGGGATCTTCATGATCCTCAGCTTCACCGTCGCCTGACGCCATCGCGCAGCTTGGCCACGGTTCCGACTGGCGAGATCAGCGAGCAGGCTGTCGAATCAGCGAAGATCAGTGCTGCCGAGCTCGGCTTCGGCTCACAGCCGGGCGCCACGGTCGAGTTCGTCGCCGGCGGTGCCCCGGAGTTCGTCGAGACGAACCTGGCTACCGACCAACGACCGGACTGCGTGATCATCGACCCGCCTCGGCGAGGGATCGGGGCGCGACCGTCGATGGCTTTGGAAGCTTCCGGGATTGAGCACATCGTGTACTCGACGTTCGCAATCACTAGTTCGCGATGCCCCTGAGCACGATCGCACCGGCAACTGACCCTCAAGTCGATTAGGCTGTGGACCATGACCGGACAGGCTCTCAGCCGCTCACGGATCGGCCACCCGGTCGACCGTTGAGTCGCCGTGGACGCGAATACGATATTCGCGGCCCACCCCTTTCGAAAAGATCTCCCTCGCCGAGCTCCAGCTCGCTATGCCCGCAATCATGTCGGGCCCTCAGCCCCGGCCCCACCTTGTCGGGCCCAATTTGCGAAAGGACATCATGTCAGCAACCTTCAACCACACCATCATCGTCGCCGCCGATCCCGCCGAATCCGCTCAGTTCTACGTCGACATCCTCGAAGCCGAACACACTGAATCCTGGGCAGTCTTCGCCAACATCATGCTCTCCGGCGGAGTCATGCTGCAGTTCGCGGCACCGCCACCTCCCTATGAGTTCTCACCCGTGCATATGGCGTTTCTCTGCACGGATGACCACTTCGATCGGGCAGTCCGACTGTTGCAAGAACGCAGCCTCGACTACTGGGCGGACCCACAGCGGACTCGTCTGCAGGAGACAAACTCCGGACATGACGGGTGTGGGGTCTATTTCCTCGATCCGGCCGACCATTTTCTCGAGCTCATCACGAAGCCATACTTCTGAGGACAAGCGCGACTCTCAAGGTCAGCGCCGACTCCACCAAACGCCCTCGTCAATTCTGCTACCACTTTGGTATCATAGATTTATGGCAATGACATTGCGTTTGAACAAGGACGACGAGCAGCTCCTGGCTCGCCTCGCCGAACAGGACGGGGTAAGCCGCCAGGCCCTCGTCATCAATGCAATCCACGAGGTGGCCGAGCGACGAGGCCACGAGGCACAGGTCAGTGAGGCTTCGAAGCACGCCCGCGAACGGTATGGCGATCTGCTCGACCGACTCGGCAAGTGACTGTCTACCTTCGAACCGAAGATCTCCTCGAACTAGTCGCCGATCTCAACGTCGGACCGGTACGCGACCTCGGCCTGCTTGATTCTGCTGCGCATCGGCCCACGACCACTCTTTGGGCGACTGAGGTCTATCCATCCGTAGATGAAAAAGGCGCTGTTCTGCTGGAGTCGATCGTTCGAAATCATCCTCTCGTTGACTGCAACAAGCGGCTGGGCTGGCTCAGCCTAGCGGTCTTCTACGATCTCAATGGCGTCGAATTCGATGCGCCGGATGACGATGCCTACGATCTCGTCATTTCGGTCGCGAGTGGTGGCATAGAGACCGCCGACATCGCGGCGAAATTGAGAACTTGGCGCGCTTGACCACTGGGACATGGACGGACGCTACCCCACGAGTCGTACCGCTCAGCGACATCTCGCTCAATGTCGCGCTCGGCCGCCCCAGCTCTACGACAGCAGACTCTGCCGGAAGCGTTCGGCGACGGCCGGCAGCGGGCCGCGCTTGCGGTGGACCACGACCAGTGTGCGCTCGATCGCCGGGCTGCTCCGCGGCGGAGTCACCGGTTCTCCCAACCTGGACGGGCACAGGAAGTCCATGAGCTACCACCTGCTCACACTCGAAATCTGAACTTCTACGGCTGCAGCGAGATACCTCACACTCTTCATCGAAGTGCCGAAACGAGGCGGCAATTCCACGCGAAGGCGAATACACTCGTCACCTACGAGGCTCCACGAACACCCCAGTTCGCGGAGCCTGTTTCTTGCCATTGCGCACTACCCCCACCGCCCCCTGACGAAGACTCCTGCCCGCCGCCGAGGCGGACTCGAGCTTGGAGACCACGATGACGATGCTGGACAACCACGAACCAGAGCCCGAACCTGCCCCCGGTTCTGAGGCCGATTCGGAGCCTGACCCCGCGGCAATTACCACCGACACCCAGCTGGCAGCAGCACCGGATGCAGACTCCGCTCGGCACAACCCTGTCGGCGCCGTCTTCTTCTGGTCGGTGGCGTTCGTCATCGCCTTCGTCATCTGGGCCACGGTGTCGCCCGACAGCCTCGGCGACATCATGACCACGGCGATGACCGCCGTGTCATCGAGCTTCGGCTGGATCTACCTCGTGGTGCCCTTCGCCGCGATCGTCATGCTCGTGTGGTCCGCCGCAAGCCGATTCGGGCGCATCCGTCTCGGTTCTGCCGATTCCCGTCCGGAGTTCACCACGATGTCCTGGCTGGCGATGATCCTCGCCGCAGTCATGGGGATCGGCCTGGTCAGCTACGGTGTGGCCGAACCGATGTCCCACTTCATGGTGCCTCCTCACGGCCTGGCTCAGCCGGAGACCATGGACGCCGCCGTGCGTGCCATGCAGTTCTCCTACCTCGACTGGGGTTTCCAAGCCTGGGCCATCTTCGGCGTCTTCGGTCTGGCGATCGGCTACTCGACGCACAGGAAGGGACGCCCTGCACTGGTCTCCACAATGCTGCGGCCAGTGCTCGGCCGCCTCGTCGACGGTTGGGTCGGCAAGGTCATCGACATCCTCACCATCATCGCCACTCTGTTCGGAACGACAACGTCGCTGGGCCTCGGCGCCTCTCAGATCGGTGAGGGCCTCAATGCGGTGTTCGGCATCGATACGACGATCATGCTGCAGATCGTGGTCGTCGGTGTGCTCACCCTGCTCTTCACCGGATCGGCGTTCACCGGGGTCAGCCGCGGCATCAGATACATCTCGCAGATCACTCTGACCATGGCGACTCTGCTCGGGCTGTTCGTCTTCATCACCGGGCCCAGCGGGTTCGTCGCGAATCTGTTCGTGCGCTCGGTCGGCTCCTTCGCCGGGGACTTCCTGAAGCTCAGCTTCATGACGCCATCGAGTGCTTCCGACAGCGAGTGGATGCTCGGGTGGACCTACTTCATGATGGCCTGGTGGCTGTCCTGGAGCGCGTTCGTGGGAATCTTCCTGGCCAAGATCTCGAAGGGCCGCACGATCCGCCAGTTCGTGGCCGGGGTCCTCCTCGTCCCCAGTGCTGTGTTCTTCGTGTGGTTCACCATCATGGGCGGCTCCGCGATGAAGCTGGACATGGACGGGGCCACGATCGGTGAGGCAACTGCGTCCAATCTCGACACGGCCTTCTTCAGTCTTCTCAACGAACTGCCGCTGTCGCTGCTGACATCGGTCTTCACCATCATCATGGTGATCCTGTTCTTCGTCTCCTCGGCCGACTCGAACACCTTCGTCCTCAGTTCGCTGTCCTCACGGGGTTCGTTCAACCCGAGCCGCCCGGTCATCGCCACCTGGGGCTTCCTCACCGGCGCCTGTGCCATCGTGCTGCTGTTCGTCGGCGGATTGCAGGCACTTCAGCAGGCGGCGATGCTCTCGGCGGTTCCCTTCACCATCATCGTCATCATCCTCGGCATCGCGTTGATCAGGGAATTGCGCAATGACCACCAGGTGATTGAGGAAGTCGCCCGCGAAAGGCGCGCACTGGGACTCTGACCCCCAAGCTTCACCGAGCGGACCACTGAGCATCGGGAGACCAGTTTTCACTGGTTCTCTCCTGGCTCGATGGTCCGCTCGTTAGTTCTTTTTTGAGGGTCACCGCAGCTTGGCGGTCACCTCGACGGCGACAGAATTCATCAAGCGCCGTCGTTACTCTTATGAACAACACTTCTGATTCATAACAACTGAGGGGGCTAGTTATGAGTTCTGAATAGCGAATGGAACCCGGGCCTGATCGAGCGGACCACTTAATCTCGAGAGAACCAGTTACAACTGACTCTCTCGACGCTAAATGGCCCGCTCGATTACATGGCATGTCGAGGCGCTGGGACGAGCACCCGCCGCTCTCGCTTGAGAGGTCACCGCAGCTTCGCGGTCACCTCGGCGGCGGCCGTGAGGACCTTATCCACGAGCGGTTCGGTGTCGGTCTCCTCGCTCAGCGCATCACCGGCGAGCGAGAGGCCGATCGCGGCGATCGGGCGGGAGAGGACATCGTAGACGGGGGCGGCGATCGTTGAAATTCCCGGGGTGACTTCGCCGTGTTCGATCGCCCAGCCAGCGCGGCGGTCCTGAGCCAGGATCGCGTTGAGCGCCTTCACCGTCGTCGGTCCCTGACCGGTGCGGGTAACGAATCCGGACTCGGACTGGAACATCGCCAACACCTCTGGCTTGGGCAGATTCGCCAATATCGCCCGCCCAGTCGCGGTGAGGTAGCTGGGCATGCGCACACCGGTGGCAGTGATGACCGCGACCGACTTCAGCGACTGCTCCTTGAGCAGGTACACGGTTTCCCAACCGCGGATGACGGCCAGCTGCGCCGTCGCTGATGTGTCGTCGGCCAGCTGCCGCACGATGGGCTGCGCCAAGCGCTGCAGCGGGTTGGTCCGCAGGTAGGAGCTGCCCAATTCGTGCACACCGGCACCCAGGACGTATCCGGATTCGGTGCGGACGACGAGCCCAAGTTCCTCGAGCACGGTGAGCAGTTCGTAGGCACTCGAGCGTGGGATCTCCAGCGCCCGTACAAGAGCGCCCGCGGAGATCGGACGGTTCGACGCCGCCAGATGCCGCAGAATCGCGATCGAGCGCCGCAGCGCCGGAACCTCAGCCACGGTTCAGTCCTCCATCCCGAGGGCCGCGAAGGCCTCCCTGTACAGGTCGGCAATCGGCCCGAGTGCGGTATGCACCCCGTCGCGGACGCGGACGTGGGCGCCGCTGACGGTCATGTGCACATCCGCCGAGGTGGCCGAGAGGATGGCCTGCTCCCCCACCGATCCGAAGGTGCGCATGGTCTGGGTGTCGATGGCGATGAAGTCGCACGCCTTGCCGACAGCCAGCTCACCGACCGGCAGCTCGAGGCTGCGTGCCCCGCCTTCCGTCAGCGAGGTGATGAGCTCGGCCGGGGAGAACCGGCCGCGTTGGCCGCTGCGGAGTCGTTCACCGGCTTCCAGGCCCTGGGTCTCGCGCAGCGCGTCGAGCACGACGTGCTGGTCGGAGCCGATCGCGATCGTCGCTCCGGCGTCGGCGAGTTCGCGTGCCGGGCCGATGCCGTCGGCCAGATCTGCTTCCGTGCACGGGCACATGACAATCGAGGCCTGTGCCCCGCCCAAGGTCGCGATGTCGTCCTCGCTGAGATGCGTGGCGTGGACGGCCGAGAGGTTCGAAGCAACGACCCCCGAACGTGCGAGCACCTGCGTCGGGGTCGTGCCATAGGCGGCTTGGCTGGCGTCATTCTCCGCCGGCTGTTCGGACAGGTGCACGTGCACGGGTCCGCCGAGTTCTGCGAAGCGGGGCAGGTTCGCTGCCGGGACCGCGCGGATCGAATGAATCGCCGAGCCGACGTGAACATAGCTGCCACCAGCAGATTCGACCGGAAACTCGGTGGCGAAGGCCTCGGACAGAGCCGCGTGACGGTCCATATATCCGTCGATGGTGCCGTCACCGAAACGGGCCTGCTCCACCGAGAGCTCGGTGTCGATTCCGCCCGTGAGGTAGCAGGTGTCGAGGAGTCGGATCCGCAGTCCCGCCGAGGTGGCCGCTCGTGCCAGCGCCCGTTCCATTGCGTGTGTACGGGGTTCGTCCGAGCCGGAAACGTCCCCGCGGAGACGTGAGGCACTGCCGGTCGCCTCGGCTCCCGTGGTCGCGTTGGTCGACGCGTCATCGGCGGAGACGTCCCCGCGGGGACGCACGTCGTTTCCGTACGGGGTCCCGTCGGGTGCGTGGTGGACGTAGTGGAACTCCCCCACCGAGGTGTAGCCGCCGGCGAGCATCTCCGCGAAGACGGCGCGAGCCACCGTTTCGTAGCTCTCCGGGCTCAACCGGGCTGCCACGGAGTACATGACTTCGCGCCACGTCCAGAAGGTGCCGCCGTCGCCGTGGGTCCGACCGCGCAGGATGCGGTGGAAGGCATGGGAGTGGGCGTTGACTCCACCGGGCAGGGTGAAACCGGAAACCACCTCGGCGATGGTGGGCGGGGTATCGATCCCGGTCTCGACGGAGGTCAGGGTGCCTGTCTCATCGGCGGTGAGCAGGACACCTGTGGCGACCCGACCATCAACCCAGGCGGATTCACACCAGAAACGTGTGCTCATGATGCCACTACGAGTTCCCCTTCGAGAACCTTCACCAGGGCGGAGACTCCAGCGCGCTGGTCCTCGTCCTCGCAGGCCTCTTCCGGAGCGTGGGAGACGCCGGTCGGGTTGCGCACATAGAGCATCGCCGAGGGCACGTGCGGGGCGAGAATGCCCGCGTCGTGCCCGGCACCGGAGGCCAGCAGCGGTGCGGTTGGAAGCGCCGTGCGCAGGCGGTCGCCCAGTTCGGCCGTGAAGTAGGTCGTCGGTGAGTACGACTCCTGAGAGATGCTCACCTCGACGCCGGTGTCGCCGGCGTGGGCTTGCGCGCGCTGAGAGATCGCCTCAAGCACCTGCTTGACCACGGCGTCGTCGGCGTGACGGATGTCGAGCCAGAAGCTCATGCCCGAGGCGATGACGTTCGTCCCGCCCGGGTGGATGAGGGTGCGGCCGACGGTGGCCACCGCCTGGTCGTGGCTGGCGGCGAGGACCGGAATGTCGCCGATGACACGGCTGCCGGCGACGACCGGGTCGGCCCGGTGGCTCATCGGGGTGGTGCCGGCGTGGTTGCCCTGGCCGGAGAAGGCGAAGTGCCAGCGGCCGTGGCCGATGATCGAGGAGCCGATCGCCACCGCCTGGTCGGTGTTGATGAGCCCGATGCCCTGTTCGACGTGGAGTTCGATGAAGGATCCGACTGTCGACAGTCGCGAGTGGTCGGTGCCGATGCGGTTCGGGTCGAGCCCGTAGCCCGTCGCGACGTCGGCGAACGAGTCACCGTTGGCATCCTTGAGTCCCAGTGCCCGGTCCGCGTCGATGGCGCCTGTGATGAGACGCGATCCCAGGCAGGCCACACCGAAGCGTGACCCCTCCTCCTCGGGGAATACAGCGAGTGCCAGCGGCCGCTGGGCCCTCTCGAGTGCGCCGGAGGCCTTGAGCTCGTCGAAGGCCGCCAGCGCCGAGGCGACACCGAGGGGCCCGTCGAAGGCACCGCCACCTGGAACGGAGTCCAGATGCGAGCCGGTGACGACGGCGTTCTCACCGGGCGGCGTCGCCCACGCCCAGGTGATGCCGTTGGCGTCGATCTCGGTGTCGAGGCCACGACGGGCCGCCTCGGCGAGGAACCAGTCACGCAGTTCACGTTCGGTGTTCGAGAACCCGGGCCGCTGGTACCCGGGTCCGCGGGTGTCACGGCCGGTGTCCTCGATCTGGGACAGGAGGGAGACGACGTCGCTCATCTCAGTTCGCTCCGTCCTGATGGGTCGTGGCAGCGTCCGTGCCTGAGGCCTCGGCCGCTGCGTTGAGGTTGCCCAACGACGTGAACTCGGGGTCGTTGACGGCAGGTGATCCGCCTTCTGGCAGCCAGGTTCCGGCAGCCTCGGTGACGGTGTGCTGCATCGGCGTGACCGACTCTGCGGCAGCGACCAGGGAGCCGTCCTTGACCTTCGCGATGGTCTCAGCGAGTTCGGGCGAGAGGAACCGGTCGGGGCCGGGGCCGGGGACGGTCTCGCGGATCGCCGCGATCACGGCTCCGGTCACCGGCGCCGGTGCGGCGTCACGCATATCGCAGGCCCGGGAGGCGGCGTAGAACTCGATGCCGATGACGCTGGCCAGGTTGTCCACGACCTTGCGCAGTTTGCGTGCGGCGGACCAGCCCATGGAGACGTGGTCCTCTTGCATCGCCGAGGACGGAATCGAGTCCACCGAGGCGGGGCTGGCGCCTCGCTTGGCTTCGGAGACCATCGCGGCCTGCGTGTAGTGGGCGATCATCAGGCCCGAGTCGACGCCGGCGTCGTCGGCGAGGAACGGGGTGAGGTTCTGGTTGCGGGTCACGTCCATCATCCGGTCGGTGCGGCGTTCGGACATCGAGGCGACATCGGCGGCGACGATGGCGAGGAAGTCCAGTGCGTGGGCCAGCGGTGCGCCGTGGAAGTTTCCGTTCGAGGACACCATGCCGTTGGTCAGGACGACGGGGTTGTCGATGGCCGCACGCAGTTCGCGTTCGGCGACGCCGGTGGCGAAGGCCACGGCGTCACGGGCGGCGCCGTTGACCTGCGGGGCGCAGCGCATCGAGTAGGCGTCCTGCACCAGGTGGGTGGAGTCGCGGTGGCTGGCCGTGATGGAGGAGTCCTTGAGAGCGGTGAGCATGTTCGCAGCCGCGGCGGACTGGCCGTCGTGGGGGCGCAGTGCGTAGTGGAGTTCCGGGGCGAAGACCGCGTCGGTGCCGAAGAGTCCCTCGATGCTCATGGCCGCAGAGACGTCGACGGCGGTGAGCAGGTTCTCCAGGTCGGTCAGGGCCATGATGAGCATGCCCAGCATGCCGTCGGTGCCGTTGACCAGCGCCAGTCCTTCCTTCTCAGCCAGGGTCACCGGGGTGATGCCGGCCGTCTTCAGAATCTCATCGGCGGGGCCTGCCACTCCGTCAGGTCCGGCGGCCACACCTTCGCCCATGACGACAAGCGCGCAGGCCGACAGTGGTGCGAGGTCGCCCGAGCAGCCCAGCGAGCCGTATTCGTGGACGACCGGGGTGATGCCGGCATTGAGCAGGTCGACGTAGGTCTGGAGCACCTCGGCGCGCACACCCGCCCGGCCGGTGGCCAGGGTGCGAGCACGCAGGAGCATGAGGGCTCGCACAACCTCGCGCTCAACAGGTTCGCCGACGCCGGCCGCGTGGGAACGGATCAGGGACTTCTGCAGCTGGGTGCGCAGTTCGGCGGGGATGTGGCGCTGGGCGAGGGCACCGAATCCGGTGGAGACTCCGTAGACGGGCTTCTCCGCGGCGGCAAGGGCGTCGATGGCCTCACGGTACTTGTTCACACGGGCCAGGGTGGTCTCGCTGAGGGCGACCTTCGCGTCATGGCGGGCGACGTCGACGACCTGGGCGAAGGTGAGGGTATCGGGATCAAGATCGATGAAGACTGACATCTGGGACCTTTCGGTTGAGAGATTCATATGTTCGTGTGGCGAAATTGGACGGTGGGGACGCAGAAGGCCGGCAGCCTGCCTGCTGGGTCAGCCTCGCGGGCGGTTGTCGGCGACGAGCTCGCCGCCGCGAATGACCCGCTCGACGAGCTGGACGCCGGGCCGGTAGGCCAGGTGGCGGTAGCTGGGAGCGTCGAGGATGACGAGGTCTGCCCGGGCGCCGGCGCCGAGGTGGCCCACGTCGGTGCGCTGCAGGGCGTTGGCGCCTCCTGCCGTTGCCGCCCAGACGGCCTGCTCGAGCGTGAAGTGCATGTCGCGCACAGCGATGGCGATGACGAAGGGGACGCTGTTGGAGAAACCTGAACCCGGGTTGCAGTCCGTGGCGATCGCCAGACGCACCCCGGCCTCGACGTAGCGGCGCGCATCCGGGTAGGGCTGACGGGTGGAGAATTCGATGCTGGGCAGCAGCGTGACCACGGTTTCGGACTTCGCGAGAGCCGCAAGGTCCTCATCCGAGGCGAAGGTCGCGTGGTCGACGGAGACACAGCCGAGCTCCGCACCGAGTCGCAGAGCTCCACCCTCGGTGAGCTGGTTCGCGTGCAGTCGCGGCTTCATTCCCGCGGCCTTGCCCGCCTCGATGATGCGCCGGGTCTGGTCCTCGGTGAAGGCCCCCTTCTCGCAGAACACGTCGATCCATTTGGCGTGACCCGTCGCGGCCGGGATGATCTCGTCGATGACGAGGTCGACATAGCCCCCCGGTTTCTCCTTGTATTCGGGTGGGACCACGTGGGCGGCGATGAGCGTCGATTCCTCGGTGTGCCGGTTGATGATCGTCAGCGCCCGAAGTTCGTCCTTGAGAGTGAGCCCGTATCCGGATTTGATCTCAAAGGTCGTCGTGCCCTGCCTGGTCGCCTGGTCGAGGAGGTGGACGAGGTTGGCCTCGAGCTCCTCATCGCTGGCGGCCCGGGTGGCGGCGACGGTCGTCGCGATGCCACCGGCCGAATACTTCTGCCCGGCCATGCGCGCGGCGAACTCCGCCGAGCGGTCGCCGGCGAAGATGAGGTGGTTGTGGCTGTCGACGAAGCCGGGGATGACGGCCTTGCCGCCCACATCGATCGTCTCGAGCTCGACCCCACCTCTGGCCGAGGTGAGGGTGCCGTTTTCGATGTCATCGTCGTCGAGGGTCGCGGTCGCAGACGAGTCTGATCGGGCATCGCCGAGGTGGCCCTGCACAGCGCTGTCCGCCTGAGCGGACGGCCCCGACCACAGAACCCGACCCTCGTCGATGAGCACGGCGGCGTCCTCGACGACGCCGAGGGCGCCGAAGTCGGCACGGTCGTTGACGACCAGTTCGCTGATCCCGGTGATGAGCTGCAAGGGAGTGTCCTTCGCGGTCGAGAGTAGTTCAGTTTCAGTATGGACCGGGTGAGCTTGCTGCTGAACCGTGATCGACAAAATTTGTCCGATATTTCGGACAGAAAGTGATCGGCGACTCGACATCCTTCGATGCACCCGCCCGCGATGAAGCATAGGCAAACGATGTGCCTGACGAGTAGTCTGCAACACACACCCTCAGCATCGAACCAAGGACAAAGGAGACCAACGATGAGCACTGACAGCCACCTCGGCGCGGGAGAATCCCCCTCTGAATCCACACGCTCACTGGCCGGGCGCACAATCATCATGAGCGGCGGCAGCCGCGGAATCGGCCTGGCGATCGCGCTGCGCGCGGCGGCCGATGGGGCCAACGTCGCCATTCTCGCGAAGACATCACAGCCGCATCCGAAGCTTGAGGGCACCGTCTACACGGCGGCCGAACAGATCGAGGCCGCTGGCGGCAAAGCCCTGCCGATCATCGGCGATGTCCGTGACGATGCTTCCGTGGCAGAGGCGGTCGCGCAGACCGCGGAGACGTTCGGCGGGATCGACATCGTAGTCAACAATGCCAGCGCAATCGACCTGTCGCCGACGCAGGATCTGCCGATGAAGAAGTTCGATCTCATGCAGTCGATCAACTCGCGCGGCTCGTTCATGCTGGCCAAGACCGCACTGCCTCACCTCAAGTCTTCGAGCGCCGCGCACATCCTCACGCTCTCCCCACCACTCAACCTCAACCCGCGGTGGGCGGGGCAGCACCTCGGATACACAATGGCGAAGTACGGAATGTCGCTCGTGACTCTTGGCCTGGCAGAAGAGCTCAAGGCAGACGGGATCGCTGCGAACAGCCTGTGGCCCAAGACCACGATCGGGACCGCCGCGATCGCGAATCTCCTAGGCGGGGCAGAGGTGATGGCTCGCAGCCGCAGTCCGCGGATCATGTCGGACGCGGCGTGGGCGATCCTGACGCGTGATCCCCGCACGACGACGGGCAACTTCTTCATCGACGAGGATGCTCTGCGTGAGGAGGGGATCACTGATCTCTCGGTCTACAGTGGGGCGGCGAATGAGGAGGACCTGCAACTCGACCTCTTCCTCGACTCCTGAGCCCTGAGTCCTGAGGTGCCCTGGGTCCTGAGTCCTGAGGTGCCCTGAGTCCTGAGCCCTGGGGTGCTCTGAGTCCTGAGTCCCGGGGTGCGAGACACCGGTGGCCCCATACCGCGCGCTTCGCCGCTGGACGAAAGCGCTCGGTCTGAGTCTGAGTGATCGGGTTCAAACGCGATCACTCAGACTCAGACCGAGCAGCAACGGACGGGACGTGGCCTTTCCGCAGAACAGCCACGCCACCCCGTGGGCTTACTGTGCTGCGGACTCCTCGTCGCGCTTGTCGAGTTCCGGGATCATCGGCACTCGCATGCCACGCTCTTCGGCGACCTCGGCAGCACGGTCGTAGCCGGCATCGACATGGCGGATCACGCCCATTCCCGGGTCGTTGGTGAGCAGCCGGGCGAGCTTCTTGGCAGCCAGTTCGGTGCCATCGGCCACGGAGACCTGTCCGGCGTGGATGGAACGGCCGATGCCGACGCCGCCGCCGTGGTGGATGGAAACCCAGGTGGCACCCGATGAGGCGTTGACCATGGCGTTGAGCAGCGGCCAGTCGGCCACGGCGTCGGTGCCGTCAAGCATCGACTCGGTCTCACGGTAGGGGCTGGCGACCGATCCGGAGTCGAGGTGGTCGCGACCGATGACGATCGGGGCCGAGATCTTGCCCTCGGCGACGAGCTGGTTGAACAGCAGACCGGCCTGCTGGCGTTCCTTGTATCCGAGCCAGCAGATGCGGGCCGGCAGACCTTCGAACTCGACGTATTCGTTCGCGGCGTCGAGCCAGGTGGCCAGGTGCTCGTTGTCCGGGAAGAGCTCCTTGAGTGCCTTGTCCGTGACCTCGATGTCCTTCGGGTCGCCGGACAGTGCCACCCAGCGGAAGGGCCCGAGTCCTTCGCAGAACAGCGGGCGGATGTAGGCCGGGACGAAGCCGGGGAACTCGAAGGCACGATCGTAGCCGGCCTTGCGGGCTTCATCGCGGATCGAGTTGCCGTAGTCGAAGACCTCGGCGCCGCGGTCCTGGAATTCGACCATGGCACGCACGTGCTTGGCCATGGACTCCTCGGCGCGGATGGTGAACTTCTCCGCATCCTGTTCGGCCTCTTCGCGCCAGTCATCGACGCTGACGCCGATGGGCAGGTAGGACAGCGGGTCATGGGCCGAGGTCTGGTCGGTGACGATGTCGACCTCTGCGGCCTCGTCGCGATCGAGGATGAGCGGCAGGATCTCCGCGGCATTGCCGACGAGCCCGACCGACAGGGCCTGCTTGTTCTTCTTGGCCTCGATGACCTTGGCGAGTGCGGTATCGAGATCGGTTTCGACCTCGTCGAGGTAGCGCTTGGACTTGCGACGATCGAGGCGAGTCTTGTCGACATCGATGATGAGGCAGACACCTCCGTTGAGCGTCACGGACAGTGGCTGGGCTCCACCCATTCCGCCGCAACCACCGGTGATGGTCAGGGTGCCGGCCAGCGTGCCGCCATAGCGCTTCTGCGCGATGGCCCCGAAGGTCTCGTAGGTGCCCTGGAGGATGCCCTGAGTGGCGATGTAGATCCAGGACCCGGCGGTCATCTGTCCGTACATCATCAGGCCCTCGGCCTCGAGCTCACGGAAGTGCTCCCAGTTGGCCCAGTCGCCGACGAGGTTGGAGTTGGCGATGAGCACGCGTGGCGCCCATTCGTGGGTGCGCATGACGCCGACCGGCTTGCCGGACTGGACGAGGAGGGTTTCGTCGTCCTCGAGGTCATCGAGGGTGCGCACGATTGCGTCATAGGCCTCCCAGGAGCGCGCCGCACGGCCTGTGCCGCCGTAGACGACGAGGTCTTCGGGACGTTCGGCGACCTCGGGGTCGAGGTTGTTCATGAGCATGCGCTTGGGGGCTTCGGTCTGCCAGCTCTTGGCGGTGATCTCGGTACCGCGGTCGGCGCGGATCACGCGGCTGGGGTCGTGCTGGGTGAAGCCTGGCTTGGTGGTCATACGGCTCTCCTTGTCGTCGTGTCCGATGGAGCAGAATCGTCCATGGAGATCGATCGTGGCGCGAGACCATCGGCCCCTGCGCTGTCTTCTCTGACTACACGATCCATTCTGACGCGTGAAGAAAAATGTGAAAGTGTTTTGAATCAAGTTCTGTCCGATATTTCGGACAATTGACCATCCGACATATCGGACGAATCTCATCGGAACACCGTTGTCTTCGGGCAGACCCGCCTCGAGGATTGACCTCATGACTGCAACGAAGCAACTCCTCAACGGGGTCAGGGTCGCCGACTTCTCGCGCGTCCTCGCCGGTCCCTATGCCACGGCCATGCTTTCCGATCAGGGAGCCGAGGTGTACAAGATCGAGATGCCCGGCCATGGTGACGACTCCCGGCATCTGGGTCCCTTCACGGATACCGGATCGACCTATTTCACCTCACTCAATCGCGGCAAGCTCTCGATCGAGGCCGACCTCAAGGACCCCAGTGCGCACGTACAACTGCTCGACTTCATCCGCACCTGCGATGTCGTCGTCGAGAACTTCCGGCCCGGGGTCGCTGCGAAACTCGGCCTGTCCTACGAGGACGTGAAAGCGATCAAGCCGGACATCGTCTACGCCTCGATCTCCGGCTTCGGACAGACCGGCACTCAGGCGAAGCGACCCGCCTACGACACCGTCATCCAGGCGCTGAGCGGCCTCATGTCGGCCACCGGATTCCCCGACGGCTCCCCCACCCGCGTGGGCGAATCGATTGCCGATGTCTCTGCCGGTGTCTTCGCGGCCTTCGGCATCTCCTCGGCGCTCTTCCACCGCCAGACCACCGGAGAGGGTACCCACATCGACATCCCCATGCTCGACGTCATGCTCGCAATGCAGCCCACCAACGCAGCCATCCACGCCGCCGGGTCGACGCCGAACCGGGTCGGCAACCGCCATCCCATCTCGGCGCCCTTCGACACCTACGCCGCCGCCGACGGCCTCGTCGTCATCGCCGTGGCCAATGACAAGCTCTTCGGCATCCTCGCCGAGACCCTCGGCAAGCCCGACCTCGTCACCGACGGCAGGTTCTCCACCGACACAGCCCGCTCGGATAACGATGAGGCGCTGCGCATCGAGATCGAAGAGTTCACACACGGCCATACCGTCGACGAACTGTGTGCGGTCTTCGACGCGGCAGGCGTGCCCAACTCCCCCGTCCTCGACTTCACCGAGGCGATCGAAGGTCCGATCACAAATGGCAGAGGGCTCTCAGCCACGGATGAGCGCACCGGACATGCGTACCTGGGCCACCCGATTCTCATCGACGGAGTCCGGCCCACGTCCGGACTCCCGGTCCCCCGCCTCGGTGAGCACAACGCCGAACTCGACACCGAGCTCACGACCGAGTCACGGCGCACATTCGCGGCCGACACCGGGCACTCGCCCATCGCAGCAGCACCGAGCAAGGAGTAGGACCATGGGATTCGACATCAGCACAGACGAGCAGGAACTCGTCGACGCCGTCACACAGATCAGCGCCGATGTCCTCGCCCCGCAGGCTGCGGCCGCGGACGCGAACGAACGCGTGTCAGACGAGACGCTGAGGACCCTCGCCGAGGTCGGCGTCCTCGGCCTCAACCTGCCCGAAGCCTTCGGCGGGCCCGGAGTCGGGTCGGTAGCGATGAGCCAGATGGTCGCCGCTGTGACCGCAGCGTGTGCGTCGACGGCGTCGATCATCACCGCACAGTTCCTCGCCACCGATTCGATCCTCCTCGGCGGCACCGATGCGCAGCGTGAGTCGTGGTTGCCTCGAGCCGCGGCCGGCGAGGTCATCGGCGCCTTCGGCCTGACCGAACCGGGTGCGGGATCCAACCCCGCGGAGATGTCGACGAAGGCCACGAAGGTCGACGGCGGCTGGCACCTCAAGGGCACGAAGTGCTTCATCACGAACGCCGGATTCGCCGACTTCATCATCGTCTATGCCAAGACCGACGTCGATGCCGGGCACAAGGGAATCAGCGCCTTCATCGTCGACACCGTAGCCGCCTCGGCGGGACTCGCCTTCAACCCGCCGGAGAAGACCATGGGCCTGCGCGGCAGCCCGGTCTACGAATTCGTCATCGACACCGTTGTGCCCGACGACGCACTGCTGGGCGCCGAGGGCGAGGGATTCACCACGGCCATGCGGGTGCTCGACCGCGGGCGCATCGAGGTCGCCGCCATGAGTTTGGGCATCGGCAAGGCGGCCCTCGACGCCGCCGTGGCCTGGTCGAGCGAGCGCAAGATCAGCGGCAAACCCCTCAACCGCCTCCAGGGCATCGCGTTCAAGCTCGCCGATATGTACACGAAGTACCGTTCGGCGTGGCTGCTGACGATGGACGCCGCAGAACAGAGAGACGCGGAGGTGGACTTCACGCGTTCCTCGGCCACGGCCAAGCTCGCCGCGTCCGAGGCTGCGGCATTCATCGCCGACGAAGCCCTGCAGATCCACGGCGGCTACGGCTTCACACGCGACTTCCCGCTCGAGCGCTACGTCCGCGATGCCCGGATCTACCGCATCTACGAGGGATCCTCGGAGATCCAGCGCACGATCATCGCACGGAGCCTGTCTGCCTGAGACTTCACCTCCACGCGCTCCACCAACGCCCCGCCATGACTCGGTCTGCGAACGAGAGGCACGTCTGCAGACAGGCCTCTCGTTCGCAGACCGAGTCGTCCTTGCACGTAAAATGAGCAACCAGACACCGAGGCAGGGCCCGCGTGCGCGATCACGGCGAGCAGCCTCGGCGCTGAGTCACCCAAGCACCGTTTACCCAATATTTCCGAAATATCGGACGAAACGTGTGATCTGAACCTCGAAACGAGTTGTGCGATGGTGCCACACTGTCACTGATTCAACTTTCAAAGGAGAAACCCATGGCGAGATCGTCCAGTTCGGGGATCGAAAAACGATCCATCGAGATGGTGCCCGACAACGAACGACACGGCACCCCTCGTTCCCAGTTCACGCTGTGGTTCGGCGCCAACACTCAGATCACTGCGATCGTCGATGGGGCTCTCGCCGTCGTCTTCGGCGCCGATGCCCTATGGGCCATCATCGGTCTGCTCATCGGCAACATCATCGGCGGCATCGTCATGGCACTGCACTCGGCCCAGGGCCCGCAGTTGGGCCTGCCGCAGATGATCTCCTCCCGAGCGCAGTTCGGCATCATCGGAGCGATCATTCCGCTGGTGCTCGTCGTGCTCATGTACATCGGCTTCGCCTCGACCGGTGCTGTGCTGTCCGGTCAGGCCGTCAACCTCATCATCGGTGTCGATACTCCAGCAGTGGGGATCGTCATCTTCGGTGCACTGACAGCGGCAGTCGCACTGCTGGGGTACAAATACATTCACGTGCTCGGCCGCATCTCCTCGGTGACCGGCCTGCTGGGCTTCCTGTTCATCACCTACTGTGTCTTCACGAAGATCGATGTTCCCGGACTCATCTCCGGCTCGTCCTTCGCCTTCCCCGCATTCCTGTCCGCGATCGCCCTGTCCGTGGGATGGCAGCTGACCTACGGCCCCTACGTCGCTGACTACTCGCGCTACCTGCCCAGGTCGACTCCGTCGTCGAAGACCTTCTGGTTCACATTCGGCGGCTCCGTCGTCGGTTCGCAGTGGTCGATGACCCTGGGTGCGCTCATCGGTGCCGCCGCGATGACGGAGACCGGAAACTCCTTCGTCGAGAACCAGGTCGGCTTCGTCGGCGAGATCGTCGGCGGAGGCATCTTCGCCTTCCTCATCTTCATCGTCATCCTGTTGGGCAAGCTCACCGTCAACACGCTCAATGCCTACGGTGCCTTCATGTGCACGCTGACCATTCTGACAACCTTCGGTGAGAAGACGAATATTCGCCGTTGGACGCGGGCGGTCTTCGTCATCGGCATCGTGACGTTGACGGTGCTCGTCGCGCTGGTGGCGTCCTCAGACTTCCTCGCGAACTTCAAGAACTTCGTCCTCGCCCTGCTCATGGTGTTCACACCGTGGAGCATCATCAACCTCACCGACTACTACCTGATCTCCAAGGACCGTTTCGACATTCCTGCCTTCTACAAGCTCGATGGTCGGTACGGCAGGTGGAACTGGCGCGCCCTCGCCTCCTACGGCATCGGCGTCGTGGTTCAGATTCCATTCCTTGCTCAGTCCTTCTACACCGGGCCGATGGTCGAGAAGCTGGGTGGGGCCGACGTCTCGTGGCTCGTGGGCATCATCGTCACCTTCGTCCTCTACTACTTCCTCGTCCGCAACCGCAGTGTTGCCCCAAGCGAGACTATCTACCCCGACGTCGAGGCGCTGGAGGCACAGCGAGGCTGACAACCAGAGGCTGCGCGCCCCGCTGGCACAACCCCAGCGGGCCGCGCAGCCGGGGACGCTGCATGTGCGCAGCGGAGGTCCGATGCGCAGCCGTGTCCGCACTGCCGCCCACCGAAGCACTGCGAAATGAACTCAGTTCCATCGATGCACAGTTGAAGTCAGGGACAGAGACCGGACACGAACTCCAGCAGCCTCTCATCACTGTGCGGAGGGCCGACGATCTGCACCGACTCGGGCTTCGCCGCTCGGGTCGATGCATTTTCTGTTTCGGGGGTCTCTCGCGCCTCGGCCAGGTTGGCCACAGCTCCGACCGGCAGCGTCACCGCCGGCCACCCCAATACGTTGACCGGCATCGAGTAACGCATGAATCGTGCGGCAGAATCCGGGCCGATCTCATCCCAGCGGATCACGTCCCCGTCGATTGCCGGAGTGATGAGGAAGTCGACATCGTCGAAGATCGATGCCGCCGAGGCACGGAGTTCTTCCAACGCCACCACCTGCTCGTGGTACTCGGCGTCAGTGATGGCCCGCCCCGACATGATCTTCGCCCACACTCCGGGCTGATAGAGCTCGCCCTGAGTATCCGCTAACTGGCTGTGCAGCACGAAGGCCTCGTACCGGCGCACGACGTCGTAGATCCCGGTGCACCGGTGGAAGATCTCCGTCAGTTCGCGAGATCTCGCCGAGGTGACCGCACACTCTGAGAGGTGCAGTTCAGTCCACCTGCGCGCCCCGTTCGCAGAATCACCGGCTGAGTCCAGGAGGCTGAGATCGACCGTCGTCGTATTCGAACCTGACCGGCCCTTTGCCGTTGGCTGCACTTCCGCTGGCCTAGGCCCCTCTTCAGCGGAGCCCCGACCGGTAGCTGCGGAGCCTCGACCGTTGGTCGTGATCGCGGCAAACGCTGAGGCCAGCAACGAGAGGTCCCGGGCCAGCAGCCCGACCGTGTCAAAGGACGGCGCCAGCGGGAACACCCCCTCGGTGGGCACTGCGCCGAACGACGGCTTGAACCCGATGATGCCCTGACACGCTGCGGGCACGCGCACCGAGCCCGCGGTGTCCGTGCCCAGGGCCAGCGGCACCACCCCGGCAGCGACCAGCGCTGCTGACCCGGAGCTCGAGCCCCCGGTGCACAACGCCATGTCGATCGGATTGACGACCCTACCGAAGGCGCTCTCATCGCCGAGGATGCCGTACGAGTACTCCTGACAGTTCGTCTTCGCCACAGGCATGGCTCCGGCCTGCTCCAACAGGTACACGACCGGGGCGGTGGTGCTCGGATCCGGCCCGCTGCTGACCTTCGAACCCATCGTCGTCGGTATTCCCGCCACGTCGATGACGTCCTTGATCGCGAAGGGGATTCCTTCCAGGCTGCGTGCCGGTTTGCCCGCGGCAGCACGATCGGCGGACGTCAACACCAATGCGCGTGCCCGACACTCCATCACCGAGGTAACGGCATTGAGGTCTCGCCCAGTGCCGGCAACGGCATCGAGGGTCTGTTCGAGGCTCGCGGCTGAGTTCACCCCGGTGCCAGACCTGTCCACGGCACCAGCTGCTCCACTGCGGCCGCGACGTCGAAGGCGCTGCGGTCGTCGAAGGGATGCGCGATGACCTGGAGTCCTGTCGGGATGCCGCAGTCAGCCATGCCGGAGGGTACGTTGACGATCGGCACCCGATTGCAGATATTGAACGGCATCGTCATGTGCCCCTGCCAGTAGTGCTCGAGGTGCACTCCCCCAGCATCCGTCCCGCCAGCCGAACCCGGTCCAGCGCCGGAGCCAAGGCCGTCGCGACCCACCCCGTTGTCATCGATCGTGATCCCACCCAGATAGTTGCCATCGGCTTCGAGCCCCGCCACCGCCGAGGTGGGTGCCAAGAGCACATCGAACCCGTCCATTGCCCTCGCGAGCTCCGCCTGGATCTGCGCCTCCATCCTCAGTCCCTCGTACTGGGTATGTCGGGCGGCGACCGCCTCGGCGTCTGCCATCAGCTGGAGTGTGTAGTCGGCCAGCGTGTCCTCGTGGCCGCGGGTCGCGGCCCGCATCGCCGGTGCCAGAATGTTCCCGAAATGGGTGAAGGCCGTCTCGAAGATCCGCTCAGTCGTCCACGGCAGTTCGATCTCCTCGACGATCGCACCGGCGGCTTCGAGCGCCGAGGCGACCGCCCGGGTGTTGCCGATGATGTCCTCCCCGACAGGGAAGTCCCCCAGCCGCAGACACAAGGCGATGCGCTTCCCCTTCACACCATCGACCGCTTCAGCCAAGGAGGCGTCGAAGCCGTCAAGGAATCCGGTGGAGTCGATCGTCGCGTGATCGCTGGCGTCGATGCCGACCATAACTCGGGCCAGCAGCGCAGTGTCCGCGACTGTGCGTGCCATCGGCCCGTCCCCGCGGTACCAGTCGGCGGCCAAGGGCTGAACACCAGGGATCCGACCATAGGGCGCCTTGTACCCCACGGTGCCGGTGAATGCCGCGGGCAGTCGCGTCGATCCGGCGATGTCCGAGGCCGTCGCCAAAGGCGCGAAGCCCGAAGCCAGGGCCGCGCCCGAGCCACCCGAGGATCCTCCCGGGGAGAGCTCGGTGTTCCACGGGTTACGGGTCACACCCCACATCGGCGAGTGTGTGACCGTCGCGCAGCTGAACTCCGGGGACGTCGCCCGCGCGTGGATGTATCCTCCGGCGCCTCTGATGCGGCCGATGATTGCGGCATCGGCCGCGGCCACGGTGTCGCGTTCGTGGACGAGGCCCTGGGTGAGTGTGCGGCCGGCGATCGCGTGCTTCTCCTTGGCGATCACGGGCAGTCCGAGCAGCGGCCGTGAGGCGAGCGCCTCGGCGAGGTCACCGGTCGTGGCGTTCGCGTAGAAGCGCTCCGCTTCCCTCGCCGAGGTGACCGCCTCCTCGACGACTTCCGTGACCGCGTTGATGCGTTCGTCCTCGGTGGTGATGCGGCCGATGAGTGCGCTGAGGTACTCGACCGGGGAAAGTTCCTGCGACCGGAACTTCGCGAGCGCCTCGGTGGCGGTCAAGGCCCAGGTTTCATTCGACGCTGACCCAGCCAAGGTGCCAGTGCCCGCGGAATTGGATGTGGAACTCATGCGTTCACCTGAGATGACGCGGACGATGATGCGGACGACGACGTGGAGGAATGCGAGGTCGAGGCTCCTCGCGCCTCGGCGACGGATCTGCCGACCCACACCTCACCGTCGCGCTCGTCACCGAGCTCACCGCCCACGAGTTCGGTCGCCACCGAGGTGAGGACACCCAAGCCGCGGACCATGTCCTCGTCGGTGGTGAATTCGCGTTCGCAATGGGAGACGCCGTCGACGCTGGGCACGAACATCATGACGGCCGGGACTCGATGGTTCATCGCCACAGAGTCGTGGCCGGCCATGGTTTCGAGGCGGCGGATGGACAGCCCCTCGTTGGCCACGGCCTTCTCAGCCAGTTCGACCCCGGCCTCTGGAAAGTAGCGCTTCTCGCGGATATCGAAGTCCTCGACGTTGATCGTGATGTCGTGGGCGCGGGCGATGTCGGCGATCTGCTTCCGCAGGAGGTCGCGGGCCGCAATCACGACAGCTGGGTCGGAGGAGCGCAGGTCGGCGACCATGTGCACGCGGCGAGGAACGACGATCGGCGAGTTCGGTTCGACGACGTGCTGACCGACGGAGGACACGAGCGCTTCGTCGTCGAATTCGGCTGTGATGTCGTGGACGGCGAGGACGACCTTGGATCCGGCAACCAGGGCGTCGTGGCGGTCGGCCATCGCCGTGGCTCCGGTGTGGGACTGTTCACCGAGGACATCGATGTCGAGCTTCTGCGTGTACCAGCTGGATTCGACGACGCCTAAGTGGGTGGACTCGCGTTCGAGGATGCGGCCCTGTTCGATGTGGATCTCCGCGTAGGAGATCGCCTCAGGCGGGGTGTCTGCGCCGTTGTATCCGATGGCTGCGAGCGCCTCGGCGACGGAGGTTCCCTCCAGGTCGCACACGGCGAGCATCTCCTCGAGATCGAACAGGCCCGCGTAGACGGAGCTGCCCATGATCGAGGGTGCGAAGCGGCCACCTTCCTCGTTGAACCAGTTGACCACTGCGAGGTTGAACCGGGGAGTCTGCCCGGATTCGGCGACGTTCTCCTTGACCCGCAAGGCCGCGAACAGTGCGGAGATGACACCGTAGGCGCCGTCGAAGCGACCGCCCAGCGGCTGGGAGTCCAGGTGTGAGCCGATGAGGACGTAGGGGGCGTCGGGAACGAATTCGAGGCAGGCGAACATGTTCCCGATGGCGTCGACGCGGACCTCGAAGCCATTGCCTTCGGCCCAGCTGCGCATCCAATCACGGGTCTGCTTGTCCTCAGACGTCAGTGCCTGCCGGTCGACGCCGTCATTGTCGGTCGCACCGATGGTGGCGACGTGGTGGAAATCGGTGAGGAAGGTGTGGTCGCTCGAGGGGGCCGCGTTCGAGAGGGCGGCGGTCGGTGCGGTCATGGTGCGTCTCTTTCTGTGGCTACGGGCTGAGGCTGAGTGGGCTGAGGCTGAGTGGGCTGAGGCTGGTGAGCTGAGGCTGGTGGGCTGAGGCTGAGTGGGCTGAGGCTGGTGAGCTGAGGCTGGTGGGGCGCCGACTACTCGCTTTGCGGACGAGAAGTCTGTTTGCAGACAGGCTTCTCGTCCGCAGACAGAGGTAGCGAAGTCCGCAAGACGAGCCTCATCCCAGACGCCCACGAGTCTCGGGCAGGCGGGTGACGAAGATGAGCACCAGGACGACGACGGAGGCCGCGGTCATGTAGAACCCAGGAGCTGTGTTCACACCGGTGACGTCGACGAGCCAGGTGCCGACGAACGGTGCGGTCCCGCCGAGGATCGCGTAGGAGATGTTGTAGCTGATCGCAGCCGAGGTGAAGCGGGTCTTCGTGGAGAAGCGCTCGCAGAAGAAGGTGTAGCAACCACCGCCGTAGCAGCACAGGGAGATGACGAATATCGTCTGCCCGATGAAGGCCAGGTCCATGTTGCCGCTGGTAACTAGCCCGAATGCCGGGATCGACGTGGCCGCCAGGAGGATGGAGCCGGCGATGAGCATCGGCTTGCGTCCGACCCTGTCGCCGATGGCTCCGGCGATGGGAAGGAAGATCGTGTAGCTGGCCATGGCGATGGCATTCGTCAGTAGTGACTGTTCGCGGGTGAGGTCGCCGGTGGTCTGGATGTATGTGACGAAGTAGGCCGAGAGCATGTAGAAGCCCAGCGCGGTGAGGCCGAGGACGAAGAAGACCTGCAGCATCCCCACCCAGTTCTCCCGGAAGGACTCCCGGATCGGGCTGAATTCCTTAGGTCGTTCCGCGGCGGTCTTCTTGAACAGTTCGGACTCATCGGTCCGCGACCGGATCCAGAGTCCCACAGCTGAGAGAGGCAAGGCGAGAAGGAATGGGATCCGCCAGCCCCAGGAGTCGAACGAGGCATCGCTCATCACGGTCGAGAGCAGCAGGATGAGGCCGCCGGCGAAGACCGAGGGCAGTGCGGTCGCAGCGAGGGTGATGTTGATCCACAGCCCGCGCTTGCCGACCGGAGCGTGCTCGTAGACGAAGGAGGGGCCGCCGACCGATTCGCCGCCAGCGGAGAATCCCTGACCCAGGCGGGCGAGGATGAGCAGGATGGGAGCGAACCAGCCGATCTGGTCGAAGCCGGGAAGGATGCCGATGAGCGCGGTGCAGCAGCCGACGAGGAAGATCGTGATCGTCAGTGTCTTGCGTCGGCCGACCTTGTCACCGAGGGCCCCGAAGAACAGTCCGCCCAGGGGCCGCATGACGAAGGCGACGCCGAAGGTGGCGAAGATGACGAGCAGTCCGGTGACCTTGTCCCCAGCGGGGAAGAAATAGTCGGCGAGGATGACCGCCGAGAGCCCGTAGAGCGTGAAGTCGTAGAACTCGACGAATTGGCCGATGCTCCCGCCGACGAGCACCTTCTTCTGCATGCTCGTGGTCTTGCCGGACTGTTTCGGTTGTGTCGTGGGCGTCGCAGGTGTCGCGGACATAGAAGCTCCCTTGCCTAGTCCTCAGGTGTGGGAACCATTGTTGCCCGGCTTCGTGCATCAGTCCAACAGATACTTTTTAACCTGGCCATAGATCTACTTGATGAGCGGTAAGTCCAGTTGTTGAGTGGCGCGGGTATGCGCCCGAGCACGCTGCCGTGCGAGACTGCTCGCAGGCTCAAACTCGCAGTCACACAACTGCGCGAGGCCCCATACCCACAGACCACTCAAGGAGACGAACCATGTGCCGAGCAGTCACCTGCACTACCTGCGGCAAGACGACCTGGGACGGATGCGGACTCCACATCGACTCCGTCAAGCGCGAGGTTCCTGCACAGCAGTGGTGCGGCGGCCATGATCCGGAACCCGAGCAGAAGGGCAACCTCGTCCAGAGGCTGTTCGGACTCGGAAACTGACCCCAGGGACTCGGGCCCCAAGCCGGCCACCTCGGGCCAGCTGACAAGCCCGGGCCTGCCGGCCGCCTACTGCTCCGCGGGTCCCAGGATCTCCCTGGTCAGTTCGCTGAACGCACGCGCCCGTCGGCTCAGACGTACCTCTTTGGGCCACACCATGGACAGGTCGATGCTCGGGAAATCGTCGAGCAGCGGCACGTCGACGGTCATCGATCCGATGTACGTTCCCGAGGACACGCTCTGGCTCAGCAGCGAGTATCCGTGGCCCATCGCGACGAATGATCGGACGGTCTCATAGCCGGCGAAGCTGTGCCGCACCTTCGGCACGATGCCGGCGATGCGAAAGAGCTCGTCGTAGTACTGCCGGGAGAACGGAAGATCGAGTTGGATATAGTCTTCGTCGGCGAGTTCACTCAGGTGGATCGGACGTGGTCCCTCCGCTCCCCCGCCGAGGTGGTGGTTGAGTGAGACGAGCGCGTGAGGTTTGACGACGTCGATGAGGAACGAATCGAACCGGTCGGTCAGTCCCAGCGTGTACGTCAGCGCGATGTCGCAGAATCCGGCGATGACCGCGGTCTGGAGTTCGTGGAGGTCGGCCTCGAAGTAATTGACCCGCACATCGGGGTAGCGTTTCTCGAACTCGGCGTGGATGAGCGGCAGCCGGGTCGGAGCAATCGGTGAGAAAACCCCGACAGTGAGATTCCCGCTCAGCGACTGCGCCAGCCCGTGGGCGGTCTCGCCGAGGGCATCGGAGGATTCGAGGAATGGATTGACCTCGAAGAGGAAACGTCGGCCTGCAGGTGAGAGGACCACGGAGCGGTTCTTCTGCCGGATGAACAGGTCGATGCCAAGGGTCCGCTCGAGCTGAGCCATGGCCGTTGAGATCGCCGACTGGGTGACGTTGAGATGCTTGGCCGCCTCGGTCATATTCTCCCTGCGGGCAACCTCCTGGAAGTACCGCAGCTGAACGAGGGTGAAGTCGAGTGCCATAGGTGTCATCATCTCACTCGACGGTGCTGGCACCCCTCAACCGGTGCACGAAGCTGCGCACGGCTGCTGGAATGTCTCTTCAGGGGGTCGAGGAAATAGACTGACACCGTGCTTGCCAATCCAACGGTCGACGACCTGCCCACGCTGCCCCACGATGTTCTGGCCTCTATTCCCAGCCCGAGCGTCTCCAGCTTCTCGCTGGGCCCCCTGACGATTCACTTCTATGCGCTGTGCATCCTCGCGGGAATCGTCATCGCCATCGTGTTGACCAATCACCGGCTGACCAAGCGCGGAGTCGAGGAATGGCAGGTCCTCGACATTGCGACCCTGGCCGTCCCGATGGCCATCATCGGGGCCAGGATCTACCACGTCATCACCCACTACACGGACTACTTCGGCCCTGGCCGCAATCCGTGGAATCCCTTTGAGCCCGGCTCCGTGTGGGCGATCTGGGAGGGCGGAATCGCCATCTTCGGCTCACTCATCGGCGGCACCCTGGGCGCGCTGATCATGTGCCGCCGGCTCAGCATCAAACTCTCCGCACTTCTCGACGCCATCGCCCCGGGACTGATCCTCGCCCAGGCGTGCGGTCGCTTCGGCAACTGGTTCAATCAGGAGCTCTTCGGCCAACCGACCACACTTCCCTGGGGCCTGGAGATCGACCCGAACAATCCGGCTTTCCCTCCCGGGCTGCCTGTCGACACCCTCTTCCACCCGACGTTCCTCTACGAGGTCATCTGGAACAGCCTCGGCGCCCTGGTCCTGCTGTGGTTGGGCCGCCACCTGTTCTTCCAGTGGGGACGCCTCTTCGGCATGTACCTCGTCTGGTACGGCGCCGGACGCATCGTCTGGGAGTCCATTCGCCTCGACCCCAGCTTCGTCGTCCTCGGCCTGCGCACCAATGTGTGGGCAGCGATTGGCGCGGTTGCTCTCGGAACCGCCATCATCGTCGTTCAGAAGATGCGGCACCCCGAGCCGGAGAAGTCACCGTTCATCAATGATCGGAAACCTGAGCCCGAACCCGCCGACTGATCAGCTCGACCGGCCAACTGGCTCGACCGGCGGCGACCAGCTGGCTCAGCCCTGCGTGACCCAGTCACGTAGGCGCCCCAGACCTTCATTGATCTCGTCGACGCCGATGCCCGAGTAGGCCAGACGGATGTAACTGCGGTCCTCCCACTCCTGCTTCCGGCCGAAGTGTTCGCGGGTGCAGAAGGAGACTCCCGTGTTGTGGAGTGCCGCGGTGGAGAACTCACCCAGCGTGGCAATCCCCATGGCCGCCATCGCCTCGGTGACATCGGGGAAGACGTAGAACGTTGAGCCAGGCGTTGCCACGCTCATGCCCGGAATCGAGTTGACGATCGAGCAGGTGGCGTCCCGACGCTTGCGCAGCACCTCGAGCATCTTCCCTACGCCGTCCTGTGGTCCCTGCAGTGCGGCGATGCCTGCCCACTGGACGTAATGGGTGGTGCACGATTCGTCGTTGGTGTTCAACGTCGACATCACCTCGGCGATCTCACGAGGTGCGACAGCACAGCCCAAGCGGGACCCGGTCATCGCGAACTTCTTGCTGAACGTGTAGAGGATGACGGTGCGCTCGCGCATGCCGTCAAGTGCGGCGATGGACTTCGACTTCCCCTTGTAGCGCATCTCGAAGTAGGCCTCATCGGAGAGCACCCAGAGATCGAACTCCTGGGCGATCTGGGCAATGGCCTCACGTTCGGCATCGGTGGATTCGGCCGAGATCGGGTTCTGCAGGTCGTTGTAGATGATGGCGACGGTCTGGTCGTCGATCGAGGCCCGCAGGTGGTCGAGGTCGATGGCGAATCCGTCGTCGGTGGGCACGTACCGGTAGGGCAGGGCAGTGCCGCCGAGGTATTCGATCTGGGATTCGTAGATCGGGAAGCCGGGGCTGGGGTAGAGCACGCCTTCGCCAGGATCCATGACGGTTTGGAGGAATTTCGTGATGACCGGCTTGCCACCTGTGGTCACGACCACCTCGGCGGGGTCGATGCTCATCCCACGTCGGGAGCCGATGTCATCGGCCAGTGCTGCGCGCAGTTCCGGGATCCCCGGGCCCGGGCAGTAGCCGGTCTTGCCGTCCTTGATCGCCTTGTCCATGGCCTCGACGATGTGGGGTGCCATGGGGAAATTGAGATCGCCGAGGTGGAACGGATAGACCACATTGCCGCGGGCCTTCCAGTCGGCGGCGTCCTGGGCAACCCGAAACGAGGTCTCGGTGCCGAGGTTCTCCAAGCGGCGAGCAGTCTTCATTGTCGGCTCCTTCAATCAGATCACTGACGGTGTGGAAGTCTGCGGATCTGCATTCCCGGTTCCCGTCGATTCCCTCACGATAGAACACTGTGGTGTCGAATGTCAGTGGTGCCCGGCTGTCAGTTCGCAGCCAACGCGCTCAGCTCACAGCAAGAGCGTCGCGACCGGCCATCAGGCACCATAGTCCGATGCTCAAGAACACCGGTGCGCCGAGCAGACCACACCAGAAACTCGGTGCGGCGATATCTCGTGGCAGAAGAAGCGCCACAACCGCGACCACGGTCAGCAGCGCCGCGGCGAGATGGAGGACGGGCTGGGCGAAGACCATGGCGAGAGCAAAGAAATGGATGCCGACGATCGCGAAGATCAGCGGCGCAACCCAGTCCGAGTGCCCCGAACGGATGGCGAGGAAACCGAGCACACCGCCGACGATGATCTCAGCCCAGACGATGACGATGTAGACGGTGAAGGTCGTGGTTCCGGTGGCGATCGCCGTCGCTTCGTCCCAGTGTCGGATCGACAGCAGGATGCTGGGCACCATCAAGGCGAGTCCGCACACGGAGAGCGCGCCGAGGATGACGCGGAAGACGGCGCGACCCGGCGGGCCCTCCTGCGCCCATCCTGACCAGATGAACGCCGCGAGTCCGAACACCGCGCCGATCATTACGAGGTCCCGCGGAAAAGCCTGGTCGATCATCATCATTGACCCTTTCGACCCAGTCGACTTGCCTGCCTGTCTAACCAGAGTCGTCTTGGGAGCCGCCTGCGATGTCGAGCACGCCACTGCCGTCTACATCGAGCCGAATGTGTGGGTTCGCCACCGTACGGGTGCGTGAGACCCGCTATTCGCTGGGCGCGATGAACAGTTTCCGCAGGGGTGCTTCGTCAACGTGCCAGCGAGTTTTCATCCCGTCTTCGAGGTGGACCAATGTGCCGGGCGAGAGCTCAACTGGAGGCAGGTCAGGTTCGTCGAATTCGATGCGGCCGGTGCCGCTGATGACGATGAAGACCTCATCGCCTTCGACATCGCGCATGGCACCAGCGCTCATCTCCCACAGGCCGTAGTCGGCGCCGGCGATCGAACCGAGTTCTGCAAAAGCCGTGGTCGCGTCGGCAGGCGAAACGCGTGAACCAGCATCGCTGTCGGTCGCCGAGGTGGCTGCACCGACCCGTTGCCAGTCCTCGATGGGCTCGTGGTCGAGAGGGAAATCGTCGGTGCTGATCGGCTCCATTGCGCTCATGGGGCCAGTTTATCCAGAGCCGCGGTTCATCGACTGATCCGAGTCATGAAACCGCGGCTGGACTGCACGGAATCCATATGGCAATACGCCGCCCTGCAACCATTTACTTCGCTCCAACGGTGGGATAGAACTGATTCCATGTCCTACCTCAACGGCGAGGCCTCCCATTGGCTGACCCAGTCCCCTCCCGAGACCACCACGCCCTCCCCACTGCCCACCGATAAGCAGGACCTCGTCATCGTCGGCGGCGGCTTGACCGGCCTGTGGTCGGCCTACTACGCCAGGCAGACTCACCCCGACTGGCAGATCACCATCGTCGAGGCAAAGCACATCGGCTACGGTGCCTCAGGTCGCAACGGCGGCTGGCTCTCCACACTGATGCCCGGCAACAGGGCCAAGTACGCCGAGGCGGTCGACCGTGCCAACGACACCGACCCAAACGGCCCGGTCGGCTCTGCCGGACTGAGCGGGGTGGAGTCCGTGAGGTCATTCCAGTCTGCACTCTTCGACTCCATCGACGAGGTCCTCGAGGTTCTCAAAAGCGAGGGCATCGACGCCCATCAGGTCCGCGGCGGCCACATCGACATCGCCCAGTCCGAGGCCGGAATGACCCGACTGCGCGAACTTTACGAGGGTGACAAACAGTACGGCTACGGACCCGAGGACATGCAGTTCCTCGACGCCGAGGCGACCAAGGCACACATCAACGTCGACAACGCTCACGGCAGCGTATTCTTCCCCGGCACCGCCCGCATTGACCCCGCACTCCTCACGCGTGGCTTGGCAGCAGTCCTCAAGAATCAGGGCGTCACGATCTGCGAGGACACCTCGGCGGGTCACATCGGCAAGGGTGTGGTCGCAACGAATCGCGGCCCGGTCACCGGGGACACGATCTTCGTCTGCCTCGAGGGCTACTCGGACACCGTCACCGGTGACCTGCCCGGGCTGGAAGGACGTCAGGTCATCCCCGTGTTCTCGTCGATGATCGCGACCAACCCGCTGCCCGCCTCGGCGTGGGAGGACATCGGCTGGGACGGCCGCGAATGCCTCGGCGACACCGCGCACACCTTCATCTACGCCCAACGCACCGACGACGATCGGATCGCCTTGGGCGGTCGCGGTGCACCGTACGAATTCGGCTCGCGGTTGCCCGGTGACGGGCAGGTCCCCGCCGAGGTGGTCGAGCTGCTGAGCACGCGCCTGTCCTCGCTCTTTCCCAACCTCGAATTCGAGGTCGACCACGCTTGGCGCGGTGCCCTGGGTGTGACCCGGGACTGGTGCGCGGGGATCTTCTTCGATACCAACCAGCGCATCGGCGTGGCCCGCGGCTACGCCGGACACGGAGTCACGGCCACGCACTTGGCGGCGAAGACGCTTCTCGACCGGGCATCGGGAGCCTCGACAGCACTCACACAACTGCCCTGGAACGACCACTACTCCGGACAGTGGGAGCCCGAGCCGATCCGTTGGTTGGGCATCCGCTCGATGTACAAGATCTTCAACATCGCCGATGAGTGGGAACGGATCACCGGCGCAAAGAAGACGAGCCTGCTCGCCCAGTTCGGCTCCCGCCTGGCCGGGCTCCACGAATAGACCCGGCCCAACCAACGTGGCTCCACACAGAAGTACGAGGAATCAATGACACATGAGTACCGCCGCATCGCCCCGATGGCCCAGACCTACCCAGCCTCGAACATCCGCAAGATGTTCAACCTAGCCTTGGACTACCCAGAGGCCGTGAAGCTGACGGTCGGCGAGCCGGACTTCAATACTCCCGCGCACATCAAGGCCGCCGGCATCCGCGGGATCGAGAACAATCAGACTCGGTACGTGGCCAACGCCGGCATCCTACCGCTGCGCACGGCGATCGCGGCGAAGTACGCCGGCCGGTGGAATCGCGAGGTCACAGCCAACAATGTCATGGTCTCCTTCGGTGCGATGGAGGCGCTGACTTTCGCCCTCGACGTCACCGTCTCCCCTGGTGAAGAGGTCATCATCCCCGATCCCAGCTTCCCGAACTATGTGGGACAGATCCACCGCCTCGGCGGGGTGGCGGTTCCAGTGCCGGTCACGGAGGACAACGACTTCAAATTCCGCGCCGAGGACGTTCGATCGGTTATCACCGACAAGACCGCGGCGATCATCATCAACAGCCCGTCGAACCCCTTGGGCTCGGTCATGGACCGGGCCGAATTGGAGACGATCGCGGATCTGGCCGAGGAGTTCGGCTTCACGGTCATCTCCGACGAGGTCTATGACCAGATCACCTTCGACGATGCCCAGTTCACCTCCATCGCCGAGGTGCGCCCTGGCTTCGATCGGTTCCTCGTTGTCAACAGCTTCTCGAAGACCTACGCGATGACCGGGTGGCGCTGTGGATTCGTCATCGGGTCGGTCGATCTCATCGCGCCGATGGCCTTCCTCCAGGAGGGAATCACCTCGAGCCTTCCCGGGTTCGTGCAGGAAGCGGCACTCGCAGCGATCGAGGGCCCGCAGACCGACGTCGACATGATGGTGCAGTCCTATGCGCAGCGCCGCGACCTCATCACCGAGCGCATTGCGGGCATCGACGGCATCAGCATGCTGCGCCCCGAGGCCACGTTCTATGCCTTTGCCAACATCAAGGACTGGGGACTGACCTCGTGGGAGGCGGCCACCGCTCTTCTGGAGAACCACGGGTTGGCAACGATTCCCGGCTCGGCATTCGGGGCTCAGGGTGAGGGCTACCTGCGGCTGACGTTCTCCGTCGCCCCGGAGACTATCAATACGGCCTGCGATCGGATCGCCGACTTCGCCGCAACGCGGTAATGCCTGCCGACACCTGTGACCCGGTGAAACTCAGACCGAGCTCAAGTGGCGACCCGATTGAGGCAGGAACACGTCAGGCACCGCATCCCTCGCGTAACCGGTCAAGTCTGCGAAGTCGTCGTTGGTCAAACCCGCCGATCTGAACTGAGCGACGAGACCTGACACCAGCCTCGGCGACTCCACTGGGACACGGTCTTCCTCTGGCTCTTCTGTGCGCCACCCTTTGCGGCTGATCTGCCGGTAGAAATTCTGCCGATCGGTTCCGCTCGCCAGACCAAGGCGAAATGCCCTCTCGAAGATGGCCTGCATAGAGACTCCCCACTCGAGCTTGAGAGCCAAGAGATTGGGCAGCTTCAGCGTCTTCAGCTGGTGACGGATCTCCGCCTCCGGCATCAGGAACTCGGCTGCGAACTCATTGGCCTGGGCTTCAACGTCGATCATCTCGTCATCGACATATCCGTCTGCGTGCATGACAAGATGCCCCAGCTCATGAGCCAACGTCAGGCGCTTGCGCGAAGGCGAGGACCAGGAGTTGACGATGACCAGCGGATAGTCGGAGACCCACTGCGAAAGACCATCGATTCGATGAGTGCCCAGGTCGAGTTCACAGACAATCGTTCCCGCTGTCTCCATCAGGTCCACCACAGACCTCACTGGCCCAAGTGGCACGCGCCAAGCTGTACGTACTCGACGAGCAGCCTCCGCCGGTTTCGTGAACTGATAATCGAAGGTCGGCACATGGGTTGCCGTCTGCAAAGGCGCGCGTTCGGTGAGCATCGACATATGCATCCGAAGCTCGTTCAATTTCGCTTCGGCAGACTTCCACATCGATACCTTGGTCGACGGCTGGCGGCGCATATGCGCTGACACTCCAATGGCGGCACGCATGCGAAATTCCTTGGCGAGGAACGCCGGAGTGACCCCAAGCTCGCCGGCAATCCTACGGATTTCAGAGTCCTCAGGCGTCCTGGCCCCCGAAATATATCGAGAAACAGTGGCCTGAGCAGCACCGATCGCCAACGCGAGATCAGCCTGAGTCAGGCCTCGTGCGCGCATCAGAGTCTCTATGACTTCGCCTTTCACAGTTGGTCAGTTCCAGTCTCTTCGTCGCTGTCGACGAGGCCACTGAGATCCAGTTCAGGCATAGAAGTCTCGTAGACGTCTTCCACCCGGATCGTCGCCGGGCGCTCAACTTCGCGCTCGAGTGTGACGGCCCACAGGGCTCGACTATCAAGTGACTCTCGATAGGAGATGACGGCAGGACCGATTCGCCCATCCATCCACTTGTACCCGACAGCCAGATGCGTCACCTCAAGCCCATCGAGAGGAAGAGTCGGCTCATACCAACGTTTCGCCCCTTCGGTGGGGAATGCAGCGATGACGTCCCCCGCCCGGTGGCGCTTCACGCGAAGTTTGAATGAGTTCATCCATCCGATCTCACGTACCGGCTCGTCGTCAATGATCGTTGACTCCGGGGACGCGTCGATTCGACGAACGAGTTCTGCCCACACTCGCTCGTGAATGAAGCTGCTGATGAATCGCTGCGTGAATGTCGGAAACCAGGCGGGTCTGAAATCCTGGAAGTCACCCAGGTCAATGCGGGCTTGATCGACCGAATCGATCAGGCCAGTCTGAAATTCGTGCCCAACTGCGTCAAGAATCTCGTGACCATTTTTCGCCGAAATCATACCAGTAAATATACCACCGCATTCGGAATACTGAGCCGACATCCGGACTTACACCAGGGAACCCGAAGAACGCACTCCACCATTTGAGAGGCAGACATGTCGACTATCACGATCATCGGCGGCCACGGAAAAGTTGCGATGCTTGCGGCACCGCTGCTCAACAATGCCGGGCACACGGTCCGTTCGGTCATCCGCAAGGAGGAGCAGTCCTCCGAAATCGAGGCGGCGAACGCCACGCCTGTCGTCGCCGATGTCGAAAACCTCGACACCGATGCCATCGCCGAGGTGCTGGCCGGCAGTGACGCGGTTGTCTGGTCCGCCGGTGCTGGCGGATCGGGTGAGGACCACACATGGGCGATGGATCGCGATGCCGCCATCCGCGTGATGGATGCAGCCCAGAAGTCGGGTATCCGCCGCTTCGTGATGGTCTCATACTTCAATTCCCGGCTCGTCGACGGCGAAGTTCCCGGCGTCGAGAAGGGCGACGGAATGTACGCCTACTACAACGCGAAGTCACAGGCCGACGAACATCTGCGCACGAAGACCGACCTCGACTGGACGGTCCTCGGCCCCTCAGTTCTGACCCTCGAACTTGCGACACAGAAGATCACCGTGGACAGCGCCGGCGAGACCCGCGACCTGGACGTGCCCTCGACGTCTCGCGACAACGTCGCACATGTCATCGCCGCAGTCATTGCCGAGCCCGCGAGCTTCGGTAAGACGCTGAACTTCCACGACGGTGACACCCCCATCGCCGAGGCGGTCGCTCAGGGAGTCTGAGATCTGACCGTTCCCCGGTCACCCCGGCAGTAGCTCCCGCAGGTCCTCCCCCGCGGCAATTCGCGCAAGAAGTGCTGGTTCGCCCCAGTCGGAGGCCAGCGCCGCCTGCAGGACCTCATTCCCCGGGCCCGTCGGTGGCAGTACAAGCACTCCCTGCCGGTCACCGAGAACCAGATCACCGGGGCGGACTGTGACGCCGTCGATCTCGACCTCGCAGTCAAGGACATCATCGCCGAGGCTGCCGGTACGTTTCGTCGTCCGCGCGATCAGTCCGGTGGCGAAGACCGGGAGCCTGTCCTGCACGTTGCGCAGCGCAGCGGCGTCGGTGACGGGTCCGTCGACGACGATGCCTGCGGCACCCTGGGCGATCGCGGCCGCCGCCGTGACCGCCCCGACCGGCGCGTGGAGGCCGCTGGCGACCCGGATGACGAGAACGTCACCCGGCCTCAGTGCGTGCAGTGCGCGGTTGACGGCGAGCGCATCGGGTTCGCGCAGATCGAGGGTTCTGGCCGGGCCGACCATCTGCGGCCCTTCGTTGATCGGCACCATGCGGGGAGTGCAGAATCCGTCTTCGAGGAAGTGACCGAGCGTCGGGAGCTCGACCTCTCTCAGTGAGGCGATCAGTTCCTCGGAGGCCAACTCCTCACAGTCCAGGTCCACCGCCATACCGCTCACGCCCCACCCGCTGCTTCGGAAGAATCGCTGACAACCGCGACACATTCGACCTCAAGCGAGATGTCCCAGATGGAGACGCACACGGTGGTCCGTGCCGGTTTGGCCTCTCCGAAGAAGTCCGCATAGACACGATTGAAGGGCTCCCGCTGCTCGGGCGTGGTCAGATAGGCGTTGACCTTGACCACCTTGTCGATGCCGCTGCCCGCGGTTTCAAGCACGGAGCGCAGATTGCTCAGACACGTTCTCACCTGATCCTCGAAGGCCTCGGGTGTGATGCCGTCGGCAGCGAACGGAACCTGACCTGTGGTGAAGACGAATCCGTTGGCGACGACGGCCTGCGAGTACGGGCCGATGCCCGGGGCCAGACCCGGGGCGGTCTCGATGCGACGGATCATCGGTTCTCCACCCCCACCTCGGAGACGGTGTCACCATCGACTCCAGCTTCCGGCGTATCGGCGCGGTCGATGCTCTGCAGACGGTTTTCGGTGAGCAGGAACAGGGCGATGAGGGACAGGACCGCGGAGCCGGCGATGTACCAGGCCATCGAGTCGGACTTGCCGGTGACGTCGAGCAGCCACACGGTGATCGCGGGGGTGATGGCCGAGCCCAACAGGCCCGAGAGCATGTAGGACACGGACAGTCCGGAGTAGCGGATCTTCGCACCGAAGAGCTCGGCGAGGAAAGTCGCGATCGGGCCGTAGTTCGCGCAGAAAGCGATCATCATCAGCCCGTAGGCGAGGAAGACTGCGGCGGCGCTGCCGGTGTTCAGGAGCCAGAAGAACGGGAACGCGAGGATCACTTCGCCGGCGATTCCTGCGGCGATGATCGGGCGGCGTCCGATCTTGTCGGAGAGGCGACCGAAGACCGGGATGAAGATGAGTCCGACGATGCATGCGACGAGGACGACCCAGAGCATGAAGTTGCTCGACAGCCCCTTCTCCTGGGTACCGTAGTTGACGCCGGAGGCGACCATGAGCGTGAACGTCGACCCGGTCGACAGGGTGGCGACGCCGCCGAGGATGACGGGCTTCCAGTAGTGGCGCATGAGGTGGGCGAAGGGCAGTTTGGCCTTCGCACCCTGTTCACGGACTTGCTGGAAGCTCGGCGTCTCCTCGATGTTGAGGCGGATGTAGATGCCGACGGCGACGAGCAGCACGGAGGCGATGAACGGGACCCTCCAGCCCCAGGAGATGAGCGCTTCCTCGGACACGAGTCCGGTGACGATGAGGAAGGCGAGGTTGGCCAGCAGGGTACCCACGGGCACGCCTACCTGGACCATCGAGCCGTACCAGCCTCGGCGCTCCTCGGGTGCGTGTTCGACGGTCATGAGAACCGCCCCGCCCCATTCGCCGCCGAGCGCCAGTCCTTGGATGATGCGCAGGGTGAGCAGGATGAACGGTGCGGCGATGCCGATCGTGTTGAAGTCGGGGACCAAGCCGATGGCCAGGGTCGCACCACCCATGACGAGGAGGGAGACGAGCAGCATCGACTTGCGTCCGAGGCGGTCGCCGAAGTGTCCGAACAGGACCGCACCCACCGTGCGCGCCAGATAGGCGGCGGCGAAGGTGAGGAATGCGAGGATCGTGCCCAGGGCCGGAGAGAGTTCGGGGAAGAAGACCTGGTTGAACACCAGAGCCGAGGCGGTGCCGAAGAGGAACAGGTCGTACCATTCCACGGTGGTGCCGATGACGCTGGCGGTCGCGATCTTGCGCATCTTCGCGCGATCGAGGCGAGCGCTGGCGGCTGTGCCGGTGCCCGAGTTGTCGACGGAACCGTCGTCGGTGCGAGTTGGCGAACTCATGGTGGTGCCTCCGAGAGTGCAGATGAACAGAGTTGAAAGTGACTGTCATCACTCTTCCCTGTGTGCGCTCCGGCAACAATGACTATTCACACCGGGGTGAGCCTCAGAATTGTGTATTTGCACATTCCGGCATCATCGAGCCATCCCGTGGTGGCTTGAGAATCCGTGCTCGGCCTCTTACCTCGCGGTCAAACCCTCACCCCGCCGAGGCGAGTGCCGCGTTCCAGCTTCCGTAGAACTTCCGCACTGCGGCGGCCGAAGGAACTTCGCCCTTGTGTTCGGCGGCGTATTCGCCGTAGGCCTTGTAGGTGGCACCGAGGTCCCGGTCGTCACAGTCAGCGACGAAGTCGGCGATCGCCTTGTCATACGCGGCTTCGTCGAAGCGCAGCTGGCCCCGTGCTCGACCCACCGAGCTGGTGGCCAGGCCCGCGGCCTTGAGCGCCTCGTTCCAGGAGCCGAAGCGTTGGACGGCGGTCTGGCTGGTCGGCGGCCACACACTGGCGCCCTTGGTCGAGGCCACACCCAACTGCCTGAGGACTGTGGTGCGCGCCTTCTCGTATTTCGCCGCGGTCAACGCCACCGGGCTGGGTGAGCTGCGCACGCTGGCAATGGATCCGGCCACCTCGGCGAGGGCCTTCTTCACACCATTCTCATTCAACGTCTGGTTGCGGAGGGCGACCTCAACCTCGGCGAGGATCTCGCTGTCCTTGGGACTCAGCGCGGACGTGGCAGTCGGGGCCAGGCCAGCGTCGGTCGCGGCGAGGTGGAGCAGCGCCCCGATGAGTGCGGGGGCGGCGGTGTGGGACCTGTCGGTGTCGGAGTCAGTCATCGACTTCATCTTACGTGCGATGCCCCGAATTCGCGGGCGATGACGACGCTCAGCTGGTAGCCAGCAGTCGCAGGGGGCATTGCGTGCATGAGCGTTGCAGCAGCCTTGGCGTGTTTAGACTGCACTATGACTGAGTTCAATATCGGCGACACCGTCCAAGTCACCTCCGGAGCCATGACGCACAGCGTCGGCACCGTCGTCTACCTCTATGAGAAGACCGGCAAATACCTCGTGCGAACTGGTGTCGGGGCTCAGGACTACTACGGACCAGATGAGATCGAACTGTTCACCCCCTGAACCACCGTCGCTGTAAAGTGACTGCATGGTCGTCGAACCGCCAGCCGCCGAACGGCGAGGAACGCTGGGTGCCTATCTGATTCCATTCAGCGTGTGGGTCCTCGCGGCACTTGCTGCGGTCATCATGTGGGCCACCGCTCCCGCCCACAATGTCAATGGCTCATGTGAGGGCCTCGGCTTCGGCTGCACTCCATCGCCGCGAGACACGATCGCAATGTTCGTCATGTTCTTCGGCATTCCCGCGACCGTCGGCTGGCTGGGGTTCTGTGCAATCGTCACCGCAATCCTGAACAAGACGATGCCGGCCAAGTGGTGGGTACGCGGGCTTGTGTCCTTGGCCATCTGCCTGGCGGTCAGCGCGATCGTCCTCGCTCTCATTCTTCTCATTTGGTAGCACCAGCCATTCGGCGACTCTCAGCGCGCGGCTGTGTTCACATGATGTGTCCGTGGGCAATGAGAAGATGGCACGGTGCCCGCTAACGATCATGCTTCGTCCCATCACACCGCCGGCTGGCGTGAGGCCTTTGCCTCCCTCGCCGAGGTGGCTCCGCAGGAGCATACGCCCGTGGCCCTGGGATTCGAGCTCGTCGAGGTCGTGGCCCGCACGTGGTTCGAAGCGAAGCACTCGGTCGTGCTCGAGAAAAAAGAGGTCACACCCGGGTCCAATCCGAGCCTGGCGATCCGCCCGCTGATCCTCAGCGATTCCGGCAACTGGGTGAAGAAGTCGCTGACCTGGCGCACCATCGATCGCATGGCCAGGCAGTTCAACATCGATCCACGTCACCAGGAATGGTTCACCCAGCTCGCTGGTCTGCGGACCCGGGACAAGACCGACTTCACACCCGATGGTGCGCCCTACAACCTCGGCGATTTTCACACCCCTTTGCTGTGGGACATGTTTGCTCAGGCGAACGAGCTCGGGATCGAACTCGTCGGCGTCAATCAGGGCATGCACATCCACATCGGACGCGAGGCGAAGGCGATCATCGACGTCAATCGGGTGAAGAACCAACTGCGGGTGCAACCACGGGTCACGATTGATGAACGCGAATTCTCACCGGGACTGACCAAGCCCATCTGGACGCACGGATTCTTCGGTGTCGACCTGCGCACGGGCTTCACCGTGACCCTGGCTCCGGTCTCGAAGGCGACGGCTCAGTCGGCTCTATCCGTGTTCGCGGCACCCGGTCCGATCACGATCCCGGCTGATGAGTCCGAGGAGTTCTTCGAGGAGTACTACCCGTTGCTGCGCACCTCCGCCGAGGTTGTCAGCACCGATGAGACGGTGAAGTTCCCGCGGTTCAGCGAACCACGGCTGGTGCTGCTCCAGTCGTTCGGGGCCAAGGACATTCTGAGTCTGCAGTGGTACTGGGAGTACTCCGGACCTCGTCGAACCTTGCCCGTGGTCCCATTGTCGAAGCTCGGCACCTCCGCCATCCGCAGCACAGCAGCCGGGCGCGGGGCAGCCACACCAAAGCCGGACCCGCGAGATAACCGCGACCTCACACACGAGGCCGCTGTGCTCGACCAGGTCGCGTCCGCCCTCGCAGAGACACAACCGCCCGGCCACCCTCGCGACATGGAACTGTCCGACGCCGACACCGCGGACTTCGTCGTCAATGTCCTGCCCGGGCTCGAGGAGATCGAGCACGTCAAGGTCATCACGCGCGGGAAGAAACAGCCCTACCGTGAGCTCGGCGGGGAACCGAACATCACGATCACCTCGGTCGAGTCGGAGAAGAACGACTGGTTCGACCTCGGCTTCCAGATCACCATCGACGGCAAGCCCATCCCCTTCGTCAAGCTCTACAAAGCCCTGGCGTCGGGGACGAAGAAGATCAAACTTGTCGACGACACGTTCCTGTCGCTGAACAAACCCGCCTTCGACAAACTCAAGGCACTCCTGGCCGAGGCCGATCTCATCCCCGAGTGGGAACCCGAGTCGCCCAAGATCACGCGCCTGCATGTGGGCCTGTGGTCGGAGTTCGAGGAGCTCGCCGATGAGACTCTGCCCGCCCAGTCCTGGCAGGAATCCGCGCAGGCACTGCTCGACCTCGACCACCTGCCCGCCGTCGAAGTCCCTCACCTGAACGGCGTCACCATGCGGCCCTACCAGGTGCAGGGATTCCGGTGGCTGGCGCTGCTGCACAAGTGCCACCTCGGCGGGATCCTCGCCGACGACATGGGCCTGGGCAAGACCCTGCAGACCCTGGCACTCATCGCCCACGCGAAGCCAGAGCTTCCGTTCCTCGTCGTCGCCCCCACCTCGGTGGTGGACAACTGGGCGAAGGAGGCCGCAAAGTTCACCCCTGACCTCGACGTTCGCGTCGTTTCCGAGTCAACGAAGAAGAGACAGAAGCCCCTCGCCGAGGTGGTCGCCGGTGCCGATCTCATCGTCATGTCCTACGCGATGCTGCGCCTGGACGAGGATCCGATCTCCCGCCTGAACTGGGCCGGCTTCGTTCTCGATGAGGCGCAGTTCGTGAAGAACAGCTCTTCCCAGGTCCACATGGCTGCGAAGTCGGTCAACGCACCCTTCCGGCTGGCGCTGACGGGCACTCCGATGGAGAATTCTCTGCGCGATGTGTGGTCGCTGTTCTCCATCACCGCACCTGGTCTCTTTCCCAGTGCGCATCGCTTCGAGAAGGAATACGTGCGGCCCATCGAAGGCGGTGAGGATCCGGGGCGAATGGGACGGCTGCAGAAGCGGATCAGACCCTTCATGCTGCGCCGCACGAAGGATCTCGTCGCCGCCGATCTGCCGGAGAAGCAGGAGCAGGTCATCAATGTCGAGCTCAATGCCGCACACCGCCAGCTCTACGATCGGGTGCTGCAGAAGGAGCGGAAGAAGATCCTCGGCTTCATCGACAGCGAGTATGACAAGCAGCGGTTCATCGTCTTCCGGTCTCTGACCTTGCTGCGCATGCTTGCGCTCGACCCGCGCATCGTCGACGGCGAACACGAGGGCGTGCCCTCAAGCAAGCTCGCCGCCCTCATGGAGCGCCTCGAGGATGTCGTGGCGGAGGGCCACCGCTCAATCGTGTTCAGCCAGTTCACTTCCTTCCTCGACAAGGTGGCCGAGGATCTTGATCGCCGAGGTGTCCCCTATGTCGTCCTCGATGGTTCGACTCGCAATCGCGGGCAGGTCGTCGACGAGTTCCGGTCCGGTGCGGCTCCGGTGTTCCTCATCAGCCTCAAGGCCGGAGGGTTCGGCCTCAACCTCACCGAGGCCGACTATGTCTTCCTCATGGATCCGTGGTGGAATCCGGCGACGGAGAATCAGGCGATCGACCGAGCGCACCGGATCGGTCAGACGAAGAACGTCATGGTCTACCGCTACGTCGCCGAGGGAACGATCGAGGAGAAGGTCCTGGCTCTGCAGAAGAAGAAGGCCGAGCTCTTCGACTCTCTCATGACCGACGGCGGAGCCTTCGAAGGGCGCGGCCCCAACGGGCAGGCATTCAGCCAGACGGTGACGGCCGAGGACATTCGGGGTCTGCTCGAGGGGTAGCACAGCGCCAACCAACTATCCTGATAGTGACGATGACTGATGACTCAAAAGCGACCCGGGAGCAACGCTGGCAGGAACGCCTGGCAGTGCCGGTTCTGGTCGCCGCACTCGTCTCGATCCCAGCAATCTTCCTCACCTTCCTCTCTGAGCCGTGGAGCGACGCCGGCAGAGTCATCAATCTCTTGTCCGGCTTGGTCCTCGTAGGTGAGACGCTCATACTCTTCCTCGTTACTCCTGACAAGAAGTCCTGGTTCAAACGGCACCTGTGGCTGATCGTGCTCACAGTTCTCGTGATCATCGGAGTCATCTTCGCCCTCGGCCCCGTGCAGCTGTTTCGCATCATTCGACTCGTCGGCGCATTACGTATTCTGCGTACAGGCAGAATCATCAAGGCCGGGCGACTACTCTCGGGACGCATCAGCGGCAGATGGAATCGTCTCGCAGCCCTGGGTGTCTCAATCCTGGTCGCGATCTTCGTCGCCGCCACTCTTGCCGATCCGACCTCGACGGTGCGCGAGATCTTGCGCGGCGTCTTGCCCTTCGATTTCGGCCCCATCGCGGTCATCGCCTCAGGGCTGATCCTGGCAGGCGCCACGTTCATCGTCCTCTTTGATCGCAACAGCAAAGACGAATTGGACGCAGAGCCTGGCAACGATGGCGGTCGGAGCTAAAGTCACCATCCGCCCGAGAATATTTACTTTAGATTGCCTAAAGTAAATACTGACGGCCACCTCGTGAGCTGAGGTCCGCAGCAAGCTGCACGAGAGGCCGGCGCCCAGCGGAATCCGCGATAACTGCGTGGCGGTCGCTGAGTCAGCCCTCGAAGTAATAGCTCGAATGGGCAGCGCACCGAGGGTTGAATGCCGCCGCACACTCGGGACACGAGTCGGCACCCCGGTACGTGTCGATCGCCAGCTCTGCCCAGCACATTCCGCAGAGGATGGCCGCCTGATCCCACTTCTCACGCGGCCATTGCTGCGCCGGGTGGTCGGCGGTCTCACTATGGCAGAGGTGGCACGGATAGTACCGGTCGCAGCACGCGAAGCGGATGGCGATGATGTCGAGCTCGGTCGCATAATGTTCACACCGCGTGTGCTCATCGACCGTCTTGCCATAGACCTGAGGAGACCTCGCCACCCCGCGCCCACCTTCCCCTTATTGAGCCGTTGCCAGTTCTCACTCTAACTGCCGACGCGCCCCGTCCGAGTAGAGTGAAATCCCCGAACCGATGAGGATCCATGCCGCAGTCTGCCGAGTTCGTCACCCCCTTCGCCGAGGTGGCCCTGAGCAACATCACCCGTGACTATCCGTACGCCGCCCACCACGTCGCCGGGTCACCTGCCGACATCGTCGATCCGCGGGAGAAGAACCCGGCCTTCGCGAACTCCTTCGACTGGCATTCCAGCGTGCACATGCACTACCTGCTCGTGACCCTGCTGAGCACCGAGACCGCCCAGTCCGAACCCTGGCGCAACGAGGCCATCACAGTCCTCACCTCGCATCTCAGCTCGGAGAATCTCACCGCCGAAGCGATGTTCCTCCGCGAGCATCCAACCTGGGAACGTCCCTATGGCTGGGCCTGGGCCGTCGAGCTCGTGCGTGCACTTCGGGCCAGCAATGACCCGCAGTTACATGATCTGGCTCCCGGCGCCGAGGTGCTCGCCCAGACGGTCTTCGACCTGACCGTGGCATGGCTGCCGCACATGCCCGAACCCGTCCGCCACGGAATCCACCCGAACACCGCGTTCGGCCTGCGGCGTATTCTGCTCGGCGCACGAGACTTCGGCCGACATGATGTCGTCGATGCGATCGCGGCGTCCGCTCGTCGCTGCTTCGCCGATGATCATGCCTGGAACTTCAGCCAGGAACGCAGCGGCCAGGACTTCCTCTCCCCTGGTCTGTGCGAGGCCGACCTTATGGCTGAGGTTCTCACCGCCGACGAGCTCGCCGTTTGGCTGCCAGACTTCCTCTCGGAACTGGCGCCGGAGTCCCCCGCGCTCTCCCCTGTCGAAGTGCTCGACCCCACGGACGGGTATCAGAGCCACCTCTATGGTCTCGGGCTCTCCGTTGCGGCCTCGATCATGCGCTTGGCCCCACGACTGCTGCAGATTGCCGAGGACTCAGGCAATCTGGACCTCGCTGACCGCACCAGGGGCTTCCTCACCAGAGTCGATACGCTCATGTCTCCCGGGCTCGAGGCGTCTGTGTCCGATGAGTACATGGCCTCGCACTGGGTGGCGACGTTCGCCTGGGAGGCGCTGGAGTTGCGGACTCACTGAGCTGGCGGCTGACTAGCCCTGCCACCAGACCAGCGAACCCACCTCACACCGCCCACTGCTCACTCCGACCACGGCCAAGGCTGGTCACTCCGTCGACGACACCACAGGCAGTTCCGAGGTCATCTCGTCACGAGGAACCGCCTCGGCGCCCTCGGTCGTGTTCTCGACACCATGGTCAGCGGGCAGACCGGTCAGGCGTTCGGGCTTGAGGATCTCCTCAAGCTGGGCTGGGTCGAGCAGACCCTGCGCCACAACGAGGTCAGCGATCGGTTCGTTGGTCGCCAGCGCCTGCTTGGCCAGCTGCGCGGCCGGGGCGTAGCCGATGACCGGGGCGAGTGCGGTGATGACGGTGACGGAACGGGCCACCGTGTCCTCGAGCGCAGCCTCGTTGGCGGTGATGCCGTTGACGCAGTTGACGCGGAAGGTCTGGCAGGCACGTTCGAGCCAGGTGATCGACTGGAACAGGGAGTGGGCGATGATCGGTTCGAAGGCGTTGAGCTGCAGCTGTCCGGCCTCGACGGCCATGGACACGGTCACGTCGGCTCCGGCGACCGAGTAGGCCACCTGGGAGACAGCCTCGGGGATGACGGGGTTGACCTTGCCTGGCATGATCGACGAGCCGGCCTGGCGGGCAGGCAGATTGATCTCACCGAAACCGGCCTGCGGTCCTGAGGACAGCAGGCGCAGGTCGTTGGCGATCTTCGACATCTTCAGAGCGCTGCGCTTGAGTGCCCCGGAAAAGGTGATGAAGACACCGGTGTCGGAGGTGGATTCGACGAGGTCACCGGCGCTCACCAGCTCGAGTCCGGTGATGGTGCGCAAGTGCTTGATCACCGCTTCCTTGTACCCGACGGGGGCGTTGATCGCGGTTCCGATCGCAGTGGCACCCATGTTGACCTCGCCGAGGAGGGCGACGGCCTCTTCGAGTCGCTGCACGTCCTCGCGCAGGGTGGTGGCGAAGGCGTTGAATTCCTGGCCCAGGGTCATCGGCACCGCGTCCTGGAGTTGGGTGCGACCGACCTTGATGATATGGGAGAACTCGCGTCCCTTCGCGGCGAAGGCATCGGCTAAGAGCGTGAGCTCGCCGAGGAGGTTCTGCAGCGAGAAGGCCAGCGCGATCTTGATCGCCGTCGGGTACGTGTCGTTCGTCGACTGGCTGTGGTTCGTGTGGTCATTGGGGTTGATGAACGAGTAGTCGCCCTTCGCGTGACCGCCGATCTCGAGGGCACGGTTCGTGATCACCTCGTTGGCGTTCATGTTCGTCGAGGTACCCGCACCGCCCTGGATCACACCGACGGTGAACTCGTCGTGGAGTCGCCCGCCCTTGATCTCCTCGCAGGCGGCGTCGATGAGGTTCGCCCGCTGCTCATCAAGGGCACCGATCTCCAGGTTCGCCCGGGCCGCCGCCTGCTTCACACAGGCGAAGGCACGGACGAAGTCCGGGTAGACGGAGACCGGCCGGCGGGCGATCGGGAAGTTCTCCATCGCTCGCGCCGTGTGCACACCCCAATACGCCGCAGCGGGGATCTCGAGACTGCCGATCGAATCGGTCTCAGTGCGGGTGGGAGTGAAAACGCTGTCGGTCACCGGTGGTGCCTTCTTTCGTCGTGAGGACGCTTCATGATCGCCGAGGTTATCCCTCGGTCATTACGATACTGCGGCCTCGAGGAGGGCGTTATGATCTGGCTCATAGTCGCGGTACTTGCGCTGGATCTCAATCTGGTCGGCGAGGTATTTCGCGTCGTGCCAGACTCCCCAGATGAAGCTCGAGCCACGACGTGACAACCATGGCAGACCGAGGAAGTACATGCCGGGAACAGGTGTGACGCCGCGCTGCTGGACCGGGTAGCCGCGTTCGTCGAGGACTCCCTCGACCTGCAGCCAGGAGTAGTCGACACCGAATCCGGTCGCCCAGATCACGGTCGATATGTTCGCTTCGGCGAGGTCGAGTTCGAGGATCGGGTCAGTGACCGACTCAGGGTCAGGTCCGAGGATGTGTGCCTCGGGCTCCGGCGGCAGTTCGAGGCCGTTGCGTTCGATGTAGTCATCGGCCTCGCGCAGCAGGGACAGGTAGTTGTCGTCGCCGCGAGCGATGTTCTTGCCCAGGTCGGAACCGATCTGCAGCTTGCCGTCGACGAAGGAATTGGCACGTCCCAACAGGGCGATTCCCGAGGCTGCGAGGTTGCGGAAGTCCACGGTGTGCCCGCCTTCGGCACCGCTGACGGCGATCGTGACGTGGTCGGCGCCCACGGGTGGGGCAGCCAGATCCCATTTGCCCAGGGCTCCGAGCCACCAGCAGAAGTCGCGGTTGCGGTATGCCCGCGGTGGGCGATCGTGTGGACCGACCGCCAGGTAGACCTTTTTGCCGGATTTCTGGATCTCCGCTGCGATTTGGACACCCGAGGATCCCGCACCGACGACGAGCACGGCACCCTCGTCGAGCTGTTCCGGATTCTTGTACGAGTTCGAATGGACCTGGGTGATCCCGGAGCTCTCGGGAATGATCTTCGGGATGTTCGGAGTCTGGAATGGTCCGGTCGCGGCGACGACGTAGTCGGCTTTGATGGTGCCTTGGACGGTTTCGACGAGGTAGCCCCGTGCGTTCACGCGTTCGGTCACAGAAGTGACGGTGACGCCGATGCGCACGGGGAGGTTGTTGCGCTCGACTAAGGTGCGGAAGTATTCGGCGACCTGGTCCTTAGTGGCGAAACCGTCGGGATCAACATCGGCGGATTCCCGGCATCTAGCGTCCGGCAGCGAAGCCAAAGTGGCTGGGACGGCAGGCGTAGGCAGGTGATGGCGCGGCCCGGGTTCTGTCGAACTTGTTCGATACACTTGGTGACAAGATCGTGCGTTCGTCAGCGCGAAGAGGAACCCCGCGGAGTCTCGAACCTCACCGGTGGGCGATTGGTGAGGAGATGGACATGGCAGGCGATGATCGTCGCGGTCGCGTCAGCGATACGGAGCGGTTCAAGGTGTACCTGCGGTCCGGAGGCCGTTGCGCCATGTGCGGGAAGTATCTGCTCGAGGGGACGGTGACACGTCGACCGATGCGGCTCGGCGAGCTCGCGCACATCGTGGGCGCCAAGCAGACACCTGGTTCGCCGCGTGGCATGGACCCGCTCCCCAAGAACAAGCGTGAGAAGGCTGAGAACCTGATGCTGGTCTGCCGTGACGAGCACACCGAGCTAGACCGCAAGGGCACACTCGACGTCATAACGGTCGAGAAGCTCCGCACCATCAAACAGGACCACGAGGCGTGGATCTACCGGATGACGGGCCTAGACCGGAACCGCGGCACCGCGGTCCTACGGATGCTGGGGAAAATTCGTGGCAACACGGTCGAGCTTGCCCGGTCGACCGCCTCGTCGGCGATCCTCGAGTCCGACGACCGGTTCCCCGACTTCCCGCTGAGTCACGACCTCCACGGCATCGAGATCGACCTCCAGAGGCTGCCTGGTGAAGGCACGAACGAGTACTGGAAGACCGGCATGGCCGCCATCGACGAGGTCATCGAGCACAAGCTCAAGGACGCCGTCGCAGACGGCACCGTGCAACACGTCAGCGTGTTCGCGTTCGCACGGCTTCCACTTCTGGTGTACCTCGGCAGCCGCCTCGACGACACGTACCGCGTCGAGCTGTACCAGCGCCACCGCTCGACGGACGCGTGGACTTGGCCGAACACGGATGCACCGACGCCGCAGTTCGAAGTGACGTCCGAGCTCGCGAACGACGCGCCCGCCAGCTCACCCGCCGTCCTGATCTTGAACGTATCCGGCACTGCGCACCCCGATGAGCTGCCCGAGGACCTGCGAGGCCTCAACCGTCACGTCCTCGCGCCCGTCGGCGGCACCCAGGCCGGTGTGGACGTCATCAACTCGCCGGAAGCAGTCGCCGCGTTCCGGCACGCGGTCCGGTCCCTGCTGTCAGACCTCGAGGTCTCCGACAAGAATATGCCTGTCCTGCACGTAGTTGGCGCGCTGCCACTCGCGGCCGCTGTCACGCTCGGTCAGGCCCGCGACCCGCACGTCCATCCGACGTTCGCCATCTACTGGCGCACCGACGACGGCGCCTACAAGCATGCACTGGACCTGAAATGAAGCTCATCGCTTACCACGACGCGTTCCTCAGGGACACCGTCAACCTGAACCGCAGCCGCCTGGACCAGCTGGGCAACCGCGTCAGCAGTATCGTGTCGGCCCTGGAGAAGGACGACGAGGTCGGCGACATCCTCGTCCGCCACATCCCGCAAGGCTCCTGGTCGCACAACACGATCATCAAGCCTTTAAACAACCACGAGTTCGACGCCGACATCCTCGTCGAGCTCAAAGAGCAGGCCGACTGGTCCGAGCGCGACTACATCACCGCAGTCCGGGACGCGTTCAAGCGGTCCACGACTTACAAGCCGCTGGTCCGCAAGAAGAACCGATGCGTCCGCATCGGCTACAACAACGACTGCCACGTCGACGTTGTCCCGTACATCAAGCTCTCCGACGGGCGCCAAGTCATCGTGAACTGGGCCGAGGAGAAGTTCGAAGGCACCAATCCCGACGGATTCACCGCCTGGATGAAGGAGCACGACGAGCTCGCGCTGAAAAATCTCCGCAAGGTCTTGCGTCTCCTGAAGTACCTGCGCGACTACAAGCAGACCTTCACCATCCCGTCGGTCATCTTGACACTGCTGGTCGCCGAACGCGTCACATCGTGGGACGCGGACCAGCGATACAAGGACGTGCCGACTGCTCTGAAGAACATGCTCAACGACCTCGACCAGTGGCTCGACATGTACCCGCTGATGCCGTGGCTCGAGGACCCGTCATGCCCGGGCACCTACTTCAACCACCGCTGGAACGAGGACCAGTACAAGAGCTTCAAGAAAAGGGTGAAGAAGTACGCCGCGTGGGTCAACGAAGCGTACTACGAACCGGACAAGACGACCAGCCTGACCGCCTGGCAGAGGGTATTCGGCAACGGGTTCAAGGCGCCCGCTGTCGCATTGTCGGCGGCGGCGTCCGAATCGGCGCCCCCGACCCCGGTACGGCTGGAGCGGGCCCCGAACGAGCAGTACATCGAGGAGCTCGGGTTCAACATCAACCTGACTCACGTCGCCCACATCGACGCGACCGCGCTGATGGATGGGTGGCGCAAGAAGGACTTGCGCCGGCTTCGCTGGTTGGCCCGCAACTGTCAGCTCGACTTCAGGGTTACGACCGACGTCCAGGAGCCATACGACGTGTACTGGAAGGTCCGGAACGTGGGCGTGGCCGAGCACCGACTGCGCGGAGAGATCACGGCCGACGACGGCCGTCGGACCAAGCGAGAGAATACCCTCTACCCGGGTCGTCACTACGTCGAGGCGTACATCGTCAAGGACGGGCAGGTGCGCGCCATGGACCGCCACGGCGTACCCATCGAGTAGCTGCATCTGCGCCCAGCGGCCCCTCGGCGCAGATGCCCCTGCGCCCATGAGCGGCGCCCGTCAATCATTGCCGCACTCTTAGTCCTACTCTCCGACGTCGTCGTAGGTGCCCTCGGCGTAGAACGACGGGTCAAGACCAGCGGCGGCGACGAGCTCTTCGATGTCGAGGACCAGGCTGCAGTTGGAACAGTCGAAGCAGGCCGACACGACGGTTAAATCGATTAACGGGACTGATGCAAAGAAGGGTGACAGCGTGAGTGTCATGCTGCGAGAGCAGCTGGCTCTATGATTGCTTCGTACTCTACTGGTGTCAATCGACCCAACCGGGCTTGTCGGCGACGTCGGTGATATGTCCGCTCGATCCAGGTCACGATCGCGATTCTCAACTGGTCGCGAGTGACCCACCGGCGACGGTCGAGAACGTTCTTCTGCAACAGGGCGAAGAACGATTCCATGGCCGCGTTATCGCCCGCTGCGCCGACTCGTCCCATCGACCCGATGATGCCGTGACGGGCCAAAGCCCGAGTGAATTTCTTCGATCTGAATTGGCTGCCGCGGTCGCTGTGCGTCACGCATCCGGCCACGTCACCGCGCCTGGTCACAGCCATCTCGAGGGCATCAACGGCCAGGCGCGCCTTCATCCTCGAGCTGATCGAATAGCCGACGATGCGTGACGAGTAGGCGTCCTTGACCGCGCAGAGGTAGAGCTTACCCTCATTCGCTTGGATTCCAGTAGTCGTTGCAACACCAAACTTTCTACTGAGGTTCCAGTAAAGCATGGAGTCGTTCTGCCGGTGTGTCCCAGTTCAAAGTTTTTCGTGGTCGAGCATTGAGTTCTGCAGCCACATCCTCGAGCTCCTCGGGAGCGTGCCGGGACAAGTCGGTGCCTTTGGGAAAGTACTGGCGCAAGAGTCCGTTGGTGTTCTCGTTGCTCCCACGTTGCCAGGGGCTGCCCGGGTCGCAGAAGTAGACGTCCATGTTGGTTGCTGTACGAAACGCGACGTGTCCCGACATCTCCGCGCCCTGGTCCCACGTTAATGATCGCCGCAGAGCCTGTGGGAGCTCACTGACGGTCTTGACGAGACCGTCTCGGACCGTCTCGGCAGTATGATCGGCGTCGAGATGGACAAGGGTGACGAACCGACTGGATCGCTCGACGAGTGTGGCGATCGCGGACCTGGACTTCGTTCCGATGATGAGATCGCCTTCCCAATGTCCTGGTATGGCACGGTCATCGGCCTCAGGTGGTCGGTCAGCGATCGAGACCATCTCATCGACAAACCGTTTCGTCCTGCGTGCTGGATCTCGTCGGGGTTTGCGTACTACCCGTCCGCGACGCATCAGTGCTGCGATCTCACGCTTGAGTCCACCACGGCCCTGAACGTAGATCGACTGGTAGATCGTTTCCGTACACACCCGCATTTGTCTGTCATCGGGGAAGTCCTTGACCAGCCGGTGGCTGATCTGTTCCGGTGACCATTTCTGCTGCAGCTTGGTCTGGACGTAGGCACGTAGCCCACTTTCACCTTCGAGTTTACGCACTCGTGGCCGCGGGCGACGAGACGCCGCCATTCGGTGCGCGGTATATGGAAGATACCCCAACGTGTTGGTGGCATTGCGCGCCAGTTCCCGGCTGATCGTCGAGGGGCTTCGCCTTAACCTCTCTCCGATGGTGCGCATCGATTCTCCACTCTTGGCAAGATCGTGGATTTTCTCTCGTTCAATCAGGCTCAGAAAACGAGAATCGATCGATATTTCGAGGCGCTCGACATCGACGGGAGCACCTCGTGTATAGGCATTGCGCGGATTCTTCACAGTTTTCAGTATCGCCGATTGCCGGTAGCGAATGATCCGACCATCAGGATAGATGCGCCCACCAGTGAACTGCTTAATGTCTTTGTCCCAGTCCTGGGCTGAGCGCTGATCGACACCGATCTGCTTGGCGGCCTTGCCGCGAGGGACGCCAGCGGCTCTAAGAGCTTTGAACTGTGCGCGCTTGGCTCGTGTATCAGTGCCGGTGAAAATACCGGCCTGATGGGCCCATTTGTAACAAGTGACCCTCACGAACCCGAGTTCTTTCGCGACTTGCGCGACATTGCCCGATGCCTTCAACCGTTTGAAGAACTCTGCTTTGTCTTCAGCCGTGTAGGAACGGCTCTTACCTCGCGGCGTCGACACTCCCGCTTCGCGACGCCATCGGTAACACGAATCCACGCTGACACCGAGCTCGGCGGCGACTGCACGGATCGTACCTCCACGATCGAGGAGGCGGAAGAATTCCTCGCGTTCCTTCGCTTTGTACTGGATGTTGTCTTTGCCTCGTGGTCGAGCCACCACACACTCCCATGATCAGGGGTGTTGCAACGATGACTAGAATCCAAGTCGTATGGTGCTCCGAAATGTCGGTCAACCACAGCTGATTCGGTCCATCAGCTCTAAACTCGTGCCTGGTCCGGCCGTTCGCATCGACAACCGCGCACAGATCGTCGTGGACCGGTGGGCCCGGCTTCTTCCCGTTCTTGGCCCGGCCCTTACCGAAGGCGGAGAACCAGTCATTGGCCGAACACAACCGCCACGCAGTGCGTGCCGCCATGGGTTGGCCGGCCGCTTCGGCTTCGTCGGCGAGGTATCGGTACCCGAACTCGGGATCATCGCGGTGGGCATCGAAGAGCGCATTGGCCCGATATGCCTCAACGAGATCGGTATCAGGGACAGGCGCGGCCAGCCACCGGTAGTAGGGCTGGCGGGAGAGCTTCAAGACCCGGCACGACACCGCCACGGGGATCCCGTCGACGGCGAGCTCTCTCACGAGCGGGTAGAGCACAATTGATCAGCAGGGTTCGCCTGTGACAGATAGGCGGCCGCGCGGCGCAGGACCTCGTTCTCCTGCTCAAGCAGACGATTGCGCCGACGCATCTCTCGTAGTTCGGCGGACTCGTCGCTGGTGTTGCCGGGTTTGTTGCCGGCATCGATTTCTGCTTGGCGGATCCATTTGTTCAGGGTGCCTTCGTGGATCCCGAAGTCCTTGGCGATCTGTCCGATCGTCGTCTTCGAGTCCCGGTTCAAAGCGACCTGGATGACGTCGTCGCGGAATTCTTTCGGGTAGGGCTGTGGCATGGTGTCTATCCTTCCAGGCTTGCCTGTAAACAAGCCAGATTAGATGTCACCTAACCCTGCATCAGTCCCTTGCGTGGCCTCGACGAAGTGGCCGCGGTGGAGACATGGACCCACTTCAACCTCGTCAAGGAGGACTATGCCCGGGCGGTAGGGCAGATAGCAGGCGAATAGTCGTCGAGACCTACGTGGTGTGGACATCCACCACTGCAGCGTCGAGAATTTCAGGGCTGAACGACCCGCTCGCTACTAACTTGTCAAGAACGAAGAGCAAAACGGTCAACAACGCCCAGCTCACACCTATTACCACAGCATCGCGTGGAAGAGTCCCTGCCAAATAGGCAAGTACCGAGGTACCAGCACCGACCGCAACCAACCGAATTCTCTCCAGCCACAGTGTGAGTATTTGTCTAACATACAGATCGCAGACCACAGGGTATTGGTTACCTCATGGCTCAGTTCCAAGGAATGCTCACTCGTATTGGTGCACTATGGCACCGGGATTAGTAACCTCTGTCTCGGAGGAGTACATGTTCTCGCATTTTGGGTCGCGACCTATGCGCGTAAGCAATTGGCCTCGAATGAGGCGCAGTCCCCTAACTCACACGTCAGGTCAGCGAAGTTCAGTTTCTGCCAGTTCTGCTTCTCCACGATCGCTCGACTAAGTCCGCGGCAGACTCTGGATCCTCATGTTCCCAGATATGAATGACTGCCCAACCGGCCTCCAACATGATTCGGTCAACTCTTTCATCACGGTCTCTGTTCTTCGTGATCTTCGCCGACCAATAGTTGACATTCGTTTTGGGCGATATGAAATGCTCCGGACACCCATGCCAAAAGCATCCATCGACGAACACAGCGATCTTAGCTTTGGAGAATACGATGTCCGCTCGCGTCCTGACCCCCTTGAAGGGAGCTGAGTCTACGCGGAACCGCAATCCACGAGCGTGCAGAATTGATCGCACGGCAAGTTCAGGCTTTGTGTCCCGCCGCTTGTTCGCTTGCATTGTGCGCCGTGCGTGCTCGGACGACGCCCAAGACTCCTCCATGCAGTTTGCCTCCTAGCTGACGCTGGGCGCAGATCCCTTCACTTTTCTCGATCAATGGATTCGATCGTTTGCCGATGTATCGCGTCTATAACATCTTGTAGATACGAGTCATCGTCCTCAGGTATCTGCACCAACCCTGAAGTCTGCTGAAGCTTACGCATGAAGATTCGAGAATAGTCACGTCGTTCGGATCCGGAATACTTCGATCCTATGATCGCACCGGCAACCGCTTGAGCAATTCGAGGGCGATTGGTGATAAGCCGTTCAATTGTCACACCGTAGTCGTCCTCTGTGAGTTTCCCGCCTTCGGCGATCTCAGGTCCGAATATGAGCCACCTTTTCCAGAGACGCTGAAAGACATGTCGTCTGTCTCCACCGGTAACTCGTTTTTGAAACGACTGTCCTCCGACTGTTGATGCGGTTCCCATCGCCAATCGCTTGGCCGCAAGATCCGGAAGCAGAATCAGCGTCAGGAAATCCCATACATGAGGGTCGCCGAATTCTCCTATCGATTGCCTACCAGCATGAAACAGAGTCCTGCCGATTGCGATGTCAAAGGCTGTAGTACCAGGCAGACCGGAGTAGTTGGAAGACTGATTTAACGAGTCAATGCATGCTTGGCGCAGGCCTCGCAGTTCTGCTTCTCCCATTCGTGCCCCTCCGGTCGGGGGAAAGGCTCGCGGACCGTTCAGCGCGGCATCAAAGGCGACGTCGCTGAATTCAACTCCGCTGTCGAAGCTCAGGACGAACCCGCGTTGAATACGGTGTATCTCTTTGGCATCTACTCGGGGGTAGAGCACATTGCCTTTCATTGTCAGTCCTTCAACAGATTGGTTCCAACAGCAACTTCATAGTCGTGTTTATCCGGCGTAAGTCGATATGATTTGATCGCGGCAGACAGGGACATCTGCAGATATTGTTCAGAAGCCCGCTGTGCCGCGGCTGCGATGGAATCCGGGTATTCAGCGGCGACTTCTTCGAGAGTTTTATCCCGCGCATCTGTCGAAGACAGACGCGCGGCAGATGCAATCAGAACTCGCACAATCGTGGCATCGAGCTCACGGACGACATACAGCTCAGGATTTCCTCCGATCAGCTTGCGAACAGGAGCGAAATCTTCGTTCAGCTCAAGACGAACCGAGTGAGCGAACGGCGCTTCCAACTCGTCAGCGGATACGACAAGCCGCCACGGGGCCTCGGGCATTCCTTCTTTGTCGAAGGAGTAGCTCGAGGTAGGGAATCCATCTAGTTCAGCATCGAGAGGCACCCTCAAGGTCGGCCCTTCCGCGACAATTCGTCTGCGGAGCCAAGGTTGCGAATTGTCCTCGCCGATGAGCTCGGTTCGCACAGTAAGGACCTGGGAAACGACATTTCCGTCTATTCGCAGCTCTGCCTCTGCCGTCATCGAAGATTTCCCAAGTTGAAGTTGAGCGTCTCTAGACACTGAAAAGGCTGTGCTCGGGCAGTTGACAGTCAAAACCAGCTTGGGGTTTCGCACTGCAAGACTGTTCAGCCGATCGGTGCTTGCGCGAACAGAGATTCCGAGAGAGAGCTCCGCATTGGAGTCCCAATCGCCCGAAATCTCAGACTCCGAGGTCTGAGCTCCGTTGAGCCGTATGTTCCAGATTCCCCAGCTGAGGTCGCCTGCCGCCAAGCGAGGATAAGGGAATAGCCGCTGTCTGGTCATGATTCTGCCTCGGCTTTGATCGAAATCTCAATTGCGGCCGGAGTCCGAGTGTCCAATCGCAATTGCACCGCCTTTCCCGAGACCACAACGCATTCTGTGCCGACTTCCAGAAGCCTGCCTCCGGATCGCCAAGTGACGGTCATTTCGTCTTCGTCAAGAGCCAACCGTCCGTCCGACGTGATCGCGAATATCTCAGCTGTGAGGACTACAGGTCGTCCCTCCACGTTGGTAGGAAGTACGTCAATGACCTGGCCTCCTCCGTTCGGCAGCGGTGTCGAATGGACGATTGCAGCTTCGGATTCTCCGCCCCGTCTCGATCCTCCGGACTGCCGCGCTCTCCGTCGCGGCGATTCACGGACCGTGTCATCGTCAGGTGGTAGGCCCAACGGAACAAAACTTCGAAGACCAAGTGCGACTTTCCTGACCGACTGCTCTTGGTCCTTCGATTGCGCCTTGTTTTCGCTCAGGAACGACTTCGTCTTCGCGCGAATCAGCTCCAGCGCACGTCGGACTACATATCGTGATGCCTCGCTGTCCGCGGCATCAGGAGTCCACCTGTCGTGAGTCGGTGGTTCTGAGGCTGAGAAATGTCCATCGCATTCGGGAGTTGGTTTGAAAACCCCATGCCATTGCAGAACCCCGCCCTCTGTCTCAACGACGGGGTTATAGTTCACCACTAACTCAGCTTCGGACCGCATCATACAGATCGCATTTTTCGGCACGTTGCTCTCGCCCTGTGTATCCAATTCTGCGCTTTCGATGAGAAAGAGGTGACCGATCGTATTATCTGTCCGTTTGCCGAACAACTCTTCCTTCTTTGATCGCATCGCCCCTCGAGGGCTCAGGGTGATTGGAAAACTTTGCGATCGCACAGTGCCGATAGGCAGGGGTACTGAGTAGTCTTCTTCCAATTGCCCCTGCAGTCGCCGAATGGAATTGAGACCTGCCGCGAAATGGCCGTATTGAGATAGAGCCAGATCGACTACGGGCTTCTCAGTACGGTTTTCGTAGAGCTCGATGATCATCGGCCGCGACTCTTCACCGGTGGGAACGACTTTCGCCCAGGCGCTATGCGCCACTGCATCCGAAACCTGCTGGATGAGTACCTCCGAGTGTTCGTCAGTGCGAACTGGCACGCGTGCATCAAGGTCGTCTTCGATTCCGACGGTAATTACCGGATCAAGTATAAGAATTGATGTCCCTGTTTCCGGCTCACCTTCCTCGGTATCGCCGAAATGCGTTCGAAATATCTCTTCGCCCATTGCTGCCGCGGCTTCTCCGCGGAGCGGGACGATGTCATCGTCGTCTGGGTCACCCCACCAGTGTGCGCCTGTGAATCTTGCATTGCCTTCCTCATACTCGTCATGCAAGGCACATGCGATGAGTCGATGCTCGACTTCATCATTCTGTGTGAGACAGCGTGACCAGTAGACGACGCTGTGCGCATTCGAAACTTCAAAGCTTGCAGTCTTGCCGAATCCGAATGTCCCTCCGGACCGCCCCGATGATTTTGTCGAACCGATGTCAAAGACGAACGAGTTGAAGTTGTTCTTTTCGCCATCTTGCGCGACTTCGGACGCACGAAATGGTCCGTTCAGTCCTACCGTGCCACGATCGAAGATCTCGATCGCGTGGACGTCAGGAGACCGAAGACAGTCGGTAAGCTCAGAAAGCGAATCAGGAAGGTCGGTGAAGACGTTCTCACGGAGAACCTGTTTGACCTCATGGTCCATCCGATAGACCCTCACTCCGTAAGCAGGAGTCCAGTCGTCATCTCGGGCATCCCATGAGTTCTGGAGGGTCTCCCTCACGAGAAGCTCCAACCGTGAAAGCGCACTGGTCGGCCGAAGCAGCTTACCGCGGCCTCCGCTCGTCTGGTCCCCAGCGCCTCTTGGCTTTGAATACCGCCTAAGTGCAGAGAGCGTCATATCGTCTTCGTCTCCTCTGGGGAAAGTCGATTGAAATCGAAGACAGTTGACGACTCCCCCAGCGACCCGAGATTCAGCGAATAGGAAAGTGAGGAAACTGCGTCAGCCACTTGCTCGTGCAACGCTGACCGGTTCAGCACCGGGGAAAGTTGATCTATTTCCCAATATCGCCATGACAGCAAATTGAATGTGAACTGATCGGCTCCAGGCATACCTTCGACATATCCGGCATCGCGTAGCTTTTCAGTCAGAATTTTATGATCTGTGCCCAACTGTCTAAGCCGTTCGACCACGTGTTCGATCGAGTCGGTCCCGTGTCGTTGGACTTCGGCTACTGCCAGTGTCAATGATCCGGTAGCGGGCGGTTCTAACTGACGTAGCCCGTGGACCGTAACAGCAGACCGGTCTTGGAAAGCGGAAGTTTTCACTTCGATTCGCGCGGAATCACCTATGAAATCTTGAATATCCTGAGCAGTCCGTTGCCACAATCCTATCGCCGAGGGGCCGAGCTTCTCGATGGTGCCTTCGAGGAAGCGAAGCTCACCGTAGATGCCTGCTGCGGCTGCCTCGGATAGCTCTGTCATTGCGACGTGGAGCAGACGACGCCAGTCTGAAGCGGCTGAATTGACTACATCAATCACTTCCGCTTCTCCGTCGAGCGCTGAGCGCACTTCATCAATGAACACGAAGAAGACCTCATCTAATCGTGGTTCATGGCATACGACTTTCAAAGCTCGAGAGCGGCTGCCTGCCGCCTCGTCGCGGATATCAACGCTCTGCACGCTGATCACCTGACTGACTGAGAAGCTGATGTCGCGCTCGCTGTCCGTGGAGAAATAGGCGGCCGCAAACTCCCCCTCCTGATACCCAAGCCAGGTGCGTCGCGCACCATTCGAATCTGCAACTAACACCGACGCTTCGCCGACCACTAACGCTGATCCGTCGCGAATCGCGGCGTGGAAGACCTCTTTAGTTGAACTCATGCGTCGCCTTGAAAGTCTCGTTCTGTATCTTCCACAAGAGGTTCGTCAATATCTTCGGCGTCATCGAAGACAGGACGCACCGCGATAGTACTGCCTTTGGTTTTGAGACGATTATCAGAATCGAATGGCGCGACGACAGCCATGCCGATCAGTGGGGGAAGTCCCGGAGCCACAAGCGACGGGTGAATGACTCTCAACGCAGAGTCCATCGACATTCTGCCTTCCGAAGTTGCAGTCGACAACCGACTGATCGGATACAGAATGAGCAGCCCGCGGCCATTTCCACCGTCCCTGTGCTTTCGCCAGTTGTATTGAGCTTCATTATTCAGCTGCGAAAGTGTCTTATTGAGCGGCAATTTGTTTTGAAGGCGCAGATCGAGGATGACATCCTTCCCAGACATCAACGCCCGGATATTGATCGATTCTGATTCCCGCAGCTCCTCCAAATCTCTCTCGATCGGCGAACGTCGGATCGACCCGACCTTTGTGCCCGCAACGTTCAGTCCGTCAGCGCCCTTACCCTCACTTGGCACGACGACATTCCACCGCTTTTCGGGTAGCTTCTCGCTCGACCATTTGATTGCATCGAAGAAGACACCCTGGTTGTTCTCGTGGACCTCAAACTCCGTGAAGAATGTTTCGAGTTCCTCGAGAGGAACGTCTTCAAACAGCGTCGGCACCGCCGATGACCGGAATGGTTGAAGACGTTGCAGAAGTGTTTCAGTCGATTGCACGTTCTTGAGTGCTTGCTCACGTCTTGAGAAGTCGAACTGTGTGGTCTGCAACCTGAAGCCTTCGAAATCGACTTCTGCTTCCAACGCGTGCTTCTGTTTGGCTGAGCTCGTCACCTGCAGACGCCCCGGATGCAACCGCACGCGCACTCCGATGTCCGCCGGGGTCATCCCCGCCTGCGTCATGCGAGCGATCTCGCTCCGCAGATCAGACTCGACTGTTGCCAAGAACTGGTAGTCCTTATCGAGGCGCGGGCTTACCCAGATGCGCTGGAGGTCTTCATAGCCGTTTCGATATCCGAACCAACGCCCCATCTGAAGCAAGGTGTCATAGGTGTTGGACGTCCGTGTGAAGTAAGAGACGAAAAGGCCTTCCAACGTCAATCCCCGTGACAATGTGCTGCCGCCGATCACGATCACAGTCTGCGGTTCATGCGAATACGAAAGTCGTTCGCTGTCATCTTCACGACCGTTGTCGACAACCGTACGCAAGTAGCGCAGCACATTCGGAATCTCATCGCTGATTCGAGGCCAGGTCGGAGCCAACCCGTCGCCGTCATAGAGAGATGCGGCTCTATTGATCTCAACTTCGAACACCTCTTTGAACCGTTCCACGTCACCGTTGAGCGAAGCCCTGCGAAGTGGTTCGAGATATTCTTCAATGGCGTCTCGAGTGGCGAAATGAGGTTCTGTCCGCGGAGTAGTATGGATCAGCATTGTTGAGTGCTTCTTCTGCTGTCCTCGAATGCGGCGGACTGCGCATGCAACTATGAACCACCGTATCGCCTCTCCAAGAGATTTGGTGACGCGCGGCTGGAAGCCCTCAACCTTGTTTCCGCTCGGCACCAGCTCTCGGACCTCTTCTTTGGTGATCGCCCGAATCACATCCGGAAGCTCGACGTCACGTTCTTCATCTGCGACATCCTGAAGACCGAAGATTCTCTCTGCGCCGAAATAGTTCGCAGGAGTCGGCATTACGTGGATGAAATCCCGCGGATAGAGCTCGGGCAATGCACCCTTCGGGACGTTCGGGTCCATAAAGACGTTGGCAAACGGAGTAGCTGTGTACCCTGCATATGTACCGTTTCGGACTTCAGCCCAAATCTGCCGCATTAGAAGGTTGATGGCGGTCGGTTCGTCACCGACTTTCGCCGACGCATCGGGAGTCGCTTGATCTGATTCATCGTCGATGATGAGGAAAGGTGTGTCGCGCTTGGTGGCCGAGTCCAAGCTTCGAAGGAACCCCAGTACCTTCTTGAGCCGATGACTGTTCTTCTTCACAACGGCGAGGATTCGACCGTGGTTAGCCACGATAGAGCTCGCATTTCCCGTGTGCGCATCACCGAAGTCACCTTCAGAGTCCGTGAGCCGATACCATGCTTGACGATTTTCCAGCACTCCAAGGTCCGTGTCGAGCCTCACCTGCGTCTGTCGGCGCAGATTGTTGTGCACGCCCGACAGCACAAGCACAAACTTATAACCGCTGTCCAGGGCTTTCGCAATGACTGCCGAATAGTTTGCCGTCTTTCCAGACTGGACATTTCCGATCACAAGCCCGAGCCTGTTGTCATCATCGACTCGGGGCTCAGCCAGTGAAGCGACTATCTCCTCGGTTGACCGGTCGATCGAGTCAAGCGCTCCGGACAGCCCACCATTCGCCATCCGTTCGCGAAGAGCGCCCCAAACGCCGTCCGTTGCCACGCCGGAATACCATCCCAGTTCTCGAAGGTCCTTCTTCCTTGCCGTGCCGATCTCGGTCAGTTTTGTCCGTGTCAGAACCTGCTGTTCATGCTCACGCTCCAATTCGTGGAGAGCTTCGTCGATACCAGGAAGAGCCTCGAGCGATACTTTTGTCTTCTTAAGCGCGTCTTCACGCGACATCATCTGAAGAAACCTGTTGAAGACGATTTCGACCGGCGAGGACTCTTGACTCATTAACACTCCTAGGGGCACGACTTCTCTGAGAATCACAGGTCGATGCCCACAGCATCTTGATTCGACGAATGCGATTTTCTGGTATTTTCTCTTACCGTATCGTGAACCACAGACATTGTTGATGTCTCAAGAGACGAAGTCAGACTGTTTCCACTTGGAGTGACGCATGCGGCAGCCCTCCGATCGAATCGAATGACGATTTCAAGGAACCGCTTCTGCTCGATTCCCGGTATCGCTCGATTGTCAGAAGGACCCGCTTAGCTCGGCATGCGACTTGCCGATGATTGATCATCGAGTGAAGTGCGCACATGGTGGCTTCAACTTTGACCATTGAGCGTGAGGTGCCGAGGTAGCACTAGCTGCAATTAAGAATCCTGCCGTGCCGGTGCCCCGAACCTTTGCATCCTCGCAATTGGCGTTCCCTGACGTTGCGTCACTCCCTTCCGCGCTGTCTAACCACTACTATTTGCGTTTTTGCCGAGTTGCGATTTCGCCAACGCACTTTGTCCGGCAGTATGTACATATGACGGCAACGAAGGCGAATCGAAATACCTGGTGGATGTCTCGACCCAAACGGAGCCTGGCTCCGGCTCCGGGCACCTTGCGTACATTAGTCGATTCTGTCGCAGGCGATTCCTGGCGCGATGAAAATCAAACTACTCAGCGAGCGTTCGAACACGGCCTTGAAGACAACGAACTCAAGGCCAGTCGCAGTAAGCGAGATCCCAATGGAGGTGGTCCCCGCACCTACTTGGCATGGCTCCGATCGCTCGGCCTGCTTTGGATAGGTAACGAGCACAAGCTATATCTGACCTTGGCCGGAGAGGCAATCGTCAAGGGCGATGAACGTCTGATGGAAATCATGTCGAGACAGGTGCTGCACTACCAGTTCCCTTCCTATTTCACGTCTGGCAGCGGGGCGTCATCAGTCAGTCAGCGCTTCCAAGTCCGCCCATTCGTCTTCCTATTGCAGTTGCTTCTCGACCCGCGCCTCGATGGCTATCTGACACAGAAAGATGATGTGGCCAAGATTGTGCTGTGCTTCGGAGAAGACAACACCCAGCAATGCGTTGATGACGTAGTTGAGCGAATTCTCGCGATGCGCGATCGAGGAAATTCCTCACTGCCTGACGACTATCTCGAGAGATTCCAATCAAATCGCTCCAAAGAAGAGACGCTCGATAAACTCTTCAAGAATCTCAACCACATCGCAAACACAGCCGGCAACTGGCTATCGCACACCCAGCTGGTTCACCGAGAACACGGCGGACCCTGGACTATTGCCGACGGCGCTGAGGCGGCTGCTCGCGAAGCTGTCGATACGATGCTTGCCAAGCCCCTCATCTCCGACTGGAATAACCAGGAGCGCTTCCAACGCAAGTACGGCCTGACTCCTGGCAGGAAGAAGGATCTTCGCGACGTTGAAGCTGTCCAGAATATCGGCCCCGAAGCTGTTCAGGAACAAGAAATCATCCGAGAATATACAACTTATTCCACAACTAATATTGTTACTGAAATTACCGATGATCTCGTGATATCCATCGCCTCCAAAGTTGCAGCCGAGGCCAAAGTTGTGCGGAAGGTGCTTCTGAGTCGTTTCAAGTCGGGTTATGGCGGGTTCCTCATGCGCTATACCGAGCTCGCTCAAGATTCAAGGAAGTCCGCCACAAAGTTCGAAAAGGCTACAGCTGAGATCTTTGATAAAGTCTTCGGCTTCCAGGCTAAGCACATAGGTGCCCAAGCGCTACGGCCAGATGTCGTGATCCACTCTAGGAGCGACGGGTACGGGGCAATCCTAGACACCAAGGCATACGGAAAGGCCTATACTCTCGCGCACGACCAACGCGGCGTGATGCGCAACTACATTGACGACTATTCCGATTACCAGCTCGACGAAGGATCACTTGCCTTCTTCGCCTACGTTGTCGGTACGGTCGGCCCGAACATGGACGCGCAGATCGCTGAAGTTTCACGGAGGTCCGACAATGTCCCAGGATCGGCTGTCACTGCCCACGACCTCGTGCTCATGGTCAAGCGGCACTTAGGAGAAAAGCCCTATTCCCACAAGGAGATCCGCGAACTGTTCTCCCGCAACCGCGTAGTTGAGGTCGCAGGCAATGAGCACTCGCTGGATGAGCTTGTAGCGGCAGCTTCTTCCTAATCAATCACGGGGAACGAAGATGAAATTGACTCGTAATCCTCGCCCGCAAAGGTCTTCAAGATCGCTTCGAAGATAATTTGGGCGCCGCGGACCGGAACTGCCATCCCTACCTGCTTGCGAACCGACTCCTTGCTACCTTCGAAAACGAAGTCGTCTGGAAAGGTCTGCAACCTAGCGCGTTCGCGGTTTGTGAGAGCTCGGGGCTCCGTCCAGTGGTAAACATGGGTGCCGCCACCTCCAGAACCGGTAATGGTGTAGGAGGGCTTTTTCGAATCCAGACGCTTGTAGATCTGAGATATCTTCGTGGCCGTCTTAATCTGCAATCTTTCGGGTAGGTCCGCCGTAAAGGCTGACTTACCTTCCCCAATCAATTTGAGGCGCTCGACTACGGTGGCTGACTGACGTGTCCGTTCCTGATTGGTAGCCCACTCCGGAATTGGTGGCTTTGTCAAAGCAGTCTTGGAGCTCACGTCTGCCATTTCATACGCCGCCGGGCTCGGTACTTTGAAGTCAACGCTGAGGTCTTCACGTATACCGACAATTATGATCCGGTGCCGCGCCTGTGGCACGCCGTATCGCTCGAATTTGTATAGATGAGGAACCAATTTATACCCTGCGCCCCGCATTTCCACGAGGATCTGCTGTAACGCCTTCCCACCAGCATTCGATGTAAGACCGCCGACGTTTTCTGCCAGAAAGAAGGCCGGTTGGAACATCTCCAGTGCCCTCACCCCGTAGGAATACAGGGGCCCGTAGGTTCCTTCAAAACCCTTTCGTTCGCCTACAACTGAGAAGTCATTGCAAGGGAATCCAAAAGCCAACCCATCGATGCCACCAAGCCTCGCGAGCCGGCCATAATCCAATTCTCGGATGTCGTCGTGGATCACTGCTTCTGATTCGGCGTCACCCATGACATTGCGCGCGTAGGTTCGGCATGTGTCCGAGTCAAAGTCATTAGCCCACTGATGCTCAATCTTGTATTTCGGGTCATCGATTGCGGCCTTCGCGGCACCCACACCAATTCCTCCAGGTCCGGAGAACAACTCTCCCAGACGGAAGACTGTTCGTTTCATATCTTCGGCGGTGCGTGCGGCAGGGACCTTTGCAGTCGCCGGCGCAGTAGATGCCGCATGCTCAGCGGCCTCTTGTGCGAGCCGAACTGCCCGCTCCTCAGGATCAACTTGTGTATCGGTCATTTTGTCCATCTTCAGATCTTCCGCTGCACTCACGCCGCGCGTAATACGCGAGCCTTATTTTCTACTACAGATTCCAAATTGTTTCAGAATCCCTCACCGATGCATCAACATCTTTGCCTGTCCCGTCAAACACAGAGCAACTCTTCGCTCTCTAATCACCTCGCTACGAGGCTATGGTTTTCCGCGCCGTATGCTGCTCCATACCTGGAAGTGTGCCTTGGGGCTCCGAGAGACAACTTCGTATGACCCGTATAACCAGACAAGCACCTGCAAATGTTCCCAACCAGCCGTCCAATTCATCCCGTCGTCACGAGCAGTCATTGATGGTTCATTCGGTATCGCACGTGCGACATCCTGTAGCCTATCTGCTCCCACTGACTCCGGCCGGTCGCATCGACCGATTGGTATGTCCGCCAAGGACAAATGGCAGTCTGTTGGTGGCCCCAACCGCTCTCTTAGATTGAGAAAGTGTATGTGGATCCTTCCGAGTACAAGATCACCAGGTGCCAATGGGTCCGTACGACCGTCTCAATCCTGCATTTGCGCAATGTGGTCAAATTGGCAGTTTGTGACTCCACCCAGCCCCGTTGCCGACACCGAGAATTGCGTCCCAGGTGGTACGGCTCCTTCACAGCGCTGTCAGAAGCAACCGATTGATTCCTGGGCTTGGGAATCAATAAGATAGGGGCCGCGCGATCATTCCCAAGGGGCTGATGCAGGGATTGGAGACACCTGATCTGTCTTGTTTGCAAGTAAATCTGGAAACATTTTCACTCAGTCCTGCATTAGTACCGACGTGTCAATATTGCGCGTCATCATTGCGACTCTGATCTCACCCAATCTCGGGCGCTCGTTTCTGGCCGGCCGCCCACTGTTCGAGGTGCGCCGGACAGTAGACATCGAAGTGCCCAGTTTCTGACGAGCCATGAGCCGACCGAATAACGTGCAAGATGCCAGCGTCATACCGAGATGGTCTTCCGCAGGACGTGCACGGCGCGATCGCCCGATCATCGACCTTCTCAAACGGTATCGGTACTCCGAACGGTGCATCGTTTCGATTGTCCTCTTTTTCCTCGGATCTCACCGAGATGAAAGCCTTCTCTCGTTCAAGTCGCCAGACTCTTATTGCCTCAGACTCAAGCTCGCCGTAAGAGACTGGTGTATAACCGTTCTGGTCCAGCCAGCGAAGTCCAACACCAGCCAGGTTGCTTGAAGCCAGTGAGTACCGCGGAACGACGAAGTACTTCCACACGCTGATGTCCAAGGGATCAAAGGCAGCTGGATCGGTCTGATCGTTCAAACACATCACGTAGATGTCAGCGTTGTAGCCGGGCTCCCCGGGATATGCGCCCAGATCTTCGTTGAGAACTTTGCCCTTCAGCCCAGAGAATGACGGCGTGGAGAGCTTTCGCTGTCGCCATGACTGAAGGTGGGCCGAGCTCTTCACCTCTATTCGTACAGATTCCGAAGAAGAGGGATGCCACAGCAGATCGAAAGGATCCCATTCGACCCGGTTGGATTCGATGCCGAGCGCCCGCCCAACTAAAAACTCGGCGAGATAGCCTCGCGTGTTGTTCATTTGGAGGTCCTGCATGGCAAAGCGCCAGAAGTCGGCAACTGTCGCCCCACCCGTTCCTTCGAGCTGTTCGTCGCCCGTTAGACGAGGACGCGTAGTCGGATCGGGCCGGATGATCCAACCAGCAGAATCACGTGCGAGTTCTTCCGAAGACTTCGTCATGCCCAGCTTCTCTCAAATCGTGCGTAAGCGTCTTTACACTCACCTAACCACATAGAGTGCTGTCTGCCGCCGACTGCATTTGGCTCAGCCACGCACGACGACCGATTTCAGCCCGGCAACCTCATCGGTCCTCGAGCCCAAGCACCTCCGCCAACACACTCTCCGTATCCCCGCCCAACTGCGGAGCCGGAACGGCCGCCCCAACAGGCGACCCCGAGAACGTCAACGGCACCCGCGGAGCAATCACAGTCCCAACCCCCGGCTGGTCGATTTCCCCGAACAGCGGGTTCTCCAATGAGCACCACGGGTCGTTAGTCACGAGTTCCTCAAATGTCTGGAACTCCCCCTGCAGGACACCTGCCCCGCTCAATGCCTCTGCAGCCTCGGCGGCCGTGTGCGCAGCGAACCACGGACGCACCACAGCGTCGATGGCCTCGCGAGCCTCGAAGCGCCCACCTTCAGTCGACAGATCGACATCCAACATCGGCCCGATCATCTCGAGTTTCTCACTCAGCCCCGTCGCTGTACCCAGTCCTCGCCAGTGCTTGTTCGAGATGACGGCAACCATGATCTCGCGCCCATCAGAGGTCTTGAACGACTGACCGTAGGCACCATAGAGCCCATTGCCCAACGGTCCACGCGTCTTACCCGTCGACTGCACCTCGGCGATATAGCCGAGGTTGCCCACGGTTGCGAGCATCGCATCGGACAGGGCCAAGTTGATCTCCTGGCCCTTGCCCGAGGTCCGGCGATCGAGCTCAGCAGCGGTGATGCCATTGGCGATGTAGAGGCCCGCCGCGACATCCCACGCCGGCAGCGCATTGTTGACGGGACGCTCATCATCACCGGTGATGATCGGGAACCCACTGGCCGCGTTGATCGTGTAGTCCACGGCTGGCTTCCCATCGTGGGAGCCGTTGAGCCGCAGCATCACGAGGTCCTCGCGATGTTGCACAAGGTTCTCATACGAGAGCCAGCCGCGAGCGGGCAGGTTCGTGACCAGAGTGCCCGCCTCGGCGATGAGGTCGGTCGCGATCTTCTGGCCCTCTTCTGACTTGAGGTCGAGGGTGACTGAGCGTTTTCCCTTATTCAGGCTGGCCCAGTAGATGCTCGTGCCGTCATCGCTGATCGGCCACCGGTTCGCGTCGATGTTGCCGCCGATGGGGTCGATGCGGATGACATCTGCGCCCAGTTGAGCCAGGGTCATCGCACCCAGAGGTGCTGCGACGAAGGCGGAGATCTCGACGACTTTCAGTCCGGTCAGTGGTGCCGGTCGTGTCTCAGACATGTGTTCTCCTCAGCTTTCCGTGGTCGTCACCGTTGCCGCGATCGCGGTCTTGCCGTCAGGTGCGATGGCTTCGAGTTCATGGGTGTTCGCCCCGGTGCTGCGACCGATGAGGTGGATCTGCTCGTTCGCAAACAGGGGCGACTTCGCGCGGAAGTCGTAGGTGGCGACGGTTGCCTCGGGGTGGTTCTTGATGAACGCGTCGAGTAGCAGCGTCGCGGTCAGCGGACCGTGGGTGACGAGTCCCGGGTAGCCTTCGACGCCTGTCACGTATGGGTGGTCGTAGTGGATGCGGTGGGAGTTGAACGTCAGCGCTGAGTAGCGGAAGAGCGTGACCTCGTTGGGTCGCACCGAGCGCACCCAGTCCCAGCCCACGGGTGCGCGTGAGTCCGCCCGGGCTGGTGCCGCCGCGGATCCCTCGGGCGCCGAGGTGGCTTCCCGATAGACGATCGTGTGCCGGTCCGTTGTCGCCAGGTTTCCATCGGCGGAGACCTCATGGCGCAACACAACGAAGCAGAGTCGGCCGCTGCCGCCAGCCTTCTCGGTGATCGATTCGATGGTCGTCGTGCGCGACAGCTTCTGTCCAGCAACGATGGGACCGTGGAACTCGAGCTTGCTGCCGGCCCACATACGCCTAGGCAGGTCGACCCGTGGCAGCGCAGCGCCGAGCTTCGCATGCCCGTCTGTTCCGAGCTCGCTCATCGGCACATCGTCTTCGGCGAACTGCAGCCAGTGCCCAACGGGGAACAAGCGCTGCGGTTCGGAGCCGTCCTGCGGACCCTGCTCGAGCAGTGTGGCCAGCCGGGCAGCATTGACGCCGTCGGCAATGTCTTCATCGGTGCTGGATCGTCCGACCCAGTCCTGCAAGTTAGTCTCGGTCATCTCAACGCCCTAACAGCTCGTCAGAAATGATGCGCATCTGGATCTCTGACGATCCTTCGAAGATCTTCGTCAACCGGGCATCGCGCCAATGACGCTCCACCGCGAAGTCCTTCGTATACCCGGCACCACCATGGATCTGGACCGCCTCCGACGTGACCTTCTCCGCCATCTCAGCAGCCAGGTATTTGACCATCGCGGCTTCCTTGTCACAGCGGGCACCCGAATCGATCTGCGTGCACACGTGATACATCAACGCCCGGCTAGCCTCGATCTGGGCGGCCATGTCAGCGACCTTGAACCGCAGATGCTGGAAATCAGCCAACGGGTGACCGAACTGGACCCGCTGCTTGAGATACGCGATCGAGTCCTCCAGTGCTGCCTGCGCCAAACCGATCGAACGAGCCGCCGTGTGAGCACGCCCCACCTCGAGACCCGACACGGCCTGGTAAAAGCCACGGTCTTCCTCACCCAGCAGGGCGTCGGCCGGCAGGTGGAAGTCGTCGAAGTTCAGGTCCCAGGTCTTCCACCCGAAGTACCCGATCTTCTTCACCGCAGTACCGGACATGCCCTCGGGGAACTCACCACGCTTCTTCTCCACGAGGAATGCCGAGATCCCACGGTGACGCTTTTCCTCATCGGTCGAGGTGCGGGCGAAGAGGATGATGTAGTCGGCCTGATCAGCGAACGTGCACCACATCTTCGTGCCGTTGATGACCCAACCACCATCATCGGCACGGGTGGCTTTACAACGAATGTTTGCCACATCCGACCCAGCCTCGGCCTCGGAGAGGGCAAAGGCGCCGAGGTATTCACCGGTCGCGACCTTCGGCAGCAGACGAGCTTCCTGTTCGGGTGAGAATCCACCGCCCATCCCATTGCCGCGAGCCAACAGGCCACCAACGGACATCCAGGCTCTGGAGAGCTCTTCGGCAACGAGGCAGTACTCGAAGACGCCGAGCCCGAGGCCCCCGTATTCTTCGGGGATGAGAATCCCGAAGAACCCCATGTCCGCCATCTGCTTGATGAACCACTCCGGGAACTGACCCTCCACGGGGTCGAGTTCATTGGCGAGCGGCAGGACAACATCGCGGGCGAACTCTCGAGCCAGCTGCTGGATCTCCAGCCGGTCCTCGGTCATGAAGTGCGGAGTATTCGGCCTAGGCCTGGGCTTATGCGTCATAGTGAGACTCCTTCTCAGGCCTTGTTGCGGCCGATGAGCTGCTTGGCGATGACGCCGAGCTGGATTTCGTTGGTGCCCTCGCCGACGATCATCAGCGGAGCATCACGGTAGTAGCGTTCGACGTCGTACTCGGTGGAGTATCCGTAACCGCCATGGACACGGATAGCGTCAAGGGCCACCTCGGCGGCCATCTCTGAGGCGTAGTACTTGGCCATGCCGGCCTCCATGTCCACGCGATCACCGGAGTCATAGGTGCGAGCGGTGTGGAGGACGAGCTGACGGGCGGCCTCGAGCTTCGTGGCCATCTTCGCGAGCTGGTTGCCCACCGCCTGGTGCTTCCAGATGGGCTTGCCCATAGACTCGCGTTCCTGGGAGTACTTCACCGCGTCATTGAGGGCAGCCTGGGCCACGCCGAGTGAGCGGGAGGCCACCTGGATGCGGCCGATCTCCAGGCCCTTCATCATCTGCTTGAAGCCCACGCCCTCCTTCTCACCGAGCAGCTGGGACTGCGGCTGGCGCAGGTTCTCGAACACGAGCTCGCAGGTCTCGACACCCTTGTAGCCGAGCTTCGAGAGGTTCTTCGACACGGTGAAGCCCTCGGCCTTTTCGACGAGGATGATCGAGATGCCCTTGTGGCGAGGTTCGGCCGTGGGGTCGGTCTTGACGAGCAGGGCGATGAGGTCGGACTTGCGGGCGTTGGTGATCCAGGTCTTCGACCCGTTGATGACGTAGTCCTCGCCGTCCTTGGTCGCGACCGTGCGCAGGGCCTGCAGGTCGGAGCCGCCGCCGGGTTCGGTCAGGGCCATGGTCGCGCGCAGTTCACCGGTGGCCATGCGCGGCAGGTACTTGTCCTTCTGCTCGGCCGTGCCGTATTCGGCGATGAGCTTGGCTACGACGGTGTGCCCGCCCATGGCCCCGGCCAGGGACATCCACCCGCGGGCCAGTTCCTGCGTGATGAGCGCGTAGGCCTCGGTCGAGACCTTGCCCGGGCCCCAGGGTTCGTCGATCGCGAGACCGTAGATGCCCATGTCCTTCATGGTCTGGATCCACTTCTCCGGGTATTCGTCGGCGTGTTCGACCCGGTTGACGTGGGGTTTGACGTCGTGGTCGATGAACTCGGCGACCGTGTCGATCATCATCTGCTCTTCAGTGCTGACTGCCATGTCGAATTCCTTATCCTCTGATGCTGAAAATTCTTCTCAATGCCTCGCCGAGGTGGCCCGGCGTGGCCGTGTCCGTGGTGGCCCGTGCCTGGTTCAGTCCAGGCGGGCGCCGTCCTTGGCTGTGCGTGTGCGTCCGAGTCCGATTGTGGTGTCGGGTCCGGTGGTGTCGAAGAAGTCGTGGCCTTTGTCGTCGGTGATGATGAAGGCCGGGAAGTCCTCGACCTTGATCCGCCAGACGGCCTCCATGCCGAGGTCTTCCATGTCGAGGACTTCGACGGAGGTGATGCAGTCCTGGGCCAGACGTGCTGCGGGTCCGCCGATGGAGCCGAGGTAGAAGCCGCCGAATTCCGCGCAGGAGTCCTTGACCTGCTTGGAGCGGTTGCCCTTGGCGAGCATGATCATCGATCCGCCGGCTTCCTGGAACTGCCGCACGTAGGTGTCCATCCGTGAGGCAGTGGTCGGCCCGAACGATCCCGAGGGCATCCCTTCGGGCGTCTTCGCCGGTCCCGCGTAGTAGATCGGGTGGTCTTTGAAGTAGTCGGGAAGTTCGCCGCCCTCATTGAGACGCTGTCGCAGCTTGGCGTGGACGATGTCGCGGGCCACGATCACCGTGCCGGTCAGCGAGAGCCGGTCGCCGACTACGAGCCCACTCAGCTGGGACTGGAGTTCGGGCATGGGTCGGTCGAGGTCCACCTCGGTGACGTTGCCGGATTCGATCTCCTCGACCCGGCCCATGGAGGGCAGGAACCGTGCGGGATCGTGCTCGAGCTCTTCGATGAAGACGCCGTCTGAGTTGATGCGGGCGATGATCTGCCGATCGGCCGAGCAGCTCACGGCGATCGCGATCGGCAGTGACCCGTTGTGGCGGGGTAGCCTGACGACGCGCACGTCGTGGCAGAAGTACTTGCCGCCGAACTGGGCGCCGAATCCGAGCGTCTGGGTCAGTTTGAACACGGTGTCTTCGAAGCCCGTGTCGCGGAACCCGTGGCCCAGTGTCGCGTCACCGGTGGTGGGCAGGTCGTCGAGGTAGTGGGCGCTGGCGAGCTTCGCGGTCTTGAGTGTGAACTCCGCCGAGGGTCCGCCGATGACGACTGCGAGGTGGTAGGGCGGGCAGGCCGCGGTGCCCAGGGTGGAGATCTTCTCGGCGAGGAAGTCGAGCATCGAGTCCTCGTTGAGCACGGCCTTCGTCTCCTGGTAGAGGAAGGATTTGTTCGCACTTCCCCCGCCCTTGGCCATGAACAGCAGTTCGTAGTCATCGGCCGGGCTCAAGCCGACTTCGATCTGGGCGGGCAGGTTCGTTCCGGTGTTCTTCTCTTCGAAGAGGCTGACCGGGGCGAGCTGGGAGTAGCGGAGGTTGAGTTCCTCATAGGCCCGGTGGATGCCGGCCGAGAGATGTTTGGCGTCATCACCGTCGGTGAGCACATTGGGTCCGCGTTTGGCGGAGACAATCGCGGTGCCGGTGTCCTGGCACATGGGCAGGATCTCTCCGGCCGAGACCGAGGCGTTCTGCAACAAGTCGAGGGCGACGAAGACGTCGTTGGCGCTGGCTTCCGGATCGTCGATGATCGCGCGCAGACTGGCCAGGTGATCGGTGCGCAGGTAGTGGGAGACCTCTTTGAACGCGACCTCGGCGAGGTCGGTCAGCGTCGAGGGTGCCACCTGCAGGAATGACCTGGACTGTCCGGCCACCTCGGCGTGGACCGTTTCGACTCCGTCGATGTCGAGTTGCCGCATGGCCGGGCCATCACCGTGCGTGGGCAGCAGCGGTGTATAGGCGACGGTGGAAGTTGCGGGCGCGGACGTTGCGGGTGCGGATAGATCGGCCATGGTGATCAGATGGCTCCTTCACGATGGAGTTCGGCGACCTTCTCCGGGCTGATTCCGAGATCGTCGAGGATGGACTCCGTATGGTCGCCCACGTCGGGAATCGGGTCCATCCGAGGAACGACACCGGACATTTCGACCGGGGGCACGAGCATGGAGATCGGTCCGACCGGGGAGCCGACGTCCTGCCAGCGGTCACGTTCGACCAGCTGGGGGTGATCGGCGATCTCGGTCATGTCGCGTTGCCGCGAGTGTGCGACCTTCGCGGTTTCAAGGAGCTCATCGCACTGCTGACCGGTGAAGTCGGCGAAGACTTCTTCGATGATGGTCTGGAGTTCGTCCTTGTGGGCGTAGCGGTGGGCGGCCCGGTCGAAGCGTTCGTCGGTGACCATGTCGTCGCGGCCCAGGACCTGGGTGGCGAAGCTCTTCCATTCGCGTTCGTTCTGGATTGCGAGCATGATCTGGGTGCCGTCGCCGCAGGTGAAGGCACCGTAGGGGGCGATGGCCGCGTGGGAGGTTCCGGCTCGGGTGGGGCGGGTGCCGCTGCCGTGGGTGAAGTACAGGGGGTAGCCCATCCATTCGACGAGGGAGTCGAAGAGGCTGATCTGGAGGGTGGCGCCTTCGCCTGTCTTCTCCCGGTTGAACAGTGCGGCGAGGATTCCGGAATAGGTGTACATGCCGGCGGAGATGTCCGCCGTTGAGATCCCCGTCTTCGCGGGGTGATCCTCGGTCCCTGTCACGGAGACCAATCCTGCTTCGGCCTGCACAAGTGCATCGTATGCCTTGGCGTTCTTGTACGGTCCGTCTGGTCCGTATCCGGAGATCGAAGCGTAGATGAGACGTTCATTAGTCCCGCGCAGCTCATCGGCACCGAAGCCCAAGCGTTCGGCGGCCCCGGGGGCGAAGTTCTGGATGAACACGTCGGCCTCGGCGACGAGATCCTTGAGGATCGCCTTGCCCTGCGGGTGCTTGAGGTCGAGGCTCAGGCTCTCCTTGCTGCGGTTGAGCCATACGAAGTGGCTTGCCATGCCGTTGACGGTGGTGTCGTATCCGCGGGCGAAGTCCCCGGTTCCGGGGCGCTCGATCTTGATCACACGTGCGCCCAGGTCGGCGAGCTGCCTGGAGGCGAACGGTGCCGCCACAGCCTGCTCGCAGCTGATGACGGTGATACCGGACAACGGAAGTTCGGCGTGCACGGGGCCTCCACAACGAGATTTCATGAGCTATCCCCGACAGAATACATCATTCACCACATCATGCATTATTCACGCTGAAACCGTGCACCGGGATACACTTCACGAAGCGAAGGCAATTGACGAGGCACGACGAGCGACAACGGAAGGCTGTGGAGTGGATCAGGAATCAGCATCGACGAAGCGGGACAAGATCGTCCTGGGCCTGCGCCGGAAGATCCTCGGCCGCGAGCTCGAACGCGGTGAACGCCTGCGTCAGGACGAGGTCGCCGAATGGTTCAAGGCTTCGATCACTCCTGTCCGCGAAGCCCTGCGCATCCTCGAATCCGAAGGTCTCGTCTCCTCCGAGGCCCATCGCGGCGTGCGCGTGGCCGGCGTCGACGTCGACCGCCTCAAGTCCCTCTTCGTCACCCGCAAACTGACCGAGACCTTCGCCATCGCCCGTGCCACGACACGGATCTCCCGCCACGAACTGCGCCAAGCAGAGAAGCTCCTCGAGGCACTCGACTCCGCCAGCGAAGAAGGCGATGCCATGGGCCGCAACACCCGCAACGAGGAGTTCCACTTCTTCTTCTACGATCGGTGCGGACTCCCGGCCCTGCGCGATGACATCGCCACCCGGTGGCATGCCTTCCCCTGGGATCTCACCCTCGACAGTTCGGACCGACTCAACGAGGTCCACAGCGAACACCAGGCCATCGTCGACGCCGTGAAACGCATCGATCCGGACGCTGCGGCGAAGCACCTCGGCGATCACATCACCAACGGGTTCCTGCGCCTGGCCGAGTCCACGGCCGGTGAGCCGATCTCTGACCCCTTCGACTTCGACGCAGACTGAGCGGCCCCACTCCCCCATTCTCTGCATCCATCGGCCACGGGTTCCCACATCTCAAGAAATAATGCATTCTTCGTCAGATAATATTGGAAATCGGCTGATTCTCGTCTAAGCTCAAATGGTTTGGCTCCGAAGGTGACCCATCGCACCTCCAAAGCACGTTGCCGTGCATTGTGCAGCAGACTGCAATGTCTGCGCTCGTCACCTCGGAGACTGACATGACATTGGTCTCGATTACTGGAGCTGACGATGACGTCGATACGACGACCCAGGTGGAAACCGCTGGTTGCCTGCCTGTCGATCTGCCTGCTGGCACTGAGCGGGTGCAATCCCGCGCGCAGCGGCAAGCAGGAGAAGTTCGAACTGCGCTTCGCCCATGTGACTTCGACGAGCACGCCGAAGGGACTGGCCGCTGACTTCTTCGCAAAGCAGATCGAAGAGAAGTCCGATGGTCGCATCCAGGTCGAGGTGTTCCCGAACTCGGAACTCTACGGCGACAAGGACGAGATGCAGGCGCTGCAGTCCAATGCTGTGCAGATGCTCGCCCCGGCGAGCGCGAAGTTCACGACGATCGCGCCGAGCCTGCAGGTTCTCGACCTGCCGTTCATCTTCGATCACCCGGATGAGATCCCGGAGATCGTCAGCCCCGACACCGAGATCGGCAAGGCCATCTACGCCAACCCCGACCTCGAGGCCAATGGGCTGAAGGTCTTGGGCCTGTGGGATTCGGGAATGAAGCAGATCCATTCGAACAATGCGACGCTGAGCCCTGACGATATGAAGGGCAAGAAGTATCGCATCCAGCCTTCGGATGTGCTGCGCACTCAGTTCGAGACCTGGGGCGGAATCCCGTCGCCCCTGGCTTTCGCCGAGGTCTACAACGGGCTTCAGCAGGGACTCATCGACGGTGGTGAGAACACGTACTCGAACATCGAGTCGCAGAAGATGCACACCGTCCAGAAGTACGTCACCGAACTCAATCACGGTTACATCGGCTACATCCTCACCGTGAATAAGCGCTGGTATGACGAACTGCCCGATGATCTGCAGGCTGTCGTCGACGAATCTGCCGATGAAGCCTCCGAGTTCAACCGCAAGGAAGCACAGAAGGTCAACGCGGAATCCAAGCGGCTCATCGAGGAGTCCGGGGGCACGAAGATCGTGGTGCCCACGAAGGAGGAGCGCCAGTCATTCAAAGACATGGTCGTGCCTTCCGAGTACGAGAAGTACAGCGATGTCATCGGACCAGAGGTCGTCGACGAGCTCCTGCAGCGTGACAAGGAACGTGAGTGACGATGAAGACCTTCGACAAGTATCTGAGCCGGGTCGAGAACTTCCTGGCCGGCGCCAGTCTCATCGGCGCCACAGCACTCGCGGTCTTCGCCGTGCTCCTGCGCAACATCACAGGAGACGTGCTCTTCTGGTCCGAAGAGGCCATCATCTACCTCATCATCTGCTCGACCTTCTTCGGTGCGGTCGTGACCCTACGCCACAACGAGCACGTGGCCGTGGACATCATGCCGACGCTGCTCAAGGGCAAGAAGAAGAAGTTCTTCGTCGTCCTCGGCGGGCTGATGACCCTCATCTACGCAGGCTTCATCGCCTACCTGTCTTGGGCGCTGATCAGCGAACCCTTCTCACGCACGACGATCACACCGGCGCTCAAGCTGCCTCTGTGGGTTGTTGAACTCTCACTGGCCGTGGGCATGACGCTGTTCTTCATCCGCGCCGCCGAAATGCTCATCCGAGCGATCAACGCCCCGGCCGAAGAGCTCGACAAGGACGTGTTCGCTGAGGAAGCCGCGGCAGTCGGCATCGACGTGAACGACATCGCCATCGATGACGACGATACGAAGGAAGGGGATCGCTGATGCTCGAAGCAACATTCGTTCTCATTGCAGTCCTCATTCTGCTGCTCGTCACCTCGGCGCCCATTGCGGTGGCCTTGGGTCTGACCAGCCTCGTCTACTTCTACTACTTCACGCTCATCCCGATGACCCAGGTCTCGGAACGGCTCTTCAACGCTCTGAACTCGTTCCCGCTGATGGCGATTCCGTTCTTCATCCTCGCGGCCAACATCATGTCCCGCGGCGGAATCTCGCGGCGACTGACCGACTTCGGTGCGGCAATGGTCGGGCATCTGCGCGGGGGCATGGCGATCACCACGGTGCTTGCGTGCATGTTCTTCGCAGCGGTCTCCGGTTCATCACCTGCCACGGTCGTGGCCGTCGGTGCGCTGATGATCCCGGCCATGATGCGAAACGGCTATCCGAAGGAATTCTCCACGGGGCTCGTGGCCACCTCGGGGTCCTTGGGCATCCTCATTCCACCGTCGATCCCGCTCATCGTCTTCGGCATCGCCACCGAGCAGAACATCGGTGACCTGTTCCTCGCCGGCATTCTGCCGGGAATCCTCGCCGGAGTCATGCTGCTGGGCATGGCCGTGTTCGTGGCATGGAAGAACGGTTACGGCAACGCCGGGGAAGGCTTCCGGATGTCCAATGTGGACAAGCTCAAGGCATTCCGCGACGCGATCCTCGCCTTGGCCCTGCCGTTCCTGGTCCTGGGTGGAATCTACTCAGGCTGGTTCACCCCCACCGAGGCGGCGGCCGTCGCTGTCGCCTACTCATTGGTGGTGTCCCTGGTCATCTACCGCGAGATCAAGATCTCGCAGCTGTGGGAAGTCACGCTGTCATCGGTGAAAACCTCGGCGATGGTCATGTTCATCATCGCCAACGGCATCCTCTTCACCTTCGTCCTCGCCAGTGAGCGGATCCCGGGATCGATCTCGGAGACGATCACAGCCTGGGACCTGCAGCCGTGGCAGTTCCTCATCCTCGTCAACATCCTGCTGCTGTTCGTGGGCTGTGTGATGGAGACGTCCTCGGCGATCCTCATCCTGGCACCGATCCTGCTGCCGATCGCCATGGAGTTGGGCATCGACCCGATCCACTTCGGCATCATCGTCGTGATGAACCTGGAGATCGGCATGATCACGCCGCCGCTGGGGCTCAACCTGTTCGTCGCCTCCGGCATGTCGGGTATGAGCGTCATGCGCGTGGCGAAGGCTGCCATCCCGAGTGCGCTGGTGCTGCTGACTGCTCTGGCGCTGGTGACGTTCGTTCCGTTCTTCGCGACGGCGTTCGTGTAGGACGCACGGCCGGATTCGGCAATAGTGCCTTGACTCCCCAAGTGGGGAGTCAAGGCACTATTGCATTCGCTCCCGTGCCCTCACGCCGCAGAGCAGGAGCGAACGCCCCTTGACTTCGAGTGCACTCTCAGCCGTAGGTTGTCTTTCACGCGACACGAAACCGCCGATGCGTCTCGGCGCACTCGATCTGAGACTGGATGCCGAGGACATGGGCAGCCTCGATGCGATCCGCATCCTCGTCGAGGGGACTCGGAACATCGTGGACAACCCTCAGTGGATCAGCTCCGGTCGGGAGTGAGCACGAGGCGAGTACCGCGGGCAAGTGGCGGCCAAGAACCCCTCACCCCACGGGCCCCGGAAGTTCAAGCACTCGGGAATTGCGAAGCCGCCACCGGAGCACGCTGATGCCCAACCTGGTGCGGTTGTAGCCCGACAGCGGGTCGTAGCCGAGGCAGCGTTCGATCTGCTCGGCCCGGCTCTGCACCGTGCTGTGGTGCAGACCGAGGTCGCGGGCCGCCTGTCGGATCGTCGGTGCTTCGAGGAGCACGCGCACCGTGGACTCCGCCCACTGCGAGTCCATGATCTCGTCGATCAGCGCAGCGTCCGGATCGGTTGTGTCAGATGATTCGGCGAGCAGTTCGACGAGCCCACCGAAGTTTTCCGCCCGCACGAGCCCTTCCTCGGGCGGGCGGCTGAGCCGCAGTGCCACCACGGCTGCCCGCAGTGACCGCGGCAATTCTCCGATCGACCCGGACGGCCCCAGTCCGGCCGGTGTCACGGCGATGTCCTCGGTGTCGTCGGTCACGATGACCACCTGCAGAGTGCCATGTTCGCTGGTGATGACATCGGTGGGACCGGCGGGTCGTTTCTCGAAGACGGCGAACAGCGGGGCCGCGAGGACTCGATATCCCGAACCAGGCGTCAACCCGAGGCGAACCGCGGCAGCAATCCGGTCTTCGGGCGTCGCGGCAGGGTCGAGGGCGAGCGCCACGTCCCGCGGGGTCTCCAGCTGCTGCCGTTCGAGACCGAATCTCACGCCGATGGCCAGGCCGAATCTCTCAAGGATGAGTTCATCGTTGGGCAAGGCAACGTCCTCCCGCTCGAGCCAGACCTCGGAATCGTTCGGCAGGGACAGGGCGGCCACCTCGGCGGGTCGGTCTCCCGGAATCGAGACTCCGCCTGAATCGACCCTCAGCTGCCTGCTCCCGTCCCCACTGCGAAAGCCGACCGGGCAACCGGCCAGAGCCGCGGCCGCGGAGGCGAGGGCATGGGAATTGACCTCGCCGGCCATGAGTTCGTCGAAACAGGCGATGACGCGCAGACCCAGGCTCGCTTCGGGATCGAGCTTGGCAATCCTGCCGAGCAGCTCCTGCACGTCACCACCTCCTCGTTCGTCCGTCGATCGACGATTGGCAGTCCACGATTGTCGCCCGACGGTCGCGATTCGCCTCGGTCGCGAATCAGCCTTTCAGAGCATCGTAGACTGCCGTCTCCATCTCGAGGTACCCACCGACGGAGTCGGGGTCGGCGAAGGGGAAGATCTGTGTGGCCCAGTACCCGCCGATCTTGTTCTGTCGGTCGAACCAGTAGAAGAGGTTGGCAAGACCCGCCCATGCGGCGGCGCCGGCCGGGCGTCCGGTCGGGGCGTCCTCCTCGTTGATCATGAACGTGTATCCCCAGGTCTTCGGCATGCCGGGGAAGAACTCCGCATCGTTGGACAAGCTCGGGATGACTCCGGGCATCAGTTTCACCCGAAGATCGCCGAGGTGGTTCTGCGTGGCCAGGTCCACCGTTTCGGGGCGGAGGACGACGGTTCCGTCGTCGGCTGCTCCGTCGTTGAGCCACATCCTGATGAACTTCAGGTAGTCATCGACGGTCGAGAAGAGTCCGTGGCCGCCCATCTCCACCTGCGGATCGGGCAGCATGAAGTCGGTCGCCGCGAGTTCGCCGTCGGTGCGCTGGTGCATCGTGGCCTGCCGCTCCTGCATCGACGCGGTCGGACGGAAGGTGCTGTCGTCCATGCCCAGCGGTTCGAGGACTCGGGTGCGCATCGCCTCACCCAGAGTCTTTCCGGTGATGCCTTCGATGACCTGGCCGGCCCAATCCATGTTCGACCCGTACTCCCACTGGGTGCCGGGATCGAACAGCAGCGGAGTCTCCAACGCCTTCCTGGTGGCGGTGACGATGCTCGGCTGGCCGTGTTCGCGGGCGAGCCGTTCGTACTTCTCGTTGAAGAAGTCGTAGCCGAAGCCGGCGGTGTGCAGCAGCAGCTGTTTGGTGGTCGGTTCGCTGGCGGGTGCCCGGAGGATCGGTTCTCCGCCGTCGTCGAAACCGTCGATGACCTGCACGTCGGCCAGCCCTGGGGCATAGTCCTTCGCCGGGGCGTCGAGGTCGAGCTCTCCCGACTCCACCAGCTGCAGTGCCACGGTGCCGGTCAGGGCCTTCGTCGTGGAGAAGATCATGAACACGGAGTCCGTGGTCATCGGCTGCGAATCGTCGAGGGAGCGGACTCCTGCAGCAGTGAGACTGATGGTCTCCTTGTCGGTGGTCACTCCTGCGACGACGCCTGGGACGCCGCCGCTGTCGACGGTCTTCGTGGCCACGCGGACAACTGCGTCGTTGACAGCTGTGTTCTCAGACATGATGTTCCTTTCAGTCGGCCAGGAGCTTCTCGATCCAGGCCATTCGGGTGCTGATCATTCCTTGCGCAAGGTGTGTATGGGCGGCGAAGATATCGAAGGCGTGGAAGCCTCCGGGCCACACGTGCAGCTCCGCTTCGCTGCCGTCGTTCCAGAGGGCCGAGGCGTAGGCGACGGCTTCGTCCCGGAAGATCTCGGCCGAGCCCACGTCGATGTACGCGGGCGGCAGATCGGTGAGGTCGTTGGCACGCGATGGTGCGATGTAGGGCGAGACTGCCTCGGTGCGGTAGTCATCGCCGAGCATCGCCTGCCATCCGGTTTCGTTGCTCACCCGATCCCAGACGCCGATGCCGTCGAACTGATGGGTCGACGGTGTGATGCCTCGGTCGTCGAGCATGGGGTAGGTAAGCAGTTGGCCCTTGAGCTTCGGTCCGCGCCGGTCGCGGGCTGCCAGCGCCATGCCGGCGGCCAGTCCCCCTCCGGAGCTGGCTCCGGCGACGATGAGTCGGGCGGGGTCGACGCCGAGGGTGTCGGAGTTCTCTGCCGTCCACAGGAGCGCGGCGTACATGTCCTCACGCGCATAGGGGTCTTGGAACTCGGGCGCCAGGCGGTATTCGGGGCAGATGAGGATCGCACCGATCTTCTCGACCCAGTCGAGGTTGAGGCCGAGCGCGCTGAAGCGATCGCCGAACATCAGCCCGCCGGAGTGGGCGTAGACGATCGTCGGTCGTCGTCCGGTGTCCCCGGATCGTCTGAAGACGGAGACGGTGATGTCCTCGCCGAGGTGGCCCGGCACCTGATATTCGGAATGTTCGACCCGACGGCCGTTGAGAGTCTCCGCCAGCGGCTCCGAGGCGTACGAGACTCGCATGAAGTCGATGAGCGAAGGAGTGATGGTCGGCGGAAAGACCCCGCCGATGACGGACAGACTCGCGGCGAGCTCCGCGTCGAATCGTGACCGTCGTTGTGTCATGTCACCAAGTATGCCAACCCCGGCACCGCGGCACTACCGCCAGGCCATCGCGGTTTCGCCGCGTGGGCCCGACAGTTGTCGGGTGCGCCTCACTTCACCCGATGAACCCCATCACCGACTCTTTGACCTGGAGGATCGCCAAGAATCCGAAGAGTGCCAGGCACACCGTCAGCAGCGTGTTCGACCACCACGTGTTGCGCAGGCCGGTCGGCACGGATCCGCGGTTGAGGATGACGAGCAGGGCGAGCGCGAGCACCGGCAGGATGAACGCGCTGATCGCGGCATAGATGAGCACGAGGGTGACGGGCTTGCCGAGCCCCATGATGACCAGCGTCGCCACGGACAGGTAGACGAGCGCGCCGCGGAACTCGACCGACTTCGCCGACATGTCGAAGCGCGCCTCGTCCTGGTGCGGGTAACGCCTGAGCACTCGCAGGCAGTCGGCGGTGACGTAGGCGATGCCGGAGAATCCGCCGAGCACGCTCGTGTACACCACGGCGAGGAAGCTGAGGAGGAAGACGATCCGACACCGAAGGCAGGCTGGTCCTGCCCGGTTCGATGCAGGAGAACTGCGCAGACGTTACACGGGGCGGGCGGACCAAAGCATTGTGAATGCAGAAAATGCCCCGTGTGACCGTCCAAAGACAACCACACGGGGCAATTTGCTCCACGAGGACTACAGCCCCTCGCCTGCAATGTCCGAAAGCAACTCCACGAAGTTCTTAAACGGACCAGCAATGCGCCATTCCAGCTCATCGTCCGACAGGGCAAAGAACCCAGCCGACACCCCAACCTCAGCCCTGGTTAACACGTCGAAGTCCTCCATAGAGAGTTCGATAGAGGGCTCACGAATCAACCGCCCCCTAACCTCGGCGGGAAGAGACTCCCACTGGCGACCGACAGCATCGGGGACATTCACCCACTCGCCCGTATTTTCCAGAAACCTGACTGGGAACCCGCCGAACAAGTCAGCACCTCCACCGTCAAACAGAACAGCGGGGGAAGACGCGGTCTGTACCGCCGGGCTGTCAACTTCTACCGACTGCCGGAATGCACCTTTTGTAAGTAAATGAAATCCCATACACCCCATTGTGCCCGACCTCAACCGGCTCCCACCCCAATATGCTTAGATTCAGTCATAGAAGGATGGGGAATCGCCGGGGCAGCTGTCGCAATCCTTAGCCTAGGTGTCGCAGTCTGGGCACGTTGCGATGCTCGGCGCGCGCTCACGCAAGCCAAACGATCAGCCAACGCAGCCGAAGACGCAACCGGCATCAACAAGGCGCTATTCGAGCAGGGGAAAGTCCGTCTGGGCCTCACCCCGAACCCGCACGAATCTCACTGGCACAACCTCACCAACTACGGGACGCACACCGCATTCAGCATCTCCATCACCGCACCGGAGCTATATCTGAACCTGCCTCCACAGCTTCCCGAAACACTCTCGCCAGGAATGAGTGTGGCGCTCATCGCAGCACCCGAGTTAGACAAGACTGATCGGCGCATATTCGTTAAGTACAAGCGGAACCCAGACGGCCCGGACGAGAGCGCAGTGTTCTATATCTAGGCCAAATCTTGCTCGATCTGGTCAAGCCCGTTTTGTTTCGTCGGCGATTCACAGATCCTCAACTGAGGCCCACCGAGTCCAACCGCTCGGTCGACCACACCCAATCGGCCGGCAGACGCTCAGTCCTGCTGAGCTCCGAAGACCGGGTGGTCACTGGCGATCGAGATGCGGTTGAACGCGTTGATGAGGATGATCGACCACTCGATCGCCGAGATCTGCTCGGTTGTCAGATGCTGGGACGCGTCCGCGGCGATCTGGTCGCGATCGGCGGCCTTGTCGAGCACGGTCAGTGACTCGGCAAGGGTCAGGGCCGCGAACTCCTCATCGGTGAAGATCTCAGCCTCGTGCCAGCTGGGCAGCACGTCGAGCTTGAGCTGAGAGACTCCGGCATTCCGTGCGGCCGGAGCGTGGATGCTCAGGCAGGTGCGGCAACCGTTGATCTGCGAGACCCGTGTGTTCACGAGCTCGATGAGCCCGTCATCGAGACCTGCGGCACGTGAGGCCTTCCGCGATGCCGCGGCCGCCTGGGCCATGTTCTTGTCGTTCTCGGGGTGGATCTTGTCGATGAAGGGACGACTCGCGTTGCTCGTCGACCCGCTCACGCCTGGCTTTTCACGATGTCGATGTCGGCACCGGTGGCGTTGCGGTACTTCCCGCCCTGTGCCGCGTAGTCGTCGCCGGCCTCCTGGAGCTTCTTGACGAAGAGCGGGCAGACGGGCACGACGGTCACTCCGCGTTCGCGTGAGTCCTCGAGTGCCTCGGCGACGAGGATCTTCGATAACCCACGACCGCCGAACTGCTCGTCGACGACGGTGTGGTGGAAGATGCGTTCGGTCTCTGCGTCGGGTCCTGCCAGGAAATAAGCGTGGCCGGCGACGGTGCCGTCGGCGACGGCGATGTCATAGGACCGGGTGGCCTCGTTGCTCGACACGGTCACCTCGGCGCCGGTCTTGTCCTCGAATGTCTTCACCATGGCTATAACCCTTTCGTCGTGCTCTGCTGGTACTGGGTGGAGCGGAATTCGCGGCGGTTCTATTCCGCGGGTCCGGTCTAATCAACGGGCCCACCTTGGACCTGGGGCGGCGGATTATTCCGCAGGATGATCGTGACGTCGGGCAGCCTCGGCACGGGGAGCCTCCCCATGCCATCGGCATTGCGACCGGGCCCACCCTTGCCTACGTAGCCGTCGACGACGCCGAAGCGGTCGCCTTCGGCCTGCCATTCCTCACGGTGGGCCGCGATCTCCTCATGGGTGCGGTCGCCTCGCGGGAGGTGATGATCTCGATCGGCGAGCGTCCCTGCTGGTCACAGCTGGGGCCGGGAAGGCCCCGGCAGTGCAGACGACCTGTTCGGAACGGGCTTCGACGTCGCTCATGGCCACATGCTACCGAGGTTCGGCCGGCTGCGGGGAGGGCCCGCTCCCCTACTCGACCGGGCGGACCTTCGAGACGAGCTCGAAGATCTCGTCCGCCTCGGCATCCGTGAGCCCGGCGAATCCGGCGAGGATGATCTCCGCATTCGTCGCGGCCGCCTCGTCGCACAGCCTCTGCCCTTCTGCGGTCAGCGCCACGAGCACACCCCGCTGGTCCTCGCGGTCGGGCTCCTGCGTGACCAGGCCACGATCCTCGAGCTTGCCGAGCAGTCGACTGAGCGCGCTGCGGCTGATGACGAGGCTGCGCAGCAGATCCCGCTGCCTGACCTGAGCTGCAGGTCGGGCATTGATGAGGACGTCGAACTCGTTCACGGTCAGTCCGTGCCGGGTCCGGAACTCGTGTTCGAACCTCGTATAGAAGTCCTGATACTTCTCCATCATCAGACGCCAGGCCGCGATCTTGATCGGGCCGTTCTGCCTGATCATGCTGCTCACCGGAGTCGTCTTGTCCATCGGTCCGCCCCTGCTCGTCGATGTGTCATGCCACACTTTTGTTGCATAGTCAACAGAATAGTAGTTCAATGATATAACTGGCCCCAGATTCGGGGCCCGTCGACCACCCCTCGACGACAGTACCCGGCAGATCCCCAACGTGCCCCCGGTTGGCAGAGGTCGAGCAGAGCCGCCCCACGGCTCCGATCTCACTCCGGGGGTATCGTATTGCCGCACGCCCCGCACTTCCCACGCACCCCGCCCGGCCGGGGTCTGCTTCGATCCCCGGACGAGCGGCGCCGTGATCACCCGAACGCCGGCAGCTCAGATCTCTCGCCAGTGCAGCCGCCCCTGCCGCTTGGCCATGAACATCGCCGCACCGAGCGCCGCAAGAGCCACGGTGGCACCGACGAGGTCGAGCACATGGTTGGGCGTGACCAGACCGATCGCCCCGAGCGCCAGAACGATGCGCAGCCAGATCGGCAACGGCACGAACAGGTGCCCTTCGGCCGCAACCGCGAGCAGAGTGACCCCGATGAGCAGGATGACCGCGGCCCGGATCGTGTCCACCGCCGAGCCGTCGAGCATGAGCAGCTCGGGCTGATAGACGAAGACGAAGGGCACGATGATCCCGCCCAGGGCCAGACGCATCGCGAGGAACCCGGTGCGCATCGGAGATCCACCCGACAGGCCGGCCGCGGCGAAGGCCGCCAGGGCCACGGGCGGGGTGATATTGGCGAAGAGCCCGAAGTAGAAGACGAAGAGATGAGCGGCCAGGGGCGCCACGTCGAGCTGGACGAGGGCGGGCGCGGCCATCGTGGCGACGATGATGTAGGCCGGGATCGACGGCAGCCCCATGCCGAGGATGATGCAGGCGACTGCGGTCATCAGCAGCGTCGGCAGGAGGAACCCGCCGCCGATGGTGACGATGGTCCCGGCCAGCTTGACGCCGAACCCGGTCTGGGTGGCGACGCCGACGATGATGCCCACACAGGCACAGGCCACCGCCACGGACACCGCGGTCAGCGCCCCGTCACGCAGGGCGTGGACGATGTCGAGCAGCGACATCCGGGTGCTCTTGCGCACCATCGCCGCCGCGATCGTGACGAAGATCGTCGTCACCGCGGCGAAGAGGATCGTCGTCCCGGAGAAGAAGAGCATGTAGAGCAGGAACAGCAGCGGCAGCAGCAGGTGCCCGCGTTCCTTCATCACGTCCATGACCGCCGGCAGATTCTCCCGGCTGATGCCGCGCAGACCCTGACTCGTCGCCCGCAGGTGGACCTGGATGAGGATGCCGAGGTAGTAGAGCACGGCCGGGATGATGGCGACGAGGACGATCTGGGTGTAGGGAACCCCGAGGGTCTCGGCCATGATGAAGGCGGCAGCACCCATGATCGGCGGCATGATCTGACCACCCACCGAGGCGGCCGATTCGACGGCTCCGGCGAAGTTGCGCTGGTAGCCCACCCGCTTCATCATCGGGATCGTGAAAGCACCGGTGGTGACGACGTTGGCGATCGCCGAACCGTTGATCGACCCGAGGAACCCCGAGGCGAGCACCGCGACCTTCGCCGGACCGCCGCGCGCCTGTCCGGCCAGGGCCATGGCGATGTCGTTGAAGAACTGACCCATTCCCGACTTCTGCAGGATGGCGCCGAAGAGGATGAATAGGAAGATGTAGGTCGAGGACACGCCGATGGCCGTGGAGAAGATGCCCTCGGTGGACTCGTACATGAAGGTGACGATCCGGTCGAGGTCATAGCCGCGGTGCCGGAAGAGGCCGGGCATCGACCGTCCGTAGTAGTCGTAGACGATGAAGAGCACGGCCAGGATCGGCAGCACGAGGCCGGTGACTCGCCGGGCCGCCTCGAGGACGAGGACGAGGCAGAGGACGGAGAAGACGACGTCGATGGCCTCGAACCGGCCGCCGCTGACGGTCAGCCGATCGAAGACGAGCGCGAGGTAGACGGCGATGGCCACGGAGCCGGCGATGGCCAGCCAGTCGAACCAGGGCGGGGTCGAACGGGTCTCGCGGAGGCGGAAGCGCTGGACGGCGAAGCAGAGGACGAGGATCGCGCCGACGTGGATGCCGCGGTGGACCAGGGTCGGCGGTCCGCCGAAGAGGGCGTAGTAGATCTGGTAGAGGGAGAGCCCGACGGCGAAGACCGTCAGCGGCAGCGCCCATTTCGTCGACCAGATGTCGCGTGTGCGCGATTCGCGGTCGTACTTCTCGACCGAGTCGATCGACTCCGGGCCCGGAGCCTCGGTGGGCAGTGCGTTCGTCATGGTCTTCAGTCTCCGATCACGATCATCTCGGCGTGGACGTGGTGGCCGATGGCCTGGGTCGGCAGCAGGAGCTCGCCGTTGACGTAGATCCGGTGGTGGACGCGGTGGGAGTGGATCCACCGCACGGCTCCAAAGTGCTCGTCGAGGCCGCAGAGCCTGACCATGTCACCGTCGAGTTCGGTCTGCGGTGCCTCGAACGGGGTGCCCGCTCCCATCAGCGACAGTTCCGTGCAGCCGAGGACGAGTTCGTCGCCGACGGCCCGGTAGTACTCCCACCAGGGGGTCTTGTCGACCGAGTGCATCCACGTCATCGCCACCTCGTCGTCGCCGTCGATCGGCACCGACCGGTACACCCGGTCACCCGGCGCCTGCTGTCGGATGACCAGCCGCCTCGGCGCGGGACCGGACACCGCCGTCGGGACGGCGATGCCCAGCCCCACCGTGGTGGCGAGCGTGAGAGCCGCCCTGCGGGTCAGGCTCGTGATGGCTCAGCCCTGTTCGTCGAAGTACTTCTTCGCTCCGGGGGCGAGTTCGCTCACGGGCACGTCCTGCGCATTGTCGACGGTGATGTCCTTGGCCGCGTTGTGCGAGCTCTGGACCTTGTCGATGTTGTCGAACAGGGTCTTCGTGATGTCGTAGACGGCGTCGTCGCTGAGCGAGGGGCTGACGACCAGCAGGTTGGGAATCGTCAGGGTCTCGGCCGCCTTGCTGTCGCCGTAGGTGCCGGCCGGGATCTCGCCTTCGCCGAAGTAGTCGTGCTCGGACAGCAGCTTCTCCCGTCCGTCCCCGGTGAACGGGACGACCTTGACGTCGTCGCTGGTCGCTAAGTCGGTGACCGCGGAGTTCGGCAGACCGCTGGTGACGAATGCGGCGTCGAGCTGACCGTTGCGCATCTGGTCGATCGCCTCGGCGTAGGGCAGGTAGTCGGCGCTGAAGTCGTCGTAGCTGAGCCCGTAGGCGTCGACGACGGTGCGGGCGTTGAGTTCGACGCCGGAGTTCTGATCGCCGACGGAGACCGATTTGCCCTTGATGTCCTCGATCGAGTCGATGCCCGAGCCTTCGATGGTCACAAGCTGGACGTACTGGTCGTAGAGGTTGGCGACGACGGGCAGGGAGTCGATCTGCTTGCCGTCGAAGGCTCCCTCGCCGGCCAGGGCCTGGTCGACCGCGTCGCCCTGGGTGAAGGCGAGTTCCGCTCCCCCGTCCTGGATGAGGGTGAGGTTCTCCACCGAGGCGCCCGTCGACTGCACGGAGGTGTCGGCGCCCAGTTCGTCGGCGAGGATCTCCGACATCGTGGCTCCGACCTGGTAGTACACGCCCGAGGAGCCGCCGGTGGCGATCGTGATGAAGTCGGCGCTCTGTTCGCCTTCCTCACCACCTCCACCTCCGCCGCCTCCGCCTCCGCAGGCGGTGGCGAGCAGTGTCAGGGCCGCGATTCCGGCGGCTGCGGCGAGGGTGCGGGGTCGGCGAAGAGTGCGCCTCATTGTGTTCTCCTTCGAAACCTGATGATCAGGTGAGTGTTGCGTGAGCAATACCTACGTACTGCATCCTAGAGGAACACCGTGATCATCGCCACAGTCGACCACTGCGCAGGACGGATTGTGATGAATCCGTTTTCCATCGCCGAGGCGGTCCGACGTTCGCTGCCCGACCGCCGGGATCCGCCGGCCGCGACGGATGCCGTCCCCCGCCGAGGCGGTTCCTCGCTCAGTCCCGCGGGATCCGTTTCCGCCACGGCCACCACACTCCGCGCCCGATGTCGTGGACGAGGGCCGGGACGACGAGCGAGCGCACGAGGATGGCGTCGAGCAGCACGCCGAAAGTGACGATGAAGGCGAGCTGGACGAGGAACATGATCGGGATGACCCCGAGTGCCGCGAAGGTCGCCGCAAGCACCACGCCCGCCGAGGTGATCACCCCACCCGTCGCCACGAGCCCCTTGAGCACGCCTGCCCTTGTGCCCACCTTGAGCGACTCCTCGCGCACCCTGGACATGAGGAAGATGTTGTAGTCGATGCCGAGCGCGACGAGGAAGACGAAGGCGTAGAGCGGCACCGAGGGATCGGCGCCCGGGAATCCGATGAGGTGGTTGAACACGAGCGCCGAGACTCCCAGCGCGGTGCCGAAGGACAGCACGGTCAGGACCACGAGCAGCAGCGGCGCGAACAGGGACCGCAACAGCAGGATGAGGATGACTGTGATGACAACCAGGATGATCGGGATCGCCAGGGTCCGGTCCGCCTCGGCGGTGTTGTTCGTGTCCAGGTCGACCGCAGTCTGCCCGCCCACCAGCGCATCGGGGTCGACGTCGTGGACGGCCTCGCGGATCTCCGTCACCGTCGTCTCGGCAGCCAGGGAGTCCGCCGCATCGGAGAGGGTGACTTCAAGGAGGACCTGACCGTCGACCTCGGTGGGATCGATCGCCGCCGAGCCGCCGGCAGCATCCGGTGCTCCGCTGGCCGGGCCACCCTGCGGGGGCTGGAGCTTTCCGTCCTCGTCGATCCCGATGGTTCCGCTCGGGGAATCCTCAGCGGCCACGGTCATCGAACCGACCCCGCCGAGGCGGCCGACCGCCTCGGCGGCAGTGCTCAGTTCGTTCGCGTCGAGCACGACCTGGGTCGGAGTTCCGGACCCACCTGGGAAATGCTCGGCCAGGACGTCCTGGCCGTCACGAGCCTCGGATTCGCCGAGCACGAACTCGCTCTGCGCGACCCCGGACGACTTGAACTGCGGCACCGCAATGAGCGGCAGAGCCAGCAGGATGACGAGTCCGATCCAGATCAGGCGCGGTCGGGCGGCGATCCCACCCGCGATCCGGGCCCACATTCCCTTCTTACGGAGCCCAACCTCGGCGGTCGTCACCTGGGGTCGGAACGGCCAGAACACGGCACGACCGATGATGATGAGCGCGGCGGGCAGGAAGGTCAGCGCCGCGAGCATGGCAACGACGATGCCGATGGCCGCGACCGGGCCGAGGGCGCGCGTCGACGCAAGGTCGGTGAACAGGAGGACCAGGAGGCCGGCGATGACGGTGCCTCCGGAGGCCGCGATCGGTTCGGTGACGCCCTTGAGCGCAGCGAGCCCGGCCCGAACACGATCCGGCTCGGTCTGCAGGGCATCGCGGAACCGGGCCACGACGAGGAGGGAATAGTCCGTGGTGGCGCCGACGACGAGGATGAAGAGGATGCCCTGGACCTGGCCGTTGATGAGCAGGATCCCGGCGTCGGCGAGATGCCAGATGACGAAGATCGACGCGGACAGCGCGGCGACCGAGGTGAAGAGGACGATGATCGGCAGCAGCGGAGAGCGGTAGACGATGACGAGGATGACGAAGACCGCGATGAGGGCGACGAGCAGGAGGATCCCGTCGATGCCGGCGAAGGCCTCGGTGAGGTCGGCGGCGAACCCGGCGGGGCCGGTGACGTAGACATCGGCAACCGTGGCCGGGGTGGCGACGTTGCCGGACTCATCCGGCGTCGCATCGGCGGCATTCGCGGTCGGGAAGGTGTTCGCGATGACGTCTCTGATCTTCTCGACGTCATCGGCGGTGGTGTCGGAGGAGACGGGGAGGATGAGTTGGAGGGCGTCGCCGTCGTCCGCGGGGATGACCGGTGAGGCGTCGGCGGCAAGCAGACCGTCGTCGTCGAGTTCCTTCGCCACGTCGTCGAGGGCCACGGAGTCGTCGTCGGTGAGGCCGTCCGTGTTCTCGAGAACGACGATGGCGGGGACATAGTCGTCGTCACTGAAGCGGTCGATGATCTCCTGTGCTCGGGTCGATTCGGCGGACTCGGGGAGGAATGAGGAACGATCGTTCGTGGCCACCTCGGAGATCTTGCCGAAGTAGGGTCCACCGACTCCGGCGACACCCACCCAGGCGACGAGCAGGATCGCGAAGAGGACGAGCAGTGCCCCGCGGCCTCGTAAGGGGCCCTTCGGGTGCTGTTTGAGCAAGGCAGACGTGTCGGCGCTGTTTACCTCGTCACCGGCGGGACCGCCTCGGGGAGGGTCGGGGGTCGGCGGCGTCGAGGTCAGAAGGTGACGGGGCATGCTCTCAGGTTACGCGTAGTCGGCCGAATCGAGACATTGCAGTGCGAGCACGATTTCGGCGGCGGTGCGAGGGTCGGTGATCCGAGAGCCGAGCGGTTTCTCGATGAGCCCGATCCGGTAGCGCACGGTGTTCTCGTGGACCTGGAGCCGCCGTGCCACCTCGGCGATGTTGCCGCCACAGTCCACATAGGTTCGCAGCGTCGTCTGCGCCTCGGGGCTGCTGATGAGCGGAGCGAGGAAGTGATCGACGAGTCGGCGGTCGAAACGTGAATTCATCCGGGCCTCTGCCCACTCGATCGGGCGCATGCGGTCGACGAAAGCGAACCTCGACTCCCCTGCCGAGGCAAGCGCCACGCCTGCCGTCTGCAGCATCTCCGGTACTTGGCTGAGTGCTGTGAAAAGTCCGGAGACCCCGACTCCGATGAGGCCGGAATCGTCGAGACTGCCCTCGATGTCGAAGTCGGCTGTGCAGAGCGCGGTTTGTTCGACCATCGAACTGACGTGTCCGGAATCCTTGATGACCAGGCCGCTCCCCGGGTTCGGGGTCGGTTTCCCGCGCCCCGGGTCGGAGGCGTCGATGCGGAGGCGCAAAGCCCGGATCGGCTCGTAGGCTGCAAAGCCGAAGGTCTCGAGGACCCGCCAGAGCGCTGGTTCGCGACCGGGAGAGACACCGGCTTCCAAGTCGCGCAGAACCCGCGACGATTCCTCTCGGCGATTGCTGATCGAAAAGGACTCGAATCCCTCGAAGGCGCGCAGGAGTTTGGACAGAACGTCGAGGATCACCTCGGCGGACGAGTGGGTGGTGTTCGTGCCGCTGCCAGCTCTACCCTCCCCAGTTCCACTTCGACGCTTGCTGCCGGCACTACCGGCTTCTTCGTCATCGGCGTGGACGGCGACGACGATGACATGGGCGCGGCTGCGTAGTCGCACGGTTCGAGCGTGCACATTCCAGCGACCGATCGCACCGGACGTCGACTCGGCCCAGCCCGCTGGTGTCGCCGGACCGACGACCTCCTCCTGAGTCCAGCGGGCGATGAGGTGGACTGGGGCGGAACCGACGGACCTGACGACCTCGCCGAATTCGTTGATGACGAGTCCTGCTCCCCTGCTCATCCGCGCCACCCGTGAGAGCGCCGATTCCAGCGGATCTGCAGAATTCATCGCGCTCAGAAGCTCATCGAAGATTCGCTCTCGCGCCAGGGCGTCTCGGTTCGAACTCATTGGATTCCACCTCTGCTCCCACTCGCCGGCTGCATCATTCAACGCCATCGGCACGGCTTTGTGATTCTTACAAATCTAGCCGTCTTTTCCTTCACCTGCTCCATTGACCGGCCCGATCATCGAAGGCCAGGCTATGAGGGAAACCACAATCGAAGGAGATGACCGTGGCAGATCTACGCGTCGCAGTTGACGTCGGCGGAACATTCACCGACATCTGTGTATTCGACGAATCCACCCAGACAATGCGAGTGACGAAAGTCCCGTCCACCCCGGACAACCCCATGGAAGCTGTCCTCAATGGAGTGAAGCGGGCGGACATCGACCTCAGCCAGGTCGAGCTCTTTTCACATGGCACGACGGTTGCCACCAACGCGCTCATCACTCGTAGATTCCCCGAATCAGCGATGGTGACGACCAAGGGCTTCCGCGATGTCATTGAGATCCGCGATGGCACGAAGGACGATCTGTGGGACGCCTATTCCGACGTCTCCGGCCCCTATATCCGTCGCCGTGACCGCTTCGAGGTCACCGAACGCGTCGACTACGCGGGCAACATCATCACCGAACTCGACGAAGACGAGGCCAGGAAGCTCGGTCGCCTGCTCAAGAAGCGCGGCGCCGACACCGTGGCCGTATGCTTCGTCAACTCCTATGCGAACGCCGCGAACGAGATCCGAATGCGCGAGATCCTCTCCGAGGAGCTCCCCGGAGCCAGCATCTCCACCTCGGCCGAGGTGCTTCCGGAGATCTTCGAACACAACCGGTTCAACACGACTGTCGCCAATGCCGTTCTTGGTCCGCTGGTATCCGGCTACGTCGAACAGCTCGACTCCAACCTCACCGAGGACGGCTATGCCGGAGAACTCCTTCTCCTACATTCGGGCGGTGGATCGATGACCTCGGAGATGGTCAAGCGGTTCCCGGTGCGACTCGCGGCCTCAGGAATCGCCGCCGGCGCAATCGCCGCTCAGCACGTGGCCGAGCAGTGCGGTCACGCCAATGCCGTCGGACTCGACATGGGCGGCACTTCGACGGACATCTCACTCATCGCAGACGGCGAACTGCGGGAGACGAACGAATGGGAAGTCGAATACGGCCACCCCATCGTCTTCCCGAGCATCGAAGTACTCACCAGCGGAGCCGGCGGTGGCTCTTTGGCCCACATCGACATCGCCGGCTCCCTGCGCAACGGGCCGCAGTCGGCCGGTGCCGCTCCCGGTCCGGTCTGCTATCGCCGCGGCGGCGACCAACCGACGAACACCGATGCGAACCTCGCCCTCAATCGTCTGGGCACCGACCTCGCCGACGGCGAGATGACGCTGGACCGTGAGAGCGCACGGGCAGCGATCAAAGAGAAGATCGCCGATCCGCTCAGCCTCGATGTCGACTCCGCGGCCGAATCCATCGCCCAGGTGGCCAACGCGAACATGGCCGATGCGGTCCGCCTCGTGTCCATCCGTCGCGGGCTCGACCCCCGGGACTTCGCACTCATCGCCTTCGGCGGTGCCGGTGCATTGCACGGGGCGGACGTCGCTCGCGAACTCAACATCCCCACTGTCATCGTCCCGCCCAGCCCGGGAGTCACCTCGGCGCTGGGGTGCCTCCTCGTCGACATCCAGCACGACCTGTCGCAGATGTTCACCGGCGTCGCGGACTCCGCAGACGCAGAAATGGTCGAACAGCACTTCCGCGAACTCGAACTCGAAGGTCGTGATCGACTGCGGCATGAGAAAGTCGCCGAGGAAGACTCGGTCTTCGAACGTGGCATCTCAATGCGTTACCACGGCCAGTGGCGGTCGCTGCAGGTGAAGATAGGCTCCGGCCCGAACGCGCTGCGCGAGGCCGTCCAACTCTTCCACGAGGAACACGAGAAACAGTACGCGTTCCGGCAGGACGACACCCCGGTCGAGATCTACCAACTCCACCTCAAGGCACTCGGGAAGACACCGAAGCCGACCTTCAAACCAACCCCTGTCAGCAGCAAAGATCCCGGTGAGCCGCTCGAGGTCCGCGACGTCTACTTCGACGGACAGTGGCATTCGACGCCGGTCTACCAGCGGGAGAACTTGCCCTCGGGAGCTGCGTTCATCGGACCGGCGATCCTCAACCAGATCGACTCGACCACCGTCATCCCGCCGAATTCGTCCGCGGTGATCGATGAGTGGTTCAACATCCGCATCACACTGACGGCCGAGACAACAGAGCCTGCGCTGTCAGCTGCGAACAATTCAACACAGAACGGCCTGTGAGGAGAGACCCATGACCACAGCAACGGAACAGTCGACGTCCACGCTCGACCCGGTGACTTTCGAAGTACTCAAGAACGCCTTCGCGACCAGCGTCGACCTCATGAGCGAACAGATCCTGCGGACCTGCTATTCGTTCGTCATCTATTCACGCGACTTCTCGTCGGCACTTTGTGACCGCGACGGCAACACTGTCATGCAAGGAAGTGCAGACATCGCCGTCCACGTCGGCACCCTGCATTTCCAGTGCAAGGCAGTTATGGAGGAGTTCGGCGACGACATCAACCCCGGTGACGTCTTCCTCATCAACGACCCCTATCGAGGCGGTACCCACTTCAACGACGTCAGCTTCATTCGTCCGATCTTCGCTGATGACGAGATCATCGGCTTCGCGCAGAACAAGGGCCACTGGGCCGATATCGGTGGGTCCGTCCCGGGCTCGTTCGATGTCTCTGCTAGTGAGCACTTCGGTGAGGGTCTGCGTATCACCCCGCTTCGGGTCTGGCACAAGGGCCGGTTCCTCCACGATGTGGCTCAGCTGCTCGTGTCGAATACGCGCGCTCCCGATCAGGCCCTCGGCGATCTCAACGCCCAAGCCGAGGCCACAGCCGTATGCGAACGCGAAGTGCTCCGCCTCGTCGACAAATATTCGAAGGACACGGTCCTCGATGCGATGCAGGAGACGCAGGACTATGTCTGCCGCACCGTGCTCGCCAGCCTCGGCGATCTGCCGAAGGGCGAGTGGGAGACGGTCGACTTCCTCGACGGCGATCCGGCCAAGGGTGAGGGCCTGGCTCCGATCCGGGTGAAGCTCACGCTCGATGGGTCGGGAATCCACTACGACCTCACGGGATCCGCCGAGGCGGTCTCAACGTTCCTCAACTCCGGCTACGGGACGACCTTCTCTGCTATCTACGCGGGCACGAAGACGTTCTTCCCCGAGGTTCCGCTCAATTCCGGGTTCTACCAGGCGGTGACCGCAGAGATCGGCGAGGAGGGCACCGTCGTCAACGCCGGCTGGCCGCATGCAGTGACCGGGTTCTGTTCGGGCCCGTACGAGAAGGTCATGAACGCGATCTTCGAACTGTGGTCCCACATCATGCCCGAACGCGCGATGGCGTGTGCATTCAACCTCGAGTATCTGCTTGTCGGTGGGCATGATGCCAGGACCGAGTCGAGCCCGTACTTCATGTGGTACGACTGGATGGCAGGTGGCTGGGGCGGCCGGTCGACGAAGGACGGCTCCTCCGCGACGTCTCCGGTCTTCGGTACTGGGCTTGCGGTCCAACCAGTTGAAGGTCAAGAGCGACTGACTCCCGTTGTCACCACTCAGCACTCGATCAACATCGATTCCGGAGGTCCCGGCAGGTTCCGCGGTGGTTGCGGCGTGAATAAAGGCGGCATCCTCACAGATGCGACCGGTGCGGTGATGAGCTACTGCTGCGACCGCGGGCGGTCGACGACGTGGGGCATCAATGGCGGACTGCCATCGATCCCACACGGAGTCTGGCTCAATCCTTCGTCAGAGAACCCGCGCTACTTGGGTGCCACGTTCTCGAATGTAGCCATCAACCCCGGTGACACGTTCGAACGACCAAGCGCCGGAGGTGGCGGCTTCGGTGACCCGCTGGAGCGTCCAACCGCTGAGGTCCTCGAGGATGTCATCGACGGCTACGTCTCCATCAATCGTGCGGCCAAGGACTACGGTGTCGTCGTCCATGAGATCGATGCGGAACTCGACGAGTACGAGATCGATGAAGGGGCGACAGCACGGGAGCGCGAAAAGATCCGCGCCGAGCGCGATTCCTGGTTGGACGCTGATGCCTCCGAGGTCGCACGTCGCTACCGTGACGGCGAGCTGTCTGTTCACGACGTCGTCCGACAACACGGCGTCGTCCTCGACTGGGGGACCGGTGAGCTGCTCGAAAAGTCGACCGCTCAGTTCCGCGACAGCATGCGATCGCGTTCAGCCTCCTACTGGAACTGACGATTGCGATCAGCGGAGGCGCTCGTCCTTTGACGGCGGGCGTCTCCGCAGTCGTGGGGTTGACCTTTCCCACCTCGCGGTCGAAGGTGAGACCAGGAAGTGTTCGGCAGAGCACATCGGCAGAGCGAGGAAGGTCAGCCATATGCCCACAGCAGCAGTCGTCCAAGCAGGGTCAGTTCCCTTCGACATCGACGCCTCCGTCGACAAGGCGATTCGCCTGATGACCGAGGCTCGCGACAACGGCGCCGAGATCGCCGTCTTCCCCGAGGCGTTCGTCGGCGGCTACCCGAAGGGCAGCACCTTCGGCGCCCCGGTGGGACTGCGCACGGACGACGGGCGCCGACAGTACGAGCGCTACAGCAACGGCGCGGTGACCCTCGACGGGCCGGATGTCGAACGACTGACTGAGGCTGCCGAAGAACTCGGACTCTTCGTCGTCATCGGGATCATCGAACGCCTCGGCAACACGCTCTACTGCACCGCACTCATGCTCGACCCCGAGGTCGGGATCGCCGGGGCGCACCGGAAGCTCATGCCCACCGGTTCGGAACGCCTCATTTGGGGCTTCGGCGACGGGTCGACGCTCGACACCATGGATACTCCGCTCGGACGCGTTGGGTCGGTCATCTGTTGGGAGAACTACATGCCTTTGCTGCGGCAGACGATGTATGCCAAGGGTGTGGAGCTCTACTGCGCTCCGACCGTCGACGACCGGCCGACGTGGGCTGCAACGATGACGCACATCGCGCTCGAGGGGCGCACGCATGTGCTTTCCGCTTGCCAGTTCATCACTACGGACGCGTATCCGGATGATCACCCGTTCGAAGTGGACCTGCCGTATGGCAGCACCGCCATCCGCGGCGGCAGCATCATCGTCGCGCCCACCGGAGAAGTGTTGGCCGGCCCTGTCTATGACGAGGAGACGATCCTCTATGCCGAGATCGATCCGACGGCGAAGACGCGTTCCCATCTCGACTTCGACGTCGTCGGCCACTACTCCCGCCCCGACGTCTTCGAACTCACGGTTCGCACCGAGCCAAGGAACTCGGTGAGCTTCGACTGATCGGCTGATCACCCCAACGGGACCGTGAGACCGACCTTTGCGGCGTCCATGACGACCTGGGTGCTGAAGCAGCGGATGTTGTCATTGCCGAAGAAGAGCTGTCTGGTCAGTTCGGTATATTCGGCCATGTCCTGGACCAGGAGGATGAGCACGAAGTCTCAATCGCCGGCCACGAGTGGCACTGTCGGAAGTGGCATTGTCGGCGGCGGCACGGCCCCGCTGCACAGCCGCGACTTCGACTTCAACGACGCGATCCTCGGCGCCGGAATCGAGTTCTTCACCGCTCTCGTCACCTCACGCCTGCCCGAAGGGAACCGCTCATGACCACGACAACCGCCGCATGGACCGCCAACGACCGTGATCACAATTGGTCGAGTCCCGACCAGGACGATGCAGCCCTGAACTTTCACCGCACACTGAACGGCTACGAGCCCACCGCGCTCACCCCGCTGCCGGAGCTCGCCCGCGAACTCGGGGTCGCCGCGGTCTTCGCCAAGGACGAGTCGACCAGGCTGGGCATGCCCGCGTTCAAGGCACTCGGTGCCTCGTGGGCCGTCCACCGTGCCCTTGAGGCGGCGCAGGCGGACACCGACGCCGAGGTGGTCACCGCCACGGATGGAAACCACGGTCGTGCCGTAGCCAGGTTCGCCCGGGAGGCTGGTCGTCCGGCTCGCATCTTCGTGCCGGCAGGCGGCATCCACCCGAGCGCTGTCGCCGCGATCCGCGGTGAAGGTGCTGAGGTCGTCGAGCTCGACGCCAACTACGACCAGTCCGTCGAAGCGGCCGCCGACTATGTGGCCGAACACGATGCTGTGCTCGTTCAGGACACCGCGTGGGACGGCTACGAGGAGGTTCCCGGTTGGATCGTCGACGGCTATTCGACGCTGTTTCGTGAGATCGACGCTCAGCTGAGCGAGGCCGGCCATCACGCACCGGACCTCATCACCGTGCCGACCGGAGTCGGGTCTCTGCTGCAGGCCGCGCTCGCTCACTACCGGCGGACGAGCGCCGGCGGCGATGCTTCCGGAACGGGAGCGTCCGGCGCCGCCGACACCGCAGTCGTGTCCGTCGAAACGGAAGCGGCGGCGTGCATGGGGCCGAGCCTCGATGCCGGGCATCCGGTGACCGTGGAGACCGGAAATACGATCATGTCCGGGCTCAACTGCGGAACCCCCTCGTCGCTGGCGTGGCCTTTGGTCCGTGACGGCCTCGATGCCGCGGTCACGGTCAGCGACGCTGCCGCGATCGATGCCGCGCATCGGCTCGCCGATCTCGGGGTGGCCGCGGGACCCTGCGGAGCCGCCTCGTTGGCGGGGGTCAGAGAGGCACTCGCCGGTGTGGACGCGGAGTCCCGGCGCCGGCACCTGGGCGTGGACTCAGGCAGCGTCATCGTCCTCACCGTCACCGAGGGCTCCGCAGCGAACCCGGTGCCCGACGCCTGAGGCTGGATGCCTAGGGCACGTCGGGCACCGGGGCTTCGCCGGGATCAGTCCGTCACTCGTTCTCGTCGTCGCGCCAAGACGCCGAGGGCCACATCGATGATGAGGAACACGACCAGGCTGATCCCCACCATCGGCAGGAATATTCCAATGCCGATTCCCGCGACGACGATGACGCCGGTTCCCCACCACGGCGCGTTCAGCAGTGCTCCACGGGGTGGCTTTACCCCACATCGTCTCGTCGGGTCGTGCTTCGGGCGGCGCTGCCACCACATGACGTAGCCCCAGACGACCATCGCCGCGATTCCGATGGCGAGGACGAAGAGCACGAACTGGTTGGCCAGACCGAACAGCGAGCCCATGTGCAGGTCGATGCCCCAGCGGGCGAGCCTCGCCGGAAGACCGTAGTCGGCGAAGTCAACGCGATCGGTGACCTCCATCGTCGTCGGATCGAAGGTGACGGCGTCGACCTTCGTGGGATAGCTGCGCTGGATCTCCTGGGCCACCCACGCCGAGTTCGTGTCCGTAGCCGGCAGAATTTCGACCGCCCCGGTGTCGATGTTGACCCCGTGTGCCATGTCCAGCATCATGTCGAAATCGGCCGGGTCGACGCCGAAGGTATCGGTCGTCGACCCTTGTCCTGTGCCGGCCTCGTCGCCGTTGTGCTCGGCGTGGGCGTCATGGCCTTCGTGTCCCTCGTGGCCTTCGTGTCCTTCGTGTCCTTCGTGTCCTTCGTGGCCGGAGTGGTCGCCGGCACCGCCTGCATCAGCCGACCCCGTGGCCGACTCTCCTGCCAGCTCTGTGGAGATCGCCGGTGTCTCCCAGCTCAGTGCCGCGCGAAGCTTCGTGACGTTCTCGCCGCCGAGCTGGGACCAAGTGCTTCCGGTGGCGGAGAGGAACAGCATCCAGGTGCGCAGCAGCAGGGCTCCCGATGTTCCGTACACGGTGAGGTCACCGACCACCTCGGCGGTGGATGGATCGACGAAGATAGCCCGGGATCCGCTCTCCCCCAGCTTGGGGTCGGAGTACATCACGCGCGTGGTGTCTCCGGGCTCGGGTGCCGGGCGCACTGCCGAGTGCGCGGCGCCGTCCCCGATCGTCGCGTTCGCCGCCTTGATCTGCGCGGCCAGCGGGAGCGGGTGGGCGGTCGGGGGAACGCTCAACTGTTCGGCGTAGACGAACTTTTCCAAAGTCGGACTGATCGCGTAGGCCGCCCCGCTGAGGGCTGCGACGAGGATGAACGGGCCGATGAGGATTCCGGCGTAGAAGTGGAGGCGCCGCAGGAACGGGCCGAACCAATGTCGGCCCGAGTTTTCGGGCACGGTTTCAGAGGAGGTTGTCATAATGATGCTTTCTGTCGGATCTGCGCCGAGGCACGCACAGTCGACCCGGGACAGGCATGGCTCAGCCAGGTCGACCGAGTGCGGTCAGCAGAGATCGCAACGGCTCATGGGAGCCGATGTACGGATGTGATGAGTGTCAGAAAGCTGGCTGTGGCGGTCCTCGCCGCAAGAATGTGACTCTTGAATCATGTAGTGAACCATAGGTACAGTACCAGTATGTCTACACTGCCGCAGATGTCATCGCCCGCCAACGTCCGCACACTCCTGCTCCCCTATGCGCTTGGCCTCATCATCGCCATGACCATTGTCCAGGTCGTCATCGCCGCCACTGGCGGAGAGGTCACCATCCTCGCCGGGATCCTCACCGCCGTCGTGGCTCTGGGCATCGCAGTATGGCTGTGGCGGAACCGGCGCGTACTCAAACGCGTGCGCTTCGGAGTCGTCATCGCTCATGTCATCGCGTTCGTCACGGTGAGCACGTCGTACAACTTGCACGCGATCGTTCGCCTCATGGCCGCGGGCGCTGTCGACAAGAGCGCTTCGGACATTGCTCAGGCCGCCCTCGGTGGCTCGTGGTTCGGGGTGACCATCGTCATGAGTGCCCTCTGGGGCTTCGGCCTGCTCATCCACCTCGTCGGCGCGGTCCTCGGCCGCGGCTGGGAGGACTGAGCGTGGCCGTGTCCCCCTCCCCGGAGGAGCAGGAGTGGATCGACCATCGAGTCGACTCCTGGGTTGAGACGTACAAGAAGTCGATGCTCACCCCGGTCACGCTCTCCCTCGTCGCCGAGCATCAACCGGCCGAGGTCTCAACCATCGCCGAGGCGGTCACCGCCGCCACCGGGTGGCAGATCACCGAGCGCGGCCTCTACCGTACGGTAAAACGTCTGCAGGATTCCGGCCTGCTGCAGAGCGCCGCCGTCGCCGCCCCGCGGACCGGGGCGAAACGCAAACTCCTGACTCTGACCCCGCTGGGGGCGAGCTTTCTCGACGGAATCAGGGGCAACCTCGTCGAGGTGCCGGGCGGCTGACGATTCTGACGAGGCTCACCCCTCCAACAGACCCTTGATGTCCGCGGCCGAGATCACCTCGCTGAATGCACTGCCGTCGTCCATGAGCGCGGTGAAGAGTTCGGCCTTCTTCGTCTGCAGCGCCAGCACCTTCTCCTCGATCGTGTTCTCGGCGACGAGTCGGTAGACCATGACCTGCCGGGTCTGACCGATGCGGTGCGTCCGGTCGACGGCCTGATTCTCTGCCGCAGGATTCCACCACGGGTCGAGCAGGAACACGTAGTCCGCCTCGGTGAGGGTGAGGCCGAATCCCCCAGCCTTGAGGCTGATGAGGAACACGGGAGCGTCGCCCTCCCGAAAGGTTTCGATGACCTTCGTGCGATCCTTGGTCGACCCGTCGAGGTAGACGTAGTCGATCCCGCTGTCCTCGAGTTCGGCCGCCACCGCACGCAGGTAGCTCGTGAACTGGCTGAACACGAGCGCCCGATGACCCTCATCCCGGACCTCGGCGAGGTGACTCATGAGCACACTGAGTTTGCTCGAGGCGATCCCGGAGTCCGCATACTCGGCGACGATCCCCGGATCGAGCGCGAGCATCCGCAGCAGCGTCAGTGACCGGAAGATCGCGAACCGGTTCTTCTCGAACTCCCCGAGGAGGCCGAGCACCTGCTTACGCTCGCGCTGCAGCACCGTGTCGTAGAGGCGCCGGTGCGCTGGCTCCAGCTCGACCCCGAGTATCTGCTCCTGCTTCTCCGGCAGGTCCGCGGCCACGAGATCCTTGGTCCGGCGCAGCATGAATGGCCGCAACCGCGACCTCAGCCGATCCATCCGCTCGGGAGACTCTCCCGATTCGATCGGGCGGACATAGTCCTCCCTGAAGCGCTTCGCGTTCGGAAACAGTCCCGGCGAGGTGATCGCGGCCAGCGACCACACATCGGTGAGCGAATTCTCCATCGGCGTGCCCGTGATCGCCAGCCGGAACGGGGCCTCGAGTCGCCTCGCCGCGCGGTGCGTCTTCGCCTGGTGATTCTTCATGAACTGGGCTTCGTCGTAGATGAGGCCTGCCCAGTCGAGGGCGGCGAATTCGTCGATGTCGAGACGCATCACCGCATACGAGGTGACGACGATGTCGGCACCGGCGACCGCCGCGGCGACGGAGCGCTTGCGCTTCTTCGCGGTCTCTCCCACCGCCGTCACGCTCAGGTGCGGGGTGAATTTGCGGGCTTCGAGCACCCAGTTCGCCACCACCGAGGTGGGGGCGACGACGAGGAATGGGGCCTGAGTCTCGGTCTCGCTTTCGGTGCGGTCGTGGTCGATGAGAGCGAGCGTCTGCAGGGTCTTGCCCAGACCCATATCGTCGGCGAGGATCCCGCCGAGGCGGTGCTGCCGGAGGAACGCCAACCAGCGGAACCCCTCCACCTGGTAGGGCCGCAGCTGCGCGTTCACGGTGTCGGGCACGGCCACCTCGGCGATCGTATCGAGGTCCCTCAGCCCGCCGATGAGTTCGATCCACTTCGGATCGTCGGCGATGTCGTCGGCGAGATCCTCGAGTTCGTCGTACAGGGCGGTCTGGTAGCGGCTGATCTGCGGGTTCTCCGGCGAGAAGCCATCGAGGGCATTCGCTTCGGTCAGCAGTTCACGCAGACGGCCGAAGGCGGGGTTGTCGAGGGAGAAGAACGATCCGTCGTCGAGGATGAGGTGGGTTTGCTCCCTCGCGAGCGCGGTGAAGAGTTCGACGAAGGGGATCTCGTGGTCATCGACCGTGATGTCGATGCCGAGGTCGAACCAGTCCGAGTCATCGGTCTCCTGCGTGCGGAGGCTGACCTGCGGGGTCGCGTCGAGTTCACGGAATTCCGGGGCGTTGTCGCTGTCGGCGAAGGTAACCGTGACGTCATCAAGTTCTTGGATTCGGGGCAGGATCCGGGTGCTGAAGGTGGCGGCGTCGATGCCGGTCAGGATGGTCGATTCCGTTCGGGCGGCGTCGGGGTCGATGGTGCGCAGGCGACGGAGGACGGCGTGCTCAAACTTCTGGTCGCGACCGCGCACCTGGTCGGACAGTTCGCTGCGATGGGGCACCAAGTGGAATGTCCGCTGTGGCGAGTAGTAGGTCCATGACCAGCTCAGACGCATCGTCGGGGTGGATCGGCCCGGGCCGCGGTCGCTCTTGTCTGCGCCGCCTCTGGCGGACCTGCGCTGGTCGGGGTTGTCGTAGCTGATGTGGAGGTTGAGGTGCGGGGACTTCTCGACGGGCAGGTCCACGGATCCGTCGCTGCTGATGACTCGGTCACCGGGACCGCTATTCGTGGCGCCGAGGTCGGACTTCTTCCCGGTCCCGACTCCCCGGATCCCGCCGCGCCTCTCGGGCGACTTCCGCAGCAGCGGGAGGACGCGGTCAACGAAATCTTCGTGCCCTTGTTCGGGGATCCTTGTGGCCGCGGGCCCTTCGAGAAGGGTGCGCTGTGCCTCGGTCATCGGCTCGGTCAGTGGCGCAAGTGTGACCACGGCTTTCGCCGTGCCCACCATGTCCAGGCGGTACACGCCGCCGAGTCCGATAGGACGGACTTCGTGAGCCTGCACCGGCTGATCGTCGATGACGACTGCGGACTTGAGCACGAGGTCGTCGTCGCTGCGCGTGACATCGAGCTGGAATTCGGCCCGTTGCCCCAGCCGGATTGCGATCTGCTTGTCGGCGCTGACAAGTGGAATGTCGAGGTCAGCAGCCTGACCGAGCAGCTCCCACAGGAAAGGGGAGCCGAAGTCGTCGAGCCGGATCGTTGCCGACGACTGTGCATGGCCGAATCGGCCGAGCCCGTCGTCGAGGGTGACCAGTCGGTAGAACCATTCGAATTGGTCGGCATCGAAGCGCGAGGCGTTGAGTCGTGAGGTGAACCAGTGCCAGCCGGCCTGCCCCTTGATCCAGTTGTTCTTCGCTCCAGGGATCAGCGGCCGGACGTGCAGCTGCGGTTCCGCCTCATCAGGGATTTCAGCGGCCTTGAGTCTCGATGGTGACCTATTGAAGTAGCTGCGCTGTGGGGCGCGGTGGAGTTCGAAGCCGAGTGCCACGGTCTCGGGCTGCGCGCTCGGCCGACGCGAGACCTCGATGATGCGGTCAAGCCGCTGTCTCCATTCCGGTACCCGAACCTGTCCGACTGTCGATCGCCCGCCACCGATGATCGCGCCGAAGTCGGAAGGGTCGACACCCCTGACGTGTTCAGTTTCGTCTTCTCCGATCGCGCGACGATAGTCGTCCATGATCGCGGAGGTCCGCTGTTCGAGCATCTGCTGATTGTTGACGATGACCACGGCCACGCAGTGCTTGCAGTCGTAGCCGACCGGACAGGTGCAGACGGTGTCGACGATCTCGCCGGGTCCGCCGTCGTCTAAATCATCAAAGGTGATCGTGGTCTGATACAACCCCGCGGAGCCGGCCACATCGGCGACGAGCTGCCGGTCGGATTCGTGCCAGAGGATCCGCAGCACCTGACCTTTGCGCGCATAATCGGTGCCCCGCGCGAAGGTTCCAGGGTCGACGAAGGCCTTCAGCTCGTCTTTCGGGACGATGGTCATTGCTCGATCCATGCCGCCAGTCTTCCATCTGCAGCTGACATGCGTGGCCAGCCGGCAGCAATGAGGCCCGGCCTCACATCTCTTCGTGCGTCAGGGGATCCCGGTCCTTCATCCGACCGCGCTCGAGCCCGGAGATCGCAGCCACCTCGGCGGGGGTGAGGGCGAAGTCGAAGACGGCGGCGTTGAGGCGCTGGCGTTCGGGGTTCGCCGACTTCGGGATCGGAATGGAACCGACTTCGATATGCCAGCGCAGGACCACCTGGGCGGGGGTGACATCGTGGGCGGCGGCCGCCTCGGCGATGGGGGTTTCGTCGAAGAGCCCCTGGTCACGGTAGAGCGGGGACCAGCTCTCGGTCTGCACGCCGATGGAGCGGTGGAAGGCGATGAGATCGGCCTGCGGGAAGTACGGGTGGAGCTCGACCTGGTTGACGGCGGGGGTGACCCCGGTTTCGTCGAAGAGTTCGGTGAGCATGTCCTCGGTGAAGTTCGAGACGCCGATGGACTTCACGAGCCCGCGCTCGCGCAGTTCGATGAGCCCGCGCCAGGTGTCGACGTACTTGCCCACGCTGGGATTGGGCCAGTGGATGAGGTGGAGGTCGAGGTAGTCGAGGCCGAGCCGGGCCAGGGACTCCTCGGTGCTCGCGATCGCCTCGTCGAAGCCGTGGTGGCGACCGGGGATCTTCGAGGTGACGAATAGGTCCTCGCGTGGGGTGACGGTGTTCGCGATGGCCTCACCGACCTCGCGCTCGTTCTCGTAGTTCACCGCGGTGTCGAGGAGTCGGTAGCCCGCGTTGTCGACGGCGTTCACGATCGCGTCGACGCCTTCCTCGCCTTTCATCGCGTAGATGCCGAGCCCGAGCTGTGGGATGGCGCGTCCGTCGTTGAGGTCGAGGGTGGGCATGATGGCTGGGGTGGTGTCGTCAAAGGAGTTGGCCATGGTTCCACCCTATGACCGCCGAGGTTGCGCTGGCCAGGGTGTTCACCGTGAGTTTGGACAGGGGATCGTGGGTGAACGCTCCCTGTGAGATCCCCCGCGAAGGCACTGCCGCGGGGTTTTCACAAAGCAGCTTGGGCTAGCGTGGTCGCATGGAGACCAATGCGCGAGCTACGGAGCGGAGATTCTTTCGCCGTATTCGCAGGCTTGCGCGCTGGCAGGTGGCCTTTCTGCTGCCGAGCGCCGGATTGGTGGTCGCCGCGCTCCTCCACGCCGCCCAGTGGGTGACCTCGGCGAGCTTCGAGGACTCCGGGGCCACCTCGGCGCTGTTCATGCTCTCATTGGCCATCGGCGCTCTGAGTGTCGCGGTGTTCCTCGGTGTGATGCTCACGTACGTGGCGACTCGGTTGGCCGAACTTTATCGATCGCCGTTCGCCGAACCCGGTCAAGATCGGTGGCCGCTGCGGCTCATCGCGGTCGGAGTCTTCGTACTGCCGCTCATGATGCTCGGCCAGTATTTTCAATGGTACGCGGCGTCTGATGGTTTTGAGATCTGCCCGGAATCCGTCGGCGGTGACGATGTGCTGGGATTCTCCGTCACCGCCGACTATCTCCCGCCGAGCCTGACCTGCTCAGGCGACACCGTCACCGGCCAGGAGTTCTCCGTGACACAGTACGGGTTCCCCTTCTACGGGTTCCTCGCCGGGCTGGTCCTGGCGGCGGTGGGGTTGGCCGTGCTCATCATCGTCAGGGTGCGGTCGCGGAGGCGTAAGTGCGCTGAGGTGTGAGGTCGGATGCGCTCAGACGATGAGCCCGGCCGGGTCTTTTCCGTCGAGCACATCGATGACGGCTTGGGCCGCGGCCAGGCCGGCACGTTCACGGGCCTCGACCGTCTGACCGGCCAGGTGTGAGGTGATCCAGACGTTGTCGAAGTTCCGCAACGGATTGTCTTTCGACATCGGTTCGGTCTCGAGGACGTCGAGGGCGGCACCGGCGATCTGACCGTGGTCGAGCGCGTCGACGAGAGCGGCCTCGTCGATGAGTGACCCGCGGGCGGTGTTGATGAGGTACGCGGTGTCCTTCATCGCCGCGAATCGGTCGGCGCCGATGATCGGGGTGCCGGTCGCTCGGGCGTGGAGGGTGAGGTAGTCGGCGGCCGCGACGACGGTGTCGACTTTGGCGAATTCGATGCTCGGGTCCGCCTTGGTATCCGGGTGGGAAGTGCCGACGATGACTTTCATGCCCAGAGCTGCACCGATTGCGGAGATTGCCTTGCCGCTGGGACCAAAGCCGATGACACCGAGGGTCTTGCCGCGCAGTTCCCTGCCGGCGGTGCGCGGCCATTGCCCGGACTTAGTGCCGGTGATGACGTCGTTGAGACGTTTGGCGCAGCTGAGCATGAGAGCGAGCGCAAGCTCGGCAACGGCGTCGTGGTTGACACCGGGGGTGTTGGCCACGTGAATGCCGAACTCTTCGGCCGCGGCGATGTCGACGGAGTCGTATCCGACTCCGCTGCGCGCGAGGGTCCGGAGGTCGGTCGCCTCGGAGAGCATGTCACGGGTGATCGGTTCGCTCGCAACGATGGCACCGACGGCACCTTTGAGGAGATTGCGCTGTTCATCCTCGGTGCGGGAACCGGCTGCCGGAGAGTAGACGGGGTCGAGTCCGTGATCCCGCAGCAGCCGGTCGACGCTGTCCCCGGGGCCCAGGTAATCGGTGGTGATGACGATGAGACGGCTCATGATGGTGAGCCTATCGCGTGCCTCACTTGAGTGCGCCGAGCACCTCGTTGAGCGCCTCGGTGGCGGAGGGGTGGGTGTAGATCGTGTCGCGCAGCTCGGTCGCGGTGACATTGTGGCGCATGGCGAGCGCGACGGTGTTGATGACCTCCTGCGAGTGCACGTGGACGAGGGCCGCGCCGAGGATGAGGTCCGTCTTCGCGTCGACGACGAACTTGACGATTCCGCGCGGGTCGCCTTCGATCTTCGCCCGCGGTGCCGCGGCGATATCGGCCTGCAGCTTCGCTCCGACCTTGATCTCATAGCCTTCGTCGCGAGCGGCCTTCTCGGTCAGGCCGACGCGGGCGACGGGCGGGGTGAGGAACATCGTGTACGGCACGGACCCGCGGTCCCTCGTCGACCGTTTGCCCTCGCCGAGAAGTTGGTCTGCGAGGATCCGGTTGTCATCGAGGGAGATGTAGGTGAACATCGGTCCGCCGTTGACGTCGCCGAACGCGTACACGCCCTCGGCGGAGCTGCGCAGGTACTCGTCGGTGACGATGAACCCGCGCTCGTCGGTGTCGATGCCGGCCTTCTCGAGGCCGAGGCCGGCTGTGGCGGGTTTGCGTCCGACGGCCAGGAGGACCGCCTCGGCGTCGATGGTCTTCGTTTCTCCGTCGACCTCATAGGTCACGGTCGCGGCGTCGGCGCCGTCGTTGACTGCGGTGACGGAGGCGTCGTTGACGATGGTGACTCCGTCGTCGGCGAGGGCTTGGGCGACCACCTCGGCGACGTCGTCGTCTTCGTTCGCTAGCGGGCGGGGTCCGCGGTCGAGGACGGTGACCTGCGAGCCGAAGTGGGCGAACATCGATCCGAACTCGAGTCCGATGTACCCGCCGCCGACGATGACGAGGCGTTTCGGGAACGGGTCGACGTGCTGCAGCGATTCGGAGTCGTGGATGCGGCCGCCGAGCTGGGCACCGTCGATGGGTGGGATGTTCGCGACGGATCCGGTGTTGACGATGACGGTATCGGCGGTGATCGTCATGGTGTCGGCGCCGCCGGTGACTCGGACTTCGCGTTCGCCGGTGAACTCCGCACGACCGGAGACCAAGAGGACCGAGTCGAGGTCGTCGAGCATGGAGAAGTTCTTCTTCCGCATCGCCCCGGTCAGAGTGTCGCGGCGCTTCACGGCCTTCGCGAAGTACTCGTCCATGTCATCGTCATCGCGCTTGTTCTCCGCGTCGTGGACAAGGATCTTCGTGGGGATGCAGGCGATGTTGATGCAGGATCCGCCGATCATGGCATCGGAGGCCTCGACGACGGCAACGCGCTTGCCGGCGCGGGCCATGGTGCCAGCCAGGGTCTTTCCGCCCTTGCCCCACCCGATGACGAGTAGGTCCACGTGCTCGTGCTGATCAACTGTGTTCTCGGCGATGATCGATGCCTTCCAGCAGATGATTCGGTTCCGCCAGCCTACTCCGGCCCAGTAAACCTCAAAACTCGCCGAGGCGGCTCGACGTCAGCGCCATCGAGCTGGGATTGCCCCGAGTGGAGTTCATCGTGAAGCTGGCCTTCCACGGGAGGTAGCGGTCGTCCGAGGACTCGATCAGCTCGCCGGTGCTCGTGAACGCGCGACGTCGAACCCGCAGCAGCGGAGTGCCGACCGGGACCTCGAGCAGAGCGGCGTCGTCCTCATTGGCTCCGATCGCATCGATGGTCCGTGAAGTTCGGCTGATGTCGACACCTTGGTCGATGAGCTCCTGGTAGATCGACCCGGAGTCGGTGTCGAAGGCGAGCACATGACGCCCGACTTCCAGCGGGTAGTTCAACCGCTCGACCATGGTGGGCACATCATCCATGAGGCGGAGCCTGAAGACTGAGACGATCGGGTCTCCGTCTGAGATCCTCAGGCTCGCGGCCAGTGACTTCTCAGCAGGCCTGCGGGTGACCCACTGGGTGCGCTGGCCTGGAACGATGTCAGCATTGTGGCACCACTGGGAGAAGGAAATGATGTCGTCGAAGGACTGGGTGGGCACATTGTCGAGGACGACCGTCCGACGCCCTCGCCCCGAGGAGATCAGCCCTTCGGTCCGTAGGGTCGACAGCGCTTGGCGAACTGGGCCGCGGGAGCTGGTGAACTTCCGGGTCAGCTCCGCTTCCGAGGGCAGTTCGTCTCCGGGCTGAAAATAGCCCTCACGGATCGCGGTTCGCAGGTAGTGGGCGATTTCGTCGTGCTGCTGTCGCGTGCGCTGCTGTGTCATGTGTACTGGTCTCGTCTGCGTCGGGGATGAGGACACGTGCTTCCAACTGTATTGCTGTGCTTACTTCCTATTCGTCTCGGATGAACCGGGAGTGCCGAATGGGAGGCGCGACGTCACGAGCAGGTGAACAATCGCCAAACTTGTACATACATGTACTCAGCCTACGGCAACAAGCGACCAGGATGGGGGAATGTCGAAAACTGATCTCATCATCGTCGGCTCCGGAATCCTGGGCCTGGCCACCGCATTCCTCGCACACCGACAGGGCCGCCGCGTCCGCGTCATCGACCGCTCCGCACGACCGGTCGGCTCCTCCATCCAGAATTTCGGGCATGCCTGCTTCACCGGGCAGGCCGATGAAATCCAAACCCTGGCCATGACGTCTCGCGCCGGCTGGCAGGAAGCCGCGGCAGCAACCGGGATCTGGGCCGCCGAAACCGGCACGTACGTCCCCGCCATGACCGAGCCCGAACTTCGCATCCTGCAGGAGTTCGCCGCTCACAGAGGCTCGGACCAGGCGCGAATGCTCGAGGCCAAGGAGGTCGCCGCGGCTATCGGCAATCCTGATCTCGGCGCCATAGGCGGAGCCCACCTGCCCCTGGACATGCGCGTGAACCCACGGGAGGCCGCACCGGCACTCGCGAGGTGGCTGGCCGACCAGGGGGTCGCGTTCAACTGGAACACAACCGTCACCGAGGTGGCCGGAGGCGCCGTATCCACCAACCGCGGCGACTTCCACGCCGATCAGATCGTCGCATGCCCGGGTCTTGGCCTGACCGCCCTGTTCCCCGCCATCGCCGATGCCAATCAGGTTCAGATCTGCACCCTGGTCATGTCACTCATCGAACGCCCACAGCACCTGCCCTCCGGGTTCGCGATGTTCACGGGCACCTCACTGGCCCGCTACGACGGCTTCGCAGCGATGCCAGGAGCTGCCGCCCTGCGTGAGGACCTCACCCAGCGCGAGCCGGAGCTCGTCGACGCGATCGCCAACCTCATGGTCACCGACATCCCGAGCGGACTGCTCATCGGGGACTCGCACGCCTATGACCTCAGCCCCGAGCCCTTCATCGACGAAGGCATCGCGAACCTCCTGCTGGACAGGGCCACCACCCTCATGGGCATCGAGGAACCGCTCGTCCTCCAGCGCTGGCTCGGGCAGTACACGAACAGCACCGACACCAACCTCATCCTCGAGCGCCCCGACAGCCAGACAACAGTCGCCGCGGTCACCTCGGGCGTCGGAATGACCCTGTCATTCGGAATCGCAGACCGCATCCTCAACGACTCTGCGCTCGACAGCGGAGCAGCCGCAGAATCCGACCTCTTCGCTGAGACCGGGGCCACATTCGCGACCGGCGCCCCAACCGCCGATGAAGTTGTCATGTCCGATCAATGAACAGGTCAGAATTGTATAGACATGTTGTTTCGGGTTGTCGAAGAATGAAACCAAGCGATCACCCCGACCATTCGAAAGGCAGGCCGCCCATGGCCCTGTTCCCACGCTTCCGTTCCCGTACAGCGCGATCTCACACTGCCCGTTCCCGCACCGTCCGCTCTCTCACCGCAGCTGCACTCGCTCTCCCCCTGCTCGCCGCCTGCGGGTCCTCCGGCAGCGATGACGAGCCCATCACCTTCGCCGCAGTCCCCGCCGAGTCGTCATCGACTCTGGAGTCGACATTCGAAAATGTCACTGCGCTGCTCGAGGAGGAGACCGGCAAGAAGGTCGAGTTCCAGAATGCCTCCGACTACGCCGCTGTGATCGAAGGAATGCGCGCTGGCCAGATCGATGCGGCCTCATTCGGACCCTTCGCCTATGTCATCGCCAAAGACTCCGGCATCGACATGGAACCGGCGGCGGCTCCGACCAGCGATCCGGAGAAGGTCCCGGCCTACACCTCTTTGGCCTACGTCAAGAAGGGCTCGGACATCAAGGGTCTGAAGGACCTCAAGGCAAGAACGTCTGCTTCGTCGACAAGGCCTCCACCTCGGGCTATCTCGTGCCGATGAAGGGGATCATGGACGAGGGTTTCGACATGGACAAGGACATGAAGCAGATTCTGACGGGCGGTCACGACGCCTCACTGCTGTCGCTGGACTCCGGAGAATGCGATGCGGCATTCGCCCACGACACCATGCTGGGAACCCTCGAGGAATCCGAACAGGTGAAGGCGGGCAGCCTGGAACAAGTGTGGGAATCCGATCCCATCACCGAGGACCCGATCGCGGTCAACAACGAGTCCCTGGACCCTGAGCTGGCCAAGAAGATCACGACCGCCCTGCGCGAAAAGGCCAACATCCCAGCCATGGTCGACGCCGGCGTCTGCTCTTCGAAGGACGGCTGTGTCCTGCCCGAAGAAATCGAATACGGATACAAGCCCGTCGACGACTCCGACTTCGACTCCATCCGCGACATCTGCGACGCCACCAAGGCAGACGCCTGCAAGAACGTCGGCTAGAAGAGGAACCCATGAGCATCCATCGAAATACCACCAGCACCACAACCACTGAACTCCAGCGAGAGATCGACGAAATCTACTCCGTTCAGCTCGACCACGTGACAAAGGGCTTCGGCGGCGGAGTCCTCGGACTCGATGACGTCAACATCGGGTTCCGCACCGGCAGGGTCACCGTTCTGCTCGGGCTCTCCGGTTCGGGTAAGTCGACGCTCCTGCGTCACATCAACGGCCTGCACACCCCCACCTCGGGCACGGTGCGCGTCCTGGGTCAGGACGTGAGCTCAGCTGGGAAACGAGAGCTGCGGGAGCTGCGCCGAAACATCGGCGTGATCTTCCAATCCTTCAACCTCGTCGGTCCGATGTCCGTGCTGGAAAACGTCTGCGCAGGGCAGCTCGGCTCGTTGAAGGGACCGCGCATCTCGCTGATGATGTACCCGAAGTCCGTGCGCCGAGAAGCCATCGAGAAGCTCGACCGTGTCGGCCTGGCCGAGCGTGCCTACCAGCGCGCGGACACACTGTCGGGAGGTCAGCAGCAGCGCGTGGCCATCGCCCGGGCGCTCATGCAGCATCCCACGGTGCTGCTGGCCGATGAGCCTGTGGCCTCGCTCGATCCGGTTTCCGCCCTCGACGTGATCAACCTGCTGCGCCAGATCGCCGAGGAGGACAATCTCACGGTCATCGCCTCACTCCACCAGGTTCAGCTCGCCATCGACTTCGCCGATCGGATCATCGGGCTGCGCGGCGGCCAGGCAGTCCTCGACCGCAAGACCGAGGGCCTGAGCGCCGAGGAGGCTTCGACGATCTATTCGAGTGTCTCGGGAATGGACCTCGCCGAGGCTGGGGTCGGCTCCCGAACAGAAGCCGAGTCCTCTTACGCTTCGTCGGACCCGACAATCGCATCACCCAGGGTCAGCGCCTCACGTCATGTCAGCGCATTACGCCCCGCGACCCCGACAGGTGTCACCCGTTGATGTCCACGCTCGTCGAGACCCCGCCCGAGGCTACGGCAGCACCGGCGCGTCCGCGTCCGACCGGGCGCGGCATCGCCGCATTCCTCGTGATGCTCGCCCTGGTCATCGGAGGCGTGTGGTCGATCGGTTCTCTCGGCATCGATCTGGGCACCATCGTCGACTCCGTCGACAATGCGGTGAACTTCTTCGCCCGCATGTTCCCTCTCGACTTCCCACCATTGGCAGAGACTCTCTCGTTGGTGTTCGAGACCTTGGCCATCGTCTTCCTCGCGACTCTGCTTTCAGTTGCCTTGTCCATTCCCGTTGCCCTGGCCGCCGCCCGACCGACTCGGTGGGGAGTTGCCTCACAGTGGGCCGCTCGTGCGCTGACGGTGCTGGCACGTGCGGTACCAGACCTTGTGCTCGCAATCATCTTCCTGCGTATGTTCGGCCTCGGAGCCACCGCCGGAATCATCGCCATGGGCATCCACTCGGTCGGAATGATCGCCAAGCTCTACGCTGACGCGATCGAGGAACTCGACGACGGTCCACGTGAGTCGGTGGAGTCTCTCGGCGGCAGCCGTGCTCAGCAGATCATGGCGGCCATCCCCCAGACTCTGATGCCCCAGCTCATCGCGACAGCACTGCACCGCTTCGATATCAATCTGCGCACCTCGGTGCTGTTGGGTTACGTCGGTGTCGGCGGCATCGGGCTGGCGATCGCCGATTCTCTGCGGACCCTGGATTATCAGCGTGGCATGGCTCTTGCTGTGCTCGTCCTGCTGCTGTGCATCGGCATCGAACTCGTCTCCGGCGCCATCCGCGCTGCGCTGATGAGATCGGCTGGGCAGAGGATCACCGGCGGCACCTGGGTCGATCGCCTGTTCAACCGCAGTCGTGAATCCGGTGTCAACGATCTCCACCTCACGCCACCGTGGAGTTCGGCGCGGTTCAAGCGCTTCCTCTCGATCGCGCTGATCGTGATCTTCACTGTGGCGGCCCTGTGGCGCGTGGATATGTCCTGGTCAGGGCTCATGCAGGGGCTTCTCGACCTGCCGAAGACCCTGGCGCTGTTCTTCCCACCATCGGCCGGTGGATCCATGTCCAACCTCTTCGAACAGCTGCTGGTCACCGTGCAGATCTCACTCGCGGCCACCCTCATCGGCGCAGTCCTCGCGATGCCGATCGGCATCCTCGCTGCCCGCAATGCCGTCGCTAATGCCTATGTGCACCAGACGTTCAGGGTGATCATCGTGATCGTGCGTGGCATCCCCGAGCTGATCCTCGCGATCATCTTCGTCGTCATCTCCGGTCTGGGTGAGGTCGCCGGAACCTTGGCGCTGTCGATCGGCGCAATCGGCCTGCACTCGAAGCTCATCGCCGACTCGCTGGAGGAGACGGACATTCAGGTGCAGGAAGCACTTCGGGCTACTGGGGCCAGTGACGCCCAGGTGTTCTTCTCGGCCACACTGCGCCAGGCGGCCCCGGCCTTCGCGGCCCACACGATGTACTTACTCGACAACAACATCCGCTCGGCCACGCTGCTCGGAGTCGTCGGCGCCGGCGGCATCGGATTCCTGCTGCTCAACGCCTCACGGGTCAACCAGTTCGAGGTGGTCACCATGGTGCTCATCCTCATGGTCGCCGTCGTCCTCGCCGTCGAAGCGCTGTCGATGTGGCTTCGCAGGGCCGTTCGCTGACGCCCACCCCTGTGCTGAAGTCCAACAGTTTTCACACACCTCGTTCCACACGTTCCGATCCCTCACACCCTGTTCCAGATAGAAGGAGAAACACCATGATTGAACTCGCCATCTTCGACATGGCCGGCACCACCATCGACGACCGAGACGAGGTCTACCGTGTTCTGCGCGAAGCCACGGAACGCGAAGGTGCGAATTACACGGACCAGGTGTTCCAGAAGTGGATGGGCACGGAAAAGAAGTGGGCGATCGAAAATCTGCTCCGCCTCGGCGGGGTCGACGTTGACGCTAAGCTCCATGAGAAGACCTGGGAATGGTTCCGACAGGAGCTGCGCCGCACCTATACCGACAATGCGCCGAAACCGCTGCCCGGGGTCGAAGAAGCACTGACGACCCTGCGCGAACAGGGCATCAAGGTGGCCCTGACGACTGGGTTCGCTCGGGAGATCGCCGATCTCATCTTCGCGTCCATGGGATGGGAACAGGGCGAGACCTTCGACGCTTCCTCGTGCGGCGACGAGGTCGCGGCAGGTCGGCCCGCACCCGACATGATCCAGACGGTCATGGCCGAACTCGGTGTCGAGGACAGGGCCGCGGTCGTCAGCGTCGGCGACACCTCGGCGGATGTGCAGTCGGCCCTGCGCGCCGGTGTCACCTCGGTGGGTGTGCTCACCGGCCACCTGAGCCGGAAGGACTTCGAAACCGAAGGTGCCCACCTCGTGCTCGATTCCGCTGCTGGGCTTCCCGATGCTCTGACCGACCTGCCAACTGCAGCCTCAGTTCAGGTGAAGCAGTGACGGCGCAGGTTCAGACGCGGGTTCAGCCACAGTCCCAGGATGAGGCTCCCCCGGCCGATACCTCGGCGGACACGAGAGTCTCGGCGGATGCTGAGCGCCCCGCGGACACGGCCCAGGCCGTCGTCTGGCTCGGTGGGGATCAGTTCGAGACTCAGTCCTTCGCCCTCCCGGAACTGGTCGAGGGTGAGAGCCTCATCCGGTTGACCACCGCTACCGTCTGCGGCTCGGACAGGCACACCGTGCGCGGGCGTCGCCCCGGAGCATGCCCCTCGGTGCTCGGCCACGAGGGTGTCGGCGTGGTCGAGGATTCACGGGGTGGGATCCCGCTCGGCCAGCGCGTGGTCTTCTCGGTCACCTCGGTGTGCGGGGAGTGTAAGAACTGCGGGCGTGGACTCAGCGCGAAATGTCAGTCGGTGGCCAAGGTCGGTCACGAATCCGCCGACAGCGGCTGGGCCTTGTCCGGTACTTACGCCTCACACATCCACCTGCTGGCCGGCGTGGCAATCGTCCCGGTGCCGGATTCGGTGCCCGACGCCGTGGCCGCGACGGCAGGGTGTGCCGTCGCGACCGTCATGGCGATGCTGGAGGCCGCGGGTGACTTGCGGGGTCGTCGAGTCTTCGTTAATGGACTCGGCATGCTGGGGCTCACCGCGGTGGCTGCAGCCCAGTCCCGCGGAGCCGCCGAGGTGCTCGCCTTCGATCCGACGCCACGGCGCCAGGACCTTGCTCTCTTCGCCGGAGCGAGCACGATCGTGGAGGACGAGATGCCTGCGGATGTCGATGTTGCTCTCGAGCTCTCCGGCACTACCTCCGGCGTACAGACCTGCCTGGCCAGCGTAGGCACCGGCGGCACCACCGTGCTGGCCGGCAGCGTCAGCCCGGGACCTGATGTCGCCATCAACCCCGAGCAGATCGTGCGCGGCTGGCGCACCATCACCGGTGTGCACAACTTCGAACCCCACCACCTGCAGGAGGCCGTCGACTTCCTGGCCGCTGACGGCGGAAACATGCCGTGGGAAAACATCCTCGGCGGCCCGATCGGACTGTCTGACCTGGCGCAGGAATTCGCAGAGCCGAGTCCGGGGCTGCGGACCGTGGTGAATATCGAGAGGTGACTAGCCCCGGGCCGCCGCCAAATCCTCTCGGAAAGCACGTCCTGCAGCGCCGATATCCCCCGCCGAGGTGATGAACCGGAACCCTTGTTCCTTGCGGGTCTTGGCTTCCGCACCATTACCGCAGTGGATGCCAGGGATGACGCCGGCTGCGTCAGCTGCCGTGCGGATCCGGGCGACGGCCTCGGCGTGGGCGTCATTGGGCTGACCAGGCAATGCATCGACAGCGAATGCGAGATCAGCAGGACCGACATAAACGCCGTCGATTCCGTGAACTTCGCAGATCTTCTCGACGTTCGCCAGGCCTTCCTTGTTCTCGATCATCACGAAGAGCAGAGGGCGCTCGTCACGGGTGTCCTGGACCGCGTTGTGCATGAGCTCGGCGGTCGGACCCCAGGAGCGGTCGCCGCCGCGGCTCGGGTAGTCGAGGGCGGAAACGGCAGCTTCGGCCTCGGCGACCGTGGAAACGAGCGGCACGATGACGGCTTCGACGCCGGCGTCGGCGAGCATGCCGATTTCGGTGAAGCGGTTCGCAGAGACTCGAGCCGTGACCAGGGCGGATCCGCTGGCCCGGATGGCATCGGTCAGGCGCAGAACGTCAGTCGGGCGGGTAAAGCCGTGTTGCATGTCCAGGCACACGTAGTCGTAGCCGGCGGCCGATCCGATCTTCGCGAGCTCCTGGCTCGTCGACATCATCCACAGCCCGTTGTAGATCTCTCCGGCGGCGAGGCGAGCGCGGTGCGTTTCCAGTGCTTCAGTCATATGTGCATCGAATCACACGCGGCTCACTGATGCCAGGGATGCCCGGCATCCGGATCAGTCCGGGCCACATCAGATTCTCGCCTGGCCCACGAGCTCGTCGAGGGCTTCGAGGATGTGGCGATAGTGCTTTCCAGTTGCCCGGGTCATCCCGATCTCACACGTCCTGTTCGTCGACGCGTGGATCGCTGCGCCGATTGACTCAACTTCGGCGGCCTCGTCCTTCGTCGCCGAGGCGGTGAGTTCGGGATGGAGCATGCCCCGGTCCCCGGCGAAGGCACAGCAGCCCCAGGAATCTGGCACGTTGGCCTCCTCGGCGATGGATCCGGCGAGCGCACTCAGGTCCTCGTTGAGCCCCAGTTGGGTCGACGAGCATGTCGGGTGGAGGGTGATCGACGGCAGACGATGCTCGGTCGAGAGCGCTCCCCGATCCTGCAGTGCAGGGAGCAGCGCCTGCGTGGCGAAGGCCACGGCGTCGATGATCTCGAATTCCTCCGCTGCGTCCTTGTCGGTCGCGTCGCCCCTGTCCGTCGCGTCGCCGAGGAGCACTCGCAGTCCCTCTGTGCAGGAGGACGCATCGCAGACGACGGGGATTCGTCCGCCGTCGGTGGCCGCCCACAACTCTATGCGCACGTACTTGCGCATCGTGGCATATCCCTCGGCCATCCCCTTCGACTTCCACGGGGTGCCGCAGCACAGAGAGGGAATGCCGCGCGGCGTGCGCAGAGAGACCCCGGCTCGTTCGCACAGGCGGCGGAAGGCACCGGCAACCCCGTCACCACTTCCACCATCTTCTAGTCCGAACATCGTGTTTGTGCAGCTGGAGAACCATACGACGTCAGGATTCTGCGCCGAGACAGCCACGCGCCTGGAACCCCCGACTGGAAGATCGTCGGAGTAGCCGGGCACTGTGTCATCACCCAGGATCTTGCGACCGATGGCTGTGGCCGCTGCTGGCAGCTGCGTGGGCATCACCTTCGCCGAGCTCAATGCCACTCCCCCGACCGAGCTGACCAGCCCCCATGCTTTGGCTGCAGTGTTCCAGCCAGTCTCTTCGATCTTGTTCGTGTTCTCCTGACGCAGCCTGCGCACTAGGTCCCCGGTGTTGATGAAGACCGGGCACGCCGTCTGGCACATGCCGTCGACGGCGCAGGTGTCGATGCCGTCGTAGTCGTACTCGCTGCGCAGGGTCCGGGTCAGCTCCTCATCCCCTGCCGCCTCGGCACGGGCGATCTCGCGTCGCAGAACGATGCGTTCTCGCGGAGTCAGGGTGAGGTCGCGGCTCGGACATACCGGTTCGCAGTATCCGCATTCGACACAGCGGTCGACCTCCGCCTCGGTGGTCGGTGTTGTCTTGAGATTGCGCAGATGGGCCTTCGGATCATCGCTGAGCAGGACGCCTGGGTTGAGCAGGGACTGCGGGTCGAGGAGTTCCTTGACCCGCAGCATCACGGCGTAGAGATCGTCACCGACCTGACGCCTGACGAATGGGGCCATGATCCGCCCGGTGCCGTGCTCGGCCTTGAGCGTTCCCCCACGGGAGAGGACGAGGTCGACCATCTTCTCGGTGAATGCTTCGTACCGGTCGAGGTCGAAGTCCTCGCCGTCGGTTCCACTCCCGAATTCCTCGGTGATCATGAAGTGGATGTTGCCGTCCTTCGCATGCCCGAAGATCACGGCATCGGAGTAGTCGTATTGGTCGAACAGCTCGCTCAGAGCAGTGCAGGTCTCGCCGAGGCGGTCGACCGGGACGGCGATGTCCTCGAGCAGTGCGGCTGTCCCCGAGGGACGGTTGCCGGCGACGGCTGTGAACAGGCCCTTGCGGGTGTGCCACAGCGCCGATCGCCGTCGCGGGTCGACCGTCAGCTCGGCTGGTCGGCTCAATGAGAATGCTTCGAGGATCGGGAGCGCCTCGGACACGACCTGGTCGAGGCCTTCTTCCGTCTCCTCCTGGAATTCGACGAGCAGGGCGCAGTGGGCGTCCACGTCGAGATCCCGGATCTCCTCCGGGCACTTCTCGTCGCGTTGGGCGACCCGCAGGCTCGTGGCGTCGAGGAGTTCGACGGTGGCAGCACCGGTGGCGATGATCTCCGGGAGCGCCGAGGTGGCCGCGGGCAGATCGTCGAAGACGAGCAGTCCGGTAGAGGCGTGTGCCAGCAGCGGGACCGTGCGGAAGGTCGCCTCCGCGACGAAGGCGAGAGTCCCCTCGCTGCCGATGACCAGATGCTCGAGGATGCGCACCGGTTCATCGTGGTCGAGGAACGAGTTGAGGCCGTAGCCCATGGTGTTCTTGATGGAGTGGAGCCGGGTGATCGTCTCGACCGCCTCGGCATCGGTCCGGATACGGTCTCGAAGTTCGAGCAGACCCGCATGGATAGCTGGCTCTCGTATCCGCAGCTGCTCGTCAGCGTCTGCCGCCGAGGTGTCGACAACGGTTCCACTGGGCAGGACGAGCACGGCCGAGTCGAGCGTCCGGTAGGTGTTCGCTTCGATCCCGCAGGCCATGCCCGAGGAGTTATTGGCGACGACTCCGCCGATGGTGCAGGCCACCTCGCTGGCCGGATCGGGACCGAGTTTGCGCCCGTGCCGCAGCAGTCGCGCATTCACGGCCCTGACCACGGCCCCGGGGCCGCAGCGAACCCGGGCACCGTCGTCGAGGACTTCGATATCCCTGAAATGCCTTCTCGTGTCGACGAGCACCCCATCCGAGACGGACTGCCCGGACAGGCTGGTCCCACCGGAACGGAAGGTCATCGGCACCCCGGACTTCTGTGACGCTGCGAACAGCGCCGCCACCTCGTCGCGGTTGTGCGGTTTCACCACGGCCTGCGGTGTCAGCAGGTAGTGGGACGCATCATGTGCGGCGGCCAGCCGGTCGCTGGCACGGGTGCCGACCTCATCGACTGCGGCCCGCAGATGGTCGGTGAGTCCCGTGTCGGCGGGAGAAAGCAGGGACATGTGGTTCCTTCCTAAAGCTGCTGAGTGCGCAGCTGTTCGGCGATGTATTCCGCCTGCCGGATCGCCAGTGCGACGATGGTCAGAGTCGGATTGGCGGCCGCGCTTGAGGTGAAGACCGAGCCGTCGGAGATGAAGAGGTTCTTCACATCATGGGTGCGACCCCATTTGTCGACCACGCCGTCCTCAGGCCGTTCGCTCATTCTCGCAGTGCCCAGATTGTGCGTCGACGGATATGGCGGTGTCCGATGAGAGGTCTGGGCACCGACCGCCTTATAGACGCTCTCACCTGCGGCGTAGCCGTGTTCGCGCATCGCCAGGTCATTCGCGTGATCGTCGTAGTGGACGTTCGGTACAGGAAGACCGTGCTGGTCCTTGACCGTGGTGTTCAGTGTGATCTGGTTGGATTCCTGCGGCAGGTCCTCTCCGACGATCCACATGCCCGCCGTGTTGAGGTAGCGGTCCATGAGTGCGGCGAAGTCAGGGCCCCAGGCGCCGGGTTCGACGAATGCCGACATGAAGGCCGGGCCCAGTGAGATCGTCTCCATGTAGTAGCCGCCTGCGAATCCTCGGTCGGGATCGTGGATCGACTCGTCGGCGATGACGCCTGCCATAGTCTCGCCGCGGTACATGCGAACGGGCTTGTCGAAGTGGCCCCACACTGTCCCGGTGAGGTGGCGCATATAGTTGCGTCCCACCTGGCCCGAGGAGTTCGCGAGCCCGTCGGGGAAGCTCGGCGTGCCCGAGAGGAGCAGCAGCCTGGGCGTTTCGATCGAGTTGCCGGCCACGCACACCAGTTTGGCGGCCTGCCGCTGCAGATTGCCGTCCCCGTCGAGGTAGAGGACCGCGTCGGCTTTTCCTTCTGAATCATGGGTGATCTGGACAGCCTGAGAATCGGGGCGGAGATCGAGCAGGCCCGTCTCCGCTGCTCGTGGGATCTCCCTGACCAGGGTCGACCATTTCGACTTGTTCTTGTCTCCCTGGAAGTTGAAGCCATCCTGGATCGAAGCGGGACGGCCGTCGTATTCCTCGGCATTGGTGGCATAGGGGCCAGTGGCGTAGTAGCGGTACCCGACCTCTTTCGCACCGTTGGCGAAGACCTTGTAGTTGTTGTTCGCCGGCAGCGGTGGTCGACCGTGGACGTGAGTCGACCCCATCGACTTCTCTGCCCGGTCGTAGTACGGAGCCATCTCTTCGAGGGTGATCGGCCAGTCGAGGAGGTTCGCACCCTCGATACGTCCGTAGGCGCTGCGGGCACGGAACTCATGATTCTTGAAACGCGGGGTGGCTCCGGACCAGTGGGTCGTCGTGCCTCCGACGGCTTTGACGATCCATGCCGGCAGGTTGGGGAAGTCCTGCGCGATTCGCCACGATCCGGTCGTCGTCCGCGGATCCAGCCAGGCCATCTGGTTGAACGCTTCCCATTCGTTGTTGACGTAATCGTCATGTCCCAGATGGGGACCTGCTTCGAGGACGACGACGGGGATTCCCTTGGCCGTCAGCTCATACGCGAGTGTGCCACCTCCGGCGCCTGACCCGATGATGACGACCGCCTCGTCGTTCTGGTCGATGCTGTAGCCGGTGACACTGCCACCGGACGCTGGTTTCGCTGCCATCATTTCTCCACCTCGCCCATTTCTGCCTGCTCAGCGCTGGGCTGATTCGTCGATGTGTCGGCCGCATTGACGATCTGCGGTCCCACGTGAGCGCCGGGACCCAGCTCCGGCAGCTCTTCTCCCTCCGGATAGAGGATGCGCGGTTCGGGCAACCAGTCGAGATCATTGAAGCCTCGATTGACGTAGCCGCCCTGGTCGAACGACGGTCCTTGGTAGCCCAGGATCTCCCACACCTCTTCATCGTCGTAGAGACCAAGCGCTGCGGTGCGGCGGACGAATCCGAAGAACTCCGTGCCTTCGACGCGGCGCAGCACCCGCAGTGCTTCATCGTCATCCAGTGAGCAGAAGCTCTTGTCGGAGAGCTGGTCAAGTGACTGCAGTCCTTGGATGAGTGCGACTCGAAACCAGGTCTCGGCGTCGGCTTCGACAAGGATCTTGTCGGCAGTGCGTTCGTACGGGCCATCGGGAAAATTCTCGTGTGGAAATGCCACGCGCAGCACTCTGACAAGAGTCTGTCGGGCCTCATCGGTCATCTCCATCGCGTTCAGCGACGGAAATTTGGCGGGGAATGCCATGTGGGTGCTCCTTTGCTCCTCTGCTGATGCCCCGGGGGTTCCGGGCACCATTGCCGAACCGGTCATAAGCAACCTATGTGATCTGGACCACCGGGCACTATCCTTATTCTCACGAGACGATAAACATGGGAGCACGAATGTCGAACAGCACCGTCATCAACCGAGTCTTCTCCGTGCTCGAGGCGGTGTCCTCCTCGGGCAGTGTCTCAGCGAAGGCCGTGGCCGACCGTCTCGAGATCCCTCTGCCCACCGTCTATCGCCTGCTCCACGAACTCGAAGACTGCAGCTACCTCGTCTACCTGAAGGAAGACAAGAGCTTCGAACTCGGACCGAAGTGCTTTGAACTCGGACTGTCATTCCAGCAGCGCCTCATAGCTCCTCAGCCCATTCGTCAGATCACCGATGAGCTGCATCGCAGCTTGGGCACGGCTGCCTATTTTGCGATCTACCGGGGGTCGGACGTCCTGCTGACCTACTCTTCCGACTGCGAGAAGCATCCCCGCCTCCGCCCGCTTCGCTTCGGCTTCAACGAGGCTGCACATGCCACCGCCTTCGGCAAGATCCTGCTCTCGGCCATGCCGGAGACGCAGCGCACCGCGTATCTCGATGCTCGCGGGATGCCCGTGCTCACGCCGCACACGATCGTACGCAGGGACCTGCTCGACACCCATCTCAACGAGGTGGCCACACGCGGCATCGCCTGGGAACACGACGAGTTCCTGCCGCGCCAGACCTGCGCCGCGGTGCCCGTCCACAACGGCACAGGCATGCAGATCGGAGCCATCGCGATCAGCACTCCTTCGAGCAAGGCGACGGGACGCGCGAAGACATTCGACACCGCACTGCGTGAGCACGCGGGATTGTGCTCGCGATATCTGCGCGGCGGTGCCCGCTGAGAAGCCGACTCCCCACCTCGGCGACCTAAGTTTCTCGCCACATGAGAAGGACCATATTCTCCAGGACTCGCTCGTGCACAAAATGATCGTGCTTACTCAACGACGAGACACGAAGGAGCACAACCATGAGCACGACCACCAGCGTCGCTGTCGTCACTGGATCAGCACGAGGAATCGGACAGGGCATCGCACAGCGCCTCGGCGCCGATGGACACCACGTCATCGTGGCCGACCTTCCCACAATGCAGGAGGGAGTACAGGAGACGGCAGCGACCATCGAAGCCGCCGGCGGCAAGGCCACCGGAGCCGAGGTCGACGTCACCGATCAGGCCTCGGTGGAAGCACTCGTGGCCACCGCCGTCGAGGTGGGCGGAAAGCTCGACGTCTTCGTGGCCAATGCCGGCATCGCTCAGGTCGAACCCCTCATCGACTACTCGAAAGAGGATTTCGAGAAGATCCTCAACGTCAATATCACCGGCGTGTTCCTGTCCTACCAGGCCGCTGCCAAGCAGATGATCGAACAGGGCAACGGCGGAAAGATCATCGGCGCCGCATCGATCGTCGCCTTCCGCCCGTTCGCACTGCTCTCACCCTATTCGGCCACCAAATGGGCTGTGCGCGGACTGACGCAGGGTGCCGCGATGGAATGGGCGAAACACGGGATCACCGTCAACGCCTACGGTCCCGGCATTGTGGGAACCTCGATGTGGGACCTCATCGATGAGAAGCTCGGAGAACAGGAGGGACTGGCCAAAGGGGAAGCAATCAAGAAGTACGCGGGAGACATCCTTCTCGGACGAGTATCGGTTCCCGAGGATGTCGCGAACCTCGTGTCGTTCCTATCCAGCGAGGACTCGGACTACATCACTGGCCAGACCATGCTCGTCGACGGCGGCATGCAGTTCTCCTGAGACACACCGCGCCTACACCAGCACCAGAGTTGGCGAAGACCCCGCCAACCCAATCAGTTACGAAAGGATCCAAATGATTTTCATCGTCGTCAAGTTCCAGGTCAAGCCCGAGAAGGCCGAGGAATGGCCGCAGATCACCAAGGAGTTCACCGAGGCGACGCGAGCCGAGCCGGGAAACAAATGGTTCGACTGGTCACGCAGCCTCGACGATCCCAATGAGTACGTGCTCGTCGAAGCCTTCGATGACGACGCTGCCGAAGCGCACGTGAAGTCCGACCACTTCCAGAAGGCGACCGCAGACGGCGGACCGATGAACAGTGCCCTCGTGTCCACTCCGAAGATCATCTCTCGCCAGATTGACGGTGAGGGCTGGGACGAGATGGGCGAACTCGACGTCAACTGACCTGCATCGCTGTCGGTGAGTGGGAGCAGATCCACCGAACCTGCTCCCACTCAGTCCCTGCGATAGGTGATGATCCCGTCGGAGACAGTCAGTCGCACCCGGCCCAGTCTCAGCTCCTCGGGTGCGACCGCTAAGGGGTCGACGTCGAGAACCGTGAACGTCGCCGGTTCTCCAACGGCAATGAATCCGCCCTCCTCACCGATCGCAGCGAACGGTTCAGTCGTGTACCCGGCCAGAGCCTCGGCGGGGCTCAGCCCCTGCTCTGGCAGCACCGGTGGGGTTTCGGCGTCCTCGACGGGATGGCGCAACTGGGCGTCCGCCATGATCGGCAGGGCTGCGAATGGGGCCACCGGATAGTCGGAGCCCAGCACCAGCACTCCACCGGCGTTGAGTTCGCCCACACGTGCGGCGTAGTCGCCGACGGTGCCCCAAGTCGAGGTCGTCGATTCTCCTTTTGCATCAGGAGCCTCGAGCCAGGCGGGCCCACCTTCGACTGTCCCGTCCATGAAGAGCTTCACTCCGCCGATGTGCCAGCGATCTCCGTGCCTGCCTTGTGATTCGATGAGTTTCGTCAGCTGCGCATCCGTCGTCGTCGGAGCGCACCATCGGAGCGCACCACGATGTCGGAGTCGTTCTGGTCGACGTTGAAGACGGAGTTCCATGACCGTCGGATGTGCGCGAGCAGGACGGCTGTTCGACGCGAGCTAGGTCGGTGGAGCGAAGAGATGTATAACCCTCGGCGGTTGCATTCTGCGTTGGATCAGGTGACCGGTGAAGTTCAGCAAGGACGATCACTGACCGACCTGTTCAGTGAAGAGGAAGTGCCTACGCAGGCTGTGTGAGGCAGAGCACGTGTCTACAAGTTGCGGGGGACGTTATGTGGACGAGTTTGCCTTTGCTGGGACTTCTTCTTTTCGACCCTTCGGGCGATCAACAGTCCCAGCGACCAGCCTAGAGGTACGAAGGCAACCGGCACGCAGACCAGCCAAACTATTATCACGGTCGCATATGCGCTCACCCATCCGTCCTCGACCGTCCCAGCCCAGAACCATACAAAGATGCAGAACGCGAGAAGAAGTAGGCAAAACGCCGCGACTAAAAAGTATGCGATTCGTCCAACTCTCGATTCAGGAATCAATTATTTTTCCCTTTTCCTTTGTAGCTGCTCTTTCCTCCAGCACGAACTCCGGCCTTGTAGATAGTCGCCATTCGAAGACACTGGCTCTGTTCTCCAATCGGCGTCTTCATACAGATCGTATTCATATCTTTTCCGAACTGATTGTCACAGTCCTTCCGGTTAGTGTTTGAATACGGCGCATAGCATGCATCATGCTTGTTGCAAACAGAGAGGAAAATATTATCGTATTTTTTTGTCAGTGCTTTGCTGGCTTTCGGCGTAGAGCAACCGTCACCACCCTGCACTTTCAGACCAGACTCTTGGCTTTCAATCTCTTTAATCAGTGCCTCTTCTGAAATGTCTCCGTCAATCGGGTCTCCGTGATCCCTGGCGTCTTGCAGCGCGTCATGTAGCTCTTTTACGCCTGCTTGATCAACGATGTCATCTTCACCTGCCGAAGCAGGTGTTACAGCCAATGTTGCGAGGAGCGCCAGTGTACACATGATCACGAACGGGGTGCTGAACGACCTTGCGACAATATTCATTTGGGCGCCTTTCACTCTGAGAGTTGTTGATCCTCAAGCGTCGCACGTAGCCAGCAATCGCACATCCCACGTACGAGGTAGATTTCGTCGCTCAAGCACGAAATATCACCGCCTCTCAAGGAGATGGGGATTTCTCGCACTTGACTTAGCTTGCTGTTTAACCTGCAAGCCGGCTTTGCCTGCCATTTGGATAGGTACTTTGCGCCTATTCGGAGCGCCTAGCGGTCGCCCCGGTCCGGGTCTCGAGATTTGTGGCGGGTCGGCGGGACGGGCCAGTGTCCGATAGACACGGCGATAGCCCGAACGAACGCGTACTGGGGTCAGCTCGTGGGTAGGGAGTGGCTTTTGCCAGGACGACCTGCTGTCTGCGGCCAGGGGTCTGGCTAACCGGAGTTGGGTGTAAGCGATGATGATCAGCAGGGTCCACCGGTCGGCGGCTTTGGGATCGCGTTACCTGGTATGGGTCCAGCCCAGGTGTTGCTTGATGAACCGGGACGTGTGCTTGGCGATTTCAAACGGTCGTAGCAACACCCGGTGATTGACCGTGTGCAGGCAACAGCTTATCGAGTACCCGCACAGAGTCAGGCCAGACCGACGAGACACAGCGGTTCATCCGCGCCACGCTCAGCTCCTGCCAGCCGCACTACGGTTTCTTCTTCGCCCCCAAGGCCAACCGTGCGATGTCTTTGAGCACAGAGAGTTCCTCGCTGTCCTCGAGCAGCGCTTTGAGCTCGACGGCGGCCTGGCCCAACAGCGTCCTATAGACACCGGCCACGTTGTCCGGTTCCCGGGTCAGCGGGTAGGACACGCACAGTGAGAGGATGGCTCCCCCGACGGTGAAGGCCACACTCGCCGAGGCGGTTCCCTTCACCCGTGCCTGTTTCGTTGCGTAGAATTCCTGTGGGTTGCCCGGCCCGCACAGCGCCAGTGCAGCAGAGCCGCCGTCGACGAGCGGGAGGACGGTGCCGACACTGCGGGAGACCCGGAGCTCATGGTCGGCCTCGACGTTGCGCACGCACACCCGGTCCTCGCCGACTCTGACCCAGAGCTGCACGGATTCGCAGGTCAGCGTCCGCAGGTGTTCGAGCACCGAGTTCGTTGTCGCGATGCTGCGCCGTCCGGGGAATGGCCCGAGCCGCAGCAGCCCGTTGCTGTCGCGGACGATGAACCGGTGGGTGCGCAGATCTGCCAGCAGCCGGTAGGTCGTTGACTTGGAGTACCCCAGCCGACGGCACACCTCGGCGGCCGTCAACGGAGTGTCCTGCAGTGCCGTGAGGATCGCGGCACTGCGGTCGATGACACCGATCTCCTTCGCCGAGGCGGCAGAGCCATCGGAGGTGCCAGAGACGCCAGCCACTCCAGAGGTGTCGGTCGTGCCAGTCAAGCCAGCCGTGTCAGTCATGGTGTTCACTTTCATGCAACGCTCACATCGGCCAGCAGGGCACGTCTGCGCACCCACCAGCGGAAGATGATGGGCCCGACGATGCCCAGGACCATCAGCAGAATGATCGACAATGACACGGGCCTGGTCAGCAGCGGCATGAACGATCCGCCCGAGATCTGGAGCATGCGGCGGAAGTTGTCTTCCAGCAGCGGGACTAGGACCAAAGCCAGGATGGACGGTGCCAGCGGGATACCGCCCTTCTCCATCAGGTAGCCGATGACGCCGAAGATGCCGAGCATCATCAGACCGAAGAGGCTGAACTCGATCGCGTAGGCGCCGATGACGACGAGTACGAGAATCGAGGAGAAGAGGATCTCCTTCGGCATCTTCAGCAGCTTCACGAAGACCCCGACCAACGGCAGGTTGAGGATGATCAGGGCGACGTTGCCGATGTACATGCTGGCGATGATCGTCCAGATCAGCCCCGAGTCGTCGCGGAAGATCAGCGGGCCCGGCTGGAGGCCATACATCGTGAAGACGAAGAGCAGCAGCGCCGTGGTCGCCGATCCCGGGATGCCGAGGCTGAAGAGCGGAATCATGGCTCCTCCCACACCAGCATTGTTCGCGGCTTCGGGCCCGGCGACGCCTTCGATGGCACCATGGCCGAACTCGTCCTTCCGCTTCGAGATCCGCTTCTCCATGATGTAGGACATGAACGAGGCCAGGGATGGTCCGACTCCAGGCAGGATGCCGATGATGAAGCCGAGCACCGAACCGCGCGCCCAGGGCATGGCCGAGCGCTGCCAGTCCTGTTTCGTCATCCACTTGTCCTCGCCGAAGCTCTGGATCTCCTCCTTCGCTCCACGTCCCAACGCGAGGTTGCGGATCGCCTCGGGAATGGCGAAGAGGGCCATGGCGAAGATCGTGAAGTCGACGCCGTCGGAGAGCAGGCTCATGCCGAAGGTCTGCCTGGGCAGGCCCGTCTGAAAGTCGAGTCCGATGAGGCCCACGGCCAGACCGATGAAGATCGAGATGAGTGCCTTGGCCCGGGAGCCAGACGACATCGTCGAAGCCAGCAACAGGGCCGTGGCCATGAGCAGGAAGTACTCGGTGGCACCGAAGACGTTCGCGAGTTTCACCAGCACAGGCGAGAGGAACGTCAGTCCGATGATCGCCAAAGTGCCGGCAAGGAAGGACCCGATTGCGGCGGTCGCGAGCGCCGCCTTGCCCCGACCTCGGCGAGCCATCGCATAGCCCTCGATGGCGGTCACCGCACTGGCGACCTCACCTGGAGTTTTGATGAGTGTGGCGGTGATCGACCCGCCGTACATGGAACCGTAGTAGATGCCGCAGAGCAGGATCAGCCCGTGCACCGGCTCCATCCCGAAGGAGACGGGGATGAGGATCGCGATGGCAGAGATCGGCCCGATTCCCGGCAGCACGCCGACGACGGTGCCCAGCAGCACGCCGAGGAGCGCGAACGCCAGGCTCAGTGGTTCGAGCGCCGAGGCGAAGCCGCCGCCCAGATCGATGAGTGTGTCCATGCCCGCCCCCTAGCCCAGGATTCCGACGGGCAGATACACGGCCAGCCCATAGACGAAGGCGATGTAGACGACGAGGGAGAAGAGCACCGAGAAGATGAGGTTGCGCACCCACCTGTGTGGGGCATAGATGCTGGTCATCGTCATCAGGAACGCTGCCGTGGAGAGCAGGAAGCCGACCGGGATGAGGATCGCAAGATAGACGAAGAAGAGTGCGAACTGGGCCACGACCTGCTTCGACTTCGGCTCCTCGGGAGCCTCGAGGACGACCCCCGCGGGCTCGTCCCCCACAACGCCACCCACCACATCGTCGGACGCCTCACCACTGGCACCGCCGCCCGCCGAGGCGGCCCCAGCGGGGACCACCTCGGCGAGTTTCCGGCTCCGGTACACGGCCTGACCGATGAGGAAGAGGCCGAGCACGATGAGCGCGATGCCCACGATCGCGGGGAAGGTCCGCGGGGTGACGATGTTCTTCGTCTCCTGGATCCAGAACGTCGCGATGTAGTAGACCGCGCCGACGAGAGTGACGGCGATGCCGGTGATGACATCACCTCTCAGCGCCGGAGTCAGCGTTCTCATTTGCTGTTGCCCAGATCGGTCTCTTTGACGCCCTCCTCAACGGTGGCTGCAGCGTCTTCGGCGTACTTCTTGGCCTCGTCGCCGGTGAGGAACTCGGGAGCCCACTGGTTCTTCTTCAGGGTGTCCTTCCAGGTATTCGTCTCGCTGACCTCTTCGAGTGTCTTGGCCCAGTAGTCGACGGCCTCCTGTGGCATTTCGGCCGGTCCGTAGACTCCGCGCCAGTTGCCCAGGGTCACGTCGTAGCCGGCATCCGCGGCGGTGGGGACCGAGTCGTAGGGGGCCTGCAGCGGTTCCTTTGCGAAGGTCACGAGCGGTTTGATGTCACCGGATTCCAGTACGGAGCGGAATTCGCTCAGGCCGGCGATGGCGACCTTCGCATCACCGTTGAGCATCGCTGTGGTCTGCTCGCCGCCGCCTTCGTAGTTGACGAAGTTGATGTCGGCCGGGTCAACTCCGGCTTCCTTGGCGAACAGGGCGAAGGGCAGAGTGTCATCGCCGGAGGCGGCCACAGTGACCTTCTGCGGGTCCTTCTTCAGCGCCTTGACCAGGTCTTCGACCGATTTGATGTCGCCCTTATCGGGGGTGACGACCATGAAGTCCTCGACGTACATGGTGGCGATGAGGGTGGTGTCCGCAGGACCGAATTCGCAGAGTCCGCGAGCCTTCATCGTCTGGCTGGCCAGCGAGGTGATCGCGATCTGGTCGTCCTTGCCCTTCTCCTGCTGCATCATCGACGTCATCCACATGCAGCCCGTGCCGCCGGGCTTGTTCTGGACCGGCAGCGGGGTGGAGACGATCTCCTCCTTCTGCAGGGCTTCGACGAGGGCACGCGCGGTGGTGTCCCAACCGGAGCCGGGTTCCGATGGGACGTTGACCGTGACCGGGCCCTTCGGGTAGTCGCTGCCCTCCCCCGGAGGCTGAGCCTTGTTGCCGCATCCCGTGGCTACGAGCGCCAGTGTTGCGAGCACCGCACCGACCTTGATGGCCGGTTTCAATGCCTTCCCCTTCTGCCTCGCCGAGGTGGCCCGTCCTTGTCCTGTGATCACCGTTGACCGCATTGCTTCTCCTTCGAATGCAACTGATATCTGCTGTGGTGGATGACTGTGGTGCTGCTGGGACTGCCTGTGCTGCTGGAACTGCCAGTGGTGTTACTGAGACTGCGTCTTCGACTCTTCGACATCGGTGTCCGTGGCGAATGGGTCAGTCTTCGCTGTCTGCCCGGAGCCGGAGTCCGTCGCCGAGGTGTCGGCTGGTCCGTCGCGGTAGCGGTTGTTGTGCTCACCGGGTGTGGGCACATCGCTGCGCAGTCCGAGTCGACGACCGCCGAAGGTCAGCGGCAGCAGCGGCACGTCGACCTGGTCGCCGCTGGGCAGGCCGGTGCTGGCCAGTGCCCCCGAGGCAACGAGGTGGGCGTCGGTGGTGAGGTCGGCCGGGGTGTTGACCGGGGCGACCGGCAGCCCGCGGCGGGTGCACTTCTCCTCGATCTCGGCGAGGTCGAGTCGGGACAATGCCGCCTGCAGTTCGCGGTGGATGCGATCACGCTGGTCGACACGTCCCTGGTTCGTCTCGAGCTCGGGATCGCCGGCAAGCTGGCTCAGATCGAACTCGTCGCAGAGATCATGCCATTGCCCGTCGCTGACGGCGGCGACGAAGATCTGGTCATCGTGCTTGTCGCGGAAGATGTCGTAGACGGCCCAGGTGGCCCGGCGAGTGGGCATCGGACGCAGCGGTTCCCCGCTGATCTGGGCCTGTGCCATGTGCGTGCCGACGAGGAAGGCGTTGTTCTCGAACAGGGCGGAGTTGATGACCTGCCCCTCACCGGTGCGTTCGCGCACACGCAGTGCAGAGAGCACGCCGATAACGCCGAACATGCCGCCCATGATGTCGTTGACGCTGGCTCCGGCGCGCAGCGGCTGTCCGGGTGGGCCGGTCATGTACGCCAGGCCGCCGAGCATCTGCACGACCTCGTCGAGGGCGGTGCGCTGGCCGTAGGGTCCGGACAGGAATCCCTTGAGGGAGCAGTAGATGAGGCGCGGATCGCGCTGCGCGAGCTCCTCGTAGCCGTAGCCCATGGATTCCATCTTCCCGACTCGGAAGTTCTCGAGGAGAACATCGGCGGAATCGATGAGGGACAGGGCGACGTCACGGTCGGCCGCCTCGGCGATGTCGAGCTGCACGGACTGTTTGTTGCGGTTGAAGGCGGGGAACAGCCCGGATCCTGAGCCGGGCAGGTAGCGGGTTTTGTCCCCGGCTCCGCGCGGTTCGACCTTGATCACCTCGGCGCCCAGGTCGGCGAGGATCATCCCGCAGCTGGGCCCCATGACCATGTGGGAGAACTCGATGACGCGGATGCCCGCCAGCGGCAGTTCCTCCGCGCCGACGGTCGAGGATTCGCCCTGCTCAAGCATGGTAGGCCGCCGGGACGGCGGGGATCGAGGAGAGGCTCGACGTCAGCTCGTGGCCTACTGCAGAGGTCAGAGGCTCCCGGATTACCGAGAGTGCCTCGACGTCGACTCCGGTGTTCACGCCTTCGCGGTGCAGGAGGTGGACGAGGTCATCGGTGCCGATGTTGCCGGCTGCGCCCGGGGCGAAGGGGCAGCCGCCGAGGCCGCCCATGGCCGCGTCGAAGTTCGAGATTCCGAGGTCGAGTGCGGCGATGACGTTGGCCATTCCGAAGTTGTAGGTGTCGTGCAGGTGCAGGTTGACCGGATTGCCCGGGAAGGCTTCGATGACCGCCGAGGTGTTCCTGGCCACCAGCGATGGGTTGGCGTTTCCGATGGTGTCGGCGACCCCGACCCCGTGTGCTCCTGCATCGACGAAGGGACGCAGGACCTCGACGAGGTGGTCGGCATCGGTGATGCCGTCGAGGGGGCAGATGAAGCTGACCGCGGTGGCGATGTCGAAGCGAACCCCGTTGTCTTTGGCGAAGTCAGCGGCCTCGAGGAGTCGTTGCGTGGCCTGGGCGATCGGGGCGTCGGAGTTCGCCTGCGAGTGACCTTCGGAGGCGGAGAGGACGAGTTTGATGTTCTTCGCCCCGGCATCGACGGCTCGCTGGGCACCCTTGAGGTTGAAGACGAGAGTGAAGAAGTCGACGCCTTCGGCCTCGTGGGACTGGAGACGCTGCAGGACCTCCCCGGTATCGGCCATCTGTGGGACCTTCTTCGGATTGACGAACGATCCGACCTCGATCTCCTTGAGACCTGCGGCGATGAGCTGCTCGCCGAGTGCGACCTTGGCGTCGGTGGGAACGATGGCGTCTTCGATCTGGAGACCGTCGCGCAGCGTTGTGTCGAGAATCGTGACCGATGTGGGCCGAACCATGGTGGGAGCTCCTTCGTTGACCTGCTTCTTTCCCGGACAGCGGGAAGAGATCGGCCTCACGCTCCCTTGCGTGCTGCCGCCTGCAAACAACATAGCTCTTCGCGGGTTCCCAGTGGTGAGCGCGGTCGCGATTTGTTCGCTATGTGAGAAGCGAACGTGAAGTGAAGACCGTCACTCCCGTTTAATGGGACTTCTGGTCTCGGCAGTTCAGAAGACCGTGCTTGGTCCTGGGCTGAGGCGTCGCCCAAGACTGTCGCAATTGCTCAGTGGACTGTCGTGATTGTTCAGTCGCGTTCGGGCAGTTTCCCGCCGAGTTGTTCGAGCACTTCGTCGGTGTGTTCGCCCAGATCCGGGCCGAGGTGGTCGATCGGGATCGATGAGCCGCCGATGACCGGGGTGATTCCCGGGAAGGCGACATCGCTGAGCATCTCTTCGCCGGTCGAGACGTCGAGGTGCTGGATCATGCCGCGCGCGGCCAGCTGCTCATCGGCCACGAGGTCTTCGGCGGTGTAGATCGGCCCGGCTGGAACGCCGGCGGCCTCCAGAGTCTCGACCACCTCGGCGACATCGCGCTTGGCACACCAGGCACCGATGGCCTCGTCGAGTTCCTCTCGTCGCTCCCACCGTCCGGCATTGGTCTGCAGATCGGGGTCTTCACCCAGGTCCGGGCGGTCGACGGCGTCCATGAGGCGTTTGTAGATTCCGTCGCCGTTGCCGGCGATGACCACGGACTTTCCGCCGGCGCAGAGGTAGCCGTTCGAGGGGGCGATGCCCTCCATCCGACCGCCGGTGCGCGTGCGCGTCTCACCGAAGGCGGAGTAGTCGGGGACGAGGGACTCCATGACGGAGAACATGGCTTCGTTCAGTGCGACGTCGACCGTGCGATCGGCCAGGGAACCCCGGCCTTCGAAGCTGTGATCCGAGCCGACGACAGCCTCGGCGGCACCGGCGATCTTCTGGCGCTGACGATCGAAGAGCATCATCACGGCACCGAAGGCGGCCTGCATGCCGGCGATGGAGTCGCCGATCGATATGCCCACGCGCACCGGGGGCCGGTCGGGGTCACCGACGAGCTCGCGGAAGCCGGAGTAGCCTTCGGCGACGGCGGCGAAACCGGGACGTTCGGACATGGGACCGGTCTGACCGAAGGCGGAGATGCGAACCAGGATGATGTCGGGATTGGCCTCTTCGAGGACCTCGGGCCCGAGCCCCCATTTCTCAATGGTTCCGGGACGGAAGTTCTCCAGCACGATATCGCTGCGGCGCACGAGTTCGAGGGCCGAGGCTTTGCCTTCCTCCGAGCGGAGGTCGAGGACAACGGACTTCTTATTGCGGTTGATGGTGCGATAGAGCATCGAGGTGGTGCCCTGCTTGAGGCGCCAGTTGCGGAGTTCGTCGCCGCTCTCGGGGCGTTCGATCTTGATGACCTCCGCGCCGAAGTCGGCAAGCATGCGCCCGGTGGTGGGTGCCGCGATGTAGTTGCCGAGTTCGAGGACTCGCACACCGCTGAGTGGAAGACGACGTGCTGTCATGTCGATGCTCCTGTTCGTCGATCGGGCTCGGGTCTGGCTGCCGGCCGGTGCCGGTTTCTGTCTTTCTGCAATAGTGCCAGGTCAGCACAATCAACGGCGACATTTCACCGTCCCGGGAGTCCTCGAGAGTGGTTGTCATGCAGAGGAGTGCGAGGCAGCCGCAGGCGAGCGGTGGTGAGCCTATCTTGTTGAAACGTCATTCACCGCGACTGTTTTCTCCGAGCTTGCTGTGAAGATCGGCAGGAAATGAACAGCCTCTAAGACTTGAGCCAATTTCACGCAACTTTCCTTGCTTCCCCTTGTATCAAGACTGTTGATGTCTAAGACTGGCAACCAAGCCGCAGGACGCGGCCGTATGTCATCAACCAAGGAGCAAAACATGTCGGAAAACTTTGGACAGGACAACGAGAACTTCGGCGGCGGCGACCAGGAGCAGCAGGGTGGCGGCTTCGGTGGCGGCCAGGAACAGCAGGGCGGCCAGCAGCAGGGTAACCAGCAGCAGAGCGGTGACCAGGGCGGCTTCGGCGGCGGCAACGACAACGATCAGCAGCGCGGCGGCCAGCAGTCCGAGCAGGGCGGCGGCTTCGGTGGCGGAGAAGACCGCAACGAAGGTGGCCAGCAGTCCAGCGGCCAGGAGTCCGGCGGATTCGGCGGCGGCGACAACGAGCGCGGCGGCCAGCAGTCCGAGCAGGGCGGCGGCTTCGGCGGCGGAAACGAAGGCAACCAGGGCGGACAGCAGTCCCAGGGTGGCCAGGAACAGGGCGGCTTCGACCAGCAGCGCTGATTCCCACAACTTTACGCAGTAATCGAAGTGGGGCGGTACTCCCGATCGGGAGTACCGCCCCACTTCTGTGACTCGACTCTGACTCTGTGACTCGATCTTGAGCCCGCAACCACCTCGGCGGTATTACGCTGCCGTCACTGTGTGACGGTCACGGCCTGGCGGTGTCGACCGAGGCTCTCGATCTCCATCTCGACGACATCATCGGCAGCCAAGTATGGGAACTTCCCCGACATTGCCACGCCCTGCGGCGTTCCTGTGAGGATCACGTCCCCGGGCTCGAAGGGCATCGTCTGGCTGAGCAGATAGATGATCTGCCCGACATCGAAGATCAGGTCACGCGTCGACGAATCCTGGCGCACATCGCCATTGACCCAACTGCGCAGTCGCAGGGATCCGGGATCCACCTCGGCGGCGGGCCTGATCCACGGACCCAGAGGCGTGAAGCCGGGGAGGTTCTTCCCCTTCGACCACTGTCCGCCGGACTCCTCGATCTGGAACCTGCGTTCGGACAGGTCGTTGGCCAGCATGTACCCGGCCACATGTGAGTATGCGTCCTCCGCCGAGGCGACTCTGAAGGCTCGGCTGCCGATGACCAGTCCCAGCTCGACCTCCCAGTCGGCCTTCGTAGCGTAGGGCGGCAACTCGAGCGCATCGTAGGGGCCGGCGATCGTCGATGGCATCTTGAAGAAGACGACGGGAGCCGCGGGCGGCTCTGCGCCAGCTTCTCGAGCATGCGCCGCGTAGTTCATGCCCACGCACACCACTGCCGAGGGGCGAGCAACCGGCGCTCCGATGCGCAGATCCTCCGCTCCTTCGAGGGGCACGAGGCTGCCTTCGTCCAGTGCGGTGCGGACTCGTCCGATGCCGTCGTCGGCAAAGAACTCTGGGGTGATGTCGGTGGTCAGGGGGCGCAGATCGTAGTAGACGTCGTTGTCACGCACGACCGGGATCTCGTGGCCGATGGGGCCCAAACGCAGCAATTCCATACGGTTCCTTCCTTGTTCACCAGGCTCCCGCATCCGGCCGTCGTTGGACGGACGCGCTGTGTGAGCCTGTGGGCCCACGCTAGCGGCGTCTCACATCCTAAGTTGGAATCGTTCAAGTATTGGACACTTGTTTTGTGGGACCCACACAGTGCGGGCGCGCGAACACGCCGGTCTGGCCTCCTACTCCCCCGCAGCATCGACGGCCGAAGCCGCGTAGTCGGACCTCGCCCGCCTGGGTACGACGACGATGGGCACCGGTGAGTGCTGCAGAATCCGCATCGCGTGGCTGCCCAATGACACCCGCTTGAGCGCCCCGAGGCCGGAGGAGCCGAGCATCATGATCTCGGGATCCTCCCATTGGACCGCAGAGAGCGCACTCTCCCAGTCCGGCCCTGTCCCGATGGCGACATCGGTCTCGCCGGGCTTGATCTGAAGGCGATCGATCGAACATAGGATCTCGTCGGTGTCGCGTCGAATCACGTTGGCCCACTCATCGATCACGCTGGATTCGACATCGAGTCCCACACCTGCCGCCGAAATCACCCGCGACCGGGGAGCGAAGGAGGCGATGCGGAAGGGCACACCGGACTCTGCAGAGACCACGGCGGCCCCGAGGATAAGGCCCGCCGAGGTGGACGATCCGCTGTATGCGGCAGTGAGCCTGCGGAGGCGAGCCTCAGGGGCAACCCGGTATCCGACCGGGGCAAGTGCCACGGGCAGGCTGGCGCTGTGCAGCAGTCCGGTGGAGACGGAGCCCAAGGCGATCCGCCCCGGCTTCCCGTCAGCGGCGGGTCCCACGACGAGGCGGAAAGCATTCTCCTTCTGGCACATCTCGAGCAGTCCCCGACGCGATGAACGGGCACTGTGAACGAGGCATTCGGACTCGATGTCATCGGGAAGGAGCGCCCGCACCTCGTCCAGGGCAGCCTCGGCGACGTTGCGCAGCTTCTTCTGGTATTCGCTGTCGAAGAGCACGGGGCTCATCGGCCAGGCGGCGGAATCGATAGCCGCCGCGACGAGCCGGTGCCCATAGGACCGCGCGAGCACGATCCCCAACTCAACTGCCGGTCGATTGTCCTGACCTGGTGCGATGCCGACGACGATGCTCATTTCTTCCCTCCTGCGGAACCAGTTCCGTCAATGCTGTCATGTGCTGCTCGCTGCTTGCCCAGCACCGAGGATCTGCGGCCGAAGATGAGGTACAGGCCGAGGACGACCGAGGTCCAGATGAGGAAGACGACGATCGTGATGATCTGCAGGTTGCTGATGATCCACAGGCAGCCGATGATCGCGAGCACCGGCAGGACCGGATAGAAGGGCACCTTGAAGCCGCGTTCGAGGTCGGGTTCGCGCACACGCAGGATGATGACGGCCAGGGACACGACGATGAAGGCGACGAGAGTGCCGATGCTCGTCATCTCGGCGAGGAAATTCAGCGGGATGAACCCGGCCAGGATGGCGATGACCACGGTCACGATGATCGTGCCCTTGACCGGGGTCAATGTGCGTGGATTGACCTCGCCGAAGAGCTTGGGCATCATTCCGTCGCGTGACATGGTGAACAGGATGCGGGTCTGGCCGTAGATGGAGACGAGGGTGACGGAGAAGATCGAGATCACGGCGCCGGCAGCGACGATGGTGCCTGGCCACTGAGCGCCGACGATGTTCTCGAGGATCGCCGACAGGCCGGCAGTCTGCCCGTCGAATTCCTGCCACGGCTGAGCCGACAGCGCCGCGATCGCCACGAGAACGTAGACCGTGGTGACGATGATGAGGGCCGAGATGAGTGCCCGGGGCATGGTCTTCTTCGGGTTCTTCGTCTCATCACCGGCGGTGGCCACAGCGTCCATGCCGACGTAGCTGAAGAAGATCAGGCCCGAGCCTGCCACCACTCCGGAGAAGCCGAAGGGCGCGAAGTCGGCGAAGTTGTCGACGTTCCAGCCGGTGACTCCGACAAGTACGAAGAAGAGGAGAACGCCGATCTTCGTGCACACCATGACGGTGTTGATGACGACCGATTCGCCCGTGCCGCGGACCAGCAGGAAGCAGCACATGGCCAGCAGTGCGATCGCCGGCAGGTTGACGATCCCGCCCTCCTCCGGGGCATAGGCCAAGGCGTGCGGGATCTCGAACCCGAAGAGGTTGAACAGCAGCTGGTTGACATACTGCGACCAGCCCACGGCGACCGCGGCTCCTGCAACGCCGTATTCGAGGAGAAGACAGGCCGCGACCCCCATCGCCGGCAGCTCCCCGAGCGTCGCATAGGCATAGGAGTAGGAGGAGCCGGAGACGGGCACGCTGCCGGCCAGCTCCGCATAGCAGATGACCGCGAGGCCCGCGACGAGACCGGCGATGACGAAGGACCAGATGACCGCCGGCCCAGCGACGGGCACGGATTCGGAGAGGATGAAGAAGATGCCGGTGCCGATGGTCGAGCCGACGCCGATCATGGTCAGCGAGAACAGGCCGATAGTGCGCTTGAGATCGCTGCCCGTTTCCTCGCCCTGCTGCGGGACTGGTTTCACTCGGAACAGCTGCTGTCGCAAAGTTGGCATCATCATTCCCCAGACATCGTCGTCTTTCCTGCGTATGGGTGCCGACACCGTCAATCATCGACCATGGCAGTGAGCCCTGACCCCACACTGTCGCTACAGCGACCATACGACAGTCTCACCTCGCCGAGGCGGTGCTCGGCGGAATTCGCGACTGCGAAATCGGTTGCCCCACACTGTCCACATCACAAACGGGAGACATCAGCACTGGCCAGGTGGCGTGCTTGAGGCCTGCGAAAAACTTATTCAATGAAATGGTTGATTACATATTCACATCACTCTACAGTGGTATCCAACCAATGAGTTGAATACGGATCGGAGGTCCAGTGACAGACCAGCTGACAAAGGTGTTCGCCGCCCTGGCCGACCCCACACGCAGAGACATGGTGGCCCGACTGTCCGTCGCCGACGCCACGGTCAATGAACTCGCCGCACCCTATGAGGTCAGCGTTCAGGCCGTGTCGAAGCACCTCAAGGTGCTCGAAGATTCGGGACTGGTCACTCGCACCCGGGAGGCTCAGCGCAGACCGGTCCACCTCGAAGACAACGTGTTCGATCTGATGACCAAATGGATCGAGAGATACAGGCAGCAGGCCGAAGAGCGCTATCACCGCCTCGACGCAGTCCTGGACACCATGGACACCGACTCTTCAGCCGCCCCTGCAACAGATTCCCCAGAAAACTCACGCACAGGAGCATGACATGACCACCACAGACGACACCGACTATTCGACCCTGCACCTCGACGTCCCGGAAGGGGCTCAGACCGTCTCGATCACCCGCGACTTCGCCGCCACTCCGGACAAGGTGTTCCGTGCCCACACGGATCCGGAGCTCTTCGTCAAATGGTGCGGACCGGACACGATCACGAGCACGATCCGCGAATGGGACGCACAGACAGGTGGACGCTGGAGCTACGTATCAGCCGATGATTCCGGCGAATACGGCTTCTTCGGTTCATTCCACGAGGTGAGGGAGAACGAACGCATCGTCCAGACGTTCGCATTCGAGAGCTTCCCGGATGCGGTGAGCCTGGAGATCCTCACGCTGAGCGACCTCGGCGATGGGCGCACCCGCCTGAGCTCGACGTCGATCTTCGACTCGTTGGAATCCCGCGACGGCATGGTTGCTTCGGGCATGGAGCAGGGAATCGTCGAAGGCTATGACAAGCTCGACAGGCTGCTTGCGGAAGGACGGTGATCGCCAGCAGCGGGCTTGTCCCATAAGCTCGTGGGCATGACGGACACACATGATCGCTCACCCGCTGCTGCCGAAGAGGACATCGACCGCTACGATCCGGAGGCTCGCCGCTGGCTGTCGGGCGCGATCAGAGCCGTGCAGTCGGATGCCAAGAGATCGTCGGATACGCATCTGCTCCATGTTCCGCTGCCGGCCGAGTGGGGGATCGATCTCTACCTCAAGGACGAATCCAGCCATCCCACCGGGTCACTCAAGCACCGGCTGGCTCGGTCACTGTTCCTCCATGCGCTGTGCAATGGCTGGATTCGTCCCGGTCGCCCGGTCGTGGAGGCCTCCAGCGGATCGACCGCGGTCTCCGAGGCGTATTTCGCTCAGCTCATCGGCGTCCCGTTCATCGCAGTCATGGCTCGCTCCACGAGTGCCCAGAAGATCTCCCTCATCGAGTTCTATGGCGGCACCTGCCATTTCGTTGACAACGCCAATGAGGTCTACGAGGTCGCTGCACAGCTGGCTGCGGAGTCCGGCGGTCACTACATGGACCAGTTCACGTATGCCGAACGGGCCACGGATTGGCGTGGCAACAACAACATCGCCGAGTCGATCTTTGACCAGATGTCGAACGAACAGCACCCCGAACCGGCCTGGATCGTCGCCACCGCCGGAACGGGCGGCACCTCGGCAACCCTGGCCAGGTATGTTCGCTACACCGGTCGCGCCACAGGCATCTGCGTGGCCGATCCGGACAATTCAGCGTTCTTCGCCGGATGGCGCGACCACAATCCGGCCGCGGCGACCGACACCGGCTCCCGGATCGAGGGCATCGGACGCCAGCGGGTCGAGGCGAGCTTCATCCCCTCGAGCATCGACCGGATGATGCATGTCCCCGATGCGGCCTCGATCGCGTCGATTCAACTGCTCGAAAAGCTCATCGGGCGTCGTGCCGGAGCCTCGACGGGCACCGGCCTGTGGGCCGCGTTCCGCATCGTGTCGCAGATGAAGGCTGCCGGACAGTCAGGCAGTCTGGTGTCCCTGATCTGTGATCCTGGCGAGCGCTACCTCGACAAGTACTATTCGCAGAACTGGCTGGCAGAGGCCGGACTCGACACCACCGGCTACCGTGCCCGCCTCGACGAATTCATGGCCACCGGCCACCTGGACTGACCGAGACTGGCTATCTCCGGCGAAGCGAAATCAGCTGGACTGTTCGGGCTGGGCCGCCATCATGGCGAAGTAGGAGTCGCGACTGCGGCGAACGTGGCGGGCCATCACCTCGGCGGCCTTCGACTGCTGTCCGGCGTCGATGGCTGCGATGATGTCGCGGTGCTCGGGCCAGGCCTGCGGCCCGCGGCGGGTCACGTTCAGCGAGTACAGCCACTCGATCTTGCCTGAGATCTGACGCAGGAGACTGACGAAGGACAGGCTGCCGCTGAGTTCTGCGATGGCGAAGTGGAAACGCATATTGAGCACTGCCAGGTCCTCGTAGTGCTCCTGGCCGATGACGATATCGCCGGCGTCGAGGATCTCGTTGATCTCCTTGCGGATCGCCCGCCACCGATCGTCCGGTGCCTCACCGCTGCTCTGCTGCGCAGCGCGCTTCGCCGCCCGCTTGGCGGTCGCGGATTCTAAGACGATGCGGATCTCGAACAGATCCTCGGCGTCTTCGGTCGGTGAGGGCGCGACCATGCTGCCGCTGTAGGCCCGGGACTCGACAAGCCCCTCGGCTTCAAGCGCCCGCAGCGCTTCCCGGATCGGGATCCGCGAGACCTCGTATTGTTTTGCCAGGGCCGCTTCCCGCAGCTTGCCGCCCGGCGGGTGCACACCATGGATGATGTCCTGGCGAATCTGTGCGCCGACGCTCACGCTGCTGGACTCAGCTTTTGCAGTCATCATCTGCCTGCCGCGTAACCCTGCGCACCGCGCGGGTTCGCCCCAGCGGTGACTCGTCCCGTGGCCGGATCACGGGTCACGCAGGAGAGCCGACCGAGTTCCCAGTCGCCGGCCCTGGTCACGACGTGACCGCGGCTGATGAGTCCGTTGATGACGTCCTCGCCGAGGCGGTCCTCGACGATCACCCCGCCCGGGACCCAGGTGCGCGGCCAGAAGGACCCGGCCAGGGCCGTGGTGTGCAGGGCCGGTGCGTCGATGGCCTGCTGTGGTTCGTACCCGCCGACGAGCATGCGCAGGATCAACAGCAGCTGCCACTGCTCCTGCTGGTCACCGCCGGGAGAGCCGAGGGCGATGACCGGTTGGTCGTCCTTCGAGATCAGGGTCGGAGTCAGTGTGGTGCGTGGGCGTTTTCCGGGAGTCAGGGCCGAGGGCGCGGTTTCGTCGAGCCACATCATCTGCAGGCGGGTGCCCAGGCAGAATCCGAGCTCCGGGATGATGGGCGAGGACTGCAGCCAACCGCCTGAGGGTGTGGCGGAGATGATATTGCCCCAGCGGTCGACGACGTCGATGTGGCAGGTGTCGCCGTTGTTGACGCCGTTCTTCGCCACGGTGGGCTCGCCGACGCCCGCCTTCGCCATGGCCTCCTCGTCCGCGCCTTCGAGCACGAGTGGTGGGGTGAAGGTCGAGACTGTTCCTGCACGGTTCGCGCCGGGACGAACTTCGAGTGAGGCATCATCGGTGATGAGGTCTCGCCTGCTGGCTGCGTAGTCCTCGCTGAGCAGCCAGTCGAGGTCGACATCACCGTCCCCGTAATAGGTGTCGCGGTCGGCCATCGCGAGTTTGAGTGCTTCGAGAATCGTGTGCGCACCGATCTCGGTCGAGGGATCGAGCCGGTCGTCGTCGAAGCCGTCGAGGATCTTCAGTGTCTGCAGCAGGACCGGGCCCTGCCCCCAGGCTCCGATCTTCGCAATCGAGTAGCCGCGGAAGTCGATCGTCACCGGTGTCTCGAAGTGGGCGTCGAATCCGGCGAAGTCGGCGGCTGTCATCACTCCGGCGTGGTCACCTCCGGTCGAGTGCCGGTGCGGGGTGGAGATGAACTTCGCTACCGCCTCGGCGACGAAGCCGGTCTTCCATGCCTGACGTGCCGCGGCGACTCTGGCAGTGCGCCCGTCGATACCTTCGCCGGCAGCGATGAGCTTCTTCAGCACCTCGGCGTACGGACGGTTGTACACCAGGTCACCTGATTTCGGGGTCTGGCCGTCGGGGATCCACTGCGCAGCGGAGGTGGGCCAGTGTTCGGTGAAGAGTTCCTGGACACGTTCGATGGTGCCCACGACTCGGGCGAGGACCGGGTGCCCGTTCTCGGCGTAGTCGATGGCGAAGTCGAGAACATCGGCAAGTTCCCACGTGCCGTGGTGCTCGAGCAGGTTGAGCCAGGAGTCGACGGCTCCGGGCACCGCGGAGGCGAGCGCTCCGGCACCGGGGACCATGTCGAGACCTTCACTGCGGTAGTGCTCAATGGTTGCAGCTGCCGGTGCCGGGCCCTGTCCCATCATGATCTGCGGGTTCGCTGGGTCCTCTGCGGTGGCGAAGACTCCTGTCATGTCACCGCCGGGACCGTTGAGGTGGGGTTCGACAACGTGGAGGAGGAAGGCTCCGGCCACGGCCGCATCAAAGGCGTTGCCGCCGCGTTCGAGCACGGCCTGCGAAGCTGCGGTGGCCAACCAGTGGGTGGAAGCAGCCATCCCGAAATGCCCCTCCAAAGTTGGCCGAGTAGTGAAGGCAGCGGGTGGGGTGAACGGCATATCGGTATTCCTTCGTCGAACTGAGGTCGAGTGTGCGGATCAGATGGAGCGATTCTTCTCTGCCAAACAAAGTCGTTTGCATACAATCTAATCTCTCTTTATCATTTTGTATACGAACGATCCTCATTTTGTGAAATTCGGGATCCCCCGAGCTCAGTGGAGAGCCCCAGGAAAGGACGCGATGACACGTCGACTCGATCTGGCCATGCTGCTCGTGCTGACATTCTCGACCGGAATGGTCGATGCCATCGGCTACCTGGGCTTCGACAAGGTCTTCACCGGAAACATGACGGGCAACGTCGTCATCCTCGGCATGGGCCTGGCCGGGGCCGAGGACACCCCGGTACTTCGCCCGGCCCTGGCGCTCGTGTTCTTCATGCTGGGCGCGGCCCTGGGCGGGCGTATCTTGGGGCGGATCGGCGAGGACTGGCACCAGCGCACCACGGCGATCTTCGCCGGCGTGGCCCTCGGGTGTGCCGGCCTGGCCGTCTATGTCGCACTCGTGCCCGACCCCGAGGTGGGACTGGCCGGCACGATCTTCACCTCGGCGCTGTCGGCCCTCATGGGAGCGCAGGCGGCTGCGGCCCGGCGGATGAAGATCGCCGATGTCACCACAGTGGTCGTGACCTCGACGATCGTCGGTCTCGCCTCCGACTCACGGCTGGCCGGGGGCGACAGCGCCCGCTGGGTCCGGCGTGCGCTGGCCGTCCTTCTCATCCTGATCGGTGCCATCGCCGGTGCCGCGACGCTGATGATCAATCAGTGGATCGGCATCGCCGTCGTCGCCGTGGCCATTGCCGTCGTGGCCATCATCGGCCACCGAGGCGCCCGGAAGCGGTCCCTCGCCGAGGCGGAGGTCTCCCCCGCGCGCACCTGAGTTCCCGATTCGCCCACGGAAATGCCCCTGCAAGCGCAGCCCACACCCACCTCGGCGAGTGAAAACACCGGACAGCTACGCCGCCCACCGCCGGCGCACGGCCCGCGCGCCGAGATACGGCTGTGCCCCGCCGAAGTTCGACGGGGCACCCGGTTTTTCGATGGGGAGGGCTGGCCACAGCCTCAGCTCGCTGGCCCGAACGACACCGTTCGAACGGTCCGTGACCGGAGCCATCGTGCGCGTCTGCCGAGAGGCCGGGTTCGACTCCGCCGAGGTGTCCGCCAGTCTTGGCAGCACCACCGGAGCCGTGTTCACCCGGGGGACCGCGCCTTGGCCTGCCGTTGAGTTCACCCATCTGAGAGGGTACGTGTCGTCAGCATCGGGCGAGAACCCCCGCGTGCACCTCGAGGGCGAGGTCGTCGACGTCGCTGGTGATGTTCACTCCGGTGTACTGGCCGCGGGTGCGAACCTCGTGGCCGTGACCTTCGAGCTCTTCATCCGCCGTAGCTGATTTGCTCCGGCCACTGCCCGGTTGTGCTCCATCGCCGCTGTGACCCACGAAGTCAGGCGCTCGTCGTTCCTGATGGCTTCTGCAGACACTTCGATCCAGCCTGGTCCCATGTCACGTCCGGGCCCCATTTCTGCCTGAGATGCGCCGGGCAGGTCCAGCAGCTCCTCGTGCCTGTCGGCTTCGACCCGCACCAGGAGGCCACCGTCTTTCTGCGCGCTGACCAGCATCTTCTCGTTGACCATCAGGGAGCGTCCACCGAACATCGACACCTCCCGCACGACTGGCTCTTCTGCCACCAGTGCTCGTAGACGTTCGACGAGAGAGCTCTGCTCTGGCGTCATCGGCATTGTCCTTACCCTTCGTCGGGCGGGCCGTACGAGAGACGGTCGAAGATCAGCACGCTTTGGCTGATCTTGTCGTCATCGACCGTGAAGAACTCGGCCGCAGGTGCTGTCGAGGTTGTGGAGGTCTGCGGATAGTAGAACAGGGCGACGCGATCGCCATCAGCGAATTCGGCAATGTCGCCGATTCCGGTGAGCATCGGGGCAAACCCACCGATGAAGTCCCGGTAGGCGTCTTTACCGTCGAGGTCCACGCCAGGGGCGCGGCAGATCACATCATCGGCGACGTATTGCATTGCGGTCTCGATATCGCCACTGGTCCAGGCGTGGTGGTACTTCTTGACGAGGTCGTAGGCGAAGTTGCGGGTCATGGGGCTTTCCTCTTCCTTCTTACGATGATGACGCAGGGGCTTTCAGTCAGGCAACGGGAACCAATGGTCAGTACCGGGGTTCTCGCCCGCGCCCGCAGTGGACAGACGCGGCAGGAAGTTCGACCACCCGTGGGCGTGGCCACGGACTTCTGTCTCGGGCAAGTCAGAATGACGGAGTTCGAGATGAGTGCCGGCAGCGACCGGCGTCAGTCGGAATTCGACCGTCGACGCACCGGAGGGGAGGTCATCGCTGCCGAAGAATCCCCATGAGACCACGACGCGGCTCGGGTACTCGACGCACAGGTATTCGCCGCGCACCGGGTGCCCGGCGATATCAACGGCGAACCGACCTCCGGTTTTCGGCTCCAGGTCGGCGTACTGCCCCATCCACGCCACCATTCCGGCATTCGTCGTCAGGTAGTCGAACACCACTTCGGGAGGTGCGGCGATGTCGATGGAGTCCCGGAACTCAGCCATGTGCTTTACGCTCCGAGGCTTCAATGACGGATTTCAGTGCCGACAGCTTGATCGGCCAGAAGTCATCCAGGTACGAACGCACCGCCGCGATTCCGTCGGTGTCCACGGTGAACAGGTGTCGCGTGCCGTCCCGAGTGCCGATTGCGAGTCCTGCCTTCTGCAGCACACCAAGATGGTGGGAAGTCGTCTGTTGTGACAGGCCGGTCGTCTCTGCGATGGAACCCACGGGTTGCGGTGCCGACCGGATCGAGGACAGGATCGCCCTTCGGTTTTCATCTGCAAGCGCACGCAGCGCCAGATCAAGACTGACTGCGGCCTCATTGCTCATCGTCTTGCCCCTCTGCTCGAACACACACAATCTAGCACAAATGAGTATTTGTACATATGGGTGGACGTATAAACTCATCATCGATTCTGAGGATCACTTGTCGCGAAATATCGTTCGCTGACCTACCGGTTCACTACGACTCGCCCACGACCTGGGCGTAGGTCCCGAAGAACGGCTCGCCGTTGGCGTTGCCACCACGGTACGCGGCAAGGGACTTCAACAGGCGTGGCCCGCGCGCACCGGTCACCGGCTCCAGATCCATGACCGCACATCGAGGAATCGTCTCCCCGATCCGGACACGGACACCACCCAACGACACCTCGCGCCCGGCCCAGGTCTCCTCGACGAACGGTTCCTCAGTGTCGATAAGGAAGGTCGCCCGGAACCGTGCCGCCTCGGCGAGCAGGTCGGGGTGGTCGACCTTGCGGCCCAGATCGCGGATGGAGGCTGTGGCGACGATGGACACCGGATCACCGTAGACGACGTCTCCTCGCGGGACTCTCGCCAGGCGCACGGATTTGCCGAGCCAGGCTGACAGCAGCCCGTCGTGTGGCCCGTCTGTGAGCTCGGCTTCGACAGGTCGACCCCAGTAGTCGCAGGTCAGCGTCTCGCCGGAGACCTCCGGCACTGCACTGACCGACCGGCCATCTGGCAGCCTCGTCTCCAAATGGTCATCGTGGAGCCGGGCGACGACTGCGACAAGTGAGGGATTCTGCACGGTTCGCAGCACCTGTCGCTTCTCCACGTCGACGAGGCAGTACCAGCGGTCCCCCACTGGTCCGCGCTCGTCGAAGTCGGCATCCGACTGCGACAGATGCCGTGCCCCCTTGATAGGTGTGAAGCCGACGGAGCGAACGTCGAGTGCTTCGGTCAGCGACGATGAATGCTTGGCGGCGCGCGCAGAATCTCGATCCTCCATGCGCCCAGACTACCCATTCTCCTGTGGCCTTCCGGTTCCGAGTCGGCGCCTCACGACATCACGGCTCCACCGTCGATGCGCAGGATCTGGCCCATTGTGGAGGCAGCACCATCGCTGGCGAGGCAGGCGACGGCCTCGGCGATCTCAGCCGGAACACCCAAACGATCGATGGCCTGGTTCGAGGTGTCGTAGTCCTGACCTGCGGTCAACGCGGATTCCACGGGACCCGGGGAAACTGAACGACAGCGGATCGCGCTTCGACAAAGGCACAAAGTCGTTGGCGTTGCCGATGCCGCGCCAGGTCACTGCCTGGGGAGCCGATGCGGCGACATCTTCGGCGGCCATGACAAGAGCGACGGCTCCGTCGGAGACCATCGAGCAGTCGGTGCGGCGCAGCGGTTCGGCGACATAGGGGTTCCTTTCCGAGACCGTGTTGCAGAACTCGAAACCGAGGTCCTTCTGCATGTGGGCCAGCGGGTTGTGGGAGCCGTTCGAGTGGTTCTTCGCGGCCAGCTTCGCGAGGGTCTGTGAGTGGTCGCCGTAGCGGTCGAAGTACTGACGGGCGATCTCGCCGAAGACACCGGCGATGGAATCGTGGGCGGCAAAAACCGCGGTAGAGCCTGTGGCACAGGCGTTCTCATGCCGATGCGCCGGGGTGAGAGCCAGCTCGGGGAACACAACGCCGGGCAGTGCTGCCTCGAATCCCTGCCTGGACAGGCCGTTGTTGTAGACGCCGACATGGATGACGTCGATGTCGGCAGGTTCGAGACCTGCATCGGCGATGGCGGCCCTGGCAACGTCGGCCATCATCTCAGGAAGCGGCGACTCGGAGCGCCCGAACTTTCCATGGGACCAACCGATGATCGCGGGCTTGGGCATGGACACTCCTTCGGGTCCGCCACCGAGGTGGGGAAGTCGACAGTAACTCTTGCTGTCATACTGTCGTCAGTCCCAGTAACTGGTCAACACGAATCCACCATATGGAACGAGGAGTGGACGATACCCTCAGCCGTCAGCCGTCAGCGTCGGGGTACACGTATTCGCGGAATCGACCAGGTACATGGGCCTTCTGCCATTCGAGTTCGCGTGCCAGTTCGCTACCTGCGAGCGCCTTCTTCGTATAGCGCACCAACTCCCGGCTATGACCTGCCATATGTGCCACCGCCACCGCCTGACCGCAGGCACGCGCAACTGCTGTACTCGCATATTCCGAGGCCTCTCGTGCGGCCGCATGGCAGCCGAAGGCGAGCTTTCGAATTTGCCCCACAGTCATTTGTCCCTCCGCGAACTGCAGTGCTCCGTCGAGAGCCTCCCTCGGTCGCCAATCGTCCGGACGATCAGCAGAGAACACAGGCAGCAGCCGCTCAGCACATGCCACCGACCATGTGATCAATTCCTGTCGGTCACGCTCTGGCAGTGTCAGGTCGGTGGGATCCGGCTTCATGTCTTGATTGTCTCAACAGCGGGTCACGGTGCACGCACCCAATCCAGAAACTGGCGCTGGGCCTGGTGCCTTGTCGCTGCGTCCCTCACCCTTTCAGCCGCGTCATCTCCGGGTCGAAGATCGGTTCGGCGGTGACCGTCGCCGGGAGTCTGCGCCCTAGGTATTCGATCTCGACGCCGTCACCGACAGACAGTGAGTTCGGCAACCAGGCGTAGGCGATGGTCTGCCCGATCGAGTAGCCATAGGCCGCCGAGGTGACATAGCCGTCGGCCTTCCCGGACCCGTTCGCAGCAGCCACAACCCCGGTCACATACACCGGCTCACTGCCCAACACCACGTCTTCCCGACAGTCGAGCGTCAGACACGTCAGCTTCGTTGTCGCCGCCGCGGCCCGCGCCTCAAGCGCAGCCTTCCCGCGGAAGTCATCGGTCTTCGAAGCCTTGACCGCGAAGCCGAGCCCTGCCTGCACGGGTTCGTGCTCGCTGGTCATATCGGAACCGAAGGAACGGAATCCCTTCTCCAGACGCAGTGAGTTGAAGGCCTCCCGTCCGGCTGCGATGAGCCCGAATTCCTGTCCGGCCTCCCACAGCACGTCCCAGAGCCGGTGTCCCAGGTCCGCCGAGGTGTAGAGCTCCCAGCCGAGCTCGCCGACGTAGGACAGGCGCATCGCTGTGACGGGGATGCCGCCGATGGTGATCGGCTTCGTCCGGAAGTACTTGAGCCCGTCATTGCTGAGGTCATCGTCGCTGACCTGCGACATCACCTCACGGGCGAGCGGCCCCCAGAGTCCGATGCAGCAGGTCCCCGAAGTCGTCTCCCGCACTGTGGCCCACTTGCTCGGATCCGCCGCAGACTGGTGTTTGGCCGCTCGGGTGATGGTGGCGAAGTCGATGTTGGAGTTCGCCCCCACCTGGTAGGTCTCCTCGTCGAGGATTGCGACGGTGATGTCACTGGTGATGCCGCCCTCCTCATCGAGCAGCAGTGTGTAGCTGACCGCACCCGGCTTGCGCAGCATCGACGAGGTGGTCAGCCCGTGCAGCAGTTCGCCAGCGCCTGGGCCCTTGACCTCGAAGCGTTTGAGCGCGGTCATGTCGTACATGGCCACGTTCGTCCGGGTCTTCCAGGCTTCGACCGCCGCGATGGGCGAATGGAACATGTCAGCCCACCCTTCACGTGCAGGCGCCTTCCACTCTTCGGGCACCTCACCCAATAGAGCAGCATTGGCTTCGTACCAGTGCGGGCGCTCCCACCCGTTCGTCTCGAGGAAGAATGCGCCGAGGGTCTTCTGCCGGTCGTTGAATGGACTCAGCCTCAGATCCCGAGGTGACACGCGTGGTTGCAGCGGGTGGATGACATCGTAGATCTCGACAAAATTCTGCTGCGAGGTCTCACTGACGTATTCGGGGGTCGTGAGTGCGTCCTCGAAGCGGTTGAGGTCGATGCCGGACAGGTCGGTGTTCGAGCGGCCGAGACAGAGGAGTTCGGCCACGGCCTTCGCGATGCCGGCACCGTGGGTGACCCAGACCGCCTCGGCGACGAAGAACCCGTCGACCTCTCGAGACTGGCCCACGAGTGACCCGCCGTCCGGGGTGAAGGAGAAGATGCCGTTGAAGCCGCGCTGAACCTGCGTCTGGCGCAGCTCGGGCAGCAGTTCCTGGGTGGCCTCCCACTCGCGAGCGAAGTCTTCGGGGGTGAATTCCAGGCTCGAAGGCATGACCTCCTCGGTGATCTCATCGGGCGAGTAGCTGCGCAGAGTATCGAGGTCGACGGGCATCGGCCGGTGGGCGTAGGAGCCGATGCCGATTCGATCGCCCCATTCGCGGTAGTAGAGGTCCTTGTCCTGGTAGCGCAGGATGGGCGCCGAGGCACCTGCGGGCTGCTCGTTCTTGCCAGCGAGGCTCGGCACCTCGGTGGTCCAGGCGAACTGGTGGCCCAGCGGCAGCAGCGGGATCCTCGTGCCGACCATCTCACCGATGTTCGGCCCCCAGAAGCCGGCACAGGAGACCACGAAGTCTGCCGGGAACCGGTCGTCTCCGGCAAGCACCGCGGTGACCTTGCCACCGGACTGTTCGATGCCGGTGACGGTGGTGCGGTCGCGGAATTCGACCCCGGCGGCCCGGGCCCGGTCCATGACCAGCTGGGTGCCACGGGCGGCGAGCGCCAACCCGTCGCCGGGGGTGAGCAGACCGCCGAGGACCTTGTCGGGATTCAGCATCGGGAACAGCCGCAGGCACTCCTGCGCGTCGACCATCTCGGCATCGACACCCCAGGAACGGTTCCATCCGGCACGACGGTGCAGGTCCTGGAGCCGATCAGGCTGGGTGGCGATCTCCAGGCCACCGACGGGCAGGAACGACCCGCGACCGTCAGGTCCGGTCAACGAGGTCAGCTTCTCGATCGTGTACTGGGCGAACTCGGTCATCGACTTCGACCCGTTCGAGGAGAAGACGAGACCGGGTGCGTGCGAGGTCGACCCACCGGGAATGGTCAGCGGACCCTGTTCGAGCACAAGCGTGTTGGTCCAGCCCAGCTGGGCGAGTTCGTCTGCGAGGTTGGCTCCGACGATGCCGGCTCCGATGATGACGACTCGGGGTGAGGAATTCGGCACTGTGTACTCCTTTGTGTTGCAGCTGAAATCTGGGGTGCGTGCGAAAGTGACGCTGGTGGCGATGGTGCAATCGGAGTGGGCAGTCCGCCCGGCCCGTCGTCTCAGGCGTCGATGACCAGGTCGCTCAACGCGGTCGAACAGCAGGGCAGGAACTTCCCGGCGTCGATCTCACGTGCGCGGATGCCGCCCTGGTGGTTCATATCAACCTCCCCGTCGAGCTTGACGACCTTGCAGGAGCCACACATGCCCTCCTGGCAGTTCGCCCCGATCTTCACTCCCGCTCGCCGGGCCGCATCGAGGACGAATTTGTCCGAAGCGACTCGGACGTTGATCCCGCTGCGCACGAAAGCCATCGTCAGCTCTCCTTCGCCCACCGTAGCGAAGGTCGTCGGGTCAATGACCGTGGCTTCGTCACTTGGGGCGACATCCGCCTCCGTGACCTCCCCCGCCGAGGCGGTTGTCGGCTCGGTTTCGGTGCCCGCACCAGTCGACACAACACCTTCGGCGTCGGGCACGATCAGGTCGATCTCCGGTTCGACGGGAACCTCTGCCAGGGCGTCGACGGCCTCCACCGGAGCGCCGGTGACTTCGACAGGTCCGTCGGCGGTGTACTCCGGTTCGTACATCTCCAGGGCCGCCGGCTGCTGTTCGTAGTATTCCTCGGTCGAGGACGCGATCTCCTCGGCGATCTCCCCTGCCAGGGCGACCTCCTCGGCGTATTCGAGTCTGGTCGCACGGTCACCGGAGAAGAACTCCATGAACACCGAGGTGTCATCCACGCCGACCTCGCGCAGACAGTCCGTGGCGGTGTTGAGGTAGCCCTCGGGGCCACATGCGAACACCTGCCGCCCGTTGGCATCGGGCACGACCTCCTCGAGAAGAGCGGTCGAGAGGCGACCGGTCTTTCCCGCCCAAGTGCTGGCAGCGCCTGCCGACTCGTCCTTCTGCTTCCGATCCCCCTGCGAACGGTCTCCCTGTGCCCGGTCACCCAGGGCGTAGATGACCTCGATGCGGAAGTCGGCGCGGGCCAGGAAGTCGAGCTCTTCGGAGAAGGCGAAGCGATCCGGTGCGGAGCCGTGATAGAGGAGAACGACATCGGCCTGACCGGGTAGGGAATGGATCGTGCGCACCATCGACATGAGCGGGGTGATGCCCGCCCCCGCGCCGAGCAGAAGATAACGGGCTCGCCGGTCGTAGTCGGCGAGGTGGAACGCTCCCACCGGACCGAGCATCTCGAGCACCGTGCCAGGCCTGATGGATTCGTGTGCCCAGGGTGAGACGAGCCCCTTCGGGTCGCGTTTGATCGTGATGGAGAACGTCCACGGTTCTGTCGGCGCGCTCGAGATCGAGTAGCTCCTCGACACGGGTTCGGCACCCTCCCCGCGCACGGGGAAGTCGATGTTGATGTACTGACCGGACCGGAATGCCAGCGGGGCGCCATCCATCCGGCGGAACACGAAGACCATCATGTCGCCCGCCTCGGGGATGGTCTCCACGCATTCCGCCCAGAATTCCTGTGGGTGCCAGGGCCCCAGCGCCGTGGCGGCTCCAGCCGGTCCTATCGTGCTTGAAAGCACCCGATTCCATGGCATTTCGAGGCCCCGGATCCGCTGTGCCAGCGGAATCATCGGGTCATCGACGCGCTTCATCCCACGTGCTCCCGCATCCGCTGCACGTACCAGTTGATGAAGGCCTCGACCTGATATTCGCTCTTCATGTAGGGGCCCTGCTCGTAGAACGGACTCCTTGCACCCTGCTGGCACAGTTCGACGAAGTTCTTGTCCTGCAGGTTCGTCTGCTTCCACGTGTGCGTCAGCGACTCAAGGTCGTAGTCGACACCTTCGACGGCATCGTCGGCGACGAGCCAGGTCGTCCGCACCTGAGTCTGGTGAGCATTGATCGGGAGCACCGTGAACGTCACGACATGATCGCCGAGGAGGTGGAACCAGCTGTTGGGCTGCAGGTGCATCGAGCAGCGTCCAAGGCGAAAATCGGGGAGATCGCCGAGGAGCTTCTTCGACAGGCGCCTGCCATCTGCTGAGAATGACTCCCCCTGTCCGTCAAGGGATTCACGTGAGATTCGGATCCCGGCCAGGCGGGTGTCGAGTTCCTCGATGACTTCGTAGGGCAGTCCGTAGCGTCGGCACCGGTATTCCAGCGAGGCCTGTGCCTGCTGGTTGCGGTCCCAGACGTCCTCGAGGTGCGGTGGGATCGTCTCATCGGTCAGACCCCAGGTCGGGAACAGGGCGCAGGCGAGCTCCGGGTGGCCATCGCAGTGGTAGCACTCCCGGTTGTTCTCCATCACGAGTTTCCAATTCGCGTCCTCGATGATGTTCTGCTGATAGGCCACCTTCGTCTTCGCGAGCTCATGCGGTGCGACGTAGGGGGCGAAGATCGCCGCGGTGTCGTCGAAGTCGGCGGGAGGCTCATCGGCCAGACACAGGAAGACGAGGCCCGCGACGATCTTCCCGTGCGCACGCTTGAGCGAATAGCAGGCCTTGTCGAATTCCATCTCCCCCGGCGCCGAGGCGTGGATGAGCTGTCCATCGGGTGAATACGTCCACGAATGGTATCCGCAGACCAGGTTGCCTGTGGTGCCGCTGGCCTCGGTGAGGACGCGGGCGCCGCGGTGGCGGCAGACGTTGTGGAGGACGTTGACACCGCCGTCGTCGGTGCGGAGGACGAGCAGGGAATAGGGCCCATAGTCGAGGGTGATGTAGTCTCCGGGCTCTGGAATCTCCGCGACGCTGCAGGCGAAGACCCAGTTCTGTGCGAACACGGCCTGCATATCGAGGGTGAAGAGATGGTCATCAGTGTAGAACGGAGCCTCGAGAGAGAATCCGGTGCGTCGCGTCTCGAGCAGTCGACGGATCTCATCGAGTCTCTCTTCGCTGAAACCGGCAGGGAAACCCTTCTTCGTCGGCGCCAGATTCACTGCGGTCAATTCCATCTCCCTTGATGTCTGCTGCTGTCACAGTCGACATTAGCGATCCGAACACTGCAGGAAAAGCGCGAGATTCTGGCGGATTATGTGCGGATTGTTCGTATGATCCAAGGCACAATAGTGGCATGATCGATCCGCGTCTCATCACGCTTCGCACGTTCGCCGCCTGCGGCACCGTCGCCGCCACTGCCGAGCTCACCGGGTACTCGCCTTCAGCGGTCTCCGGTCAGCTGCGCGAGCTCCAGCATTCGTTGGGGATGACGCTGCTGGTCAAGGATGGGCGAGGACTGCGCTTGACCGCGACGGGCCGGCATCTCGTCCGCCGCTCCGACAGGCTCATCGCCGAATGGGAGGAGATTCGCGCCTCGTCCCTGAGCGCCGGTGACCAGTCTCCGTCGCACTTCGGCATCGGCGGCTTCTCGACGGCGTCATCGAATCTGCTCGCACCGCTTGCCGCCCACCTGGGCAGCGCTCACCCGGAAACCGCGGTCCACGTGATCGAAGCCAGTCCGACACGATGCTTCGAACTCCTCGTCGCCGAACGAATCGATCTCGCTGTCGTCGTATCGATGCAAGGCGATGTCCAGGTCGAAGACGATCCCCGGTTTGAGAAGATCGATCTCCTCGACGATCCACTCGACGTCATGGTGCCCTCCGATCATCCGGTGGCGGAACTCGAATCCGTGTCGCTGGCGGATCTGGCCGGCGAGGATTGGATCGCCGCCGTGCCCGGATCGTCCTACCACGCAATGTTCATCGCCGCCTTCACCGCCGCCGGCGTAACCCCGACGATCTCCCACGAATCCGTGGAATGGGAGACCTCGGCCGCCCTGGTCGGCGTCGGAGTCGGCGTGAGTCTCCTGCCGCGGCTGGTCAGTCTCGCCGGAGAAGACAACGTCACTCGTGTGCGCCTGAGCGGGACCGGTCGACTCAGCCGCAAGATCATCGCCGCGGTCCGGGCGGGCAGCCGCAGCTCCCCACTGATCAGAGAATCTCTGCGGCATCTGAAGTCCACCTCGCAGCACATTCTGGCGACCCGCCTCGGCGAATAGGCAGTTTGCTGCGGGATTCCAAGCTGTGCACTTGGGCCTCCAGGCACCCATACCGACCAGCTCCTCGACGTTTCGAGACGGCAGCCGTCGGCGTCCCAGACGGCTATTGACAGACGCCTGAGCCAACGGCGAGACTGCAGTCACGTCTGATGCAAGACTGATATTTCAGGTGACCGATCGGTTCTCCTGAGGTTCGCCACTTCCACATTCATTTGATTGGAGACTCAACGATGAGCAACAAGGCAATCAGCTACGCAGGTCCCGGCAAGGTCGAAGTCGTCGACACCGCCTATCCCGACTTCGTCCTCAAGGACGGGCCCGGTGTCCATCCCGCCAATGTCGGCCGCAAGGTCGATCACGGCGTCATCCTCAAGACCGTGGCCACGAACATCTGCGGCTCCGACCAGCACATGGTTCGCGGTCGCACCACTGCACCCGAAGGGCTCGTCCTCGGCCACGAGATCACCGGCGAGGTGGTCGAAGTCGGCCGTGACGTCGAATTCGTCAAGGTCGGCGACCTCGTCTCTGTGCCGTTCAATATCTCCTGCGGTCGCTGCCGGAACTGCATCGAACGCCAGACTGGCATCTGCCTCAACGTCAACCCCGACCGCCCGGGGTCTGCGTACGGCTATGTCGACATGGGCGGATGGGTCGGCGGGCAGGCCGAATACGTCCTCGTCCCCTACGCCGACTGGAACGTCCTGAAGTTCCCGGACAAGGAGCAGGCGATGGAGAAGATCCTCGACCTGGCCATGCTCTCCGATATCTTCCCCACCGGCTTCCACGGTGCGGTCGGCGCAGGTGTCACGATAGGGTCGACGGTCTACGTCGCGGGTGCAGGTCCTGTCGGGATCGCTGCGGCCACCTCGGCGCAGCTCCTCGGTGCATCGGTCGTCATCGTCGGCGACCTCAACGAGGACCGCCTGGCGCAGGCACGCGCCTTCGGCTGTGAGACCGTCGATGTGTCCAAGGGCGACCCGAAGGATCAGATCGAGCAGATCCTCGGCACTCCCGAGGTCGACTGCGGCATCGATGCCGTCGGCTTCGAAGCTCGGGGCCATGGCAAGAATGCGGCCACGGAGGCTCCGGCCACCGTGCTCAACTCACTCATGGACATCACCCGCGCCGGCGGCGCCCTGGGCATTCCGGGGCTCTACGTCACCGGCGATCCGGGGGCGGCCGACGAAGCAGCCCAGCAGGGCTCGCTGTCGATGCGCTTCGGACTCGGCTTCGCGAAGTCCCACGTCTTCGTCACCGGCCAGTGCCCGGTCATGAAGTACAACCGCGGTCTCATGCACGCGATCCTGAACGACAAGGTCTCGATCGCGAAGAACGTCAACGCTACTCCGATCGCCCTCGATGACGCCCCGCAGGGCTACGCCGACTTCGACTCGGGTGTCGCCAAGAAGTTCGTCCTCGACCCTCATGGCATGATCAAGGCCTGAGGCTCGCGGCGCGCCCTCGCCGCGCGGCAGCGAGCACGCCTGTGTTTCGCTGCCGCGCCCGGGTTTCAGGCGTCAAGGCATTGACCGGATGGCCCAGCGAACCCTCAGTCCTGCTCGTCCGCCAGCCGGGAGAACCCTCAGTCCTGCTCGTCCGCCAGACGCGCAAAGGCCAGGTGGGCCAGAGCCGCCGCCTGGTCGCCGAGGAGCCCGTCGTCGAAGACCACCCTGGGCGAATGGTTGGTCTCCGCATTCGGGTCGACCCCTTCGGGGGTGGCTCCGAGGAACACGAACGTGCCGGGCACCTTCTCCAGCACGTAGGAGAAGTCCTCGGACCCCATCCGCGGGGAATCCATCTCCGTAACGCGGTCGGCCCCGAAGACCTCGCCGAGGCGGTCGATGGCCACGCGGGTCTCGGCGGGGTTGTTCACGGTCACGGGAAATCCGACCTGGAAGTCCACCTCGGCGGTGCATCGGTGTGCGCGGGCGATGTTCTCCGCGATTTCGGGCACGCGCTCCTGGAGCAGGGCGATGGAGTCGGCAGAGAGGAAGCGCACCGAAGCGGTCAGCTTCGCGGTGTCCGGGATGATGTTGCTGGCCTGTGAGCCCTCGAGCTGAGTCACGGAGACGACGACGGGGTCGAAGATGTCGAAAGACCGGGTCGTCATCGTGTTCAAGGCGAGCGCGATCTCAGCGACCGCGGGCACCGGGTCACGGGTGGACTGCGGCTGCGAGCTATGGCCACCGGCACCGTGGATCGTGAGATTGAGATCAGCGAATCCGGCCATGAGCGGACCGCCTCTGGTCGTGAATAGTCCGCGTTCGGCCGCCTCGACGTGAATTCCGTAGGCGGCGACGAGAGGAGTGCCTGCGGCCTCGAGAACGCCCTCGGCGATCATCGGCTCGGCACCGCCCTCGACCTCTTCGGCGGGTTGGAACATGAACACGATCGAACCTGGCAGCTCATCCCTGTGCGCGGCGAGCAGGCGGGCCGCACCGACAAGGCCCGCGGTGTGCATATCGTGGCCGCAGGCGTGCATATTGCCGTTCGTCGACGCGAAGTCGAGGCCCGTGTCCTCGACCAGGGGCAGGGCATCCATGTCCCCGCGCAGGAGAACTGCGGGCCCGGGGCGTCCGCCCTTGAGCACGGCCACGATCGACGTCAGCGACTCCCCCGTCGTGATCTCGAGTCCCAGCCCTGCGAGTTCGTCCAGGACGGTCTTTTGCGTGAATGGCAGATCGAAACCGAGCTCCGGATTGGCGTGCAGAGTCCGGCGCAAGTCCCTGAGGTTGCTCAACAGGCCCTGAGCTTCAGTGCGAAAATCGGGAATGGACATGATTCTCCTCTTCGAGTGATGGCTGGCTTAGTGCCTCGCCTGCCGACCGAGGCGATGTGGGCGGTTCGAGGCGATGCGGGTGGTTCGAGGCGGTATGGGTGGTGGACTCGACTCTACTGAGTCCGGCCCGCGTCCGGCTCTTCGGTCTCGCCACTGGAAACGGGACGAACCGCTTGCCCATACGCCTCGACGAATCGACTGAAGCCGGCGAGAAATTCGTCGATGTCCGTACCCAGCGCCTCGAGGCCCAAGTGGTAGGCAGCCATGGACTTCTCGACATCGGCCTCGAAGGCCCGCTCCCCTTCGGCCGAGGCAGAGAATTCGTGCGCCGCGCTGCCCGCTCGACGATCGCGGCGCAGAAGACCCGCGTTGAGCGCGGCATTGATCTGGCGATTGACCGTGGACTGCTCGAGCCGCAGCTCCTCTGCGATCTCTTTGAGTGTGCGAGCCCGATCGTCGGAGAACATCCACAAAATCCGCAGGTCAGCCGTGCCGAGGTCCATCTGGTGCCCGTGGGCCCGTCTGGCGGCGTCGAGTCGCGTGATCAGATCGGCCACCCGGCGGTCTCCGGAAACCGACGCACCGTTGTGATCTTCTCGACATCGGCCCGGATTCCGCTCAGTTCGGCGTCCCGCATTTGATTGCTCGTCCATAGAAATGTATTCTACATAAGTCGCAAATATGTAAATTACATATATGACCGCCGAACTCACCGACTCCCCGGCTCCGACAGGAAGAGGCCAGATCTTTGAACTCCCCACGTACGACCGCTGATGCTCCCGAGCAGGAGGGCGGACCTGCGGCTCCTCGACCGGTCCTCATCGCCATGGTGCTCGGCTTCTCCAGCCTGTGCGCAGCGCTCATGCAGTCACTGGTGATCCCCCTCCAGCCCGAGCTCCCCCAACTGCTGGACACCCCAGCAAGCAATGCGGCGTGGGTCGTGACGGCCACACTCCTCGCCGGCGGTGTCGCCATGCCCGTAGCCGGGCGACTTGCTGATATCTACGGGCGCAAACCGATCCTTGTCGCCTCCGCGGTCATCATGTTGGCCGGATCCATCATCTGTGCCCTGTACTCGACCATCGGCCCGGTGCTCATCGGTCGAATCCTCCAGGGCTTCGCCATGGGCTACATTCCGGTGGCGATCAGCTTCGTGCGTGAGGTGACACCACCGGCGATGCGCAATTCCGCCGTGGCCGGCATCAGCGCCACGCTCGGAGTCGGCGGGGCACTGGGACTTCCGATCGCCGCCTGGATCGCTCAGGCCTTCGACTGGCACATGCTGTTCTGGCTCTCGGCGGTTCTCGCGGCTGCGATGACTGTGCTCTCGTACCTCTTCCTCCCACAGATCTCCCCGGTCGATCGGGGACGCTTCGACTTCCTCGGCGCGGTCGGTCTCGCCGTGGGAATCGTCGGTGTGCTCACGGGAGTCTCCAAGGGCAACGACTGGGGGTGGACGGCACCCTCGACGCTCCTCTCGATCATCGGCGGACTCGTCGTCCTCATCGGCTGGGGATTCTTCGAGGCCCATCACACTCATCCTCTCGTCGATCTGCGCACCACGATCAGACGACCGATCCTGCTGACGAACATTGCGGCCCTGCTCATCGGCTTCGGCATGATGGCGCAGTCCATCGTCGTCCCCCAGCTTCTGCAGATGCCCGAGTCCACCGGATACGGGCTCGGACAGACGATGCTCCAGGCCGGACTGTGGATGGCACCGGGCGGCCTCATGATGCTCGCCTTCACCCCGATCTCGAGTCGTCTGCTCTCAACTCTGGGCGGACGTTCGACTCTCGTACTCGGCGCCTTGGTCATCGCCGCCGGATACGTCTTCGCGGTGTTCCTTGCCGGAGCGCCATGGATGCTCATGATCGCGACCTGCATCGCCTGCGCCGGAGTGGGAATCGGCTACGCCGCCATGCCGACGCTCATCCTCGAGAACTCCCCCGCCGCCGAGGCAGGTTCCGGTGTCGGCGTCAATGCGCTCATGCGCTCGATGGGAACAACCACGGCGGGTGCCGTGATGGCGATCGTCCTGACAAGTCAGACCGTGTCGAACAATGGGATCTCGATCCCCGACGAGGCCGCCTTCCGCACCTGCTTCATCATCGGAGCCGCAGCGGCACTGGCCGGAGCCCTCGTCGTGCTCCTGATCAAACCCGGCAAGCCGGAGACGCATGTCGTCGAGACCTCGGAGCACGCCGAGTCCATCGCCTGACTGACACGCTCTTCAGCGCCCGAGGTCCATGAGCCGCCCGAGACCATGGACCTCGGGCTTCGGTGTGCGTAGCGTTGTCACTCACGCCGCCGCTGACGGAGGAGCCAGCCATGCGAATCATCATCACCCAGAACATGACCCTCGACGGACGGGTCGAAATGCTCGATGATTGGTTCGATCCGCAGTCCCAGGACGAGGAGCTGTCCGCTGAACTCATGCGGCAGTCGGCCAATGAGGAAGTGCTGCTGCTTGGCCGGCAGACCTTCGAGGACTTCCGTGGCTACTGGCCGCTGCAGACCGATGACACGACCGGGGTCGCGGCCCACCTCAACCAGATCGACAAGCGAGTGGTGTCGACGACGCTGACCGAACCGGGCTGGCAGAACACAACCGTCATCCGCGAAGATCCGCTGCAGGCTGTCGCTGCCCTACGCGATGAACGGGGCCGCGACGTGATCCTCACCGGCAGCATCACCCTGGCACATGCGCTCATCGCAGCCGATCTCGTCGATGAGTACCGCATGTTCACCTATCCGGCGTGGCAGGGACGCGGACGTGGGTTCTTTCCCGACGACGCCAGGCCGCCTCGACTGCGGCTGCTCGATTCGAAGTCCTTCGCCAGCGGCGTCGTGTACTCGGCCTACGAGCCCACAGGTATAACGTGATTCACGCAGTCTTGAACGCGCCTGCGAGCCCTGCAGGTGGGCGGTGAGTGGGCAGAGAGCCTTCGAAGAATCACGCCGTCCCGAACATCACCTTCCGGCCGTCGGGGTCTTCGAGCGTGACGACCACATCATCGACCTCGACAAGTGGTGCACCCACGCTCTGCACGTGGTCGAGGAACTCCTCAAGATCAGGAACCCGAAAGTAGAGATGAGTGAGATTGGACGCCGGGTCGGGCGGATGGCTGTAGTCGGCGAAGGATTTTGCGTCATGGAGAGCAATCTGGACACCGTCGATGTCCAGCATCCAGTAGGTGTACTCGTCGCTGCTGACGGCTTCCAATCCGACGCCTGCGACGTCCCGGTAGAAGTCAGCCGTCGCCTCGACGTCATCGCAGGTCAGGAACACGCTGCGAAATTTCGATTGCATATGTGGACACCTCCGCCCGCAAACCGGTCTCCGGTGGGAACCGACCGCACACCCGATTCCTTACGAGTCTATCCGCAGTCGCTGACTCGACATAGGGGTCTCGCAAAGAAGGCCCGAAGCATTGAGCACCCCCATGGCCGCCTCCTGGCCGAAGGGCCTCAACTCGTCTTGCCAAGCGTCTTTCATCCTCCACACATACTTCAATGAATCGCGACTGTTAGCCTGACAGGCTGACCCCGATATCAGGAGTGAATGTGCAGAAGAGCAAGTGGCTGCTGGGCCTCGCCTTGTCCGTATCCGTGGTGTCCTTCGCCGCTTGCGGTTCAGCCGAGGACAAACCAGCGGACGAGCAGACCTCCGCCGCTGCTGGGCAGAGTCAGGGCCAGGGGCAAGACCAAGCCCAGGGCCAAGACGGCAAGCCGAACACTGATGGCATTCCTGATGTCGTTGCGAAGGTCAACGGTGAGAAGATCACGAAGGATGACTTCGTCCCCCTTTACGAGACCCAGTACCAGCAGATGCAGATGCAGTCACAGCAGTCGGGCCAGCAGGTCGATGAGAAGCAGCTCAAGACGCAGACGGCCGAAAACCTGGTCAGCACCAAGCTGCTCAGCCAGGAAGCCCAGAAGCGTGACATCAAGATCTCCGATAAGGACATCGACAAGGCACTCAAGGAGTCTGCCGAAGCGAGCCAGATGAGCAAAAAGGACTTTCTTGCCGCCATGAAGAAGCAGGGCATGGACGAGAAGAAAGTCCATTCCGAGCTGAAGACCCAGTTGGCGATCGAAGATCTCATCAAGGACGAATACGGCGAGTTCAAGGTCAGCGGCGAAGAGATCGGCCAGGCCTACCAGCAGGCGAAGACCCAGCAGGAGCAGATGGCGCAGCAGAGCGGCCAGCAGGCCCAGGAAGTCCCGCCACTTGAGGAAATGCGTCCGCAGCTCGAGAAGCAGGTGAAGAGCCAGAAGTCGACCGAGGCGACCCAGAAGTACGCCAAGAAGCTACGCGACAAGGGCGACGTCACGATCAACCTCTGACCGGCCAGCCACTGGCCCGAGTCTCATTCTTGGGGAATTTCTGAGTGTTCCTCGCCAAATCCTTGAGTGCGCTCTAATATGTAGTGGGAACAGAAACGTGTCGCAATGACACGCTCGGCCTCACAGCACGTGCGACCAACGAATGCCGCACGCAGAGCACACCAATCTAAGGATCCTTCCATGGCTTCCGTCCTCACGCGATCAGCGATCGTCGCCCCGAAGAACTTCAACCGGTGGCTGATCCCGCCGGCGGCCCTGGCAATCCATCTGTGCATCGGGCAGGTCTACGCGTTCAGCGTGTTCAAGATCCCCTTCATGTCACACTTCGATGCCGGTGAAGTCTCGATCGGCTGGATCTTCTCAATCGCGATCCTCATGCTCGGCATCTCCTCGGCCGTCTTCGGTCCCTGGGTGGAGAAGAACGGACCGCGAGCCTCCATGGTCGCAGCAGGCACCTGCTGGGTGGTCGGCTTCTTCATCGCGTCATTGGGAATCACGACCGGTCAGCTGTGGCTCGTCTACCTGGGCTACGGTGTCATCGGCGGCATCGGCCTGGGCATCGGATACATCTCCCCGGTCTCGACGCTGATGAAGTGGTTCCCGGACCGTCCAGGCCTGGCCACAGGCCTGGCCATCATGGGCTTCGGCGGCGGCGCCCTCATCGCCAGCCCGATGTCGAACCAGCTGATGAGCATGTACGGCGGCGGGTCAGAACCGGAGAACCTCGTCGCGGGCCTGACTCCGACCTTCATCACCCTCGGCATCGTCTATGCCGTCGTCATCACCGCCGGTGCCTTCGTCATTCGAGTCCCTCACCCCGAGTGGTCACCGAAGGGCTTCGATCCTGCCAAGGCGACGACCAAGCCCATGCAGACCACGGGCAACGTCTCTGTCCGCAGTGCGGTTCGCACCCCGCAGTTCTGGTTGCTGTGGGCCGCCCTCTTCCTCAACGTCACCGCCGGCATCGGCATCCTCGAAAATGCCGCTCCGATGATCCAGGCCTATTTCGGCATCACTGCCGCAGCAGCAGCCGGCTTCGTCGGTCTTCTGTCAATCGGCAACATGGGCGGTCGTTTCATCTGGTCGACGACCTCGGATTACCTCGGTCGCAAAAACAACTACATGCTCTACCTCGGCGGTGGGCTCCTGCTCTACCTGGTCGTCGCGCTCTTCGGCGGCAGCTCCATCGTGCTCTTCATTCTCGCCACCCTCGTCATCATCTCGTTCTATGGCGGTGGCTTCTCCACCGTTCCGGCCTACCTCAAGGATCTCTTCGGCGTCTACCAGGTCGGCGCGATCCACGGCGCACTGCTCACCGCATGGTCAGCGGCCGGCGTTGCCGGACCACTCATCGTCAACTCCGTCGTCGAGGCCGGCGAGAGGGCCGGTAAGACCGGCCCGGAGCTCTACACCCCCGGCATGTACATCATGGTCGGGGCACTGGCTATCGGCTTCATCGCCAACGCCCTCATCCGACCGGTCAGCAAGAGGCACTTCGAACGCGAAGAGACAGTCAGGGTCAAACAGGCCGCCGTGATCGAAGACAACAACTAAAAGGAAGGGACGGACACCATGAGCGATTCCACTCCCGCAGCAACTGTCCCAGCCGAGGGCTCCCCGCAGTCACCAGTCGGCGGCGCCTATAAGGCGGTCGGATCGACCTTGACGGTCGTCGTAGTCGGCGGCCTCGTCTGGGGTCTGACCCTGACAGTGATCAAGGCCGTCGCGATCTTCACCGGCTGAGGGTCGGCGGTTACTACGACTGCTCTGCGCGCATGAGCCTCAACGACCCGGCCCTCGGATTCTCTCACCAGAAGCCCAAGGTCAGAATCGTTGTCAGTGTCCTGTGGTGCCTTGTCGTCCTGCTCGCCTTCCTCACCTCGTGGACTGCGGGAGTGGCCGCATCAGGCACGGGCGGAAGCATCACGGATCGCACACCGAGCTATCCGTTCATCCTGGTCGGCACCTTCCTTCTCAGCCTCGTCGCACTCATCGTCGACATCACCACCGCGAAGGTGCGCGATGACAAGGCAGGGTGGAGCGTCCTACGACTCTTCGGAAGTCTCGGCCTCGGCCTGTCTGCGGGTACGGGTGCCCATGCCGCTTCCCTGAAGTCGTTTCCCGCCTGGTGGATCCCGATCATGGTCTTACTCAGCATCGGAATTCTCTGTCTCCCGGCAGGCCTTGCCCGATTGATGCAACGACATGAGAGCAAGCGGAAGAGCTAGGCGGCCCGCCGTTTCGCACTCAGCACCTCCGATTCATTGCCCATCGAACCTGACACGTAGGATCGTTGCATGCCGAAAGACCAGAACTCCGCACTGCATCCGAGCTCTCGCAGCGAATCGCGAGTGCCGTGGGGTTCGATCCTGCGCAATGTGGCCTTGACCCTGGCGGTGCTCGCAGGGTTGTGGCTGGTCTTCAACGTTCACCTGCCATCGCTGGACAGGCTCCAGCAGCAGATCGCAGATGCTGGCTTCTGGGGCTTCGCCATCTTCGTCGGGCTCTACGCTGTTGTCGCCGCCACCCCGGTACCCGTGACCATCATGGCCGTCGCCGGCGGAATGGCCTTCGGCCTGCCATTCGGCACCCTCCTCTCCATGATCGGCGTGGTCATCGGCTGCTACGGGGGCTACTGGATCTCACGGGCCCTCGGACGCGAGACCGTGATGAAACTGTTGGGCAATCATGCCGAAGCGATCGAATCTCGGCTGACCAACGGCGGCTTCTACGCGGTGTGCATGCTTCGTCTCATGCCCGGCTTCCCCTACTGGCCGGTCAACTACGGCAGCGGAGCACTGGGCATCAAGAGCCGCACGTTCCTCATCGCCACCGTCGTCTCAGCCCTGCCGGGCCAGCTTTCCCTCGTGGCCGTCGGGGCCTTCATCGGGGAGCCCGGCATCCTCACGGGCACTGCCGTCGGCATATCGTGGGCGCTGGTCATCGTGCTGACGATTCTCACCTTCCGACGCTGGAAGGCAACCCAGAAGAGCTCGGCCGACTCAGAAGCCGGACCCGAAGTCGAGGGAGAGCCCGAGGCGAAGCCCTCGAACTGAACCCGGCCCTGATGGCCGAGTGCTCAGATCACGAGAGCCGAATGTCGGTGATGCAGGTCGCCCCGTAATCCGCAGTCGAGAATTCGACGGAACCGGACTTCCCCTCGTGAGTGATGTCAATGGTTCCTGAGATGTCGCTTGGGACCCAGAACCCGGCGAAGCCGTTGTCGAACGTCATCGCCTGCTCGTCAACGACCAGTTCGTCGGTGGCACTGTCGGTGACCTGCACATCAACTTCCTCGTTGCCGAGCTCTCCACGACAGGTTGTCAGGCTGTGGTAGAAGCAGTCGTGGGTGGTGTTCACATACGGAGCAATCGACACATATGCCTTGTCCTCCGGCAGGTCGAGAGTCACTTCTTGCGCTTCACCGGCCAGCACCAGCTCATCGGGGTAGACAGATGCCATGAGATCACTTGGGCGGTCTGTCACCGCAAGTCGGTCAAGATGATCAATGGCTTCAACGGCGTCCATCCCGTCCAATCCGTGCTCGGAGAGGAACTCTGCCGTCGACGCCTGATCGTCACCGGCTCCGGGATTCGAATCATCGGTCGCACAACCTGCCAACAGCAAGGTCAGGGCCGCTGTGGCGATGACTCGCCGAGGTTTCGCCGCACGTCTCATTTCTGTCTGAATCACATTGATCACCCTACCCCCTACAGGTACGGAGTCGGGTCCGCTGACGACCATCGCTGCGGTTGCAGTCGCATCGGCTCTGGTGCTGCCAGGATGCCCCAATCCGGAAGACGACGAGGTCCAGCCAGGCAAGTGATCTCAGCGTTCCGGGCAAAGTGCCACCGGCAGCTCAGTCGAACTTCGGTGCTCGGCGCTCTTGGAAGGCCTTGAACCCTTCGGCGTAGTCCGGGGTCCGACGTGCGGTCTCCTGGAGGTTGGCCTCTTCCGCAAGCACCTGCGCCAGGGTCGGGCGGTCGTCGGCGAGTTTCTGCACGAAGCCCTTTTCCATCGCGAACGCCTCGGCCGGGCCGGTCACGATTGCGGCCAGCTTCGACTCGACGAACTCTGACAGTTCCTCGGCTGGAACAGCGCGGGACACGATGCCTGCAGCCGCCGCCTCGGCGCCGGTCAGGAAATCACCGGTGATGATGAGGTCCATCGTCCGGTGATAGCCCACCCGATCGAGGAACACGTGGTGGGCACCCGAGTCGAGCATGGCGCCGATCGCGGCGAACGGCGAGCCGAACTTCGCATTGTCGGCGGCGACGATGATGTCAGCAGCCGCCGCGACACCGAAGCCCAGCCCCAATGCGGCCCCCTGGACTTGCGAGATCACGGGGATCGGCAGCGCACGGATGGACTGGAAGACGGGGGTGAAAGCCTCGGCGAGGAACGCGTGGGCGTCATCGGTCTCGACGTCGACGGCCGAGATGTCGCGCCCGGAGCTGAAGACCTTGCCCTCTCCCCTGATCAGGAGCGCGCGCACGCTCGGGATCGCCTCGGCGACCTTGGCCACTGCCGCCGCGAGGTCGCGCAGGTTCTCGGCGTTCAGGGCGTTGCGGGAATCGGGGCCGTCAAGGACGATCTCTGCGATGTTGCCCCGGTTGGACAGTCGGATCTCGGTCACGTGTGCTCCTTTGCAGATGACGGTGCGCCAAGCGGTCTTGGTGCCTGCCTGGTCACCAAGTATAGAATCCCTGGCCGGATTTTCGACCCAGCTGACCCGCGGCGACCTTGTCCCTAAGCAGCTGTGGCGGTGCAAACCTGGGCCCCAGCTCTGCCTCGAGGTGCTCGGCGATGCCGAGGCGGACGTCGAGGCCGACGATGTCCGTGGTCTTCAGCGGACCCGCCGGGTGGCGGTAGCCCAACGTCATCGCGGAGTCGATGTCTTCGGCACTGGCGACCCCTTCATCGACCATGCGCACCGCTTCGAGAGCGAGAGCCACGCCGAGGCGGCTGGAGGCGAATCCCGGTGAGTCCTTGACCGTGATCGCCGTTTTCCCCAGTCCCGCCACCCAGGACTTCGCCACGTCGACGAGTCCCGGCTGGGTGTGGGTGCCGACGACGACCTCGACGAGGTCGCTGACGGGGACGGGGTTGAAGAAGTGAAGACCGATGAGCGCCTGCGGTCGTGGCAGTGCGGCGGCGAGTTCATCAATGGAGAGTGCGCTCGTGTTCGTGGCGATGCTCGCGGCCGGCGCGTACTTTGCGATGGCCGCGAGGATCTCCTGCTTGAGCTCGACGATCTCCGGGACGGCTTCGACAACGAGAAGAGCCTGGTCAAGCAGGGTGGGATCGCGCACGACTTCGACGCTGCCCTTGACCTCGAGCCCCTTGGACGTCGACTTCTCGATCGAGGCGTCCACGCGCTCCTTGGCCGCGGCCACGGTCTCTTCGGTGTTCTCGATGATGATGACGCGGGCTCCGGCGCTGGCGAAGGCGTGGGCAATGCCCGCACCCATCCGGCCACCGCCGTAGACGCCGACGGTCTCCGGGACCTGGGCGCCGCTGCTTGTGCCAGCTGTGGAGTTCGCCGTCGAGTTCGGCGTGTGCACGGCGTCAGGTTCGCGTGCGGTCTGCTCGCTCATTCGGGGGTGCCCTTCTGTTCAGCCTTCTTCCGCTTCTTCGCTTCGCGTTTGGCGAGGAAAGCTTCCATGCGAGTGTGCTTCTCTTCGGTTTCGAACAGCACGGCCTGGGCCAGATTGTCGATGAGCGGATGCGCCTCGCGCGGGGCGTGGAATGCGGATTTGCTCAGCCTCACGGCCAGAGGTGCGAAGCTCGCAATGCGGTCGGCAAGAGCCTGACCCGCGACTTCGAGGTCCTCGGGGTCGACGACGTCGTTGAGCAGTCCGATCGATTTCGCTTCCTCGGCCTGCAGTGTGCGACCGGCCAGCAGGATCTCCTTCGCACGGGGCTCGCCCACAAGTTCACGCAGACGCCAGGCAGCACCGGCCGCGGCGAGGATGCCGAGGCCGGTCTCCGGGTTGCCGATCTTCGTCGCAGGTGTCCCGATCCGGAAGTCGCAGGCGAAGGCGAGTTCGGCTCCGCCGCCCAGGGCAAAGCCCTCGACAAGAGCGATGACGGGCATCGGCAGTTCCTGAATCCGGGTGAAGACCTTCGAATTGATGCCGGCCAGCGCTTCCTCGCGGCCGCGACCCAGCAGCTGCCCGATATCGGCGCCCGCGGCGAAGACGCCATTCGAGCCGGTGAGGATGGCGACCTTCGGATCGGCCTCGAGTTCGGCACACACCTCGTGGAGGGCATCGACCATGGACTGGTCGATGGCGTTGCGCACCTCGGGACGGTTGAGCCGAATGATGACGCGATCCTCGTGGCGTTCGATGATGAGCGGAGAGTTCCCGCCGCCCGCGCTCATACCCGCTCCAACAGCAGTGCCGAACCCTGGCCGACGCCGACGCACATCGTCGCCAGTCCGCGCTTGGCATCCGCCTGCTCGAGGCGGTTGAGCAGGGTCAGGGTGATGCGTGCTCCCGAACAGCCCAGCGGGTGGCCCAGCGCAATCGCACCACCGAAGGCATTCACGGTCTCCGGGTCCAGGCCCAGATCGCCGATGCAGGCCAGGGACTGTGAGGCGAAGGCCTCGTTGAGCTCCACGGCTTCGAGATCGTCGACGCTCCAGCCGACACGGTCGAGGACCTTGCGGGTGGCGGGCACAGGTCCGATGCCCATGATCTCCGGGGATACACCGGCGCTGGCACCGGTGACGACGCGCGCCCTGGGGCTCAGGTCATGCTTCTGCGCGTAGGACTCGCTGACGAGGATGACGACGGCGGCACCGTCGTTGAGGGAGGAGGAGTTTCCCGCGGTGATGACCCCTCCTGGGCCGTGGATGGCGCGCAGCTTGGCGAGCTTCTCCACAGTGGTGTCCGCACGCGGTCCTTCGTCGGCGCTGGCTTCGCCGATGGACAGGATCTCGGGATCGAATCTTCCCGCGTCCTGTGCGGCCAGTGCCAACCGATGCGAGTTGTACGCGAATTCGTCGAGCTGCTCACGGCTGAGCTTCCATTTCTCGGCCACACGTTCGGCGGTCTGGGGCATCGACAGGGTCGTGTCCTCGCCGAAGGCGGGGTTGGTGAAGCGCCAGCCGATGGAGGTGTCCCAGGACTTGCCCGGCTTCGCCCAGGCGCGTGAGGGCTTCTCAGTCACCCATGGTGCGCGCGTCATCGATTCGACGCCACCGGCCACAACCACATCGGCGTCACCGGCGGCGATCATCTGCCGTGCAGTCGTGATCGCGGTCAGCCCTGAGGCACACAGGCGGTTGACGGTGAAGCCGGGAACGGACTCGGGCAGACCGGCCAGCAGTACGGCCATGCGGGCGACGTTGCGGTTGTCCTCACCGGCCTGGTTCGCCGAGCCGAGGATCACCTCGTCGATGTCCGCCGGATCGATTCCCGACCGGTCCACGACGGCCTTGAGCGTGGTCGCGACCAGATCATCGGGTCGCTGATCAGCAAGGACTCCGCCGTAGCGGCCGATGGGTGTGCGCAGTCCATCCAGGACGAAAGCCTCAGGCATAGGTCTCCTCAGTAGTGGTGTCTCCAGGATCTCACGAGTCTGAATCGACGCGATCACGAGTCGTAGTCGACCGTGACCTCGTCGCTGACGGGGAATGTCTGACAGGTGAGGACGAAGTTCTCCTGAACCTCGGCGTCTTCGAGGGCGTAGTTGCGCACCATGTCGACCTCGCCGCCGCAGACCTTGGCACGGCAGGTGCCGCAGACTCCGCCCTTGCAGGCGAACGGCAGGTCCGAGCGTGACTCCTGCGCCGAATCGAGGATCGTCTTGCCCTGTGACATCGCCGAGGTGGTCCGTCGTCCGTCGAGGACGATCGTGACGTCGCTGGTGGCGCCCTCGACGACCTTGTCCGCGTGGACGACTTCTGGTGGCGGTTCGTCCACGTAGAAGAGCTCGAAGTGGATCTTGTCCTTGGGCACACCGAATTCCGCGAGCACCGCGCGGGCGTCGCTGAGCATGCCGAAGGGACCGCAGAGCCACACGTGATCCATGTCGCCGATGGGCACGAGGTTGGTCAGCAGCGCGCGCAGCTTCTTCTCGTCGAGGCGACCGGAGAAGAGATCGACCTCCCGGGGTTCGCGGGAGAGGACATGGATGAGGTCGAGCTGCTGGTTGCGGGAGTCCTTGAGGTCGGCGAGCTCCTCGGCGAACATCACGGTGTTCGTGGTGCGGTTGCCGTAGAGCAAAGTGAGAGAGGCGTCGGGGTTGGACAGCACGGTGCTGGCGATCGAGAGCATCGGGGTGATGCCGGATCCGGCTGCGATGCACAGGTGCCGTCCACCCAGGTCAGGGTCGGCCTGGAAGCTGCCGCTGGGCGGCTGGACCTCGATGGTCTCACCGGGGCGGACATCGTTGACGAGCCATTGGGAGAAGAGTCCGTCGGGGATCTCGCGGACACCGATGCGCGGATCGGTGCCGGCCGGGGCGCAGATGGAGTAGGAGCGGCGGTGTTCTCCGCCGTCGATCATCCGGCGCAGGGTCAGGGACTGCCCCGCAGCGAAGTCGAAGCTCTCGGCGTATTCGTCCGGGACGTCGAAGGTCACCGCTGCCGAGTCCTCGGTCAGGTGGTCGACCGACTTCACGGTCAGCGGGTAGAAGCTCGACCGGGTGGAGCTGCCGGTCGGCTCCGTCTCATCGTTGGGCTCGGTCGTGGCAGTCGCCTCGGCGCTCTGATTGATCGTTTCGGTCATCTCAGATCTCCTTCACATGTTGGAACGGTTCGAGGCAGTCGAGGCATTGGTACATCGCCTTGCATGCCGTCGGCCCGAATTCCGAGGACAGCTTCACATCGGCAGAACCGCACAGGGTGCAGGTCAGCGCCCGCTTCGTGGGCATCAGGGTCAGAGCCACGGGCCCCTGATGCTTCGGTGCCTGCCCGGGTGGGGAGATTCCAGCACCTTTCAGCGCCGCCCGCCCTTCCTCGGTGATCCAATCACTCGTCCAGGCCGGTGTCAGGGACACCCGCACCTCGGCGCCTTCGAATCCCGCGTCCTGGAGTTCGCGCTGCAGGTCATCACGCATCGTCGCCATCGCCGGGCATCCCGAGTAGGTGGGGGTGATGGTCGTGACGACGCGTCCGTCTTCGATCGCGACATCACGAAGCACGCCGAGATCGACGAGCGTGAGCATCGGCATCTCCGGGTCTCTCACGCGAGCTGCGGCGACGCGGGCACGATCGAGCGCCTCGGCGGGGGTGCCGGACATGCGGGTCTGAAGTGCTGCGGTCACCATTGTCCTTCCGGGTACTGGCGGGCGACGACCTGCATGTCGGCGAGCATCTTCGACAGTGCTTCGGTGTGCAGTCCGTCGCGACCTTTCTGTCCTCGCACTCCGGCCAGCGCGCCCCGTTCGGGGCGATCGATGCCGGCTGCGGCGAAGACCTGGTCGAGGATGACCCCGGCCTCATCGGCCACCTCGGCGGGATCGACACCGATCCCAGCGGCCGCCACCGAGGCTTCGACTGGGTGGGTCTCGAAGAGTTCGTCCCACAGGGGCCAGAGTCCGTCGAGCGCTGTGAGCAGGCGAGTCTTGGATTCCTCGGTGCCGCGAGCCAGGGTGAGGACCCAGCGGCCGGCGAAGTCGCGGTGGTAGGACATCTCCTTGACGCCCTTGACTGCGATGGCCGAAAGGACGGTGTCCCTGCTCGACTGCAGGCGCTCGAAGATCGCCAGACGCCAGGTGGAGTAGATGAGGATCTTCGCGACCGCCTCGGCGAAGTCACCGTTGGGCACCTCGGCGAGGCGGACATTGCGGAACGCCAGGTCCTCACGGAAGAACGCGAGACGATCTTCGTCGGGCACCGGCGAGCCCTCGGGCAGCTGCGGCACGAGGCTCGGGTCGGCGGCCGCCGTCCGGGCGAGCAGGAGCCGGGACTGGCCCAGCAGGTCCAGAGCGATGTTGGCCAGCGCGATGTCCTCTTCGAGGTCGGGCGCTTTGGAGCACCATTCGGAGATGCGCTGGGAGAAGATCAGCGCGTCGTCACCGAGCATCTGGCAGTAGACCGCGAGCTCATGTGAGTCGACGCCCGAGGGGACGGTGGTGTCGACGCCGGCCAGGGGGTCTTCGAAGTCGGTGCCGAAGGCCCAGTGTGCGTCGTTGACGAGCAGACCCGAGTAGGCGTTGTCGTGGTCACCGTGCTCGATGTTGGCTCCGGCCTCGTCGTGATCGACGTTGATGGAAGGTTCGTTGGTCATCGTCGCCGTCTCCTCACATGTGGGGGACATCGTCGGGGATGTCATAGAAGGTGGGATGGCGGTAGACCTTGTCGCCTGCCGGGGCGAACATGGGGTCCTTCTCGTCGGGACTCGAGGCCGTGATCGACGAGGAGCGGACGACCCACAGGCTCACGCCCTCATTGCGGCGGGTGTAGACGTCGCGGGCATGGTGGATCGCCATCTGGTCATCGGCGGCGTGCAGGGATCCGACGTGAACGTGGTTGAGTCCGCGCTTGCCGCGTACGAATACTTCGTAGAGGGGCCATTCGCCACGAGTCGCTGGTGTCTGTGTCTCTGCACTCATTTCGCGGCCTCCTCGGCGGCGGTGTTCTCGGTGTCGGCGGCGGAGTTCTCGGCGAAGGCGAGCGCTGCTTCGCGCACCCAGGCTCCTTCGTCCCATGCGCGTTTGCGGTGGGCAACACGCTGTTCGTTGCAGGGCCCGTTGCCCTTGACCACGGCCCAGAATTCATCCCAATCCGGGGTTGAGAAGTCGTAGTGACCGCGCTCCTCGTTCCATTTCAGCCCCTCGTCGGGGAAGGTCACGCCCAGGGCCTCGGCCTGCGGGACGGACATGTCGACGAACTTCTGACGCAGCTCGTCATTCGTGTGGGTCTTGATGCCCCACTCCATCGACTGCTCGGTGTTCGGCGAGTCGTCATCCGGCGGGCCGAACATCATCAGCGATGGCCACCAGAAGCGGTTGACCGACTCCTGCACCGAGGCCCGCTGCTCCTCGGTCCCGCGCATCATCGTCATCAGCAGTTCGTAGCCCTGACGCTGGTGGAAGGACTCTTCCTTGCAGATGCGGATCATCGCGCGACCGTAGGGGCCGAAGGAGGTCCGGCACAGGGGCACCTGATTGCAGATCGCGGCGCCGTCGACGAGCCAGCCGATCGTGCCGACATCGGTGTAGGACAGCGTCGGATAGTTGAAGATCGAGGAGTACTTCTGTTTACCGGCGATGAGCTTCTCAGTCAGCTCATCGCGCGTGGCTCCCAGGGTCTCGGCCGCCGAGTAGAGGTAGAGACCGTGACCGGCCTCGTCCTGGACCTTGGCCAGCAGGATCGCTTTGCGACGCAGCGAGGGTGCACGGGAGATCCAGTTGCCCTCGGGCTGCATGCCGATGATCTCCGAGTGGGCGTGCTGGGCCACCTGCCTCACGAGAGTCTTGCGGTATTTCTCCGGCATCCAGTCACGCGGCTCGATCCGGTCCTTACGGCTGATCGTGTCGGCGAACTGCGCCTCGAGTTCTGTTTCGTTGACTTGCGTCGTCATGACCACTCCACCCTTGGATGTGCCCTTCTGCGGACCGCGCGTTCTGCACTGATCGTTCGGTTCGACCATCGTAGGACCGCCTGTTCGAGCACCGTATGACCGCCAGCCCGGGACAACCATTTACTGACCATTTGTTCTGTATTGATCACTATCAGTGTGGCACACCGCACGCCGCGGTGCAACGCCGCGGCCGCAGTGGCGGCGCGCGCGCAATTCCCTCGAAACAAGGGCGCCGCGTCGGCGCTTCCCTCGACACAACGGTGGAGCTCCGAGCCGGCGGTGCACGCACAGAAGCCTCGGCGTGGGACCGTTGCCGCGAGGTTCAAGCTTGCATGTTTCAGCCTTTTAGCTCGTCCGACTTGACAGAGACGCCGATCACAACGATATTTATTGACCAGATGGTCGTTTATTCTCCGACGTCGCTCCAGGGCACTCCTGCTGGGTTCCGCGAGGAATCGATCCCCATCATTCACGTGCAGTCTCAGCGGCTGAGAGTGCCATCAACCAGCGACTCGAGGAGGAGCCTGACATGGGAGAACCCAGCCACGAGGCGACAGCGACAGTCCACGGCGACGAAGGCGAGGAGCCGGCCGGCGCCGCGGCGATGTTCGCCAACGATCGCGCCTCCCAGCATCTGGGCATCACCGTCGACGATCACGGCCCCGGCTGGGCGCAGTGTTCGATGACGATCACCGAGATAATGACCAACGGCCACGACATCACCCACGGCGGCTATGTCTTCCTCTTCGCCGACACCACCTTCGCGATGGCCTGCAACTATCCGGGTTCGATCACAGTCGCCTCCGGCGGAGACATCGACTTCCTCAAGCCCACCTTCATGGGCGATCACCTTATCGCTCACGGTCGCGAAGTCGTCAAGCAGGGCCGTTCCGGCGTCTACGACGTCGAAGTCAGACGCGGTGACGAGATCATCGCGGTCTATCGCGGCCGCTCCCGCACCCTGCCACCGCCGAAGCCGACGACGACCTCACCCTGACCTGAACTCAGGGATACCCCACCCGGCGGCCCCTGACACGACGCCCCGCCTCGGCGCCTCACGAACTGCGAAGCACACCAGGATTGACCAAGGAGACAACGATGACTGCCAATGATCTCGACGCCGGCCAGCGCATGAGCCTCGATGAGCTGCGTGCCGACCAGCTCGCCAACCTCCAGTCCACGGTCACGAAGGTCTATGAGAAGGTGCCGTTCTATCGGCAGGCGTTCGACGAGCTCGGCGTGACCCCTGCCGACATCACCAGCCTTGACGACATCGCGAAGCTGCCATTTACGAACAAACAGGACCTGCGCGACAACTATCCGTTCGGGATGTTCGCCGTTCCGCGTGAAGAGGTCGCTCGTGTCCACGCGTCCTCGGGCACGACCGGACTGCCGACCGTCGTGGGCTATACGCTGGGCGACCTCGACAAGTGGGGCAGCCTCATCGCACGCTCAATCCTCGGCGCAGGCGGAAAACGTGGTCAGATGATGCACAACGCCTACGGCTACGGGCTGTTCACCGGCGGTCTGGGCGTCCACGGTGCGGAGCGGCACGGGTTCACAGTCATCCCGGTCTCCGGTGGGCAGACTCAGCGGCAGGTGCAGCTGATCCAGGACTTCAAGCCCGACATCATCACGGCCACGCCGACCTATCTGCTGACCATCCTCGACGAGTTCCGCAGGCAGGGCGTCGACCCCACGACGACGAGTCTGAAGACCGCGATCTGCGGCGCCGAGCCGTGGACGGACGAGATGCGCAAGGAGATCGAGAAGTCCTTCAGCATCAATGCCGTCGACATCTACGGCCTGTCCGAAGTCATGGGCCCTGGTGTGGCCTGCGAATCCGCAGAGACCAAGGACGGCCCGACCATCTGGGAGGATCACTTCTACCCGGAGATCGTCGACCCCTACACCGGCGAGGCCCTGCCCGACGGCGAGGAGGGCGAACTTGTCTTCACTTCGCTGACGAAGGAGGCGCTGCCGATCATCCGCTACCGCACACATGATCTGGCGAGCCTTCTGCCCGGCACTGCGAGCCCAAACTTCCGCCGCATCTCGCGCATCACCGGCCGGTCCGACGACCTCATGATCATCCGCGGCGTCAACGTCTACCCGGCCAACGTCGAGTCCGTGCTCTTCGAGTTCGAACACTTAAGCCCCCACTTCCAGCTGGTGCTCACTCGTCCCGGTCGCATGGACGAAGTCACCGTCGAGGTCGAGTGCCGCGAAGGCGTGGGCGCTGTCGAACTCGACGGGCTGAATGGCCAGGTCGCGTCTCGGATCAAGCAGCGCCTGGGCGTCTCGTCGACCGTGTCGGTGCTCCAACCCGGTGAGCTGCCCCGCTCGGTCGGCAAGCTCAAGCGCATCATCGACCGCCGCGAGGGCCTCAGGTGAGCGAGCCCGCGAAGCGGATCGCTGCTGTGACGGGGATCGCGGCGCGCGTACCGCGGGCTGGTTAGACTGGTGCGCATGCCGAAAACGTCTTCACTTGAGCCCACACCTGACCTCGAGTCAGGTGTCGATGCTGCCGTGGGCGCCGAGGCGGGCGTTGGGTCCGAACCGGACGCGGGCGCCGAGGCGGGCGCACCGGCACAGCCCAAGCGCACCCGTCGCGGACGGCCCGGCTACGACCGCGAGACACTGATCAACAAGGCCACCGAGGTCTTCGTCTCGCGCGGCTATGACGGCACGTCCATGGACACTGTGGCGCGCGAGCTCGGAATCACGAAGTCCGCGATCTACCATCACGTGAAGTCGAAGGAAGAGCTGCTGCACTTAGCGATCAACCGCGGCATCAGCGCTCTGGACTCAGCGGTCGAGGACGAACGCCAGCGCACCGGCCTCACCGCGCTCGAACGCCTGCGGGCAGCCGTGCACGCCAGTGTTGTCATCCTCATCGAATACCACCACTCCGTGACGCTGCTGCTGCGAGTGCGGGGAAACTCAGACGTCGAACGCGAAGCCCTCGCCCAGCGCCGCATGATCGATGACAAGATCAGGGCCCTGGTCGACGAGGCGATCGCCGAGGGCGGCCTGCGCTCGGACTTCACACCCGGCCTGGTCACCCGCCTGCTCTTCGGCATGGTCAACTCCATCACCGAGTGGTATCGCCCCAGCTACCCTGTCGAGCCCGAGACCATCGCCGACGCAGTGACCTCGATGGCCTTCAGCGGCCTCGAGGTCTGAGGCCCCGCGCCACTCGTCCCGCCGGGCGCACCTGCGCCAACCCGCATCCCGACATAGCTCAAACGGTTGGTGATTCTGACAGCAATCGCTGAAGACTGTGCGCCTACTCCTTGGCGACAAGTGTGAGCACGTCGTAGTTCGCGACGGGCTCGTCGTTCTGGTTAACGACTGCCGCGTCCCAGCGAACCTCGCCGTACTCGTCGGTCTCACGCGGTGTGATGCACTTCGCGGTCAGGGTCACCTTGAGCGAATCCCCTGGTGAGACGGGTGTAATGAAGGTCAGTCCCTCGAGCCCGTAGTTCGCGAGCACCGGGCCGGGGTCCGGCTGGACGAAGAGCCCTGCGGCGAAGGACACGATGAGGTAGCCATGTGCCACGCGTCCCGGGAAGAACGGGTTCGCGGCCGCCGCCTCCTCGTCGGTGTGGGCATAGAAGGTATCTCCCGTGAATTCCGCGAAGTGCGAGATGTCCTCGAGGCTGACGGTGCGCCACTCGGATTCGAGGGCATCGCCGAGGCGCAGATCGGCCAGGGTCTTCGTGAATGGATGCTGGCCCGTCCGGCGTTCGGCACCGGCGACCCATTCTCCGCCGATGGCAGTGAGCATGTCCGGGGAGGCCTGGATCGCGGTGCGCTGCATGAAGTGTGTGATGCCGCGCAGTCCGCCCAACTCCTCGCCGCCGCCGGCGCGTCCCGGGCCGCCATGGATGAGGGTGGGCAGGGGCGAACCGTGCCCGGTCGATTCTTCGGCGTCGTCGCGGTCGAGGACGAGGATGCGTCCGTGCCAGGGGGCGACCTGGCGGACGAATTCGGTGGCGAACCCGGCATCGTGGGTGACGACCGAGCCGACCAGCGATCCGCGCCCGCGAGCGGCCAGACGAACAGCTTCTTCGGTGGAGGAATAGGAGATCAGCGAGGTCACCGGCCCGAAGGCCTCGATGTCGTGGACCGCGTCGACCCACGGATCGTCGGCCTGGAGGACCGTGGCAGCGACATAGGCTCCGCCGAGGTTCTTCGCCAGTTCATCGGAGGCTTCGCGACCGCCGGTGAGGACGTGGGCCCCCGCCGAGGTGATCTCATCGATGGCGTCGAGGACGTCATCGCGCTGTTTGTCCGATACGACCGGTCCCAGCCGGGTGGACTTCTCACGGGGGTCACCGACGCCTTGAGTCGCGAGCTTGGCGACGAGTGCCTCGGCGACGGCTTCTCTGTGCTCTTCGGGGACGAATGTGCGACGGATCGCCGTGCACTTCTGCCCGGCCTTGACGGTCATCTCGGCGACGACGCCGGAGACGAAGAGGTCGAATTCCTCGGTGCCCGGCCCGGCATCGGGGCCCAGCAGGGAGAAGTTCAGCGAGTCAGCCTCGGCGAAGAAGCGCGTGCCGCGATCACGCACGCATTCCAGGCCGCCGAGGTGCTTCGCCGTGGCCGCGGAACCGGTGAAGGCAATCGCATCCTGTTCGGCCAGATGGTCGAACATTGGAGTCACGTCGCCGCTGATGAGCTGGATGGCACCGGCCGGCAGCAACCCGGATTCGATCATGTCGGCAACCACGGCGCTGGTCAGGTGGGCGGTGTCGGTGGCGGGTTTGACGACGACGGGGATACCGGCGACGAACATGGGGCCGAACTTCTCGAGCATGCCCCAGACAGGGAAGTTGAAGGCGTTGATCTGGACTGCCAGACCCTGTCGGGAGGTCAGGATGTGGCGGCCGACGAAGGTGCCGTTCTTCGACAGGCGCTCGACCCCGCCGTCGAGATGGACCGTGGAGTTGGGCATCTGTCGACGGGCGACGCCGGAATAGGCGAAGAGGGTGCCGATGCCGCCTTCGATGTCGACGAACCCGTCGCGCTTGGTCGTGCCGGTGGAAAACGAGATCTCGTGGTAGTCCTTGGCCCGTTCCATAAGGTAGGCGCCGAGCTTCTTGAGGATCACACCGCGCTGGTGGAAGGTCAGCTTCTGCAGTTCGGAGATGCCGGTGCTGCGGGCATGCTCATTGACGGCTGCGAAGTCGATGCCGGCTGAGGAGACGTGGTGGAGAACCTGCCCGTTGGTGGCGTCGTGGACAACTCGGGCACTGTCGGGGCTCCCGCCGGGGGTGTGCCAGTCGCCTGCCACATACGAACTGAGAATTTCGGTCATGTCTGCTCTCCCTGTTCAACGATGTCTCCGGTGCACGGCGGCCATCTTCGGCACCGCTGCCGATTCCTGCAATTAATACTAACCAATTGGTCGGTTATTGTCATTGCAGGTGTGGCATTCGAACCGTCGTGCACCGCGTCTCTTCCGGAAGGACGGGAGTCAGGACCCGGCGGGCGCAGCGTGCCGAACTTTTCGGGCCGCCTCGCCCGACGCGGCAAGTCACCCACCTGCAACGTGACACCGATCACCACGTGCATTACGATTTACGGTAATTACTGACCATTCAGTCACTTGCGCGGAAGCGTCGACGATCACTCAGGGTCGAGGACCGCCGCCCCGCAGCACATCACCCAGGGAAAGTTCTCTCATGTCTTCAGCTTCGCCCGCAGCGGCAGCACCGACCTCGATCACGCGCGAGGAGCGCAGGGTTCTGGCCGGAACCCTCGTCGGCACCACGATCGAGTGGTACGACTTCTTCATCTATGCCCAGGCCGCCGGCCTCATCCTCTCGGCCCAGTACTTCGGCCCCCTGGCCTCCGACAATCCGGCACTGGGCCAGATCATGGCCTGGGCCTCTCTGGGAATCTCATTCCTGTTCAGGCCACTGGGCGCGATCATCGCCGGCCACCTCGGCGATCGCATCGGACGCAAGAAGATGCTGGTCCTCACGCTCGTCCTCATGGGTGCCGCGACCTCGCTCATCGGACTCCTGCCCAACTATGCGGCCATCGGTGTGGGAGCCCCCATCCTGCTCACGCTCCTGCGGATCCTGCAGGGCTTCTCCGCCGGCGGCGAATGGGGCGGTGCCGCACTGCTCTCGGTCGAACACGCGCCGGTGAACAAACGCGGGCTCTTCGGCGCCTACCCGCAGATCGGCGTGCCGGTCGGGATGATCCTCGCCACCGGCGTGATCTGGATCCTGACCACGATCCTCAGCCCCGAACAGTTCGCAAGCTTCGGATGGAGGATTCCGTTCCTGTTCTCCGTAGTCCTCGTTCTCATCGGCTACTACATTCGCCGCCAGGTCGAGGAGAGCCCGATCTTCGCCGAACTCGCCGAACGCAAGGCGGAGTCCTCGGCTCCGCTGTCGACACTGTTCAAGAAGAACACGAAGGAAGTCGTCCTCTCCGCTCTGATCTTCATCGGCAACAACGCCGTGGGCTACATGATCATCGCGTTCTTCGCCGCCTACGCCTCCATGCCCATCGAGCAGGGCGGCATGGTCGGTCTCGACCGGGCTCCCGTGCTGTTGGCCACGACATTGGCAAGCTTCGGCTGGCTGGTCTTCACGATGTGGGGTGGGGCGCTGTCGGACAAGCTGGGGCGCGTGCGGACCTTCCAGATCGGCTACATCCTCCTCATCGTGTGGCTGGTCCCGACGTTCCTCATGATCGACAGCGGCAGCATTTGGATGTACGGCATCGGCATCTTCGTCCTCACCCTCGGCATGGGCCTGTCCTACGGCCCGATGTCGGCGATGTATGCAGAGATGTTCCCGCCGCAGGTCCGCTACTCGGGGGTGTCGATCGGCTACGCCCTGGGCGCGATCCTCGGCGGCGCCTTCGCCCCGACGATCGCCGAGACCCTGCTAGCGCGCACCGGATCATCGCTGTCGATCGCCGTCTACATGATTATCGTCTGCGTCATCTCACTCATCGCCGTCAGCCTGGTCAAGGAACCCAAGGGTGTGCCGCTGGGCGTCGCCAAGCACACGAGCTGAGGCTTGCGCTGCGGCCCGAGGGCTGAGGACCCCCGGGCCTGAGCTCGGGGGTTTAAGCTGTAGAACAACCAACGCAAGCGCCCGAGGAGGCACCAGTGGCAGAGTTGTCCTATCCCGATATCGAAGCGGCCGCCGCACGGATCGCCGGTCGGGTACGCCCGGTGACAGTGGCCTCGGCGCAGCCCGGGAACCGCCCCGAGGCTCCGACTCCGACGGCCGCGACATGGAGTGCATCACCGGCTGACGATCCGGCCGGTTCGGGTGTCCACTTCGCCCTCGAGTTCATGCAGTACACGGGCACGTTCAAAGCCCGCGGCGCGCAGAACTTCATCCAGGCTCATCTGGCCGAGGGCACCTTTCCCGAGGCCGGGGTGACGATCGCATCGGGTGGGAATGCGGGCCTGGCCTGTGCCTGGGCTGCCCGGGACGCCGATGTTCCGGCGACCGTGTTCCTGCCTGCCAATGCCCCGGCCGTCAAGGTCGAGCGCCTGCGCGGCTACGGTGCCGAGGTGCGTCTGATCGGTTCGGAATACGCCGAGGCGGCGCTGGCCTGCCAGCAGTTCGTCAAGTCCTCGGGGGCCCTGGCCTCGCACGCCTATGATCATCCGCTCATCGCCGCCGGTGCCGGGACGATGATGACCGAGATTCTCTCGCAGATCCCCGACCTCGACACCATCGTCGTCTCCGTGGGCGGCGGTGGCCTGTTCGCCGGTGTGGCCACGGCCGCGACGTTCCACGGGGTGCGCACGGTCGCGGTGGAACCGAAGAACTGTCGGGCACTGAACGCGGCGTTGGAGGCCGGCGAGCCCGTCGACGTCCCAGTCGATTCGGTGGCCGCGGATTCTCTGGGTGCTCGCCGCGCCACGCCCTTGGCTGTGTCCGCTGCGCAGAATGACCTGGTCACTTCGGTGCTCGTCGATGATGAGCAGATCGTCTCCGCGCGACGTCACCTGTGGGGCGAGCACCGACTGGCTGTCGAGCATGCGGCGGCCACCGCGCTGGCCGGCATCCATGGGTCCAGCGATTCAGGTGTCTACGTGCCCTCGGACGGCGAGAAGGTCTGCGTCGTCTTGTGCGGGGCGAACACCAGCCTCGGCGATCTCTGACTCACGTGATCTGCGGACATGTGCACCCCGGTCTGCGGACGAGCGGCCTGTTTGCAGACAGGGTTCTCGTCCGCAAAATGAGGCATTGGGGTCACTCACGCGAAATAGCGCAGAGCTGGGGAAATTCGCGCAGGAGGAAGGACAGCAGCGGCGAGTCTCCGGCGCGAGCTACGAGCCTCTAGCGCTGTTTCTGGCGGTCTTTGGACTTGAAGGCCTGTTTGATGAGGGTGAAGATCACGGCCGCGACGACCACTGCGATGATCGCCTTGACGAGGAACCAGGCGATCGAGAACGCGACGTTGACCACCCACCATGCGATGATGATGGCAATGATCGCGCCAATGATGCTCCATACGGTACTCATCTTCATGCTTCAAGACTAAGCCGCTCAGAGAACGCGCGCAATGACGCGCGTTGACTCATAGCAAACCTCCGCCACCGGAGCGGCACCAGCACACAGGCTCCAATGACGAGTACGCCTGATTTTCATGGAGTTGACAATGAAGCAACGACAAGCCGTGACGAAGAAGAAAGCCCTCGCCTACAAAAACGCCAACCGGGCCGACAAAACCAGGATCCTTGACGAACTCGTCGATCTCACCGGTTTCCACCGCGCTACGCCCGCACCGCGCTACGTCAAGCCCTGAAACCCAAAGTCATCAAACCCCGACCCGGGCGGGCTCCGATCTACACTCCCGACCTGTTGCCGGCCTTGATCACCTGCTGGGCCATCCTTAGGGCACCAGCTGGCAAACTTCATGGCCGCGATGCTGCCGACCCTGGTCCCGATGCTCAGACGCGACAAGGAACTCACCCTCACCGATGCCCAAGCCGACCTGATCACGTCGATGAGCGCGGCCACGATCGACCGGAAACTCGCGAATGAACGTAAGAGGATGCTGCCCCGGGGCCGGTCCCATACGAAACCCGGGTCGCTGCTGAAGTCTCAGATCCCGATCCGGACCTGGGCCGAATGGGACGACGCCGTGCCCGGATATCCTTGCGCTCACCATCAAGGATCTCGGAGTAGGCGACTCTCGAATAGTCATCGACAGCATGCTGGAGGAACCGGTAGCCACGCATTCCTGTGGCTCCGGCTCGGGCAGCTCGACCCCGTAACGGGCTGGGACCGGTTTCCGTACTGGCAGTCCTGTCATCTGATCGACGTGAGCCAAGAGCGGCATTCGGAACCAGTTGAGGACTCGACCAACAGTCGAGCGAGGAATACGAAAGTGATAGCCGATCCGGTGCGGACCCCACCGCTGGTTGATCCTCAGCGCCAGGATGCGTATTTCCCGTTTGACAGACAGTCGTGTGGGGCTGCGGTGGGGTCAGATCGTCGAGATCGCTTCCGGCGCGGTGTCTACGCACCCATCTGGATACGGTTGCTGGCGAGACTTGGAATCGTTCGGCGACTCAGCGCTGGGACCACCCGTCGTTGATGGCGAGGACGACCAGGCGGCATCTACCCTCGATGGTCATCGGTGCGTCATGAAGACCTCCGGGACTCGATCATGAGTGTGGTTACCCATATCGATATCGGAGGTCTTCGCTCTATTTCAACTACCGTTCACAACGTGTCGAGGAAGTACAACTAGACCACGGCAGCCTGCCGCTGCCGGATCGCACGTGCCGAGAAGCGCCCGTCGGCGAAACCGACATCGATCGGGTGCTCGAAGGCCGCACTGACTTCGTCGGTGGTGAGCACCTCGGCGATGTCACCCGCCGCGGTGAGCTGGCCGTGGGAGATGAGCATAGCGTGGGAGGTGGACTCCGGGATCTCCTCGAGATGGTGCGTGACCAGCAAAGTCGTCAGCTCAGGGGAGGTCACCGACAGCGAATCGATCGTCTCGAGCAGCTGCTCACGCGCGGCGACGTCGAGGCCGGTGGTCGGTTCGTCGAAGAGGAGGAGCTGCGGATCGGCGATGAGCGCTCGGGCCACCAGTGCCCGGCCCCGCTCCCCCTGCGACAGGATCTTCCACCCGGCATCCGCGCGGGAACTCAGTCCCACCTCGGCGATGAGGCCCTCGGCCTTGGCAATCTTCTCCGGGCTGGGCTCCCAACGGAAGGGGCGCTCGATCGTGCCGGTCAGTCCGGTGAGGACGACCTCGCGCACACTCAGGTTCGAGCGCAGCGGATGGCGTGGATTCACGTGCCCGATGTGGCGGCGCAGGGCCTGGAGTTCGACCCGGCCCATGCGCTGCCCGAGGATGTCGACAGTGCCTGACGTGGGAAAGACCTGCGCCGAGGCGAAGCTGAGTATCGTCGACTTCCCCGCACCGTTGGGGCCGATGAGGACCCAGTGCTCGCCGCGGCCGATGCTCAGGTCGATGCCGTGGAGGATCTGCGTCTCCCCGCGTCGGAATGTCACATCATTGAGATTGAGAACCGTCGTATCCACGTCGCCTGCTTTCGTGCCTGTCATCGCCAGTTCGTCCCCGTCACCATCAGATTGTGTTCGCCCAGATTGAGTTCGCCGGTCCGCCCACAGTGAGCAGGGGACCGATCCGAGTCTAGGAGGCTGGGCACCGGCGCCGCCTCGTGGGGCGCCGAGTCCTGTTTCACATCATGGATCGCCTCGGGCATCGTCCGGGTAGAGCGACACCCACTGGACCGCCCTTATTCGATCGCGACGACCATAATGGAGACATGCACAACGGCGCCGACCCCCATGACGAACACCGCATCAAGATGCGCGGGAAGATCCTGCGTCGATCGGCGTCATTCAACGTCGCCCACGCCGTCGACGACTTGGAGCCCGGCACCGGCGCCCAGAGCATCCAGCGGGCATTGTCCCTGCTCAATCTCGTTGGCCTCATCGCCGGCGAGCGCGGCAGCGGTGCCAGCCTGTCCGAAGTCGCTTCGATCAGCGGGCGGCCCAAGGCCAGTGTCCATCGCATGCTCCAGGCCCTGATCGCCATGGGCTATGTCGAACGCCTCGACGAAGGCGGCTACCGCCTCGGCGTGCAGTCGCAGATCCTCGGTCAGCTCGCCCAGAAGTCCGTCGACCCCCTGGTCACAGAGTCGGAGTCGAGCCTGCTGCGCCTGGCCGAGCTGAGCCAGGACACCGCCTTCCTGACCCTGCGCACCGGCAACCATTCGATCTGCGCGCGTCGCGAGGAGGGCTTCGGCGAGATCCTCAACAACGCCCTGTCCGTGGGCGATCGCCACCCGTTGGGAATCGGCGCCGGCAGCCTGGCAATCCTCTCCGAGCTCTCCCCCTCCGAGGTGGATGCGCAGTTCGACGCCAATGCTCAGATCTTCACCGAACGGTATCCCAAGGTCTCCGTCACCGCGCTGCGCGACATCATCGACCGGGCTCGAGTCGATGGCTTCGTCCACAATCCCGGCCTCTTCGCCCAGGGATCCTGGGCGGTGGGCGTTCCGCTGAAGATTCGCGGCAGCCGCCCCCGCGCAGCGCTGTCCATCGCGAGCATCGCCGATCGCGTCACCGGTCCCCGCGTCGAACGCCTCGTTGCGCTGCTGCGCCGGGAGGCCAATGCCATCGCCGAAGCACTGAGCACCCAGTCCGAGCCCTGAGCCACGTCCGCGCCCGATCGCAGAGCCGAGGTACACTGCTGGCTGAACCTGGGGTGCCTCCTCTGATCACCCCGCCGAGGCGGCCTCGAGTCTCGCCGCCACCGACCCGAGGATTTCGCCCAGCCAACCCACCGCAGCCGGATTCGGTCCCGGCCGGGTCACGAAGGACACCCGGCGTTGGCCCAGGTCCTGTTTGGCGGGTCGGAGGACGACGTCGAAGTCCGTGTCCACGGCCACCTCGGTGGTCAGGGCACACCCGAGACCCTCGGCCACGAGCCCGTGGATCATGTAGAGGTCGTCGCTGCGCATGAGCTCGCGCAGTTCATAGCCGAGGCCACGGGAGATACGCCGCAGTACCCGCACCGAGGCTTCCGATTCGTTCCGGCTGCACACCCAGTCGACGTCGCCCATCGTGGCGAAGTCGAGGACCTCGTGCGTCGCCAGTTCCCCGTCGCTGGCGACCATGACCCGGTACGGCTCGTCGAGGAGGGTGCGCAGCCGCAGCTCGGGGCCCGCGAACTCGGGCAGTTCCGGGATGTCGTAGATGAGGCCCGCGTGGACCTCGCCGCTGTGCAGCATCCGCACCACTTCGCTGGGTTCAGCTTCGACGACCTCGACGCGCACGGATGTCCGGTGCTGGAGTTCCGCGATAGCAGCCGGAAGCAGACGTGAGCCGATCGAGGAGAACGAGCCGACGCGCAGGGACACCACCCCGGCATCGCGTTGGGCGGTCACGAGCTGCTCGGCCCGGTCGATGCGCGCCAGCACCGGTTCGAGTTCCTCGGCGAAGGACTCGCCCAAGGGCGTCAGTCGGGTTCCATTCCGCGATCGGTCAACGAGCTTGACCCGCAGATGGGATTCGAGGCTGCGCAGGTGATGTGTCACGGTCGGGACCCCGTGCTCGAGCACCTCGGCGGCACGGTTGAGGCTTCCCTCGTCCCTGATGGCCAGGAGCACCCGGAACTGCTGCAGATTCATCATGACATAGACACTATGACACCGTGAATGGTTTCTTGCTATATCGTAGGCAAGTTTTGATCCCTAGTGTGGGAGTCATGCTCGCCGAAACTCATCTGCACCCCGACACCGCGGCTGCCTCCGTCACGGACACAGCGGCCGCCCCAGCAAACGCCACAGCACAGATCGCCACCGCCGTCGATCCTCGCCAGCACACCGCTCCGTATGCCGAGGCGCTGCGCTGCCTGGCCGCCGAGGACTGGCAGCGCCTGCACGTGCCCGCCCATCAGGGCAGCCGCGACCATGCGCCGGGACTGGCCGAAATCGTCGGCGAGGCCGGCATGGGCATCGACTTCCCCATGCTCTTCAGCGGCGTCGACCAGGAGAACTGGCGCATGATCAATCACGAACGGGTGACTCCGATCATGGCCGCCCAGCAGCTCGCCGCCGAGGCCTGGGGCGCAGCACGGACCTGGTTCATCACCAACGGCGCTTCCGGCGGCAACCACATCGCGACGACCGTCGTGCGCGGCTTGGGACGCGAATTCGTCCTCCAGCGCAGCGTCCACTCCTCCGTCATCGACGGCGTCACCCACGCCGAACTGCGACCGCACTTCATCCACGGCCGGGTCGACCCCGGCCTCGGCTCCTCCCACGGTGTGACACCGGCCCAGGTCGAATACGCCCTGAGCGAGCACCCGGAATCGGCCGCTGTCTACCTCGTCTCCCCCAGCTACTTCGGTGCTGTGGCCGATATCGCCGCGATCGCCGAGGTGGCACATCGCCACGATGTTCCCCTCATCGTCGATGAGGCCTGGGGATCCCACTTCGGTATGCACCCGAGGCTGCCCGTCAACGCGGTCCGTCTGGGCGCCGACCTCGTCATCTCCAGCACCCACAAGGGCGCCGGGTCTTTGGCGCAGTCCGCGATGATCCACCTGGGCCACGGCCGGCAGGCACGGCGCATCGAAACCCTGGTCGACCGGGTCGTGAAGTCCTACCAATCGACCTCGTCCAGTGCCATCCTCCTGTCATCCCTCGACGAGGCTCGCCGCCACCTCGCCACCCACCCGGAGGCGATCGACGAAGCCCTTGCCACCGCCGAGGAGATTCGAGCCCGAGTTCAGACCGACTCCCGTTTCCGCGACGCGACTCCCGACATCCTCGGCGGTCACGATGCGATCACCAACGATCCGTTCAAGGTCGTCATCGATACCCGTGGTGCCGGAATCACCGGCGCCGATGCCCAGTACCAGCTCATCCGGGACCACCGGATCTACTGCGAGCTCGCGACACCCTCGGCCCTGCTGCTGCTCATCGGCGCGACCTCGCCTGTCGATGTCGATCGCTTCTGGACGGCCCTGCAGGCACTGCCGCGATCCGAGTCCGAGCCTGAGCGTCCCATCGTTCTGCCCGGCAGCTGCGAGAAGCGTCTGGAGATCAGCGACGCCTACTTCGCGGCGCCGCAGACCGTTCCCTTCGCCGAGGCGGTCGGCCGGGTCTCCGCCGATGCCCTGGCCGCGTATCCGCCCGGCGTGCCCAATGTTCTGCCCGGCGAGGTGCTCAGCGCCGAGGTGGTCGATTTCCTCCGCATGACCGCGGCCGCACCCTCGGGCTATGTGCGAGGAGCCCAGGACGCGAAGATGGACACCTTCAACGTCGTGGCAGAGAGGAGCTGAACTGGCCCCCTAGGTGCATAGGTCCGTTAGGCAGCCGTCCCACCAGCGAATACGCGCGTGGCACTGCGGCACCGTGGAGAACATGCCCGCCTCCGACGAGTCGCCCACCGTGGGCTCATCACCCTGTCCAGCGTCGAGCGGACCGTGCTGGCCGGCGCCGAGCGGACCACTTAGCGTCGAGAGATCCTGCTATACCTGGTCCTCTCGACGCTAAGTGGTCCTCTCGATGATGCAGCGCCGCGGCGACCGCGCCGCGGCGCCTCAGCCCCGAAGACTCAGCGCAGGACGACGGTGCGCTTCCCTGACAGGAATACGCGGCCGTCGCAGTGCCATTTCACGGCGTTGGACAGGGCCTTGCATTCGGCGTCACGACCGGCCGCAACAAGGTCCCTGGGGCCGAAGGAGTGGTCGACCTCGACGAGCTGCTGGGCGATGATCGGCCCCTCGTCGAGTTCACTGTCGACGAAGTGCGCGGTCGCTCCGACGGTCTTGACTCCCCGCTCCCAGGCCTGGTGGTAGGGCTTGGCACCCTTGAACGAGGGCAGGAACGAGTGGTGGATGTTGATGGCCTTGCCTGTCAGCTCGCGGGCCAGGTCGTCGGAGAGGACCTGCATGTAGCGGGCGAGGACGACGAGGCCGATTTCGAAGCGGTCGATGAGTTCGAGCAGCTTCGCCTCAGCCTCGGGCTTCGTCTCCTTGGTCACCGGAATGCGGAAGAACGGGATGTGGTGCCATTCGACGAGCTCGCGGTGGTCGGGATGGTTGGACACCACGGCCGCGATCTCGATGGGCAGTTCGCCGATCTGGGCGCGGAAGAGCAGGTCGTTGAGGCAGTGTTCGAACTTCGAGACCATGATGAGGACCCGACGCTTTTCCCCCTGTGGCCACATCTGCCAGCGCGCATCGAACTCGGTGCCGATGGCCTCGAAGTCGCTGCGCAGTCCATCGATCGCAACGTTCGATCCCTCCTCGACGCTGAAGTCGATGCGCAGGAACAGGCGTTGTGTGTACTGATCGTCGAACTGCTTGAGTTCCTTGATGTCACCCCCGTGAGTGAGGAGGGCGCCGGTGACGGAATGGAGAATTCCCGGCCGTTCGTCGCATTCCAGGGTGAAGACGTAATCCTGCATATCCGCTGCTTCCTTGCTCGATGGGTGTACTCAATCATTGGGTGACAAGATCACCTTGGTCAACTTCGGACGCTCGGTTCGCGGCCTGCGCAGAGTTCGCGCCTTCCGAACCCGCGCTCCGCTGCCCGCTCTGCGTCAGTCGGCGAGGAACTCCGCCATTCCGTCGAGCAGCCAACGGATCGTGAAGTCCGCGAAGCTCGCCCGCGGGTAGATGCGGTACTCAAGCGCCGAGGAGTGGTGCACGATGACCGGCACCGGCCCCAGTTGGGTCGATATCGCCGTGCCTACGCCGAAGGCCCGCGGGTGGAGGTCGGTGCGGACGCTCTTCTCAAGGACCTCACGGGCCTTCGACCCGGTCAGTTCGAGGATCGTGCGGTTCGCGGACAGGTCCACAGCCTGTCCGGGCAGCCCCTCGAGGGAGGCCTCGGCGACGAGGGTCTCTCCGGGCCGCTGACGCCGGGAGACGTCGACGACGAGGAACTCATCGGGACTCAGCCAGAGCGCATACAGTCCCGCTTCGTCACCGGTGACCTCGCCGATCTGCGTGGGCAAGGTGATCCCGAGAGCGGACTCGAGGGCCTCGGCCGAGGCGGTTCCCGGCGTGGCGCGCAGCCCGAGCTGGACGGTGAACGCCCGTTCCCGCAGGCCCACCTCGTCTCTGCCGGCCCTGGTAGCGGTGGCCATCTCCTCGGCGAGGTGGGCTCCGGGTGAGACGCGGAGGGCATCGAGCTCCTCGGCGGAGGACTCGACGGTGTGCACCTGAGTCTGGTGCTGCTGGGTGGTGTGGGTGGTTTCAGCCATCGCGGCGGTTCCCTTCTGGGTCGTAGAAGACGGGCGAGGTGATCTCGACGTCGACGAGGCCGCCTGCGACCGGAGTCTGGATGATCTCACCCGTCCGGTTCCGGCCGTTTTCGACGAAGGCGAGACCGATCGGGCGATCGAGGCTCGGCGACATGTAGGAGGAGGTGACGTGGCCGATCATCGGCACGGGTCCGGCCTCCGGGGTCACCGGGGTGCCGGCGGTGATGAGCTGCGCGCCTTCGGCCAGCCGGGTTGTGCCGTCGACGGGGAGGACCCCGACGAGGTGTTTGCGGTCCTCGCGGGCCGTGTCGATCCGTGAGTAGGAGCGTTTGCCGATGAAGTCCTTGAGCTTGGAGACGATCCATTCCATTCCCGCGTCCTGTGGGGTCACGGTCCCGTCGGTGTCCTGACCGACGATGATGAAGCCCTTCTCGGCGCGCAGGACGTGCATGACCTCGGTGCCATAGGGGGTGATGTCGAACTCGGCTCCCGCCTCGGCGACGGCCTCCCACACGGCCAGGCCGTAGTAGTTCTCGACATTGACCTCGAAGGCCAGCTCACCGGAGAAGGAGATCCGGCAGATGCGCGCCGGGATCCCATTGGCCAGGGTGGTCTCGCGGAAGCCCATGAACTCGAAGGCTTCGTTGGACACGTCGAGGTTGGGGGCGATCTTGGCGATGACGTCTCGCGACCTGGGGCCGGCGACCGCGACGGTCGACCACTGCTCGGTCACCGAGGTGAAGACGACGTCGAGTGAGGGCCATTCGGTCTGGTGCCATTCCTCGAGCCATTCGAGGACGGTCGCGGCGCCGCCGGTGGTCGTGGTCATGTAGTAGCGGTCCTCGGCCACGCGCAGGGTGACGCCGTCGTCGAAGATCATGCCGTCGGGTTTGCACATGAGACCGTAGCGTCCCTTGCCGACCTTGAGCTTCTTGAAGCCGTTCGTGTAGATCTGGCCGAGGAACTCGCCGGCGTCGGTGCCGCGGATCTCGATCTTGCCCAGCGTCGAGGCGTCCTGGAAGCCCACCGATTCGCGCACGGCCTTGCCCTCGCGCAGCACCGCTGCCTCCATGTCCTCGCCCGGCCGGGGATAGTACCAGGGCCGCTTCCACCCTCCGACGTCTTCGAACTCGGCTCCGTGGGCCACGTGCCAGGGGTGGATCGCGGTGATGCGCGCCGGATCGAACAGCTCGCCCTTCCGCCGGCCGGCCAATGCTGCGAAGGGCACCGGGGCGAAGGGAGCGCGAAAGGTCGTGTGCCCAACCGAGCCCAGGTCGGTCTCGCCGAGGATGCTGGCGATGGCGCCGATCGCGTTGACCGCACTCGTCTTGCCCTGGTCGCCTCCCGTCGAGATCGAGGTGTAGCGCTTGACGTGCTCGACCGAGCGCATGCCTGCGTTCATCGCCCGCTGCACGTCTGCGACACTCTGATCGCGCTGGAAGTCGATGAAATGCGTGGTCAGCGCCGTGTGATCGTCCTCGGCCGAGGTGACAAGCCACAGTGGGCGCGCCGGTGCGTAGGTCATCGCCGCGGCCTTGGGAACGGTGAGTGCGGCGGCGAAGCCGGTGCGGTTGGCTGCGGCATTACCCGCCTCGGCACCGTCCTTGAGAGCCGCTTCGAGGGAGTAGTCACCATTGATCGCGCCGACGGTGAACTGGTCGCGCACCGGTGTCCTCGGGACGAAGGCGGCGATGTCGCTGCGCCAAACGATTGGGCCCCTGCGCTGTCCGTGCAGGTGGATGACCGGGGAGAACCCTCCCGCCACGGCCAGCAGGTCGACGTCGATGTCTTCGCCGTGACCGGCCGCCACAGCGTCCTCATCGAGGGCTGCGACGGTGACCCGGCTGATGCGCCCCGCCGGGCCCTGGCCTGCGGTGCCGGTGACCGTGGAGCCGAGGATGAGTCGGGTTCCCGTCGTGTCGACGACTCTCTCAGCCATCGCCGAGGCGGTGGTCCGGGAGTCGATGATCGCCGGAACGTCGATGCCGGCCGCGTGCAGATCAGCCAGCAGTTCGTAGGCCGAATCATTTGTCGCAGCGATCGCGATGCGCTGACCCGCGGCGACGCCGAAGCGGTTGAGATAGGTCCTCACGGCCGAGGCGAGCATGATGCCCGGGCGGTCGTTGTCGGCGAACACGATGGGGCGCTCATGGGCTCCCGTGGCGAGCACGACCTGCTTGGCCCGGATGTGCCACACCCGCTGCCGGGTGCCTGCGCGGGAGGCTGTGTTGTCCCGGTCGCCGTCGGCAGAGTCGGTACTCGCGCCGGAGCCCGTGCCCTCGGTCTCGACGAGTTCGCGTGTCCGGTCTTCGAGGGCGACGAAGAAGTTCGAATCGTAGCTGCCGAAGACGGTCGTGTTCGGACGGTACGTGACTTCCTCCGCCTCGGCGAAGCCCTTGACGGTGGTCTCGATCCACTCGGTGGCGGAGACATCGTCGATGGACTCGTCGAGGCCTCCCTCGACACTGCGTCCCGGGCTGGAGAGCAGCGACCCACCCGGAGCGGACCGGTCGTCGAGCAGGAGCGTCCTGGCTCCTGACTTCCCGGCCTCCCGGGCGGCGGCCAGGCCGGCGGGCCCGGCACCGACGATGAGGACATCGACATGGATGTGCTTGTGCTCGTAGACGAGTTCGTCCTGACCGGGGTCGAGGATGCCCAGGCCGGAGAGGTAGTCGGCCTCGAGGCCCTCGGTGATGGGCACACGGGTGGCGGGAAGCATTGATTCGCTGACATCACCGGCCACGCGCGGCTGCACGCGGACGAGGGCGTTGGACTCCTCGATGCCGGCGCTGAGGATCCCGCGGGACCGTCCCAGGTACGTCGAGGCGCCGCAGTCGATGCGGCCGGAGGCGATGAGCGCGCTGGCGATCGTGTCGCCGGCGAAACCCGAGTAGGACTGACCATCGACGGTGAAGCGCAGGGGACGTGAGGAATCGATCCCGGTGGCCTGCGGCAGGCGCCGTGTGCCGGTATCCGCGGAGCTCGTGTGTGGGGAGTTCATCGTGCGGCCTCACCTTCGGCTGGAGTCGGGCGCGGATCGCCCATGGGATAGATGGCCGTGAAGTCATAGGTCACGGTGTCGCGGACGGCGTTGAACCACTTGCGGCAGCCGAGGCTGTGGCTCCACCTCTCGGCATAGAGGCCGCGGTCGTTGTCGCGATAGAAGAGGAACTCGGCCCACTCCCGGTCGCTCAGTGCGTGGGGGTCGGCGGGGTAGGCAACGTGGGCCTGCCCGCCGTAGTGGAATTCGGTTTCGTCGCGTGGCCCGCAGTGCGGGCAGTCGATGAGAAGCATGGTCGTCCTTCCTGAGTCGATCCGGTCAGTGGGCCACGGCGGCCGCGCCGTGCTCGTCGATGAGGTGACCGGTTTCGAACCGGTCGAGCGCGTAGGGGGCGTTGAGCGGGTGCGGTTCGTCGTTCGCGATGGTGTGGGCGAAGGTGTAGCCGGCGGCAGGTGTTCCCTTGAAGCCTCCGGTGCCCCATCCGCAGTTGGCGTAGAGTCCTGCGACCTCGGTCTTCGACACGATCGGTGAGGCGTCGAGGGTGACGTCGACGATGCCGCCCCAGGTGCGCAGCACATGGGCGCGGGCGAAGATCGGGAAGAGTTCGACCGCGGCGGCGAGCTGCTCTTCGATGACATGGAAGCCGCCTCGTTGCCCATAGCCGTTATAGGAGTCGACGCCGGCGCCCATGACCAGCTCGCCCTTGTGCGCCTGGGAGACGTAGACGTGGACGTGATTGGACATCACGACGGTCGGGTGGACGGGTTCGAAGAGTTCGGACACCAGGGCCTGCAGAGGATGGGACTGGATCGGCAGTCGGATCCCGGCCATATCGGCCAGCACCGAGGAGTCTCCGGCCACGCACATGGCCACCTTCTCGGTGGCGATGTTGCCGCGGTTGGTCTCGACGCCGACGACCTTGTCGCCGATGCGCTCGATTCCGGTGACCTCACAGTTCTGGATGATGTCGACGCCCATTTCGTCACACTTGCGGGCGAAGGCCCAGGCGACGTGGTCATGCTTGGCGATGCCGGCACGCGGCTGGTAGGTCCCGCCCATGACCGGGTAGCGCAGGTCATCGCCGATGTTGATGATCGGGCAGACCTCCTTGACCTGCTCGGGGTCGAGCCATTCGGCGTCGACGCCGTTGAGCGCGTTCGCATTCACACGCCTCTGGGACTCACGCACATCCTGCAGGGTGTGGGCGAGGTTGAGGACACCGCGCTGGGAGAACAGGAAGTCGTAGTCGAGTTCCTCGGGCAGCTGCTCCCAGAGCTTGAGGGACTTCTCGTACATCGCTGCGGATTCGTCCCAGAGGTAGTTCGAGCGGATGATCGTCGTGTTTCGGGCCATATTGCCCCCGGCCAGCCATCCGCGTTCGAGGATGGCAATGTTCGTCATGCCGTGGTCCTTCGCGAGGTAGTAGGCCGTCGCGAGACCGTGGCCGCCGCCGCCGATGATGATCGCGTCGTACGAAGCCTTCGGCTCGGGGTTGCGCCAGAGGAAGTCCGGGTGTTCGGGGAGTTGGTCGGCCATCAGTGTGCTCCGATCTCTGCGATGGTGGGATACAGCGGGTGGTCGGCGGCGAGCGCGGAGACGCGGGCACCGAGCTCAGCGATGGTCTCGGCAGCGGCTCCGGTCTCTGCGGTTCCGGCGATGAGGGTTTGGGCGATGATGTCGGCGACCTCGGCGAAGGCGGCCGAGCCGAATCCGCGGCTGGCCAGGGCCGGAGTGCCGATGCGCAGGCCCGAGGTCACCATCGGCGGTCGCGGGTCGTTGGGCACGGCGTTGCGGTTGACGGTGATGCCGACCTCGGCGAGGAGGTCCTCGGCCTGTCCGCCGTCGAGCACCGAGTTGCGCAGGTCGACGAGGACGAGGTGGACGTCGGTGCCCCCTGTCACGACCCCGATGCCGCGGTCGGAGACATCGGATTCGCCGAGGCGGCGGGCGAGTTCCGCCGCACCGGCCAGCGTGCGACGCTGCTTGTCGGCGAAGTTCTCGGTGGCGGCGAGTCCGAAGGCCACGGCCTTGCCTGCGATGACGTGCTCGAGCGGCCCGCCCTGCTGGCCGGGGAAGACCGCAGAATTGATCTTCTTGGCGATGGCGGCGTCGCTCGACAGGATGATTCCGCCCCGAGGGCCGCCGAGGGTCTTGTGCGTCGTCGACGTCACGACGTGGGCATGCGGCACGGGCGAGGGGTGCAGGCCGGCGGCGACGAGGCCGGCGAAGTGGGCCATATCGACCATCAGGTAGGCACCGATGGAGTCGGCGATGCGACGGAATTCGGCGAAGTCGAGCTGACGCGAGTAGGCCGACCAGCCCGCGACGATGAGTTTGGGGCGGTGCTCCTGGGCCAGACGATCGACCTCGGCCATATCCACGCGATGGGTGTCATCGCGCACGCCGTAGGCGACGATGTCGTAGAGGCGGCCCGAGAAGTTGATCTTCATCCCGTGGGTGAGGTGACCGCCGTGGGCGAGGTCGAGGCCGAGCACTGTGTCGCCGGGCCGGATGAGCGCGTGCATGACCGAGGCATTGGCCTGAGCCCCGGAGTGCGGCTGGACGTTCGCGAACTCGGCACCGAAGAGCTCCTTGACCCGGGCGATGGCGATGCGTTCGACCTCGTCGACATGCTCGCAGCCGCCGTAGTAGCGACGACCGGGGTAGCCCTCCGCGTACTTGTTCGTCAGCACCGAACCCTGCGCGGCCATGACGGCCGACGCGGTGTGATTCTCGGAGGCGATCATCTCAAGGCCCTCGCGCTGACGGGCGAGTTCGGCATCGATGAAGCCCGCGATCTGCGGATCGAGGTCTGCGATGGGCGTACTCAGCTCGACGGGCTCCCGGCTGGGGAAGCCGGCGTCGGCGACGACGGCGGAGACATCGGAGGGGTCGACCCGATCCGCAATCTGCTGTGTCATGTGATCTCCTTCGATCATTGATCATCAACTAATATATCAGTTGTCTTCCTGTATTCTAAGCAGTGTCAGTCACGGAATGCAACAGGTTTTTCAGGAGTTGAGCCATGCGCACATCGGCAGCCCCGAAGTCGAACCGAGGGTCACTCTCCGACCACGCCTATGAAACCCTCCGTCACCGACTCATCATGCTCGACATCGCCCCCGGCGACGCCATCAACGAGGCCGTGCTCAGCACTGAGCTCGATGTCGGCCGCACCCCGATCCGCGAGGCGCTCAAACGCTTGGAGAGCGATCATCTCGTCGTCTCGTTCCCGCGCCGCGGAACCTTTTCCACGAACGTCGATCTCACCGATCTGTCCACGATCTCCGAGATGCGTGAAGTCCTCGAACCCATCGCCGCTAGCAAGGCGGCTGCCAACCTCGATGCCACCCGACGCGAGGAGTTCACGGCGATGATCTCGAAACTCCGGGAGCTCGGAACAGACGTCGATCAGCGGACTCTGATGGAGCGGGACCTGTCCGTGCACCGCCTCATCTACGGCTCCGTCGACAATCCGCATCTCACGGAGACCCTCGTGCGCCTCGACGATCTGGCGACGCGGATCTGGTGCCTGGTCATCCCGCGCATGCCCGACCTCATCGGACATATCCGTGAGCACATCAACCTGCTCGAGGCGATCGTCGAGGGCGACGAGGAGGCGGTGGCACAGCTTGCCGCCGACCATGTCCGCGATTTCGACAAGACCCTGCGCGCAGCCCTGAGGTGAGTGCTGAGTCGAACCCGGCGATGAGGCCCGAGGCGGGTCGAGGTCAGTGGCCACCCAGGCGCTGCGAGACCCGTTGAGCGGCATCCACACAGCACTGACCGAGTTTTGCGATCTGATCCGCATCGGTGCGGAACTTGGGTGCCGCGATGAGAACGGCGGCAACGAGCGCTCCGCGATGGTCGTGGACACCGGCTGCGACCCCGACCTCGTTCGGCGACGTGTGGGCATCGTTGAGTGCGTAGCCTCGCTGCCGATTGCTGCAGAGAAGGGCGCGGTAGGCGTCGAAGTTCTCGGGGCTGGAGTCCAGACCGAGGAGGGAGTCGCTGTCGGCGAGCGCCTGGACCTCGGCGGTCTCAGCGAAATCGAGGAAGACCTGCACCGACGCGCTGTAGGCGGTCTGATACCGCGAGCCCAAGCTTGAGGTGTGCTTGACCTGCTGCGGGCTCGGGATCTGCTCGACGGTGATCGCCTCGGTCCCGTTCCACACGATGAGGGCGCTGGTCTCCTCGGTCCTGCGGGTGAGGTCCTGGAGGATCGGATAGGCGGCCCTCCTGACATCGAGGTCGGCGAGCAGGGGGCCTGCGATCGCGAGGATTCCCAGACCCAGCCGGTAGCGACGGGAGGATTCCTGCTCGACGATGCCCTGGGCTTCGAGTGCGGTGAGGATTCTGGACACGGTGCTCTTGTGCAGACCCACTCGCGGCGCGATCTCCGTGACGCCGAGCTCCTGCCGGTCGGGGGAGAAGCAGCGGAGGATCGACACCGTGTTCTCGATGACGGAGGCACCGCGGTGGGAGGTGTCGGAAGACTGTCGAGGCATGATGTCAGTGTATTCGCCCGCGGGCACCGACTGACGATGCCCGCGGACACTTCCGGGAGCGACCCGGTCCTTCCAGCTTCGGCTCGTGCGTGAGCGCTCGCGGCGCTCAGGCAGGGATGATGTTGTGCTCGGGTCCGAAGGGGAACTTCGTGATGTCCTCGGACCCGGACTCGCCCACGACGCAGATATCGTGCTCGCGGTAGCCGCCGGCTCCCGGCTGGCCCTCGAGGACGGTGATCATCGGCTCCATCGACACGACCATGCCCGGCTCGAGCACGGTGTCGATGTCCTCGCGCAGCTCGAGGCCGGCTTCGCGGCCATAGTAGTGGCTGAGCACACCGAAGGAGTGACCGTAACCGAAGGTGCGGTTCGAGAACAGGCCGTGTTCGAAGTAGATCTCGTTGAGTTCGGCCGCGATGTCCTTGCACACCGCGCCCGGCTTGATCAGTTCGATCCCCCGCCTGTGCACCTCGACGTTGACGTTCCACAGGTCGAGCGAGGCCTGGTCGGGCTCACCGTAGAAGAGGGTGCGCTCGAGTGCGGTGTAGTAGCCCGAGGGCATCGGGAAGCAGTTGAGGCTGAGGATGTCGCCCTTGCGCACCTTCCGCGTCGTCGCCCAATTGTGTGCTCCGTCGGTGTTGATGCCCGACTGGAACCACACCCAGGTGTCGCGGACCTCCTGGTCGGGGAAGGTCTTGGCGATCTCGTGGACCATCGCCTCGGTGCCGATGAGGGCGACTTCGTACTCGCTGATGCCTTCGGTGATCGCGGCCTTGATCGCCTCCCCGCCGAGGTCTCCGATCCGGGCGCTGTGCTTGATGACCTCGATCTCCTCGCCCGACTTGATCATGCGCTGACGCATCGCGGCCTGCGAGATGTCGACGAGGCTCGCGGAGGAGAACGCCGCCTGGATCTTGTTGCGATTCTCCAGCGGCAGACTGTCGTCCTCGACACCGAGGCGCCTGGGGGCGGCGATTCCGCGCTGCCGCAGACCCTCCTGGATGGCATAGAGGTAGTTGTCGCGGCGCCAGTCCGTGTAGACGATGTTCTCGCCATAGCTCGTGCGCCAGGGCATGCCCGCGTCGATGTTGGCCGTGACCGTCACGGAGTCATCGGCGGTGACGACCATCGCGTAGGAACGGCCGAAGTAGGTGAAGAGGAAGTCCGAGTAGTACTTGATGTTGTGAAACGAGGTGAGCACGACGGCGTCGAGTTCCTTCTCGGCCATGATCGCCCGCAGCCCGGTCAGGCGACGCTCCATCTCTGCGTCAGAGAACGTCAGCTTCGACTTGGAGCCGTTGTGGAGGACCTTGAGGCGCTCGAGATCGGCGACGGAGGCGGTATCGGTTGTGGTGGTCATGAGATCTCCTTCTCGTGTGGGTGAACCGTGGTTGAGTCGGGGTGCGTTGCGGGTGAGGCGGGAGGGGTGCGTCTGCGCGATCAGACTTCGCGCAGAGGTTTGTGGAAAGTCTCCTTGGCACAGAGGACCGCGCCCAGGCAGACGACTGCGGCAGCCATGAGATACCAGCCGGGTGCCAGCGGCGAGTTCGTCACACCGATGAGCAGGGTGGCCATGAACGGTGCTGTGCCGCCGAAGAGGGAATTCGAGAGGTTGAAGCTGACGGCGAATCCGCTGTAGCGGATCCTCGTCGGGAACATCTCGGCGAGGAAGGTCGGCAGTGTCCCGTCGTTGAGTGTGAGCATGCCGCCCAGCGCGATCTGGACGAGGACCACGACGGTGAAGCTGCCGGAGCCGAGAAGCATAAACGCCGGGACGGTGAAGATGATGAAGACGATGGAGGCGATGAAGAGCATCCGCTTGCGCCCGAACCGGTCCGAGGCCAGCCCCGTCAGCAGGATGAACCCGATATATGTCAGCAGCGCGATCGTCGTGGCGATGAAGGATTCGGTGGCGCCATACCCTAATTCCGTCGTGAGATAGGTGGGCATATAGGTCAGCACCACGTAGAAACCGACCGCATTGAGCAGCACCGCGCACATGGCGATGATCAGCGGGCGCCAATGGTCGCGGAACATGGCGAAGACCGGCGCCTTGATGACTTCGTCCTCCTGGGCCAGTTCGCGGAAGGCCGGAGTGTCTTCGAGCCGTGTGCGGATATAGCGGCCGATGAGGCCCATGGGAGCCGCAAGGAAGAATGGCAGCCGCCAACCCCAGGTCTCCAACTGCACGTCGGTGAGCACAGAGGTGAGGACCGCAGCGAGCACAGAGCCCAGCAGAAGCCCCGAAGCGGTGCTGGCCGGGACCACTGCCCCGTAGAGACCGCGTCGGCCCGGGGGCGCGTATTCGACGAGGAACGCCGAGGCGCCCGCGTACTCGCCAGCCGCGGAGAAGCCCTGGACGAGGCGGACGAGCAGCAGAAGCACCGGCGCGAACAGGCCGACCATGGCGTAGCTAGGCAGCAGACCGATGGCGAATGTCGAGATCGACATGATGAGGATCGACATCGACAGCGCCGATCGGCGACCGATCTTGTCGCCGATGTGGCCCCAGATGAACCCGCCGATCGGACGGACGACGAAGGACACCGCGAAGACTGCGAAGGTCGCGAGCAGGGCGGTGTTGCCCTCGGAGGCGGGGAAGAAGACGAGTGCGATCGTGGCTGCGAAGTATCCGTACACGCCGTAGTCGAACCACTCGACGAAATTGCCGATGAAGCTCGCCGAGATGACCCGGCGCAGGACGCGCTTCTGTTTGACCGAGGGGGAGGCGGCGGGAGCCGAGATCTGAGACATGATCACACCGCCGATCTCGTGAGAGTGAATATCGACATCTTTGTCTTCTCCATCATCGTGACTGATACGAAGAAGTTGCACTCATTGCAACCTCGTTGCATCAACGATAGAGGCAGCGAAGTTCCCGGTCAAGGGTTGTCGTCAAGGAAAACGTGCGCTGGGTCGAGAAGAACTTGCCAACCGTTGGCGCGCACCGTCACCCGCAGGACGTATTGCGGCACAACGAAGGCCCCTGCAGAACTCAATCGTCCTGCAGGGGCCTTAGAGATCCGGTGCTGCGAATCCCGCTAGCGACTGGACACTCGCCCGAACATATTCGCAATCGGTGCCAAGAGCATCGGCCTGGCGGCGAACCAACCTCCGGCAATGACTGCCAGAGACGCCACGAACCAGATGAATCCGATCCAGTTCAGATCATCCGAACCTGCGTACATGTGGTTGAGGTTCTGCCGCATTCCCGTCGCGAACACGAGGAACACGTGGATGAGGATGAACACCACGAAGAAGATCATCGTCGGGAAGTGGATCGCACGCGCCAGTGGTGCGGGATAGATCTTGTTGAGCTTGGTGGCGTTCTTGGGCCACCATTCGCTCATCCGCACACCCGTGATGGCAGCCAGCGGCGCCGCGATGAACACGACGATGAAGTACATCAGCTGTTGGAGGGAGTTGTAGTTGACCCATCCGTCCTCTGCCGGCCAATCCAACATCGCGTACTGCAGCATGGCCGAGACCGCATTCGGGAAGACTTCCCAACTCGTCGGCACGATCCGCGCCCAGTGCCCGGAGATGAACAGCAGGACCACGAAGATGACGCCATTGGCCAGCCACAGAAGATCGATGCCCGTGTGGAACCACAGGTTGATGCTGATCTTCTTGCCACCCTTCTTCGGGGTGTAGAAGGCCGGCGGCTTCTGCTGGTGGCGCACCTGCAGACCCGAACGGATGATGAGGACCATGAAGAAGACATTGAGGAAATGCGTCCACCTCGCCCAAGCAGGGAAGCCGTCATCGACGAACTCCGGCAGGTGATACTCGCCCGGGTAGCGCTCGAGGAATTCGGGGACACCGGGCAGAGTAGTCAGTCCTCGTGCCGCGAGGACGAGGATTCCGGCCACGACGACGAGGCCGCCGAGACCGAGACCACCGAGCTTCGCCCACTGACCCAAAGATTTGGAACCGATCATCGTCGGTTCCTTCTTCTTCGCGCCATCCGGCTTGGCCGCGGCCGAGGCGGAAGTCGATTTCGCCGGTGCGGAGCTCGACTTCGCGGCAGGCTTGTCGGCCTGCTTGGCCGCTGGCTTCGCGGTCGGCTTGTCCGTGGTCTTCGCAGCAGGCTTGGCCATCGGCTTCCGCTGCGCCGGTCCTGTGGACTTCGGCGATCCGGAACGGGCCGGCTTCTCCTCCGCCGAGGTGGCCGCTGGCTTCTCGTCAGCACTCGAGGAGGCAGCTGCGCCACCGGCTGCACCGGCACCAACGGCTGCAGCTCCCGGGGCGGCGGCTGGAGCTGCCGACGAGGAGTCGGAATCCGCCTGTGCGGACGTGCCTGCCGACGGCTTCTCAGCGGGGGCAGCAGAGTCCGCGGCTGTGGCGGCGGATGTCGGAGCAGCGCCGGTCGACGTGGTGTCGGCCGAGCCTGCACCTGAAGCGTCGCCTCCGGTCGAAGCAGAGGTGGCCGTGGCACTCGCCGGGGCGAAGCCTTCGGGTGGCCATGGATCCCCACCGACGACGCGAGGCAATCCGCGGCGCAGTGGCGTGTCGCTGAGTTCGCCGGAGGATTTCTTCCCGGACGCGGCGACCGCCGCACCAGCGGCGGCAGCGGCACCGGCGGCACCGGCAGTCGCGGCGGCAGCCGGACCAGCGCCGGCAGCCGGAGCTGCGGAGGACGTGTCGGCCTTGGCCGCAGCAACATCGGCAGCCGGTGCTTCGTCGCCGTTGGCGACACCAGCATCAGCAGAAGTCTCGGCCGCAGGAGCACTTGATGGTGCCGAACTCGACGAGGCGGCCTTGGCACCGGCGGGCGCGAACCCTTCTGGCGGCCAGGGGTCGCCACCGGCGACCCGGGGCAGGCCACGACGCAGAGGAACCTCGGCTGCGCTCTGACCACCGGAGGCGGACGCGACTGCGGCTGTGCCGGCAGCGGCTCCCGCACCTGCAGCCGCGGCAGCGGCCACCGGAGCGGCGGCAACCGGAGCATCGGCAGCTGGTGCAGCCGAGGGCTCGGAATCGATCTGAGCTTCCGGCTCACGCTGGGCATCCGAAACAGCGGGTGCGACATCCGGGGCAGCAGGTGCCGCTCCCGAACCGGAAACAGCAGAGGCAGCAGAAGTGTTGGAGGGAGCCTTCACACCGGCAGGTGCGAGGCCCTCGGGCGGCCATGGGTCGCCGCCTTCGACACGGGGCAGACCACGACGCAGCGGAACCTCACTGCTCGCCTCAGCCACAGAATCGGACGACTGATCCTGAATCGCATCGGAGTCGGCCTCCGAATCGGAGGCAACGGCGGCAGTACCAGCAGCTGCGCCTACGGCGACACCGGCCGCGCCAACCGCCGCGCCGGTCCCGACGGAACCGGGCTCATCGGCGGGCTCTTCGCCCGCAACGGTCTGCTCGACCGCGGCAGGCTGCTCGGTCTCTACCGAGTCATCCACCTCGGCGCCGGAATCAGTCGATTCCGACTCGCTGGACTCGTCCAGCACTGCCGAAGCTTCCGGCTCGAACGACTCTTCCGGCACAACCGAGGCGCCCGGCTCGAGCGGCTCACCGATGGTGCCTTCTGGGGGCCATGGCTCACCGCCCGGGACTCTGGGCAGGCCCGAGCGCAGCGAACTGGAGTACGTGGCCATATCAGGACTTGTTCTCTTTCAAGGTCTCGATCGACTGTGGGACGACCTTGAACAGGTCGCCGACGACGCCGTAATCGGCGATGTCGAAGATCGGCGCTTCGCCGTCCTTGTTCACAGCGACGATGGTCTTCGAGGTCTGCATGCCCGCCTTGTGCTGGATCGCACCGGAGATGCCGAGTGCGACGTAGAGCTGCGGCGACACGGAGACACCGGTCTGTCCGACCTGGTGGGACTGGGCGATGTACCCGGCGTCGACGGCCGCGCGTGAGGCACCGACAGCCGCACCGAGAGCATCGGCGAGTTCGCCGACGAGCTCGAAGGACTCTTCGGAGCCGACACCGCGGCCACCGGAGACGACCTTTGAGGCACCGCGCAGCTCGGGACGCGAAGAGACCTCGACAACGGCTTCGAAGGATTCGATCTGAGCGGAGCGTTTGCCGGAATCGGCAACGTCGAGGGCCTGGGAGTTCGCCGACTGCGCTTCCCCACGGGTCTCGATTGATCCCTGGCGAATGGTGATGACCGGAGCACCGAAGGTCGGTGCCGACGACGCGGTGTAGCCGCCTCCGTAGACGGAGTGGTTGGCCACGATGCCTTCGCTGTCACGCTCGATGCCGAGGGCGTCGACGCAGACAGCCGAACCGCTGCGGACTGCGAAGCGTCCGGCGATATCGCGGCCGTCGATCGAGTGCGAGAGGAGGATAGCATCGGGTGCGACAAGGTCGCTGGCGGCACTCAGGGCGTCGACTGCGAAGGTTCCGAGAGCGGAGTTGCCCTCCGGCACCTCGGCGATGAGAACCTGAGTGGCGCCCAACGCTGCGGCCTGCTGCGCAGCCGACTCACCCTGACCTGCAGGTGCGAGGACCAGCGCGACGGGTGTCCCGGCCTCACCGGCGCCGCCGAGCAGTTCAGCGGCAGGCTTCTCCAGCTGACCTTCGGAGTCGGCGGTGATGACGGCGAGAATGGAGTCTTGTGGGAATTCGGACATATCGATTCTCCTTAGGCCAAGCGGTTCTTGATGAGGAATTCGGCGAGCTCTGCTCCGCCGTTTCCTTCGTCGACGATCTTCTCTCCGGCTTCACGCGGCGGCTTCTCGGCCACCGTGACCATGATCGATCGTGCTGTGGACTGGTCGTTGGCATCGACCTCGAGGTCCGACAGCGCGATGACCTCGAAGGGCTTCTTCTTTGCTGCCATGATGCCCTTGAAGTTCGGGAAGCGGGCCTCGGGAAGCGCCTCGGTGATGGCGATGACGGCTGGAAGCTGTGCACTGACTTCCTGCTTGCCGCCCTCGACTCCGCGGGTCCCAGCGACCTTGCCGTCGCTGATCTCAACCGAGGTCAGGCCAGTCACGTGAGGGAAGTCCAGGTGTTCGCCGAGCATTGCGGGCATCATGCCTGCGTTGCCGTCTGTGGAGATGTTGCCGGTCACGACGAGGTCGTAGCCTCCCCGGCGAATGGCAGCTGCCAGGACTTCGGCGGTGAGGCCGAGGTCCGCACCGAGGAGCTCCTCATCGGAGACGTGCACGGCGTTGTCCGCTCCCATGGCCAGGCCCTTGCGGATCGTGGCGGTCGCGGTTCCGGGTGCCATCGAGATGACGGTCACCTCGGTTCCATCGCTGCCGTCCTTGTAGGACAGGGCGACTTCGAGCGCACGCTCACCGATTTCGTCGAGGACCGCTTCCGAAGCGGAGCGATCCGCCAAACCGGTCTCCAGATTCAGTTTCCGATCCCCGTATGTGTCCGGGACCTCTTTGACCAACACCGCGATCTTCAAGGATGACTCCTATTCCGTGGGGCAACTCCAGCTGCAATGAGACTTCTGCCTCATAATCTACAGTCAGCACGTTCTCGTCCGACACCCGGGTCCAAGACGAAACCCGGAAAAGTACTCAGTCAGACATCCTACGTCCTGTGTGCCGCAGCGGACATACCTATTGTACGAACGTTCGAACAAATTATACCCGGAGCTCGCCGTTGCGACCTCATCGTGGTGCACGAAGCGGTGACAGGAAGCGGGAGGAGCGCGCACAGAGAAGGGGCCCTAGAATGGAGCCACCGACCGTGACCAGGCACCGGATGCAACCGAGATCGGGAGTGAACCGGTGAGTCCGACGCCCGCATCAACGTTGAAGGAGCGCCTCGTGGCATTCGACCTCGACGATATCGACCGCAGCATCATCGCTGCCCTCGTCGACAACTCGCGTCTGAGCGTCCGCCAACTGGCCGCGCGGGTGCACATCTCCCGGTCCGCCGCCCACAAACGCTTCTCGGTTCTCGTCGAGTCCGGGGCGATCAGGAAATTCACCGCCGAGGTGGACCGCAGTGCGCTGGGCATGACAGTGACCGCGGTGGTCGTCGTCAAGATCGGTGATCGGCCATGGCCCGAGGTCAGGGATGACCTCGCCGAACTTCCCTTCGTCGAGAAGGTCCAGGCCGTCAGCGGCGACATCGACGCTCTGGTGACCGTAAATGCTCCCGACAACACTGCACTGTCCCAGGTCATTCTGCGCAGAATCCACGAAGTCCCGGGTGTGGTGTCATCGCGCTCACTCCTGATCCTCGATGAAGCGGAAGGACACCGGCCCGGTTCGGGGCACTGAATCGATCGATTCCGGCCACTGGCTGAGTCAATTTGTTGTGCAGAACCGACCGCTATTTCCGCCTAGGACCGTCATGAGTTCAGATCTGGACACAGACGTTCATCTCTGGACACAGACTCTGTGCGATAGTCGAAACATGCCCGATGATGCGCGCCCGCCCCAGATCCCGTTCACCCCTACCCCCCGCCACTTCCCCGGCCACCCCCAACCGACATCCGTCCCGGACGGACTGAGACTCGAGCTCAGTCGTTCGCGCATCGTTGCAGGCCAGGAGGATGTGTTCGACGAGTGGATGACAATGCTCAATGATCGTCCCGACGAACTGCAGCAAGGCCTGTCCGCAGAACGCCAAGTATTCGAAGCCACGTTTCGCAGCGTCGAGTCTGATGGGTCCACGTGGATCTATCACCTATCACTCATGGGCGAAGACGGGGGCGGAAACGATCAGCGGATTCCGGTCGATGCCGACCACGCCGCCTACAGCCGACAGGCGAAAGAGCCCGGATGGGAGGAGCTCGAGCCTAGATTCATGCTCGCCCCCGAACCGCTGCTGGATCTCATGAAGCGCTTCGGCAAGACAAGGCAGGCCTCACCCGCCTCGCCGGAGCCAAACGTCCCTTAACCCCAGCGGCAACCGAGCACTTCGTCCACTCTTGCCGACACAAACGCACCCCCCGTCCGAACCTCCTCGCAGACCCTGGATCGGTGACTCGGGTCACGCCACCATGGGGCCATGACCATTGACGTTCCCACCTCTCGCTCTGACCGCTCATTGCCCCAGCTGCAGCCAGTCAGCTTCATCGGTGCTAACGGCCAGCCCACCGAGGTTCCCACCGATGGGCTGAGGATCCCGAGCGATCGCACCCTCCTGGGTCTGTATCAGAAGATGGTGCAGATCCGTCGGTTCGAGGCTCAGGTCACCCACCTGACCAGGCAGGGGCGACTCGCGACCTATCCATCCGCCGCAGGCCAGGAAGCCATAGAGGTCGGTGCCACCACCGCACTGGCACCGGGCGACTGGCTGTTCCCCACCTACCGCGACACTGCCGCTCTGCTCACTCGCGGTGTGCCTGTGACGGAGATCCTCTCCGCCTTCCGCGGTGACTGGCACTGCGGGTTCGACCCGAACGAATATCACACCTCACCTGCGGCGACACCGCTGGCAACGCAGACTCTGCACGCGACCGGCTTCGCCATGGCCGCTAAACTCAAGGGCGAAGATGCCTGCACCCTGACCTTCCTCGGCGACGGCGCCAGCAGTGAGGGTGACACCCATGAGGCCTTCAACTTCGCCTCCGTCTGGCAGACCCCGACCGTCTTCGTGCTGGCGAACAACCAGTATGCGATCTCGACCCCGCTGCGTGAGCAGTCGAACGCGACCATGCTCGCCGACCGCGCCGCCGGCTACGGGATGCCCGGCCTCCGCGTCGACGGCAACGACATCGCGGCAGTGTTCGCTGCCGTCACTGCAGCCCTCGAACGCGCCCGTGCCGGCGAGGGTCCGACGCTCATCGAATGCCTGACCTACCGGATGGAGTCGCACACGAACTCCGACGATCCCACGAAGTATCGTGAGGCCGAGGAGGTCGAGCATTGGAAGCAGTTCGATCCCATCGACCGCCTCGAGAAGCACCTGCGCTCAGCGGGCGTCCTCGATGACGAGCGCGCCGCCGAGATCACGGCGAGCGCGGAAGAGCTTGCCACCTCGGTCCGTGATGCCATGAACACCGAAGCGAAGGTCGACCCGAGCGAACTCTTCGACTACGTCTATGCGAACCCACGTGCGAACCTCGTCGCACAGCAGGCCAAGCTCGAGGCCGAGCTGGCAGCGGCGGCTCAGTCATGACCGTCACCGCGCTCACCACGGCAGAGGACGTTCCGGCACCAGCCCCGGTGACTATGACAAAGGCCCTCAACCAGGCTTTGCGCGACAGCCTGAGAGAAGACGAGAACGTCCTGGTCTTCGGTGAGGACGTCGGTCGCCTCGGCGGGGTATTCCGTGTCACCGAAGGCCTGCGGAAGGAATTCGGACCCGACCGTGTCTGGGACTCCCCGCTTGCCGAATCCGGAATCGTCGGCACCGCGATCGGCATGGCGATGGCCGGGATGCGCCCGGTTGTCGAGATGCAGTTCGACGCCTACGCCTACCCCGCGTTCGAGCAGATCGTGTCCCACGTCGCGAAGATGCGCAACCGCACGAAGGGACAGGTCAGCCTGCCGCTGACGATCAGGATTCCCTATGCCGGAGATATCGGCGGCGTCGAGCACCACTCGGACTCCTCCGAGGCCTACTGGTGTTCGACTCCGGGTCTGACCGTCATCACCCCCTCGAATCCGGCCGACGCCTATTCGCTGCTGCGCGAGTCCATCGCCTCCGACGACCCGGTGATCTTCATGGAGCCGAAGTCACGGTACTGGATGAAAGACGAGCTCAGTCTGCCGGTGCAGACCGCGCCGACGGATCGGGCGCAGGTCGTACGCGTGGGGTCGGATGTGACCCTGCTGGCCTACGGTCCCACCGTGCGCACAGCCCTGGCCGCGGCCGACGATGGTGCCGAGCATGGACTGTCGATCGAGGTCATCGACCTGCGGTCACTGTCGCCCTTCGACGATGAGACCGTATCCGCCTCAGTGCGCAAGACATCTCGTGCTGCGATCATCCATGAGGCCGCCCAGTTCGGCGGATACGGCGCCGAGGTGGCCGCCCGGGTCACCGAGGCCAACTTCACGCACCTGTCGGCCCCGATCCTGCGGATCACCGGCTTTGATGTGCCCTACCCGTCCCCGAAGCTCGAGGAGTACTTCTTGCCGACCGCCGAACGCATTCTCGACGCTCTCGAATCCTGGGATTGGGAGCTGTGATGAGTGCCGAGACGAGTCTGTCCGGTGACGCCCGCTCCGCGACGAGCGCCCGCGATTTCATCCTCCCCGACCTGGGCGAGGGACTGACCGAGGCCGAGCTCATCAGCTGGCTGGTCGATGTCGGCGACGAGGTCCACGTCGACCAGATGGTCGTCGAGGTCGAGTCCGCAAAGAGCGTCGTCGAGCTGCCATGCCCGTTCGCCGGTCGGATCCAGGCGCTGCACGCGAACCCCGGTGACACCGTATCTGCAGGTCAAGCCCTGCTCTCCGTCGCCGAGGCGGGTGCTGACTTGAGCGCGGACTCGAACTCGGGCGCCTGCTCCGGTTCCGTCTCGAGCGAGGCATCAGTCACGGATGCTGATTCGCACGGCGGCGGTGCGAACCTCATCGGCTACGGAGCGTCCGAGCCCAAGGCGCGGTCGACGAAGAAGCGGTCCTTCGGCACGAAGACTTCACAATCCGACTTCACTGCACCGTCGACGACTGCTCAGGCCGCAGAGCCGGCGGCCACTCCCGCGGCCGCGACCGCTCCCCCGGCCCCGGCTTCCGAACCCCCAGTCCACACAGCCGCCGAACCCCCAGTCCACACAGCCTCCCAACCCCCCGCCGAGGTGTCGGTCTCTCCGGTCTCCTCGCCCATCGTGCGCAAGCTCGCGAAGGACAATGGACTCAGCGCCAAACACCTCCCGGGCACCGGGCCAGGGGGTATCGTCACCAGGGCCGATGTGCTCAAAGCCATCGAATCGGCCACCACCACCTCGGCGGAGCCCGACTCGATCCCCGCTGGTGGCACAGCCGATCGCGATACCCGGACTCCGATCACGGGACTGCGCAAGGTCGTGTCCGAACGACTCTCGCAGTCTCGACGGGAGATCCCCGAGGCGACGATCTGGCTCGACGTCGACGCCACCGAACTGCTCAATACGAAACGCACCCTCGAGGCTCGGACCGGGGAGAAGTACTCACTGCTCTCGCTCGTGGCCCGCTTCGTCGTCGCCGGGCTGAAGAAGTTCCCGATCATCAACTCCTCGATCGACACCCAGGCCAACGAGATCGTCACCCACGGTGACATCAACCTCGGCCTGGCCGCGCAGACGCCACGGGGCCTCATGGTTCCCGTCGTCCACGGAGCCCACGAGATGAGCCTGCGAGCGCTGCGCGACTCCGTGTCCGAGACCGTCGGCAGAGCATCGACCGGCAAGTTCAGTTCTCGGGAGCTGTCCGGCGGCACGTTCACGCTCAACAACTACGGCGTATTCGGAGTCGACGGCTCTGCGCCGATCATCAACCTTCCAGAGGTCGCGATGCTCGGCCTCGGACGGATCAAGGACCGCCCCTGGGTCGTCGAGGGGGAACTCACCGTCCGCAAGGTCATGTTCCTGTCATTCGTCTTCGACCACCGCGCCTGCGACGGTGCCGAACCGAGCCAGTTCCTCACCTTCGTCGCCGGCTGCATCGAGAACCCGATCTCGCTGCTGCCGGAACTGTGATCAGCGGCTGCGAAGATTGTCTCAGGTGAAAAGGGTGCCTTCGGCTCGGCGCCATCGATATTTCTGTAAGTCTTTGTAAGTCTCCACGCTTTCTACATCCCGTGACGCACACCACTCACCTGGCGCAGGCCGCTGACCTGCGGTGCCCATTCGATGGGGACGAGGTTGCGCATGTCGGGACTTCACGATTCACCACCGCCGTCGGGGCCACCTCGGCGGCGGGCTCGTCGTCAGAGGAACATCTATTCGTTTTTCCGGCCTGCACGGACCAACGCCCCAGCCGGAAGACGGCGGCACCCACCCTCGATCAACTCCAAGCCTGAATATGTCGTCGCCGGCGACGACATATTCTCGACAACTAATGATCGAGCACAGATCACGCCCGATTCTGCCCAGGCGCGTTGACCGGCCGAGCGACTGCCCACCGTCCGCTCAGCCGTCGAGGAGGGCCGCGGCATACATCGGGCGGGCGGCGTCGGCGCTCGGCGGGTGGAACAGGCCAGCGGTCGCATCGCGGTAGAGGCGCGAGAGTTCGTGGCTGTTGTCGAAGCCGCTGCCACCGGTGCATATGAGTGCTGTCTCGGCCGCCTTCCGGGCCGCATCGGAGGCCTTGATCCGGGCTCCCACCAGGCGCAATGGCCAGCCCGCCCCATGGTCGACCAGATCGTCGAAGTCCCTGGTGTAGGCATCGAGCATGGCGGGGACGACGAGGTAGTCGAGGTGCGCATCGGCGAGACGCGCGCGAGTTTCGGGCACCTCGGCGAAGGTAGCTCCAGCCTTCGCGGACTTGCGCTTCTTCAGCCCGGCGGCACCGAGTTCGAGTGCACGGGCGGCCACACCGGCATAGACGGAGGCGATGAGCAGCTGGAAATTGCTGGTGATCGCAAAGGTCAGCGGGTCGGGGTGCTTACCGGCCGGGATGGTGCGCGAGACCCGTTCGGGGCGCATGGGCACCTGGTCGAGGATCGTCGCCCGCGACTGCGAGGCCCGCATACCCATGACGTCCCAATGATCAGAGACCGTGATGCCCTCGGCGCTGCGTTCGATGAAGCCATAGACCAGCTGCCCCTCCGCGGGCTCATCCGCATCGGGGCCCGCGATCCCCGTGCTGTTCTCGCCGATCGCCCCATGGACGATGATTCGCGTCCACACGGGTGAGAGCGAGGTGAAGATCTTCACGCCGGTGAGCAGATAGCCGCCGTCGGACGTCGGTTCGGCGACCGTGTTCGACCCCTGCATGACCCAATCATTGGACGGCTCGGAGATGCCGAAGGCGAAGATCTCTCCGGCCATCACCTCCTCGAAGACCCAGTTCAAGGAGGAGTCGCCGCGGTCGTTGAGGGCCTTGACGACGCCGGTGCACATGAGGTGCATGTTGATCGCCAGGGCCGTGGCCGGGGCCGCGGAGGCCAATCGCTGCTGCAGACGCGAGACCTCGTGCAGGTTCAGCCCGGGACCGCCGTAGGTCTCGGGAACGAACAAGGTGAGGTAGCCCAGCGACTTCAGCTCTTCGAGATCCTCGTCGAAGAAACGGTTCTCGCGGTCATAGACGCCCGCGCGTTCGCGGAAGCGCTCACAGACCTCGGCAGGGAGGTATTTCTCGGCCAATTCGCCGAGGTGGGTCTCACGGTCAGTCATCATGTCTCCTTGTTCACGGGATCAGTTGTTCACGGGATCAGTTGTTCACGGGATCAGTTGTTCACGGGATCGGCTGCTCACGGGGCCAGCTGCTCACCACATCAGAATGTCAGTCGGTGCGGGGCCGGCGCAGGATGATCGCACCGTTGTGCCCGCCGAACCCGAACGAGGTCGACAAGACCGTGTCGATCGGCTTCTCAGAATGAGGCACGGAACGTGCCTGATCAGCGACGATGTCCCATCCGCCGAATTCGCAGGCCTCGAGGTTGAGCGTCGGGGGCAGCGTCTGCTCCGCCATCGTACGGATCGCGATGATGGCTTCGACGACGCCCGAAGCACCGAGCAGGTGGCCAGTGGACGACTTCGTGGCCGTAATTGGAATCGAGTGGGCGGGGGCGCCCAGCGCCGCGTCGAAGGCATTGAGTTCTGCAGCATCGCCGGCGGGGGTGCCGGTGGCGTGGGCATTGATGTGGTCGATGCTCTCGGGGACCATTCCGGCATCGGCCAGTGCCTGACTCATCGCCGAGGCGGCACCTCGGCCATCAGGGTGCGGGTTCGTCGGGTGGTGGGCGTCGCTGGCGGCGCCGAATCCTGCAAGTTCAGCGAGCACCGCGGCGCCGCGGGCGGCGGCACCGGCCTCGGATTCCAGCAGGATCGCACCGGCGCCTTGGCTCATGACGAACCCGGACCTGGCACTGTCGAAGGGTCGGCTGGCAGATGTGGGGTCGTCTTCGAAGCCGGCGGCCAGCGCCCGCATGTTCGCGTTCGAGGCCAGATTGACCGAGTTGAGGCAGTCCTCCATCCCGACGACGAGCACCGCGTCGGCGTATCCGTGACGGATGCGCCGCATTCCCTCGCCGAGGCCGATCGCCCCGGACGCGCAGGTGGCCGACACGCCCTGTCCTGGCCCGCGGAAGTCGAAGCGCTGGCTCAGCAGCGCCGCAGACGAGTCGGGTGCGCCGTGGATCGCCAATGTCAGGGGAACCGAGCGGGGGCCCGCGTCGAGCAGGGAGCGAGTCGCGCTCTGCATGGCGTCGACCGGCCCGGAGCCGGTGGCAGCGATGACGGCGACGCGGGATCGGTCCCAAGGGAGGTCGCCGGCATCAGCATCATCGGTCTTCGCCCCCACGCCCGGACGTGTGATCCCGGCCTGTGCCAGGGCCTGGTCAGCGGCGGCGATGGCCCAATGCTGGACAGGGCTGAGACGGCGGGCGAGCGCTCGCGGCAGGATCGCCTCGGCGTCGAAGTCGCTGACCTGGCCGCCGATGCGCACTGCCAGATCCGCAAACTGCTCACCCTCGAGCACACTGATCGCGCTGCGGCCGGTGACCACGGAGTCCCACAGCGAGTCGACGTCATTGCCGCTGGGGGTGATCGCACCCGTTCCGGTGATGACGACGCGGCCGCCCTCGGTGCTCGGTGCGCTCCGGCCCTCTGGGCTCACAGCCGCTGTCCTTGTCCGTCCATGATGAGGTCAACGGTTTCGGCGCGCCGAATCTTCCCGCCGACCGTCCTGGGCAGGCGATCGAGCCGATAGATCCGGCGAGGAACGAACTGCGGTGCCAGGCGTGCGCGTGCATGATTGAGCAGCGCAGTCTTGTCTGCCACCTCCGCGGAGGCACCAGAACCCTCGGCGCCCGCACCGGCGCTGGCTTCGATCACGAGAACGATGATGCTGCCCAGCGCCGGGTCGTCGAGGGCGATCGCGCACACCTCGCCGAGGTTGCCGTAGGTCTCATACGCCCTTTCGACCTCCGGAAGTGAGACCTTGTGACCACCGGTGATCGCGATGTCTCCGGACCGACCGGCCAGCTGCAGCATGCCGTTTAAGATCCGCCCCTGATCGTTGACCGTGGCCCAGCCGTCGGGTCCGCGCAGCACTGCGTCGGTGGTGCCCGTGACGTAGCCATACGAACAGGCGGCGGCTCGGATCCACAGCGTGCCGAGTTCTCCGTCAGGAAGCTGACCAGCGCCCGCGTGCTCCCCAGATTCCGAGAGCGGGTGTTCGCCTAGGATCTGCACCCCGATGCTCGGGTAGATGGTGATCCAGGTGCCATCACCCTCGCGGCTGTCCCCGATGAAACCGATCTCTGCGGCACCGTAATAGCTGATCAGACGGGTTCCCGGAAGGATCTCGCCGAGGCGGTCGCGGATGCTCGCTGGCAGGTTGGCTCCACCGGTGACGACGAGGCCGAGACCTGTGAAACGTTCGGGATCACGGCGGGCCGCCTCGGCGAGGGCGCGGACGAGGGCGGGGACGGCGACGACGCGGGTGATCTTCTCGGCATTGATGCGCGCACCCATTGCGATCGGGTCGAATTCATCGGCGACATGCACGCTGCCTCCGGTCGCGAGACTCTCGATGACCGCGTAGAGCGTGAGGCTGTAGGAGACCGGACCGGGCGCCAGTGTCGCGACGCCGGGGCGCGGCTCGAGGTGGGCCGCGGAGACGGCGACATTTTTCCGGTACTGCTGACGCGTCTTGATGAAGGCCTTCGGATTGCTCGTCGTGCCCGAGGAGAAGAGCATGAGGAAGGGCTCACACCCGTCGCGGACGGTGGGTGCGGGGGCCGGGGGTGCAGACGGCTCACCAGAGGCGACAGTCTCCTGGGCCCGGGCGTCTTCGCGGGCTCGGAAGTCGGCGAGGCTGATGACTGTGCCGGTCCAGGAAGAGGCGGCGAGCGCCTCGGCGAGGGAGGGCGAGTCACTGATGACCACACCGATTCCGGTGGTGGCGATGACGCCGATCTGATGTGTCAGTGGCCAGCGCGGATCGATGGTCGCGGATACGGCGCGGAAACCCGCGAGTCCAGCGATGATTCGCGAGGTGTGAAACGCCGAGGTGACGCTGATGGCGGTGATGGGGATGCCGTCGGTCTCCGATGCGGGAGTCGGCGGATCGGCCTGCGCCCGATGCAGTTCGTCGACGACGGCGAACATCCGGCGAGAGTCTTCGACGAGCTCGGAGTACGTCAACCGCTCGTCGGCGCCGACAAGGGCGAGCTGTTCGGGATGGTTCCCCGCGACGTCGAGGATCGTCGAGGTGATCGGCACGTATGACCTCCAAATATCTGCGGTCCGGCTGGGTTCGGGATGTGCCCTCAGCTGGACAGCGGGCCCGGTCTGGGCCGCCTCCCCAGTATAGGAGTCACCGGCTGCATGAGGACGTAGGCCGCCCGGAGGCACACCTTCTCACCCGCAAATGGACCATTATCGGCGCCGATGATTCTTAATGATTCAGTTTCTAATCTGTAGTCATTCAATTATTGATCCGGGCCGGCAGGCATGAAACACCTGATCGCCTAACCGGATACATTAATCCGAAATCTCGGATGCTATTTCATCCTAGCCCTGTCACCTGCATCGACGATCCGTATTATCCGCTCTCGCTTGCCTCCGGTAACCATATGGAACAACTCAGCAATGTCGATATCTTGACACGCCACTAAGCGTCGTCATACGTTATCTTCGCTCCAACGAAATACTATTTCCATATCGTGGAATCATAGGCGCTGCCGCCTTCGAGTCCACCTCCATGTCACACGATCATCGACGACCGAGACACCAATGAAGGGACTCAACGTGGAGCCTCAACCCCAGCCGAGTGGCACCGATCCAGACGAGCTCAAGTTCACCCCCCTCCCCCACGATGCTGCGTGGACGCTTGAGAGCTTAGGCCCTGCCCCGCACTTCGGGCTCACCGAAAGTTGCCGGCAAGACTGCCCGTCCGCCCTTTGACCCTCGCCCCACTTCCAAACAGACGAACGAGGCGGCGAGCCTCACAACTCCGGCCCCTGCCATGAGGCTTCCGGTATCGCCCGTGTACAGGACAGCGAAACGCGGACGTCGTGTCGAGAGATCGGGTTCCACCCGTCATTCTCGACACGACGCCCGCGTCTCGATCTCGCTTCAGACCTGGCGGCAGTGCTTCAGCTGGACGCCCGTGTTTCGGCGCCCTGCTGGGCCTGCCCAGTCAGCGAAGCAGTGTCAGTCAGCGACGTAGTACATGCGCTTGTTGACGAACTCATCCATGCCGTAGGGACCCAGCTCGCGGCCGAAGCCCGAACGCTTGGTGCCGCCGAATGGAATCTCCGCACCCTCGCCACCGGGGGTGTTGACGTTCGACATGCCCACGTCGAGGCGCTGAGCGAGCTTCGCGGCACGCTCTTCGTCCTTCGAGAACACAGCACCGCCGAGGCCGAAGCGCGTGTCATTGGCCAGCTTGAGCGCCTCGTCGTCGCTGCTCACCTTATAGACGGTGGCCACAGGCCCGAAGAGTTCCTCACGGTAGGCGTCCATGTCCGAGGTGATCCCGGTCAGCACAGCCGGCGAGACGTAGGCCGAACCATCGGTGGCGAGCTCGCCGCCGACGAGGTTCGCGCCCTGCTCGACCGCACGGTCGAGCTGCTTGCGCAGGTTCTCCGCGGCACCGCGCGAGGACAGCGGTGAGTACTTGCCGTCACCAGCCTCGGCGGGGGTGCCCTTGGTCCAGTCCTGGGCGCGCTTGGTCAGTCCGGACACGAAGTCGTCGTAGATGTCGTCCATGACGATCATGCGCTTGTTCGCGTTGCAGACCTGGCCGGTGTTGTAGAGGCGGGTGCCCCACGCGGTGTCGACGGCCTCTTCCATGTTGTCCGTGTCGAGGACGATGTAGGGGTCGGAGCCGCCGAGCTCGAGGACTGCCTTCTTCAGGTTCTTGCCAGCGGTGGCGGCCACGGCTGAACCGGCGCGCTCGGAGCCCGTCAGCGATACGCCTTCGACCCGGTCATCAGCGATGATGGTCTCAATCTGCTCATGCGTGGCGTAGACATTGTTGTACACGCCGTCGGGGATGCCTGCGTCCTTCATGATGTCGGCAATCACAGCCGATGACCGGGGGCAGATCTCGGCATGCTTGAGGATGATCGTGTTGCCGAGCACGAGGTTAGGCGCAGCGAAGCGTGCGACCTGGTAGTACGGGAAGTTCCAGGGCATGATGCCCAGAAGCGCTCCGACTGGACGACGCTGGATGAACGCCTTGCCACCGGACATCGACTCGATGGGCTCATCGGCCGCGAACTTGGGTCCGTTGTCGGCGTAGTAGTTGAAGATGGCCTCACAGAACTCGGCCTCTTCGATGCCTTCGGCGACGGGCTTGCCCATCTCTTCGGCGATGATCTTCGCGAGTTCTTCCTTGCGCTCACCGAACTTTGCGGCGACCTTGTTCACGATCGCGGCGCGGTCCTCGACCGTCTTCTCGCGCCAGCTCAGGAAGCCCTTGCGAGCCGCGTCGAGGGTCTCCTCGATCTGCGCGTCAGTGGCGTTGTCGAACTTCTCGACGACCTCGCCCGTGGCCGGGTTCTCGACACGGTAGCCGCCTGCAGCACTGCCTACATTGCTCATTCCAGACTCCTTTGACTAGTGGCGCCCCGATGGCGCCGGTAAGGCGTTTGCATACCCGATCACCGTTGGAATCAACGGATTGCGTATGCTCACGTCTCACGCTATCAACACGTGACGCGCGCAACAAGTGGCGAAACCTGGGGGAATCATCAGTCTCGAATACCTCCCGGCGACCTCGGCTGATCAATACGAATTTCGCATCGTTTTCCACCGAATCCGCATGGCTGAGTGGATGAGGTCACGGTTTCGGCAATCGGCTAGTCCGTCCCAGCCACGTACGCGGGCCCGCCGGCTCGGCCCCAGCCGCGCGCAGCCACCGCCCAGCCGCGCGCAGCCACCGCGCAGCCGCAATCACCGACCCACAAGATCAAGCGCGCTCGACGCGATCGAGCCCGCATCGATCCCGTGGATCTCGTATGCCTCACTCACCGAGGAGGCCTGACCGAATTCGGTCACACCGAGGTTGCGGGTGCGGTCCCCGCGCACACCGGCGAGGAACGCCAGAGTGTGCGGATGACCGTCAAGGACGGTCACGAGCGGGGCCGGGTGCGCGCTCGGAAAGAGCTCATCGGCGATCGCCGAGCGTGATGTCGAGTTCACGCGGGAGCGCTCTTGGACGGCGCGGAAGATCTTCGACGGCGAGCTCAGGCACACGATGCCCGCCCGCACCCCGAGCGATTCGAGCCTGGAGGCGGCCTCGATCACTTCGGTCATGATCGCCCCGGCACCTACCAGCGTCACCTGGTCCTGGCTGGCCGGGTGTGCACTGAGACGGTAGCCGCCGGCGATGACCTGTTCTCGTCTGCGCTGACGCAGCAGGGGATCACTGGGCACAGCGGCCAGGTCCTGGCTCACCGGTCGCGTCGTGAGTCGGAAGTAGGCTGAGTCTCCGTCGGGATCGGCCATCTCCCGCAGCGCTTCAAGCAGTGTCCACTCGAGGTCCTGGGCGAACGCAGGCTCCCAGCTCGTCAGTCCCGGGATCTCCAAGGTGACCGAGGGAGTGTTGAAGGACTGGTGTGCCCCGCCCTCCGGCGCCAGACTGACGCCCGAGGGTGTGCCGACCATGATCGACCGCCCACCGGCATAGAGGCTGAAGGTCCACGGCTCGAGCGCCCGGTTGATGAACGGGTCGTAGATCGTGGCGATCGGCAGCAGCGGCTGACCCCACCGGGACCCGGTCAATCCCAGCTCACCGGCCAAGGACACGAGGTTGATCTCGGCGATGCCCATCTCGATGTGCTGCCCACCCGATCCCTCCTCCCACTTGAGGACCCGCTCCCGATCGTCGGAGAACCAGTCCTCGCGGCCGGCCGGGGACCAGATTCCTGTTTTGTTGATCCACCCGCCGAGGTTGGTCGACGTCGCCACGTCCGGACTCACGGTCACGACCCGGTGGGCCACCTCGGGAGCGACGTGCTTGAGATCGGAGAGGAACCGGCCCAGTGCCGCCTGCGTGGAGATGATCGACTTCGGGGTGAAGCCCAACTCGACCGGCACCTCAGCGACGGTGTGCGTTTCGTGGTCCACCCGACGCAGGCGATCGGCGGTCTCGGTGCACAGGCGGCCGGCCGCTGAGTCGGACGCGAACGTCTGCCAGGGATCGTCGAGCTCCATGCCCGAGGCCGCCGCGAGCTCACGCATCTGGGCTTCGGTGAGCTGTGCGGCATGGTTGCCCGGGTGGCCCTCCGTGGCCAAACCCTTCCCCTTGATCGTGTAGGCGAAGATCACGGAGGGTCGACCATCGTCGATGTGCTCGAAGGTGTCGACGAGCTGGCCCAGATCGTGCCCGCCGAGGTCGCGGATGAGGGACGCGAGGGAATCGGCGTCGAAGTCATCGATCACGCGCCGCAGCGCCGCGGCATCGGTCTCACCCAAGCCGGCGAGCAGTCGCTCGTGGACCTCGGTGGGATGGGCGCGCAGGAGTCGCTGGTACTCGGGATTGGGCATCGACACGAGGCGGTCCTTGAGCGCCTGCCCGCCCGGGGCGGCGAACACGGCTTCGAGCCTTCGCCCCCAGGGGCAGGTCAGCACCTGCCAGCCGGCGGCGTCGAACATGCCCTGCAGGCGCCTGACCTGCACGTCCGGAATGACGCGGTCAAGGGACTGGCGGTTGAGATCGACGATCCACACGAGTTCCCCGAGGGAGCGCACCTCGGGGTCGATGATGGCCTCCCACACCGCACCCTCGTCCATCTCCGCGTCCCCCAGCAGGGAGTAGAAGCGGCCAGCGGTCGGAGTATCGGGGAACCGGTCTGAGGCATAGCGGTGCGACAGCGCCGCCCAGATCGGCGCGGTGGCCCCGATGCCCACGGATCCGGTCGAGAAGTCGACGGTGTCCGGGTCCTTCGTCCGCGAGGGGTAGGGCTGCAGACCACCGCGAGAGCGCAGTGTGTCGAGATGACCCACGTCGAGATCGCCGAGGAGGTAGTTGATCGCATGCAGCACCGGTGAGGCGTGGGGCTTGACCGAAACACGGTCGATCGAGCGCATCTGCGAAAACCACAGTGCGGTCATGATGCCCGTCATCGAGGCCGAGGAAGACTGGTGCCCACCGACCTTGACCCCATCGCTGTTGGCCCGACCTCGGTTGGCCCGGTCGATGATCGAGGTGGCCAGCCACAGAACCCGCTGCGCGATCTCATCGAGGACCGTGTCCTCGCCCGAAGCCGAGGCTCGCAGTGGCCTGTCATTCGCATCCGGCGGGCTGACCTGGAGTGACGTCTCGAACTGGTGGAGCTCGTCAGTCTGGTCCGTGGCTGGCCTGTGCATCGTCGTTGATCCTTTGGTTGCTGGGTGGAGTGAGTGGAGGCGTCTCGCTCAGAAGATCGAGCTGTAGGCGTTGAGCGCCAACTGACCGCCGAGGTGAGCGTAGAGGACAGTGGAATCCTTCACCACCGTACCCTGACCGACCAGGTCGAGAAGACCAGCCATCGACTTGCCCTCGTAAACGGGGTCGAGGATGACGCCTTCGAGCTGGGCGGTGGTGCGGATCGCATTCACGGTCGACTCGTCGGGAATGCCGTAGGCGGGGCCTTCCCATCCGGGACGGATGTCAACGTCTGCTTCGGTGATCTCGCGACCGAGGCCGATGAGCTCACCTGCATTGTTTGCGATCCGTTTGACCTGGTCACGGGTCTTGTCCAGGGTCGCGGAGGCGTCGATGCCGATGACCTGGCGCTTGGGGCCTCCAGCAGCCTCCAGGGCCGCGAACCCTGCGATCATTCCCGCGTGGGTCGAGCCGGTCACCGTGCACACGAGGATGGTGTCGAAGAAGACGTCGAGTTCCTTCTCCTGCTCCGCCACCTCGTAGGCCCAGTTGACGAAGCCGAGTGCGCCGAACTTGTGCTCGGAGGCACCCGCCGGGATCGGGTATGGCTTGCCGCCTGTGGCTTCAACCTCGGCGATGGCGTTCTCCCAGCTGGAGCGGATGCCGATGTCGAATCCCGCCGAGTCGAGGTGCACGTCAGCACCCATGATGCGGGAGAGCTCGATGTTGCCGACCTTGTCGTTGACCGGATCGTCCCAGTCGACCCAGCGCTCCTGCACGAGGCGCGACTTCATTCCGAGGTGAGCCGCGACGGCTGCGACCTGCCGCGTGTGATTCGACTGGTATCCGCCGATGGAGACGAGCGTGTCCGCTCCGGAGGCGAGAATGTCCGGGACGATGTATTCGAGCTTGCGGGTCTTATTGCCGCCGAATGCGAGCCCGGAGTTCACGTCCTCACGCTTGGCCCAGACCTGAGCCCCGCCAAGGTGGTCGCTGAGTCGCTTCAGCTCGTGGACCGGGCTGGGCCCGAAGGTCAGGGGGTAGCGTTCGAAATCTGTGATGGCCATGATGTCCTCTTCGTCGGGTGATGCAGGCTGTTGTGCGGCGGTTGCTGGGCTGCGGTTGCTGGGCTGCGAATGCCAGACGTCGGCAATCTTTGGTCCTTGACGCGATCAGCGGTCCAATTTCGCTCAGGTCTATTTGTTGCAATATCCAATATATTGCATTCCGGTGAGGACTACAATAGGTCGAGGGTCACGTCCCACATGCCAGGATCACCCAGAAGCCAGGTTCGAAAGAGGTCGAAAGTGCCGATTCCCACGAATGCGCCGGTTCCGCAGCGGAGACTGCTGCGTGACGATGTCTATCGCTCGATTCGCGATGCCATCGTCCGCGGCCAGCTAGCGCCCGGGGAGCAGCTGCGCGACCAGGAGTTAGGCGCCTGGCTGCAGGTCTCCCGCACTCCCGTCCGCGAAGCACTCCAGCGACTGGCACAGGCTGGGTTGGTTGTCGCCGAGCCGGGACGGGTGACCCGCGTGGCCCCGGAGAACCCGGATGCGGTCGTCAACGCCCGCCAGATCGCCGCCCAGCTGCACGCCTTGGCAATGAGCCTCGCCTTCCCCCGGCTGAATGAGGACGATGTCGCAGAAATGGAAGCCGCCAATGATCGGCTGGCAACGGCACTGAGTGGTTCCGACATCGATGCAGCCATCGCCGCCGACGACGCGTTTCACGAAGTGGCCCTGTCACGCAGCGGCAATCCGCTCATCCCTGATCATCTCGAGGTCGTCACCGCGACACTGCGCCGCACGGAATACCTGCACTTCGATTCCGTCAAGGGATCGGCCTCACCTGAACAGCACGTTGAGATCATCACCGCGGTGCGCACCGGGGACTTCGACCGCGCGGTGGAGCTGACCCGCGAGAACTGGTCCACCCTCGCCGGGCACGGCACCGACTGACCGCCACCTCTCGATTCGCCTGCACACCACCTCTCGTTTGGTCCGCACACGGCCGCAGCACAGATCCCGTCCATCGTGCCGGGTTAATGAACGCTCAAGGGGTCTCACTCGGTGCGATCAGACGGACTCCCCGTGCTTCGACGCAGACGAGGCCCTCCGTCTCCCAACATCTTGAGGCGCTGGGAGACGGAAGGCCTGCTGATAGGCAGCGAGTTCGAACACTGCTCGGGTCAGGTGAGCGCTCGCCGGGTCAGGGTTCGACGATCGCCTGGGTTCGACGCGTCAGGGTTCGACGATCGCCTGGTCGGTGTTCGAGTATTCGATCGAGTCAGCGGTGGAGCCGACCAGCCCCATCGTCACCCGGAGCAGTCCGGGCTTGACATCATCCAGAGGCGGCGGTGTGTCGGTGCCGATCGTCAACGAGGAACCGTCCTTTGTCGTGGCGGTGATCGAACCGAGGTAGACATCGACGTTTCCCTTGAGCGTCATAGTGTCGGCCTTGGTCACCAGCCCACCACCCTCAGGCTGGTCGGGCGGGCTGACTGTGAGCGAGAATCCGGAGATCGTGATCGAGTCCGCCGAGATCTTCAGTGTGCGGGTCGTCCCCCCGTCGGCCGTGGGAACATCGACGATCGCGAGTCCGCTGAGTCCCTTGAACGACAGCGACTCCGACCCCATCGCCGCAGGAGTCTTCGTGAAGATCGGTGCGTCGTCGTCTTTCGTCGCCTCGACAGGCTCGGTCGGCTCTTCAGTCGGCTCCTTGGTCGGAATTCCAGATTCGGTGGGATCCGGTGTCGCGGGATCTGTCGGCTCATCCGACGGCGACGAGGGCTCATCTGACGGCGACGGCGATTCGCTTGGACCCGGGGCAACTGGATCGCTCGGTGTCTTGATCGGCACACCCGGTGTGATCGGCGCCGAGGGCTTCGCGCCCGTTTCTGGACCAGACGAATCCGGACTCTCACACCCGGTCTTCGGGGTGCACAGCGGTGCGGAGGCTGCCGTTGCCGACGCCGTCGCACCCAAGGTCGAAGCAACGGCCAGAGCAAGTGCCGCCAGAGCCGATGCCGTGCGGCGATTGGGTGCAGTCATGAATCCCTCTCTTCGCTGACGGATTCCTGGTTTCCCCTCCGTTCCGCCGCCGACGCCTCAGCGCACAGTTCCTTCGCGTGGGATTTCTTCGACCTCGTGGCCTTCTTGGCCCTAGGCCCGCGTGGCCCCATCCAGGCGACCACGAGCACCGCTCCGATGCTGGACAGCAGCATGCCGATGATGAACCCTCCAAGATTCACCCCGATCAGCGAGTAGACGCCGAGGACGAGCGCAATGATCCCGTAGAAAACGTGGTGCGTGGGTCGGAAGATCGCGGAGGCTCCCAGCAGCAGCAGCACGATCGGAATGACTGTGGCTTGGAGTCCCTCGATACCGAACTGAATCTGCAGATTTCCCGTATCGAGCTGACTGGAGAAGAAGAGTTCGATTCCGCCGAGCACGACCAGCAAACCGCTGATAAAAGGCCTCTGCCGAGACCAATGACGGAAACCGGAACGCTCCTGAGCGCCACCTGGACCCGAGCCGTTGGTCCCCTGCTCGAAGTGGTCCGTGCCAGGCGCTTCCCGCTGGGTAGCCGTTTCGCGCTCAGCAGCACGACGACTGCGCCGGGACAAGGCGAGCAGACTGGCTTGCTGCTCGTCGGTCTGGTGCTCGTCGGTCTGCTGCTCGCTGGCTGATGCTTCTTTCATCAGAAGCACGTCTCGGTTCCGTCAGTGAGCTCCAGCGACATGTCCTTGAGGGTGAACACCGAAGCCGTGGTGCTCCACGAGTCCTGCTCCAGGTCCTTGATCGAAATCGTGTCGGCGTCCTGAGCGAAGTCACCCTTGGACCCCTTGGTCTTGGTGTTGACATCGGATGCGTCGACGCCGATCCGAATGTTTTTGAACTAGGCGTCGCCCCTGAGTCCCGTCATCCCGATCTGCAGGTCTTTCGCGGATGCTGGCTCCTTGCCTCCGCCCGCCTTGATGAGGACGCCCACCTTGCCCATCGGTGTCTTCGTCACAGCCGACTGGCAGAGATTCTCCAGCGTGGCGTCCTTGATGTTGGCGGCCACGACCGAGTGCTCAACGCCCTCGGCATCCTTCGCGGTACCGCTGTATTGAGAGAACCCGGTTCCTTCGAGCTGCGAGGACGTGATCTGGAACTGAGTTCCCGACACAGCGAATGAGACCGGTACGGCGCCCTGAGCAACTCCGCCCAGCAGAGCGGCGGAGACGATGCCGGCAGGAATTCCGACAAGGGCGATTCGTCCTGTGTACGAGGAACCGAGCTTGCGGATATGACGAAACTTCGGGAACTTCATTGATCCTCCTATCGACGCCGACTGCTGTGTCGAAGCCGCTATTGTGACGTAAGTTACTAGCAGGTGTTACTGCCGGCTATATCTGTCACAAAGATCGAGTCAACACTTCGAAGCGACTTTTTTCAACGCCGCAGGAGACCAAGAGAGCTTGTTACTCAGAAGAATTCCCAATAACCCCTTCACACCGTTGTGCAGGGAGCCGAAGCGGCAAGGCCCACTGTGGGACCGCTCAAATTCACCAGCCGGACACTGCAGCAATTTGACGCCGCAGTCAGTCCCACTGCAGGTCAGTCGCCTCTCTCCGCGCGCTCCATCTTCTTAGCTCGGAGGGAATCCCGCACCTCACGCAGCTTGTCTCGCTTGCGCCGGCGACCCGCCTCGGCGGCTCTGATCTGCTCAGCAGTCGGCTCATGATCGCCCATACCGACCTGCAGCTCTGTGGGAGTGATCTCCCGCATCACACCGGCATCGATCCTCTTGCGCAGGCGCAGGACCTCCAGTCGCAGGATCCTCGACAGGAAGTAGAGTCCCAGCAGGTTGGGGAAGGCCATGAGGAAGAAGATCGCGTCGGAGAACGCGATGACGGAGTCGAGTGACATGGAGGCCCCGACGATGACGGCCAGAATCCAGAAGACCTGATAGGCCTTGTCTGCCTTCTTCGAATTCCCCGTCAGGTATCCCAGGGCCTGCTGGCCGTAGTACCCGTAGGCGAGGATCGTCGAGAACGCGAAGAGCACAACACAGATCGTGAGCAGGATCGGGAACCATCCGGTCACCGTCGCGAACGCCTCCGAGGTCAGTCCGATTCCATCCGCCGAGCTCGAACCGTAGAGCCCAGTGGTGATGATCGCCAAGGAGGTCAGGGTGCAGATGATGACGGAGTCGATGAGCGGCTCCCACATCGCCACGAAGCCCTCGGTCGCCGGCTTCGTCGTCTTCGATGCGGCGTGGGCCATACCGGCCGAACCGACGCCGGCGGCGCTGGAGAACAGCGCACGCTGAATGCCGACGATCGCGACACCGATGATACCGCCGGTGAGGCCGTCAGGACTGAAGGCACCGGTGAACATAAGCGCGAAGGCATGAGGGATCTCGCCGACATTCAGGACGAGGATCACGATGACGCTGAGGAAGTAGAGGATCGCCATCATCGGAGTCAGCTTCGACGTCCACTGGCCGATCTTCTTGATCCCACCGAGGATGACCAGTGCCGTCATGGCCGCGATGACAACGCCGATGAGCCACAGCTTGCCGTCGAGGAAACTTGATTCGCCACCGGTAGCCTTGACGAGGATCGCCGCGGCCTGGTTGGCCTGGAACAGGTTGCCCGCTCCGATGACACCGATGACGGTGGTCGCGGCATAGAAGACTGCGAGGAACTTACCGAGCTTGGGACGACCGATCTCCGCCAGACCATCTCGCAGGTAGTACATGGGCCCGCCGGAGACGGTCCCATCGGCGTGGACTTTGCGGTATTTCACGCCGAGAGTGGCTTCGGCCATCTTCACCGTCATCGCGAAGAAGCCGAAGATGATGATCCAGAGGGCGGCACCGGGTCCGCCGACGGTGATTGCGACGGCGACACCGGCGATGTTGCCCAGCCCCACCGTGCCGGAGAGTTCGGTGGCCAGGGCCTGGAAGCTCGAGACCTGACCGGGGTCGGTCTTGCGGGTGAAGCGTCCGCGAATGATGCCGACCGAGTACTTGATCCCGGTGATCGGCTGAAATCGCAGGTAGATGGTGAGGAAGACCGCGGCTGCCATGAGCCAGACGACGATGAGGGGGATCCCCACTCCGCCTATGGGCAGCTCGTAGAAGACAACGTTGCTGAACGCTTCGGCAATCGGGCCGAAGAACGATTCGATCGCCTGGTCGACGCCGCCGGCGGCCGTGATATCTGTCGTTGCCGAAATGTTCGCGGCAGGTGAGGAGAGAGTCAGCCGATCGGCACTGATCGGGAAGGCATCCAAGACAGCGGTGTCATGGATCTGGGCTGAATTTTCAATTATGGGATTCATTCTCACGGGCGCTTGATAGCGATTCGTCCGGAGGATCGGTCCGGCACCGGCGCCTGACAACAACCTAGCAACTGCAGAGGTGCTTGTCAGCTGATTTTCAGGTTCTAATCGGCTCCCTGACGTTCCAGCAGATAATGGACGAAGCTGTGGGCGAGTGCTCGATTGATCCGGATAAGCTGAACATCCGCCTCGGCGACTTCAGCCTTGATCGACTCAGGGGTCTTACCGGCAGGCAGTTGGAGCGGGTCCGATTCCAGCCATTGTTCGATCTCGGCCTCGTCCGTTTCAGGGTGGAACTGGGTACCCCATGCGAATTCGCCGACACGGTAACCCTGGACCGGGGCGTCGGACCCGGTCAGCAGGAGTTCGCCACCGTCGGGCAGCTCCATCTCCTCCTGGTGGAAGAGGACCGCCGGAATCGTCTCGCCCACGAGTGATGAGAAGTCTGCCAGCGCCGCGAACACCGGATCGGCCTCCCCCGCCGAGGTGGTGTGCAGATCGTAGATCCCGATCTGTGGGCGATCCCGGCGGATGATCTTCGCCGAGGTGGCCGCGGCCAGCAGCTCCCCACCGAGGCAGATGTTGAAGCTGGGGAACTCTCCCGCCACCGATCGCTGCAGCAGGTTCCTGACCTGGGGCAGCCACGGGTTGTCCACATCGTCGAATGGTCCGGCCGAACCGCCGAGGACGAGCAGAGCCGCGTAGTCGTCGAGCTCGTTGGGAATCTCGTCGCCGAGGTAGGGCCGCAGGACGACCGTCTCGGCGCCGGCCTCGGTCAGCCAGTTGCCGAATCTCTCCAGGCCCGCACCGGCTTCGTGCTCGATGACAAGAATTCTCAGTTCACTCATGTCAACGATTCTCGCCCACTCCGGTGCACGCTGCGCAATTCGAGTACTCACCGCGTTTGCCCGACGCGCACGAATCGGGGCCCATACTCGACGATGACGTCGTTGAGTACGGGCCCCGGCACCACCTCGGCGGCGGTGATCTGTGTAGCGATGGTCAGTCGTCGATCGAGCGAGCGGAGGGCTCGGCTACGGCCTTGCCGGCGACGATCGCCTTCCGCAGTGACAGGAAGAGCAGAACCATGCCGACCGACAGCGCGATGTGGCCGAGTCCGGCGATGCCGGCGATCATGGCGGTGGACTCCTGGCCGAGGACGGTCAGCATTCCGTGCCAGACCATCATGCCGGCGGTGAGGACGATGCCCACGTTGTAGGTCCAGAAGAACCAGGAGAAGAGCTTCGTGCCGGAGAGGGCGAAGACCTTGTCGAGGACGAGGACAAGGAGGAGGACGATGAAGCCGAGCGTCAGCAGGTGGGTGTGGACGACACCCAGCTGGGTGAAGTCTCCCTCTGGGAAGTCGTTGGCCTTGGTGAACTCCCGGTAGAACAGTCCCGCGAGGACGCCGATGATCATGTATGCGAATGCCGCGTTGAATATCTTCTTCATGCTTACACTTCATCAAGTTTCGGCCCTCAGATCCTGACCCAGAGGATTGAACTCTGTTCCCAACTTTTGGTTGATGTTTGCTCTCACATGATCAAATACCCCGATTTCTCGGGTTCTCGGCTTACTCGGAAGCTAGCCTGAAGTCATGGCCTTCGAGAATCTGTTCGCAAAGATCGACCGCATCGCGGGTGGCAGCAAGGCGGGGCTCCTCGTCCCCGCCGAGGGACTTACTCACCCGAAGACGAAACGCGCGTTCGTGTGGATCACGTGGCTGCTCATCGTCGAACTGATCCTCGGGTTCGGCGCCGTCGTCGTCGCGATCGTCATCGCACAGGCGGGCGAACCCGTGCCGTTCGCTGTCTGGATGCGCACCGTCGTCGTCCTCGGCATGACCGCAACGCTGTTCTACTTCTTCTGGCGCTCGACGAAGGGCTACTACTGGGGCTACCAGCGGCTGCGTCTCTTCGCCCAGATCTTTCCCGTGATCACTCTCGTCATCGCCGCAATTCCCGGCCTCTACCCGATCTGGATGATCACCGAGCAGATCATCTTCAGCCTCATCATGATCGGCATCGGCGACTTCCTCACCAGCGACCACATGCGCGAGGTGTTCCAGAAACCCGAGAACTGAGGATGGGCTGAGGCTGGGTGCAGCTGAGGCCGGGGCTGAGGCTGGGTGCAGCTGAGGCTGGGGCTGGGCGCAGCCGAGTACATCTGCGGTTGGGCTCAGCCGGCCACGAGCTTGCGGGCCTCCTCCTGATGGGCCGCGATGAGAGCTTCCTTGTCCAGGGGCACGTTGTCGGAGCCGATGGCATTGCCGTCGAGCACGCGCCATTGACCGGCGACCATGACCCGATCGGCCTTTTCGGCTCCGCAGAGGACGAGTGCAGGAATCGGATCGTGTGAGCCGGAGAAGGCGAGGCCGTCGAGGCGGAACATCGCCAGATCCGCCTGCTTGCCGACCTCAATACCTCCGATGTCATCGCGGCCCAGTGCCGCCGCGGAACCGCGGGTGGCCCAGTCGAGTACACGAGCGCAGGTGACGTCTTCCGATCCGTAGCGCAGACGCTGGATGTAGAGGGCTTGACGGACTTCGCGGATGAGGTTCGAGGCATCGTTCGACGCCGAGCCGTCGACGCCGAGCCCCACATTGACCCCAGCGTCCTCGAGTTCAACGGCCCGAGCGATGCCCGAGGCCAATCGCATGTTCGAGGTTGGGCAGTGTGCCACGGAGGCACCAGCCTCGCCGAGGCGGGTGATCTCCTCATCGTCGAAGTGCACACCGTGGGCCAACCAGGATCGATCAGTCAGCCAGCCAACCGACTCGAGGTAGTCGACGGTGCGCAGCCCGAACCGTTCCCGACAGAACTCCTCCTCGTCGAGGGTCTCCGCAAGGTGTGTGTGGAGTCGAACATCGAGCTCCTCGGCGAGGATCGCGCTCTCGCGCATGAGTTCGGTGGTCACGGAGAAGGGTGAGCACGGGGCGAAGCCGATCTGGACCTGCGCCCCGGCGCCTCGTTCGTGATAGGCCTCCACGAGCCGACGGGAATCGGCAAGGATCACGTCAGCATCCTGCACAGTCTGCTGCGGCGGCAGTCCGCCGTCCCTTTCTCCCAGGGACATGGATCCGCGGGTGAGCATGGCGCGCAGGCCGAGCTTTCTGGTCACTTCGACCTGGATGTCGATCGCATCGTCCATGCCGGTCGGGAACAGGTAGTGGTGATCGGCTGCTGTCGTGCACCCGGATTCCAGCAGTTCGGCCATGGCCACAGTCGTGGCCAATTCGAGGGCCTTCGGTGTCAGTCGGGCCCACACGGGGTAGAGATTGGTCAGCCACCCGAACAGGGGCAGGTCGGCCACGGGAGCCCAGGCCCGAGTCAGGGTCTGGTAGAAGTGATGGTGGGTGTTGATGAGCCCCGGAGTGATGACGTGCGCACTCGCATCGACCACCTCGGCGACGGACTGCGCTCCTCCGGAGGGCTCACCACCTGTGGGAACTAGTTCGACGATCGTCCCGGACTGCTTGTCCACGACGATTCCACCCGCGGCCTGAGTCGGATCGATGTCACGCCCGAGGTGGACGGCCATGGGATTGCGCAGCCACATCGTGGAGCCGGATGGGTTGCTGATTGCTGGGGGTTCGATTCCTGTGGTCATATCTGCCGCCTTTCAGTGCTGAACCAGTCGAATCATCAGTTCAACCGTTGTGCGGCGACACGACTGGGGCGAATCGCCGCCAGCTCAGGTTTCTCGGCGTCTGCTGCTCCGCCGTCCGGTGTGGGTGTACGGGTCGCGGCCCACGAGTGACTCCTGCACTCATGGCGATACCGAGCCATACCGCTTACTTCTCAGGTGACGCACCCTAGGTGGTACTCATTTGCCCCCCGAGGCATCCACCGGCAAGACTGAACTCTAACATGTGTGAGAGATCACGAAATGAAGTTGCCATCGTTTAATCTTTCGCCTAGCAATTTGCGATAAGGAAATATACTTTCGCATCCTGGAAGTATTGAAACCGATCCCTCACATTCAGTCGACCACCCACATCGCCCATCCGGGCGAGGGCCCCGAGGCTGTCACTCAGGGAATAACTCAACGGAGAGATAGATGTCGGCATCAAATCAGGCGCCCAGAAAGAATCGAGCGGAAACGACTCGTCCGGAGGATGAGAGACTTCCGGTCGGCACATCATTCGCATACGGTCTTCAGCACGTACTGACCATGTACGGCGGCATCATCGCCGTCCCCCTTATCATCGGCAAGGCCGCCGGACTCGACGGTGGCGGAATCAGTGTGCTCATTGCCTCCTGCCTGTTCATAGGCGGCCTGGCCACTATTCTGCAGTCGTTCGGCGTTCCGTTCTTCGGCTCACAGCTGCCCCTCGTCCAAGGCGTGTCCTTCGCCGGTGTCGCCACCATGACGTCAATCCTCGCTGGAGGTGACGGGCTTCCGGAGGTCTTCGGCGCAGTCCTTGTCGCCTCGGTGATCGGTCTCATCGTCGCACCAGGTTTCGCGCTCATTGTGAAGTTCTTCCCACCGGTCGTCACAGGCACCGTCATCACGACGATCGGCCTGTCACTCATGCCGGTGGCCGCCGGTTGGGCAATGGGCGGAAACTCCGAGGCGCCCGATTACGGCAGCGCTCGCAACATCCTCATCGCTGTCGGCACCCTCGCGATCGTCCTTGTGCTCAGCCGAATTCCCGTGGCGATGGTTTCCCGTCTCTCGATCCTCTTGGCGATCGTCATCGGGACGATCGTCTGCGCGATCTTCGGCTGGGCCGACTTCTCCCAGGTCCTCGACAGAGGCATCTTCGCGTTCCCGGAGCCTTTCGCCTTCGGCATGCCGACCTTCTCAGCAGCGGCGATCGTCTCGATGTTCATCGTCATCATCGTCACCTTTGCAGAGACCACCGCGGACATCATCGCGGTGGGTGAAATCGTGAAGACCAAGGTGGATTCCAAGCGGATAGCCTCCGGCCTGCGTGCGGACATGCTGTCATCGGCAGTGTCGCCGATCTTCAACTCCTTCACCCAGTCGGCCTTCGCTCAGAACGTCGGACTCGTCGCCATCACCGGGGTGAAGTCCCGTTTCGTCGTCACTGCCGGCGGTGTCATCCTCGTCGTCCTCGGTCTGCTCCCGGTCATGGGCGGAGTCGTCGCCGCGGTTCCCTCCCCTGTGCTCGGCGGGGCGGGGATCGTCTTGTTCGGCACCGTGGCCGCTTCGGGCATCCGCACCCTGTCCAAGGTGGAGTACGAGGGCAACCTCAACATGATCATCGTCGCAGTCTCCCTGGCGTTCGGCATCATCCCGGTTGTCGAGCCCGACTTCTACAACTCCTTCCCGTCGTGGGTCGGCATCATCCTTCACTCGGGGATCTCTTCGGCCACGCTCATGGCCGTACTGCTCAACCTGGTCTTCAACCACATCGGCGCGGGGGGCAAGGACCGCACCGATCGCTCGGTGTTTGTCGCAGGCACCGGTCGAGTCATTCGCAGGGACGAGCTCGAGCGACTCATCAACCATGAAGCGCTGCTTGCCGAGGGCGACACCGTCAAGGACGGGAAGATCGTCGACTGCAATGGTGAGGAAGTTCCAGTCGTCACGGAGGATCAGCACGAGAAGATCGTGGAGGCGATCAACAAGGGCGAGGCAAAGACTCCAGACGACGTGCGTAGAGTGATCAAAGAGACCGAAGACTGACGCTGCCCGACTGAACAGACGATTCAGTCCCAGCAGATCAGTCCAGACCCTCAGTCCAGCAGATCAGTCCAGCAGATCAGTCCCAGCCGCCGGTGGTGGTGCATGTGCACCCAACACCGGCGGCTTTCTGCTGGGATCGGATGCTCAGAAAGGCGGTGGGCCACCGGAGTCCCAGATCCATTCGTTGTCGTTCGCGCGATCGTTGAGCATTGACGTGTTCTTCACCCACCCGGCCTGACCATTGGCAGCGACTGGCCCCGGACATTCCTTCGATAGTCGCTTGTCTCCGTGCCACGGCTGGCCCGCTGTCCGGGTTTTCGTTTTCGGTGGATCCGATGTGGGCCCAGCCTGCCGCTGCATCTCATCGAACATTTTCGCGTGGGCGGCGTTTATCGGATGGTCCCCGGCCGCCACCTCGGCGCTCATTCCGTGTCGGAAGACGTACTGCAGGAATCCTGAGCGGTTCATCCGAACTGAGTACTTGCGATCTGTCTTTGCCTGATGGTGCAGTTTGCACAGCGGGTGGAGATTGCCGAATCGACTTAGCCCACCGTCTGCCGGATGATCGTGGTCGAAGGGCACGATGTGGTCGATCTCTGCACTCTCTGCCCTGCGCGTGCAGCCGGGAATCGTGCATGCCTGCCATTTCGCAATCAAGGTGTGACGGACATTCGCGGGTATCTGGTAGGTCGTAGCCTTGGCGTCGACAGGTGTGCCGCTTGCCGGATCTGTGAGAATCCGTGTCCAAGACTTCGAATGCTTGGCGACTCGTCGCGCCGTATCTGCTGGGATCGGAGAGCCATCGGAGAACGTTCCAGGAAGTTCGGCGGAGCCAGCCAGTGTGAGAAAGGGGACCGTTGTGATCATCTTGGCCTGCGAGTCCAGCCACTGCTCATGAGTGGGCATCGTGAGAACGACTTCCGCTCTGCTTACCTCTCCGTCGGCTTCCGAGCCGCATCCGCCGGCGTTGTCGGCGGAAGCCTCGGTGATACCTTCGCTGACAGCATTGATGACCGAAGCCGGGGTCAGCGGCCGCTCAGCGGGCACATCCAGCGGAATGTCGCATGTTGACGTCTCCCCCGTCGTCGTATCGGTCGAGGTGACCTGAATGCTGAGCTGCGGAATGGTTCGCGTGAAAATGTCGAACATGAGGGCATCAATTCCACGGTCATCGTCAACCGTGGTGCCCGGCTCCAGCTGGTCACTGAATGCTGCGATGTTCCCAGAACGCATCGCTCGTGCGAATGCCGCAATCCGCAGATAGCAGGCCTGCAGTTCGGGAGCTGGTCCAGCCAAGGTGAGGAAGGCTGTTCCATCGGCGGTTGTCGTGATGTCGACGCGTCGACGGTTGCTCGCCTCTTCCACACGTTCTTCGAGAGGTTCGACGACAGCGATCTTCATGCCCAAAGACTTCTTGAAGGTTTCAATCGTGATGTCTGCGCGACGATCTGCAAGGTAGTCATCGATGAGAGGAAGGTTCTCGAACTTCACATCCCGGCAGGCATGAGCAGTGGCATGGACGTGTTCGATCGTGAACTCACCGGCGAGGCAGCGCGCAAAGAATTTGGGCAACCCATGCACGAGAATCATCGCCGAGGTTATCTGAGCATATGCTCGTGCGGTCGTCGTGCCCAGAACTGTTGTGAACTCCGCGATGTCTTCGGCCTGGGAGAGTTCGTGAACCCATCCGTAGAAGGTCTGGTCCAACCTGAATCGCGGAAAGGGCGGGAGTTGCTTCTTCCCCTTCTTGAGCTTCGCAGCTGTGGACGAACGGCGGCCACGCCGAAACCTGCGAGCGGTTTCGGCGATTGTCGCGTGAGCATATGGCTGCCCGGGGTGGGGATTGTAGAGGCGCAGATTCTCAACGGTTTCATTGAAGAAGAGTTCGGCAGAGACGTCCAGCGCCGATAGCTGCGCCTGATCGCTCGCGGCAAATATTTGTGCTGCATCGGCGAAGGGAGAATCCGCGTCGATGCGGAGGCGACGAGAGCAATGTGCCGGTCCGCGCGCTGTTCCCCCAGCATCAGAACTCGGTCCAGTCTCGGCGCCCGAAGTAGTCTAGTGGGGATGAGAGGTTCCAGTGGAGTCACGAGCAGGTTCGGAATCGGTGCTGTCGGAATCGGAGGGGAACTTCACTGGTGGTCACCTGATCTTCACGTCGCTGTGAGTGCCTACCTCAATTCTAGTCGGGGTCATCGGTGATTAACATTACGATATGATAACAAACGATGTGCTTATTCGACTTGTATTCGATCATTAAGTCAATGTAGTCATGCTAACCAAGGGACTTTTCAACCAGGATCCGCTTCTTCCACCCGCTTCTTCAGCCTGCCTCCCCAGCCTGCCGACCACCTGACAAACCTGACACTGCGGCCCCGGGGAATTCCGTCCCCTCCACGTGCGCCTCAGTGTAAGAGCAGTCCAGGCAACTGATCCATCGCGGTGAAGATCTCATGGGCTCCCACACCTTCGAGCGCCTCAGGTCGCTGGTGGACCGGCGAATCGGGGCAGAAACCGAGCACGTGAGCGCCCGCAGCAACGCCCGCTGTCACGCCGGTCGGGGAATCCTCGATCACAGCTGTCTTGACAGGATCGACGCCGAGAGCGTTGGCGGCCGCCAGATACACGTCCGGAGCCGGCTTCGACTGAGGCAGCTCCATTCCTGAGAAGATCCGGCCGTCGAAGGCGTCGAGGAGCCCGATTTTCTGCAGCTGCAGGTTGATCTTGGAACGGTCAGCGCTCGAGGCGCACGCGAGCCGGCCCGGGTAGGCGGTGTCAAGGGCGCGGACCGCCTCGGCGACGCCCGGGATTGCTTCCAAGGAAGCCTCGAGAGCATCGTTGCGACGCCCACGGAACTCACTCAGCCACTGCGCGTCGATACGGAAGCCGGACTGCTCCTCGATGACGTCCGCCTCGTCGCGGAGCATCTTCCCGACGAACCGGGACACACATTCCTCCCGCGAGATCTGCCACCCCAGCTCATTGAGCATCTCCCACAGAACCGTGTTCGTGAGACGCTCAGAGTCGACGAGCACTCCGTCACAGTCGAACAGCACAGCAGCATACTTCGGACTCGAATTCATGCTCCGATTCTGCCGTCTGGCACTGACCCAGCTGTCTTCGGCCCTTGCCGCGAGCTGCCCCAAGTGACCCCGATTCAGCCGATCGACACCGTGGATGCTGAGTACAGGATGTATGTGGAGGCGAGCGCGCAGACGATGATGACCAGTGCGAACAGACTCAGCCAGACCCCCGCGGGCAGGCTGGAACCCTGGGCGAGGATGTAGGCGTCCGACTGTTGGATGTGGCGCCTGCGGGTATGGACGCGGACGACCTTGACCAGGTCCTTGAGCGAGCCGATGACCAGGGCCGTTCCCATGCCGGCGACGAACACCGAGATCCATTCGATGGGCAGGAACACGACGACGAGCTGCGCGGCTACGGCCGTGAACACTGCGATCATGGCACCAGCAAGGTTCCGGATGAATATGAGCGCAACCAGCAGAATGAGCGCACCGATCGACAACGCCAGTGGAGCCCACCCCTGAGTCGCCGAGGTGATGAGGACCAATCCGAGGACGCCCGGCGCCGGATATCCCCAGAAACCCGACCACGTCGCGGAGAAGCCGACTTTGCCGAAGGAGTTCATCTGGCCGGAATGGTCGAAATTCAGCGATATCCCCTTGACGACTCGCCCCGTCATCAGCGCGGCGAAAGCGTGGCCGAGTTCATGCACGAAGGTGACGAACATGCCGAAGAATCGCCAGATCCCTGGCGTCAGTGTGACGAGAAGAGGAATGCCGATGACGAGGAGCAGCTGCACGACATCGGGTTCCAAACCGTCCTGACGCCCGAACCCGGACGTGATGGCTTCCCACCAGGTCGATACACCCTGCTTCAGATCCATGCACGCACCTCCGCCATCAAAAGCTCATTCATCGCGGCCCACTCTATGAACCGACCCTGAGTAACGCCCTCAGGATCAGGCCTCAGCGCGAGGTCGGCTTCCCCGACATGGTCAGCCTTCCGGAGCCCCACGACCGTCTGACATGTGATCGAACTCTCCGCGTCGGGCCCTTACCTGCGGTTCGCTCGCGACCATAGAATTCTTCTGTGCCGACCACCGATGCCCTTCTCGCCTTTCTCGCCGCAGCCCTCGTCATCATCGTGATTCCCGGGCCGACGGTGCTCTTCGTCGTCGGCCAATCACTCTCCCACGGCAGGCGTTCGGGCCTGACAAGCGTGCTCGGGGGCAGCGTCGGCATCATACCGATCATCGTGGCTGTGGCGTTCGGAGTGGGCACCATCGTCGCCCAATCGGTCGTCATCTTCACGATCGTCAAGATCCTCGGCGCCGGCTACCTCGTGTACTTGGGCGTTCAGGGCATCCGACATCGCAAGGTCGGCAATGAGGTGCCCGAGGACCCATCGCTGGCGCTGGAGACTGCGACCGACGTGGATTCGTTCGTCCCCGCCGGACGTGAGCTCAGCTACCGCTCGATGTTCATGCAGGGCTTCGTCGTCGGCATCTCGAACCCGAAGACCATCATCTTCTTCGTCGCGGCCCTCCCCCAATTCGTCTCGATCGAGGCTGGGCATGTGCCGCTGCAGATGATCATCCTCGGCCTCCTCTTCCAGGCTCTTGCCCTGTTCTCGGACGGGTCGTGGGCCTTCATCGCTGGTACGGCGCGCAGCTGGTTCGCTCGCTCGCCGAGGCGGATGTCGCGTATCCGTGGAATCGGCGGCGGCATGCTCATCGGCTTGGGCGGGACCCTGGCTTTCGCCAGCCAGTAGGTCTCACGTCGTCAACCACTGGCAACACGTCAGCGGTCAGCAGTGTCCCTACCCATCGGCAGTAGTGGGCTCACCGATTCCTGACCGCATCGCTGCCGGCCTCAGCCGATAGCAGCAACTCGACACACGAGAACCACGCCGCACCTTCTGACAACCCTTCTTCCTCTCACACGGCAACACTGCGGGAGTGACACTCCGACGCGGCGGGGCCTGATCCCCGAGCTGGAGCCTCACCCCATTACCATGGGAAGTGCGCACCCCCAGGAAATGGCGCCCTTTCAACAAAGGAGTCCCCCTCTTGCCCCATAACCGAGCATTCGCCCAGGTCGATGTCTTCTCCAGCGAGCCCTACCGCGGCAACCCTGTAGCTGTGATCCTCGATGCCGAGGGACTGGCCGATGAGGACATGGCGCGGATCGCGAATTGGACGAACCTTTCGGAGACCACCTTCGTCCTCCCACCCAGCGACTCACGCGCCGACTACCGCCTGCGAATCTTCACACCCTCCCGCGAACTCCCCTTCGCCGGCCACCCCACCCTCGGCTCGGCGGCCGCATGGCTGGAGGCCGGAGGTGTCCCGCGCAGCGAAGGGAACGTAGTCCAGGAGTGCGGTGCCGGACTCGTCAATATTCGCCGAGGTGGCCAGGCCCTGTCCTTCGCCGCTCCCGACCCGATCCGCACCGGTGATCTCGACGAAGGCTTCGTCGAGCAGATCGCCGCAGCCCTGCACATCGACCGGACTGAGATCCTCGATCATCAATGGGTCGACAACGGACCAGGGTGGGCCGCGGTGAGACTGGCAAGTGCACGGCAGGTCCTCGACCTCGAGCCGGACTTCTCACAGATTCCCGACAGCAAGCTCGGCGTCCTGGGCTCCCACCCGGATGAGAGCGGCCATGAGTATGAGATTCGTGCGTTCGTCCCCGGCGCAGGCGTCGCCGAGGATCCCGTGACGGGCAGCCTCAACGCCTCAGTCGCGCAGTGGCTCATCGGCTCCGGTCTTGCGCCTGCGAATTACACCGTCACGCAGGGCACCGCGCTCGGTCGAGCCGGAGTCATCTCGATCTCCCATGAAAACGATGAGGTCTGGGTCGGCGGGCCCACGACCGTGTGCTTCCGAGGGACGGCGTTCGCATGAGCCGATCAATGAAGATGCCGAGCAGGCACAAAAGGCCCACCACACCGAACAAGCCGCTGCGAATCTTCCACGGCCGAATGTACTTCGCCCTCCAGGCTCTCGCCGGTGCTGCCTGGTGGCTGGGTGTCATCACCCTTCCTACACTGCGCGAGGCCACGCTGGGAAGCCTCGACCCGCTGCTCGTCTCCGCCATCGACATCCCACTCTTCGTCATCGGCTCTGCTCTGGCCGCACTCAACCTTCGCTGGGCCGTCTGGGTGGCCGCTTCCTGGACCACCCTCGTCGCCGTCTGCATGGTCATCTATGCCACCGTCACCACCGAGGCGGGCCTGGGCGCCGTCCTCATGGTGGCGGCCGCAGTGGGCAGCGTCATCGCCGGGGCGCTCATGCTCCTAGGCAGGATCCCGTCCGACCGTCTCATCGTCGGCCCCTTCTCCTTCCACAGCTCTCGCACGCGCGTCAGGTCGCAACTCCTGGTCAGGACCTCGATCCAGCTTGTGGTCTTCTGGGGCGTATTCCTCGTGATCCTGCCCGCGATCATCAATTCCTTCGAGCAGCGTTGGAATCTGTCGGTGAAGTTCCCGATCCTCGTGCTCGTGGCCGGCTTCGCCATTCTCGCCCTGGCAAGTGTCCTGGGCGTGTGGTCGGCACGGGCAATCGCGAACTTCGGTTCCGGCACTCCGCTGCCTGCCGCGATGGCCAACCACCTCGTCGTGCGGGGCCCCTATGCCTTCGTCCGCAATCCCATGGCTATCGCCGGCATCGTCCAAGGCGCAGCGATCGGCCTGTTCATCGGCTCCTGGATGGTCATCGCCTACGCCGTCGCCGGTTCACTGCTGTGGAACTGGCTGATCCGTCCGCACGAGGAGGCCGATCTGAGGGAGCGCTTCGGCACCGAGTTCGATGACTACGCCGCGCGAGTGTCCTGCTGGATTCCGCGCTTCTCCTCATCGGACAGCGACGATTGGGCCGCTGAAGCTGAGACCAGCGCCGATGAGACCAGCGCCGACGAAGTCAGCGCCAGCAACGGCAACGAGCAGGACTCGACCAACCGCAAGGAGTAAGGCTCAGCTCGCGTCGCGGACTGTCACTGCATAACCTTCGGGGTCGACGAAGGTGAAGGTCAGCCCGAAGGGACTCGGCGCGGGAGCACGCGCAATCTCGACGGCGAACTGAAGAGCCACCTCGGCGAGGCTCTCGACCTGTGCATCGGCGCCCTCGAGAACGAGGATACGAAGAGCACACACGAGATCTGAGGTCGCCGAGGTTCTCGTCCTCAGCGCACGACGCGATCGACCTCCTCCGGTCCACCTCGCGGGGGCAGCAGAGTCATGAGAACCAGCGCGAGGACGGCACCGATTCCGGCGCCGAGCGTGTTCGTGATGAGATCGCTGATCGTGGCGTAGCGAGTGGGCGAGAGCAGGGTCGCCTGAGTTCCCTCGATCAGACAGGTGAACGCCGCACCGACCGCCCAACCGACCCACCAGCGCCTGCGACCCACGTGCAGTGCAACCAGAAGCCCGAACGGAACGAACATGGCGACATTCGCCAGCTTCTCAACGAGCGGATAGGTCAGCCATGATGTCACCTGATGATCGGCGAAGAACTGGAGCAGTCTGCCGATCGGCCCCGCAGGGCTGACGTCGAGCTGCATCGGGGTCAAGGTGATGAAGCCGATGAAGACGGTGTAGAGGATCAGCAGCACCAGCGGCATATCGCCCATCCGTCTCTGCCGACTCGTCATGCGATTCAGACTACCGCCGATACCCATCACAGCGCCCGGGTTGCGGTATACCACAACCCGGTGCATAAGCCGTTCAGCTCGCAAATCGGACACTCAGCTCGTCGACCCGCTTCTCCCTGTCCTCGAGGCGCATGCGACCGGCCCGCTCGAGCAGGCCCAGTCCGTGCAGTGCACCCCAGAACACCTCGGTGCTGATGGGGTCACCGATGACATCCGCGAGGGCATCGAAGGCATCGCGCAGTTCGGATTCGTTGTCCTCCTCGGCGAAGCGAGCACTGATCGGCTGCCTGAACATCGCCTCATAGACCGCCGGGTGCGCAGCGGCGAAATCGAGGTAGGAGTGCGCCACAGCCGCCACGGCTCGGGTTCCCGTCGCTGAACTGGCTGCGGATCGGCACCGCTGTGCCAAGTCGACGAATCCTTCCAGCGCGACGGCCAGCATGATCTCCGACTTGCCGCCGGGAAAATGCCCGTAGAGCACCGGCTGGGAGAAGCCGATGGCCTCGGCAAGGTGACGGGTGGTCACCGCAGCCCACCCCGCCCTGTCCGCCCGCTCGCGAGCTGCCGCGAGAATGCTCCGACGCCTCGCGGCATTGCGCGACTCCTGCGCCTGCTGACCGATCATGGTTCCCCTCTTGTACACCCTCGTCTCAGGGCATAATCTAGCAGTGCTAGATATTCTAGCGTTGCTAGACTCCACTGCTTCCTGTCACCAGCGCGGATCGATCGAGAGGATCGTCTTGGAACCCGTTCTCGCCGTCATCACCACGACAGTTATCGGCCTCATGGTCGGAGTCGAAATCGCGGTCGCCTTCGTCATCAACCCGATCATGCTTCGCCTGCCTGCCGCAGCATCTTTGGCCGCTCGCGCTGACGGTGGACGCATCCTCGGACGCACGATGCCCTTCTGGTACACCGGCTCGCTCATCCTCACTGTCACTCTGGCCGTACTCGCCTGGGGCACACCCACCACCACCCTGGCGCTCATTGCCGCGGGGTTCCTCGCCCTCAGCGTGGTCATGTCGGTCCTGCTGCTGGTCCCGATCAACAACCGCTCACTGGCTTGGACGGCGGAGGACCACCCCGAGGACTGGCGTGAGCAGTTCCGGCGCTGGGACAGGCTCCATTACGTCCGTCTGGCGATCATCATCGCTGCGTTCGTGCTCATCACGGTCGCTGCCACGGCGCTCTGAAGCATACGATCGGCCCACTTCTGCCAATCGGACACACGACGAGGGACCGCCTCGCTGAATCAGCGAAACGGCCCCTCCACCTCACCAAGCAGTCACTTCATCCGCCGGCCGGTCCGGTTATCTGTCAGTCCACCTATCGGTCAGTCCAACCCTCAGGCTAGTGCGGACACCTCGGCGCCCTCGAATGTCGAGGTGTCGATGACGGCACGGAAGTACACATCTCCGGCGACAACACGGTCATAGGTCGCATCCGCCTCGTCGATGCTCACGGTCTCGATCTTCGCGGCGATGTCATGCTCGGCGCAGAAGTCGAGCATCTCCTGGGTCTCGGCGATGCCGCCGATGTTCGATCCCGCGAGCACCTTGGCGCCGCCGATGACCGAGCCGAAGGACAGCGACTGATTCTCCGGGGGCAGGCCGACTACGGTCATCACGCCCCGCGGCTTGAGCAGGCGCAGGTACTTGTCGACGGGGATGTCCGCACTGATCGTATTGAGGATGATGTCGAACTCACCGCGGTGGCTGCTGAAGAAGTCGTCATCGGTGGTTGCGAGCATCTGCTTCGCACCCAACTCGAGCGCGGCCTTCTCCTTATTCAGGGTGCGAGAGAGGACGGTGACCTCGGCGCCCATAGCGACGGCGATCTGGACGCCCATGTGGCCGAGTCCGCCCAGGCCCAGAACGGCGACCTGCTTGGGAGCACCGTCCTTGGTCTCTCCTGCGCCCCACCGAGCCAACGGCTGGTAGGTGGTGATGCCGGCGCAGAGCAGTGGCGCCGCGACGTCGAAGTCGAGGGCATCGGGGATACGGCAGACGAAGCGTTCGTTGACGACGACCTTCTCGGAATAGCCGCCCTGGGTGATGGTGCCGTCGACGTCGGTGGCGTTGTAGGTTCCGACGCTGCCGCCCAGGCAGTTCTGCTCCTGTCCGGCGCGGCATTCTTCACATTCGCCGCAGGAATTCACCATGCAGCCTACGCCCACTCGGTCGCCGACCTTCCAGTCCGTGACGTCACTGCCGACGGCTTCGACGATGCCGGCGATCTCGTGACCGACGGTCAGGGGGAAGTTCGCCTCACCCCATTCGTTTCGGATGGTGTGGATGTCGCTGTGGCAGATCCCGGCGGCCTTGATGTCGATGACCACGTCATCGGGGCGCGGATCGCGACGTTCGATGGTGCCTACGCGAAACGGCTGGTCGGCGCCGGTCTTCTGCAGTGCCTTAACGGTGAAAGTCATGAAAACTCCTCTGTGTGCTAACGACTCCGAGTGCTGCGACGACACCGTTTTCGGGGCCGCCGACACCTCATATGCAGCACTGCTTATCCCTCGCTTATTCCGGAGCCACCCGTGATTTCTGCGACAGGCACTGTTTCTGCACCGGCAGCTGCCCCTTAGCCGCCCGCTATCCTTTCGCCGCCCGCTCGGAAATCGTGAGGTCGAGAGGGAAATCGACCGGTGCATTGCCGAACAGGAGCTTCCCCGCCGAGGCGGCCGCGTCCCCGATCGCGGTCGCCACGGCTTCGGCGTGCTGGGCCGGCGCGTGCACGATGACCTCATCATGGAGGAAGAACACCAGGTGAGCCCGTCGTGAGAACACCGGGCCCGAGGCTTCGGCCACGTTCCCCACCGTCTCCCCCGCCGAGGTGACTCCCGGGTTCCGGTCATCGTCTGCCGGGTTCTCGTCAGCGACGCCCGGCAGCCGCGCCAGCCGCAGTCTCAGGTCGGCTAACCACGCCAGTGCCCATTCGGCGGCGGTCCCTTGGACGACGAAGTTGCGGGTGAAACGCCCTTGATCACCGGCGGCGCGACGGGCACGGGTCTCATCCTGTGAGGTGGCGTCGAACTGGTTCGCCGCGGACTGGAGACGGCGCCACTGCTCGCTTGGCACCGGTGACGTCCGGCCCAGCCACGTGGACACGACACCCCCTTCTGCCCCCACCTCGGCGGCGGAATCGACCAGGCCCATAGCGGCGGGAAAGCTCGTGCGCAGGCGGGGGACGAGTCTCCCGCTGTCGCCCGTCGTGGAACCGTACATGGCGCCGAGCACGGCGATCTTCGCCTCCTGCCGGGTCGCGACGATGCCTTCGTCGACGAGGCCCGAGTACAGGTCACGGCCGCGCCCAGCCTCAGCCATGGCGGTGTCCCCGGACATGGCGGCGAGCGCCCGTGGCTCCAGCTGAGCGACATCGGCAGAGATCAGCCGCCAGCCGGGATCGGCACGCAGGGCAGGTCGCAGCTGACGGGGAATCTGGAGGGCACCACCGCCGCTGGCCGCCCAGCGGCCCGTGACGACTCCGCCAGGGACATAGACGGGACGGTACCGGCCCTCGCTGACCCACTCATCGAGCCAATGCCAACCGTTGGCAGAGAGCAGACGGGACTGCTTCTTGTACTGCAGCAGGGGTGCGATGGCCGGGTGCTCGCTCTGTTCGAGCTCCCATTTCGAGGTCGAGGCAACATTGATTCCGGCACTGTGCAGGGAATGGAGGAGTTTGACGTGGGAGTCGAGATTGGCCCTGGGGTCATCGAGAGCGGCCCGGACCTCCTTGGCGACCGCGAGCATCTTCTCAGGCTTCGCGTCCCCTGCCGGACGGGGCCCGAGCTCGTCAGCGAGGATCCGGTCGTGTTCGGCGATGTCCCAGGGCACCCCGGCCGCATGCATCTCCGCAGCCACGAGACCACCTGCGGATTCCGCTGCGAGCAGCAGACGCAGCCGGCCGGGATCAGAGGCAGTCTGCAGGGCCGTGGTCTGACGTGCGAACTCGGCGAGCGCTGACTCGATGTCGTGGGGGACAGTTTTGATGTGGCTGCGTCGTTCGGTGACCTCGAACAGTGCCTCTGCCTCGGGCGCGGTCGGGGCGCTCACGGGCCCCGCATCCCATTCGTCGGCGGCCGCGACCACGCTGCGGTCGGTCACGAGTTGTGAGCGCATGAGGATCGCGTGAGTCAGTCGCAGATCGTAGCAGCGTTCGATCTGCACACCCGCGGCCAGCAGGGCCGGGTACCAATTCGGAGTGTCACTGAAAACCCACCTCGGCCGGCGCTGCGCTTCGCGGGCGCGCACGAATTCGGCCAGCTCATCCGCGCCGAGGTGGTGGCTGCCGATCCGCTCACGGGCGTCGTTGAGCTCGACGACGCCGATCATCGAACCCATACCCCGAACGCTGCCGAGGGCACTGTCGGGAGCACGGCCGATCACGCACCACACAGGCATGTCGGCTGGTGGGTTGGTCATACCTCAACAGTACTGACTCTCGCGCAGCTGGCGTATTCCGACGATAATCGTCCTCACCATGTCGAATCGACGTGATCTCGGTCGTCTCAATGATGAGCGACCAAAACACGGTCGCTTCTGAGAACACGGTCGCTTCTGAGAAGAATGGAGCTCAACAATGCGTTACTCACTGATCTTCCACGCACCCGAACCCCAAGGCGGCGACCCCCAGCCCGCACCTGAGGTGATGGAGGAGATGCAGAAGCTCATGACCGACTATGCCGATGCGCTTGATTCCGCAGGAGTCTTCATCGCCGCAGAGATGTTTGAACCGCAACAGGCGACAACCACCGTCACTCGCCGAGGTGGCTCGGTCGTCATCGAGGACGGGCCCTTCGCAGCGACGAAGGAGGCGCTGGTCGGAGTCTTCGTCATCGACGTCGAGAGCCGAACCGCGGCCCTGGCCTGGGCCGAGAAGTTCCCCGGCACGAACTACGGGGTCGTCGAGGTCAGAGCGACGGCAGTCTCCTATATAGACGGAGGCTGGGTGCATACCCAAGCCAGTCAGTGACTGTCCGCGCCGCGTCGGCGGTCGGAGATTCCAGACAGAGCCTGACCAGCACATATCTCTCTGCCGCCCTGCTGGCAGGATTGCTGCTCAACAGCATTCTCTGGTGGGCGAGGGCGGACTCCGCTGCCGCACCAGTATCGGTACTCACCGGTGACCGTGCGAAAAGGTCACCGTGCGAAAGGCAAACGTGCGAGAAGGTGACCGATCGAAGTTTCAGAGCCCTGCTTTGAAATAGGGCCCTCAAACTTCGATCGATCCCTCACGGTCGACGCACCACCGCAGGCAGACACAAAACAGCCCTCCACCGTGACCCCGAAGGATCCTGGTGAAGGGCTGTTGTTCACTGTGCGCGAGGGGGGACTTGAACCCCCACGACCTTGCGATCACTGGCACCTGAAGCCAGCGCGTCTACCAATTCCGCCACTCGCGCGAACAAGAGAAAACTCTAGCATCGCGGCCGGGAAGAATGAAACCGAGGTCAGCCGAAACACCCGAAACGTGTCGACGCTCACATGCACAAGCCCGAATACCGTGCGTCTTTCGTGACCCACAACTCATCTACGTTGACATCGGCGCTCGTCAGAGGCTCAAGGAGTACTCAGCGACAACTTCTAAGCTGGACGACTGCCGGGAATCCGTACAGACCTCGGCCCCGAAATACCTAGTGACGTGAGTTGAGAGCTTCACCGCGTTAGGATTGGGTGTTGGTGTCTCCATCTCGGTGTCCTTTTCCGCAGACGGATTCACCGAGACAGACGCGTTCGGACCCATAAGTCCGGGCTGGTGGCGAACGGTTCGTCACGCGCACGACACCTGGATGAGGAGGTGCCATGGGGATTCTCGATCGTTTCGAGAAAGGATTGGAGAATGTCGTCAACGGCGCCTTCGCCAAAGCATTCCGCTCACAGGTGGAACCAGTCGAACTGGCCGGCTCACTGCGACGCGAAGCCGATAACAAGGCCGCAGTGATCTCGCGCGGACGGACACTGACCGCCAACCACTACAGAATTGAGCTGTCTCCCACAGACTTCGACCGGCTCTCGGGCCTCGAGAACGAACTCCGCTCCGACCTGCGACAGGTGATCGGCGATCACGCGGTCGAACAGGCCTACAGCTTCGTGGGTCCCGTCTCGGTCGAGTTCGTCGAAGCAGATGATCTCGACACCGGAATGTACCGCGTCGTCTCAAGCACCCAGCGTCCCGACGGTTCCCCCGCAGCCCAACCGGCCAACCGCGGCGGCTACGACCCCGTGTCCCGCTCGCACAACATCGTGGGCGAAGGACAGGCCAACTCCGGTTCCCGTCCGGTCCCGCCCAGGCGCACCCCCGAACCCGCACCGCCCCGAGCAGCAGCCACAAGCCGGCCGGCATCCGCGCCCGTGCGACAGGCCGCACCGTCTAGGTCCCGCACGATTGCTGCGAGCGTGACCATCCACGGACAGGACTATGAACTGCACCAGGGTACGAACGTCTTCGGCCGCTCCTCTTCCAGCTCCGACTACGTCATCGACGACCCCGGCGTCTCCCGCCGACACTTCGAGATCACCGTCGAGCGCGATCACGCGGTCGCCAACGACCTCGGGTCGACCAACGGAACACTTCTGCGCGGACGCAAGCTCACCTCGGCGAACCTCTCCGATGGTGATGTCCTCATGGCTGGAGACGCAGAGGTGCGCTACCACGAGATCGAACGGGACGCCCAGTGAGCGAGTTCACCGTCACCATCTTCCGGTTCGCCTTCTTCATCATCCTCTGGCTCTTCGTCCTCGGCGTGGCCGGTGTCCTCAAGCGCGACATCTTCGGCGCCAAGCGGGGCCCCCGGAAATCTCGCCGAGGTGGCAGAGCCTCCCGCAACGCGGCTCCAGCTCCTGCGCCGCACAGTCCTGCCCCGGCACCCGCTCCGACGCCCGCTCCTGCGAGGTCACAGGCTCATCCGGGATCCATCCGCGTCACCGGTGGGCCCCTGTCCGGGACCACCATCACGCTCTCCGGGGCACCCGTGACCTTCGGACGCGCGCCGGACAACACAATCGTCATCAGTGACGATTTCGCTTCCAGCCACCATGCGCGAATCGTGGCCGCCAACGGCTCCTGGGTCCTTGAGGACCTGGGGTCGACGAACGGGACGATCGTCGACGGCTCGCGCATGCATTCGCCCATCAGTCTGCGGATCGGCACCCAGATCACCATCGGCCATACGACGTTGGAGACCCAATCGTGACGACCGACGGGACGATCACCCTCCGTTCAGCAGCCCGGTCTCACACCGGGCTGGTTCGTAAGAACAACCAGGATTCCGGCTATGCGGGTCCGAACTTCTTACTCATCGCTGACGGAATGGGCGGTCACGCAGGCGGTGACGTCGCTTCGGCGATCACTGTCGCCCGCCTCGCCGACCTCGATCGTGAACCCAGCGGCGAGGACGCTCTGGAGATCCTGCGCACCTCGATCCTCGAAGCCAATGACCGCATCTGCCGCGGTGTCGCCGAACAGCCCGAGCTTGCCGGCATGGGCACGACGGTCACCGCTCTTCTGCGGGCTCCCGGCAATCGTTTCGCCTTGGCTCATATAGGCGACTCCCGCGGCTACGTGCTGCGCGACGGCGAACTTCAGACCGTCACCCACGACCACACCTTCGTCCAGATGCTCGTTGACGAAGGGCGCATCACCCCAGACGAGGCGGAGACCCACCCACAGCGTTCGGTCGTCATGAAGGTCCTCGGCGACGTCGGAGCCTCCCCTGATCTCGACCTCACCCTGCGCGAAGCCCACGTCGGCGACCGTTGGATGCTCTGCTCGGACGGGCTGACCGGCTTCGCAGATGTCGACGATATCGCCCGAATCCTCGCCGAGGTCTCCGATCCCGAAGAATGCTGCGCTCAGCTCATCGACCTGGCCCTGGCTGGAGGCGGCGCCGATAACGTCACCGTCGTCATCGGCGACGTGCTCGAGGGCACCGTCGACACCGTGCAGGGCAGCTCCGTCGGTTCCGTCCACCTCAACCCGAAGTACGCCACGATCGGCACGAACACCGACGCCGATGAGGCCACGACCCAGACACAGCCCCACTACGGCAACGGTGACACCGACACCGTGCCCATCCAGCCAGTGTCCGACTCCGATCGGCAGGAGCCCACCGCCGAGGTGGTTCCGCCCGCCCAGGGCACCGCGACAGAGACGTCCGACAAAGACGCACCCACCGAGGAGGATGACCTCGACGCTGACGACGACGAGGTGGAAAAGCGGTCCTACCTCGGCTGGATCATCGCCGCCATCGTCATCGTCGCTATCGCCGTAGGCGGATTCTTCGCCTATAACTACATGAACAACCACTACTACCTGACGAGCCTCGACGGGAAGGTCACCCTCTATCGGGGCCTCGACACGACTCTGGGACCTATCGAACTCAGCCAGCTCGAGGACACCACCGACATCGAAGTCGGCACACTCAACAGCTTTTCGCAGGACCGTCTGCGCAGCTCCATCCAGGCCGACTCCCGCGACGAGGCCGATCGCATCATCAAGAACCTACGGCAGGAAGCCGACCGGTCGGGCACTGTCTCGGGCAATGTCAAGGACTCCACGAGTCCCAGCGATCCCGCACCGTCACCACCAAGTTCCCAGGCGGTCGATCCCAGTGATGCCATCACTGAGGAGTCACAGTAATGTACGAGAATCCCAACCAAGTCGCTCGGCCACGGCCTTATCGCTTGGCTGAACTCGGCCTCCTCGTCCTCGCCATCGCTGTGTCCACGAGCGCCTATGCCCTTGTGGGCCTCGGCACCGAGGACACGATCCCCGCCAATGTCTACCAGTACGCGGCGTGGTTGGCCGCACTGGGTCTCATCATCCACATCGTCGTGTGGTGGAAGGCCAAGTACGCCGACCCCGTCCTCGTCCCCATCGCGGTCCTGCTCAATGGCCTGGGCCTGGCGATGATCTACCGGGTCGACCTCGGTCGATCGGAGTACCTCAACAGCGGAATGACGCAGTTGATCTGGATGACGCTGGGTGTGGCCCTGGCAGTCGGCATCCTCATCTTCCTGGGCGACCACCGGTGGCTGCGCCGGTATACCTTCGTCTCCGGGTTCGCTGCGCTGATCTTCCTCATGCTTCCGCTGATTCCGGGCCTGGGCAAGACGATCAATGGTGCCCGCATCTGGATCGGTGTCGGCTCAATGTCCTTCCAGCCCGGTGAGATCGCGAAGATCCTGCTGGCCATTTTCTTCGCCGGCTACCTTGTGTCCTACCGTGACCAGCTGGTCCTGGCCGGGCCGAAGATCCTCGGTATCCGGTTCCCACGTCTGCGCGACTTCGGTCCCATCGTCATCGCCTGGGTGGCCAGCGTCGGCGTCCTCGTCTTCGAGAAGGACCTGGGCACCTCGCTGCTGTTCTTCGGGCTGTTCGTCGCCATGCTCTATGTCGCGACCAGCAAGGTCTCCTGGATCATCATCGGCCTCGGCTTCTTCGCCGTCGGCGCGGTCGCCGCGAACTTCCTCTTCGACCACGTCGGACAACGCGTGGACGGCTGGCTCAACGCACTCACCTCTGAGGAGTACAACAAGACCCCCGGTGGGTCGTACCAGCTGGTCCAGGGCCTTTTCGGCATGTCCAACGGCAGTCTGACCGGAACCGGTCTCGGTGAGGGCCGACCCAATATGGTCCCCTATGCGGAGTCCGACTTCATCTACGCCAGCCTCGGCGAAGAGTTGGGCATGGCCGGACTCTTCGTCATCCTGCTCTGCTACCTGTTCATCTTCCAGCGCGGCATCAAGACCGCCCAACAGCTGCGCGACGGCTTCGGCACACTGCTGGCCACCGGCCTGAGCTTCACGATCGCCCTGCAGGTATTCGTCGTCGTCGGCGGCGTCACCCGCCTCATCCCGCTCACCGGTCTGACCACTCCGTTCCTCGCCCAAGGCGGCTCGTCTCTGGTCGCCAACTGGATGATCATCGGTCTGCTTCTGCGCATCTCCGACAATGCTCGGCGCCCGGTGGAGGAATTCCACACCGGTGTCCTCAAGATCACGGAGGATTCCGAGGGCTCCACCGCCTCGGCGCGGGCAGCCGGGGACCGCAATGATACGAAACGTGTCGAGGGACCACGTGAGCACACGGCCGGCAATCTCGCGACCGACCGTGCCACCAGCGACGACGCGCCGACGACCAACCTCGGCGCTGCCGATCTTGAGACAACTGGGTCCGATGAGGACCCGACGACCAATCTGGGCACGACCGGAGGTGAACGATGAAGAAGCCACTGACACACATCTGCATTGTCGGGTTCGTCATGTTCGCGCTCCTCTTCAGCTCCACCAGCTGGGTTCAGTTCGTCACCGCCGACTCGTTGAACAACAATCCGCTCAACAACCGGAGGATCCTCGACCAGCTGTCTCGCGATCGGGGCCCGATCCTCGTCGACGGCAAGAAGATCGCCTACTCCGAACCCGTCGACGACAAATACAAGTACCAGCGCAAGTACGGCTCGGAGGGCCTCAACCCCCGTGCATACGCCTCGATGACCGGATACTATTCCATCGTCTCGGGGGCTTCTGGCATGGAGCGTGCGACCGGGGACTACCTCTCCGGGGACTCCGATGCGCTGTTCTACGACAAGGTCGGCAGCCTCTTCACCGGTGAGCAGCCGCGCGGAGCAGCCGTGGAGCTCACAATCGACCCGAAGGTCCAGCAGGCCGCGTGGGATGGGCTGGGCAACCAGAACGGTGCAGCCGTCGCGATCGATCCCAAGACCGGAAAGATCCTCGCCATGGCTTCGACGCCGGGCTGGGACCCCAACCCCATCGCCAGCCATGACCCGGATCAGGCGCGGTCCGCCTTTGAGACACTCAACAACGCTGAGGGCAAGCCTGCGTACAACCGCGCCATCGGCGGCAACCTGTATCCACCCGGCTCGACATTCAAGGTCCTCGTGGCTGCGGCCGCGCTGGAATCAGGCGACTACAAGCCGGATTCGACCCTCAACGGTCCCGCGGAGCTCGACCTGCCGCAGACGGACAAGACGATCAGCAACTCCCACCCGGGAGCCTGCCGCAACGACGGCAATCCCAGCCTGGCCCAATCGCTCGCAGAATCCTGCAACACCTCCTTCGCCTCGCTCGGCATGGACCTCGGCGAGGACAAGATCAACGAGCAGGCCAAGAAGTTCGGGTTCGGCCAGGAGATGGAGATTCCCCTCAAAGTCACCCCTTCGACTTTCCCGACGGATCTCGATCCTCCGCAGCTTGCGTACTCCTCCATCGGTCAGTACGAGGTCAAGTCCACGCCGATGCAGATGGCGATGATGACGGCGGGAATCGCCAACGGCGGCAAGATGATGAAGCCGCAGCTCGTCGACCGGGTCCTGAACGCGAACACTCTTGAGCCCATCAAGAAGATGCGCCCTGCGGAGAAGGCCCGGCCAGTCTCGGGGAAGACCGCCGATGAGCTGACCACGATGATGGAAGGCGTGGTCGAGGACGGAACCGCCTCGGTGGCCAAAATCGACGGCACCAAGGTCGCTGCGAAGACCGGTACAGCACAGCACGCCGCCGGTGCGGCTCCGCACGCCTGGTTCATCTCATTCGCCCCGGCCGATGACCCGAAGATCGCAGTGGCGGTCGTCGTGGAGAACGGCGGAAACGCGGGCAACGAAGCTTATGGAGCGACGGTTGCAGGACCGATCGCCAAGAACATGATGGAAGCGGTGGTCGAAAGATGAGACCCGTCGAAGGCACCCTGTTGGGAAACCGATACAAGCTCACCTCTCGCATCGCCGTTGGCGGCATGGGTGAAGTCTGGAAGGGCGTCGACTCCGTGCTCGGCCGTGAGATTGCGGCCAAGATCCTCAAGGACGAATACCTCTCCGACTCCACCTTCCTCGCCCGGTTCCGCGCCGAGGCCCAGAACATGGGACGCGCCTCCGACCCCGGGATCGCCGGTGTCTTCGACTACGGCGACGAAGACGGTTCCCCGTATCTGGTCATGGAGTATGTGCCGGGTGAGGCACTGTCGGCGATCATCGAACGCAGTGCGCCGCTGTCGGAGACGGACACTCTGAGCATCGTCTCCCAGTCAGCACAGGCCTTGGGCGCGGCCCACAAGGTCGGCGTCATCCACCGTGACATCAAACCCGGCAACATTCTCGTGACCCCTGATTTCCGGGTCAAGATCACTGACTTCGGCATCGCCCGGGTCACGGACCAGGCTCCGCTGACGAAGACCGGTCAGGTCATGGGCACCGCCCAGTACCTGGCCCCCGAGCAGGCCACAGGCAAGGGTTCGGGCTCCGGATCCGACCTCTACGCCCTGGGCGTCATCGCCTATGAGGCACTGGCCGGACAGCGTCCGTTCACCGGTGACTCGCAGGTAGCGATCGCCATCGCCCAGGTCAATCAGCAGCATCCGCCGCTGCCGGAGACAGTGTCCGAACCGCTGCGCCGCTTCGTCGACTGCCTGCTGGAGAAGAAGCCCGAGCGCAGGCCCTCTGACGCCATGGCTGTGTCCCGGGCAGCCGATGCGCTGGCCGCGGGCGATGTGGCCGGTGCTGAGGAGATTCTGCCGCAGATGCGACTCGGCAGCGCCGCCTCCGAGGCATTGACTCAGGTCTTCAACAACCCCGACCCCGTGCCGACGACCAAGGCTATGCCGGTCACGGCGTCCAACGCTGAGACTCGTGTCTACCCGGGTGCCTCTGCCGCGGGTGTCGCCGGTGCCGGGGCAGCAGGCGCCGCTGGTGCCGGGGCAGCGAATGGCAGCGAACTCGATGCGGAGAACGCAGAGGATAGGGAGCTCGCCGAGAAACAGTCGAAGAAGGGCCGGGCCCTCATCTGGATCCTCGCGATCATCGCACTCATCGCCGTCGGTTCTCTGCTCTGGTTCTTCCTCGGCGGGGGCGATGCTCAACCCGAGCCGGACCCGAGCACCAGCGCACCCACGACCTCGCAGGCAGCGAAGACCGTCGAAATCGATCCGAGCGACTACATCGGACTCTCCGAATCTTCGGCGACTCAGAACCTCGAACAGCAGGGGCTGAAAGCCGATACCCAGACCATCGAGTCCTCCCGTGCTGCGGGCACGGTCGCCGATGTGGGCGAAGGCGACAACGGATACACCTTCGAAGAGGGCGACACCGTCACGCTCTACATCTCCTCGGGTCCGGCCGAAGAAACCCAGAAGCCGGAGCCTTCGAACACCCCGGGTCCCACTAAGACCAGTGGTGACAACGGATCGAGTTCCGATAACGGTTCCAGCTCCGACAACGGTGACGAGAAGAGCGGCTCGAACGACAGTGCCTCGACGGATTCCGGCAGTGGCTCGAGCAGCGATTCCAGCAGCAGCTCATCGAGCGGCTCAGACGGCTCGGACTCGAACTCCGGGTCGGGAAGCGGTTCCAACGCCGGCGACAACGGCGGCGACGGAAACGGTTCGAACTCGGACAGCGGGTCGAGTTCGTCCGGTTCGGACAACGGATCGTCAGACACCGGCAACGGCGGTGCGAATCCAGCCGGCGGCAACAACGGAGACAAGAGTGCCGGTGCGAATTAGGACGAGGCGATCTTCGGCTGACACGATGCGCTGAGTAGCCAAACAATCTACTTGACATGCGGAGAACTTTCCCACGACGTGGGTGAACCAAGCGGAGGACCAGAATGAATGAACCCAAGGTGCTGTCGGGGCGGTACGAAGTTCGTGCGCTCCTCGGCCGTGGGGGCATGGCAGAAGTGCACGAAGGCGTCGACAACCGACTGGACCGGCGCGTCGCGATCAAGCTTCTGCGATCCGATCTGGCTCGTGATCCCTCATTCCACACACGTCTCAAACGGGAGGCTCAGTCCGCGGCAGGGCTGAACCATCCGGGCATCGTCGGCGTCTACGACTCAGGCGAGGAGGACTTCGTCGAGACAGGCGGCTCCACCGTCTCGGTGCCCTTCATCGTCATGGAATACGTCGAGGGCCAGACCCTGCGCGAGGTCCTCAACGAGCACGGCACCCTGACCGTCGACGAAGCCCTCAACGTCGTCGCCGGTGTGCTTGCCCCGCTCGAGTACTCCCACCGCAACGGGATCGTCCACCGCGACATCAAGCCAGCCAACGTCATGCTCACCCCCGAGGGTGACATCAAGGTCATGGACTTCGGCATCGCCCGCGCGCTCAAGGACAACAGTGGTCTGACCCAGACCCAGTCGGTCGTGGGCACCGCCCAGTATCTGTCCCCCGAGCAGGCCCGTGGTGAGGTCGTCGACGCCCGTTCCGACCTGTACTCGACGGCCTGCCTGCTCTACGAACTCCTCGTCGGCAGGCCGCCGTTCGTCGGCGATTCGCAGCTGGCGGTCGCCTATCAGCACGTGGGTGAGACGCCGAAGCCGCCGAGCTTCTACAATCCCAATATTCCCCCTGAGGTCGACCGGCTGCTCCTGCACGCCCTCCTGAAGGATCGCGACGAGCGCTACCAGGATGCCTACATCTTCCGTGAGGATGTCCTCGCGGCCCGTGACTCTCGCCCCTTCAGCTTCGACGACGACATGGAACGCACCCAGGCGTTCCCGATGGCCGGGGCCATGATGGGTCCCCCGCAGTACGGCCAGGACTCCGAGGTGGACCCAGAAACGGGTGCCGTGTCGACGATCATGGCCAAGCAGGACGATCCACCACCGCCGAGGCGCTCACGGGCCTGGATCTGGATCGGCAGCATCTTCGTGCTGTTGGCTCTGGCCGCCATCGCTCTGTGGGTCTACGAGATCAACAAACCACCGGACATCATCCAGGTCGAGGTCGCGGACGTGGCCAACCTAGATGCCGATGAGGCTGAGTCCGCCCTCATCAAACAGGGCCTGAGAGTCGACCGGGATGAGTCTTACAGCGAGGATGTCGACGAGGGCAAGGCCATTGAGACCGATCCTCCCGGCGGTCAGCGAGTAGAGCAGGACAGCGTCGTGAAGCTGGTCATCTCCTCCGGCCCCGAGAGCGTCAAGGTCCCGGATGTCTCCGGCAAATCGGAGGAGGATGCCCGCAAGATCCTCAATGACGCCAAGCTGCAAGCTGGAACACACATCTCGCAGAACTCCCCTGACGTGGAGAAGGGTGTCGTCATCGAGACCAAACCGGGCGATGGCTCCAA